>CAZROH010000033.1:0-30039 GCA_964601635.1 uncultured Alteromonas sp. | reverse complement strand
AGCACTAATGAATAAAGTCATCCTGACATTGGAACAAGAAGGTGCTGATCGAGATTTATCCTTGATGGTGTTGGGAAACGTAATCACCCATATTGTGAATACGCAAATCCCAGCCTCTAGTCGAAAACAATTCGCAGAACAATTCACCAGTATCCTCAAAAAAAGTATAGATGAGTAAACTGACATATTATGATTTTAGCTGAATCACCAAGACGGCAACGCGTTTCGAAACTGGTTAGCTGGGGGCACTGGTTTGCCTTTGTGAATATTTTTCTGGCACTGATTATTGCTTCTGTATTCATTTTTTCATCACCCAGCCCTAATTCAACCATTGGCACCATTTATTTGCTGTCAAACTGGTTTGGTCATATTGGCTTTCTCACTTTTGCGGGTTTTGTAATATTCATCCTCCCCCTTTGCTATCTGGCTACCAACCCTAAAATAATCAAAGCTGCGGCATCGATTATTGCTGCAATCGGGCTGGCGTTATTAGCATTTGATGCATTGCTCTACAACCGGACTGGCTTTCATATAAATTTCAATTCAACGGATTTACTTCGCAGTGAAGCGCAAACGCAAATCAGCCAGTTTGGACCGCAGCAATGGGGTTATTTACTGCTCCTCTTTGTTATCTGGCTCGGTTTTCAGTTGGTATTAGCAAATGCTATTTGGAGTCGTATGGATCGCTTTCAGCAACGCAAAATCGGTTTGCCGGTAACGACATTTTTTGTTGTTTGCTTTGTTAGTAGCCATGCCGTTCACGTATGGGCAGATGCTGAACTTTATCAACCGATTATTAAGCAAGATAACATGTTCCCTTTATCTTATCCTGCAACAGCCAAGACGACGATGTCGCGTTACGGATTACTCGATCTGGAAAGTTACGAGGAAAGAAAGCAGTTACAATTTGCGCCAGATATCCATCAAATAACCTACCCAACCGAACCGGTTTATTGTGCCATTGATAATAATCGCACGATGTATCTCATTGTGCAGACAGATGCAGGCAATGCAAGGGCTGCAGAGGCGTTGGGCTTAAATAGTTACGACAATTATTTTACTAACGCGTCGTCACTGGATGCCCTCATCATGTCCACCTTATTTGGTGTTCCGGAAATTTATTTTGAAAGCTTAACTCAAGAGCGGCCGGTGTTATTGGAATTGCCCGAGGCACTTGGTATGCCTGTGGCAATACACATTGATGAATCACTTCCAACCCACATGCTCAACGATTATAAGCAGCCACTCGATCACTCGAGTTCCGGTTTACATATCGCATTTCTGCCAGAGTCGAAAATTGATGCATTTATTCAAACTGAAAAACTTGATGTGAAAAATAGTGACATCATCATTGCCACTGGATTTGATCCAGAAAACGGAGCTAAACGAGGGGCGTTGATCACCAACCTGGAGGTAAAGGCGGATGCTACCAGCACAGAAGATCTTGCGCCAACTATCTTAAACACATTGGGTTGCAAAGCTCCTAACCAGTTTTACTCAACCGGTCAGGATTTTACCAACCCACAAAGAAACTGGTTGGTAAGCACTTCTGGCGAAAGGATCGTCGTGATCCATGAGAATCAAAGAATAGAAGTTCTGAGTAATGGCAGTTACGAAATAACCAACGTAAATAATGGAAACCGCAGCAACGCTTCACTTAATGTCGATCTGTTAAGTCGTGCTATTAAACAGCTTACGCGGTTTTCAAGACCCCACTAATAAAAGCGGTTCTATGTCCGATAGGTTGGCAGCGGTATGGGTACAGGAAGAGGCAATTTGATTATGCTTTGCTTGTTCTGTAACCCATACCCGGATTGGTACCCCTGCCGCCTCGGCCGCTTCCATATCCCTTAGGCTGTCACCAATCATGACCGATTGAGTCAGGTCAATATCGCAATCTTCGGCGGCCTGAATAAGTAAACCTGGTTGTGGTTTCCTACAGCGGCAATCCATCCGATAATCACCAACTGCATCTGTTGGATGATGTGGACAATAGTAGACGGGTACAGGACCAATGCCGTTACTCTCAAACCGGGCATTCATCCAATCAGATAATTCAGAAAACGCCTTCTCTGAATAATAACCTCTGCCAATGCCGGATTGATTTGTGACTATGATGGGCAAATATCCAGACTTCTCAAATGCTTTTATCAACGAAAATATTCCGCTGACAAACTCAAAATCAGCTATTTTGCCTACATATCCCTTGTCAACATTAATAATACCATCTCGATCCAGAAATACGGCTTTATTGCGCATGTTCACCACCCTCTTTGATACTAGTGACGTGCTGCCAAACGTTAATCGTAAACTCAGCGGTCACATGAGACAACGTATGCTCAAGCTGGGCACGTTTTTCTTCACTCAATTTCCAGGCGTAAGGTGTCATTGCAAGCAAACCTTGTTTTCGTATTTCGTCATCCAGTGACACCTCAAACGTTAACGATTGACTATTAATCAATGCGTAGTCTTCACACTTTTGCTGTGATAAGCGATGTTGTCTGGGCGTCTGATATATTTGCTCTTTAAGCTCCCACAGGTGATCCTTACCAGGATCCACAGATATCACTATGCCATCCTGTCTTAACACCCTTGCATATTCAGTCATATCACCGGGGGCAAATATCTGTAAAATCACATGTTGAGAATCAGCTGGGAGTGGCAACCTGAAGTTACTCGCTACCGCAAAGTGGCAGTCTTTGAATGACTTTGCCGCGAGTTCAACAGCGGGTTTGGAAATATCAACCCCCGTACTACGGACGCGCAAATCATTCTTTTTCAGGTAATGGGCCAATGTCGCCAGGTAACTCCCTTCCCCACAACCTGCTTCAAATAAGGAGACTTCGGTTAATGCATTGGCATTGGCATATTCCTCAACCAAGTTGCTTAGCTTTTGCATGAGTAATATATACCCTTCACTCGCATGGAAGTTTCTGCGCGCGTTAACCATTTGTTTGTTATCACCTGGTTCGAGCGAATGTTTGTGGTGAACCGGAAGCAGATTTACATAGCCGGATTTTGCTTCATCAAACGTATGGCGATTTGCACACGACCAGGTCTTATTTGCTTTGGTTAGTTTGCATGAACAAAGTGGGCATGACCACATGTAGATTAACTCTGATGGGGATTCTTTAGCGGATTGTAACAACTTCACTGAAGAAAAGAGAGAGGCAAGCCTCTCTCTTTTATGACTTGCCAAATAATTGAATGATGCTTGAGAAGTCCTTATCTGCGTTACCTTTATTTTGATGTAACTTGTATAGGCTTTGTGCGGCGGCCGCCATTGGGGTGGGAGACTCACTGTTGGCTGCAGCGTTCATCGCTAAAGTGAGATCTTTATTCATCAATTTAACCATAAATCCGCCCTGATAATCTTTCGATGCAGGTACGTTTTCCATAACCCCCGGACAGGGATTGTACTTTTGCAGAGTCCAGTTACAACCTGAACTTTGAAGCATGATATCGGACACTACTTTAGGATCTAATCCGTTATCTATTGCTAACTGCAGTGCCTCAGACGTACCTGCCATCAACACGGCCAACAACATGTTATTGCAAATTTTAGCGACTTGCCCGGCGCCGGTATCACCAGCGTGAAACAGGTTTTTACCCATACATTGAAGGACAGGTGTTGCTTTAGCGATAGCGTCATCATTGCCCCCCATAATGAAGGTCAGCGTGCCTGCTTGTGCGCCTGCTGTACCACCCGACACTGGTGCATCGACAAACATTCTACCCGCCTTATTCACAGCCTCACCAACCATACGAGCAGATTCAGCATCGATAGTGCTTGAATCTATCATCAACGTGCCTGGTTGCGTTGCCTCGATTAAACCTTGGTCACCTAAGTACAATGTCTTCACATGTTTTGCTGCCGGTAACATGGTAATAACAATGTCTGCATCTTTTACTGCGTCTGTTGCACTTTGCGCCGCTTTAGCACCTTTGCTCTTCAATGCAGCGACTGCGTCTGCGACTAAGTCAAACACGGTAACTTGCATTCCGCTTTTTATGAGATTTTCGGCCATTGGGCCGCCCATATTGCCTAATCCGATAAAGGCTACTTTATTCATTTTATTCTCCTAGCTGTCTAAGCGGATGCTTATCATACGACCAGGGCGATTCGAAGAAATGTTCAATTACCGCGCTGGGCACCTCTTCGATTGATTCGTACCGCCAGTTTGGTTTGCCGTCTTTATCGATTAATAGCGCCCGCACCCCTTCCTGAAACTCACCCAATTCACCGCACCTACAGGACATAATCAGCTCCATTTGAAAGCACTCCTCGAGAGTCTGGTTAGCTCCTCTTTGCACTTGCTCGTGAACGAGATGCGCTGTAACTGGAGAACCACTCAGAAATGTTTTTTGTGCCCGGTCTAGCCACTTGTCGTCTTCAACGTTCATGTGTTTTATGTTTTGCGCAATGTCAGTCAAATATTGCGAAGCACATACCTCATCAATTAATGCCTGATGACTTTCCACATTGGAATAAGCAATGTTGTCATCAGATGGCGTAAAGCGACTCAACAGTTCATTAATTTGAGCGTTAACATCGTCAACCGCTAACCAGTCACATGATAAAAGAGCTGAGAGCGCATCAGCCCGCGAAGCATCGTCGCAAATATAATCCGCTAAACCAAGGTATTTAGCGTCAGCGGCATTGATGCTCGCTCCAGTGAGACCTAAAAACAGACCACTTTTTCCAGGTAATCGAGGAAGAAAATAACTTCCTCCAACGTCTGGGTAGAGGCCTATAGTAATTTCCGGCATCGCAAGACGAGAACCCTGCGTCACTACTCGGTGGCGAGCACCACATAGTAAGCCCATGCCGCCGCCCATGACTATTCCACTTCCCCAAACCACCACCGGTTTACAGTATGTGTGGATGGTATAGTCAAGTTCGTACTCTACGGTGAAGAACTCTTGTAAAAAACCCGGAATGGAATCTGGAGAAGCCTTCATCGCCTGATGCATGGAAACCACATCACCGCCAGCACAAAACGCTTTATCACCGACTCCATCAATGAGAACCATGACGACATCTTCTCTGTTTTGCCAGCTCTTGAGGGCATCCAACATAATTTTTGCCATTTCAAGATCTAATGCATTTAGTGCTCTGGGCTTATTAAGGGTTAATTGCCCTATAATCAGACCTGAGGATGTCTCTTTTTCCTGAATAAATACAGGGGACTCATTAGCCGAGGTTTCTACCATTCACTTAACTCCTTGCTTTAACGAATTTCACGTTCATCACTGATTAAGCGACGTCCAATGATAACTCGCATTATTTCGTTGGTACCTTCCAGGATTTGATGTACTCGCACGTCCCGAACATGGCGTTCCAGTGGATACTCTTTGATATAACCATAACCACCATGAAGTTGTAACGCTTCATTACAGACCTTAAAACCAATGTCAGTGGCGAAGCGTTTTGCCATTGCACAATAAGTGGTTTTATCTGCGTCACCATTATCGAGTTTGAACGCGGCGAGCCTAACCATTTGACGGGCAGCAACCAGTTCAGTAGCCATATCGGCTAACTTAAATTGCAGCGCTTGAAACGCAGCAATCGGTTTACCAAATTGCTCACGTTCCTGCATGTAGGCTCTGGCTGTATTCAACGCTTGCTGCGCAGTACCAATTGAACATGTAGCAATATTTATGCGACCGCCGTCCAGGCCTTGCATTGCCATCTTAAAACCCTGACCTTCTTCACCTAAACGCCAGCTTTTATCAAGCTTAACGTCATCGAAGGTGATCATACGGGTTGGCTGGGCATTCCAGCCCATTTTTTCTTCAGGCTTTCCGTAACTGATACCATCAGCATCAGCTGGTACCGCAAAGGCTGAAATACCTTTAGGGCCGTCTTCACCTGTACGCGCCATGACCACTAACACATCGGTACTACCTGCACCAGAGATAAAGACTTTGCTACCGTTTAAAACATAACCACCGTCTTGCTCCCTGGCGGTAGATTTAAGTGATGCCGCATCAGAACCTGCTCCAGGCTCTGTTAAGCAGTACGAAGCGAGTTTCTGTCCCGTGACCAGATCATCACACCATTTGTCTTTTACTTCCTGCTGCCCCCAGGTTGCAATCATCCATGTTGCCATATTATGAATAGTCAGCATGGCCGTCGTGGTAGTGCAGCCCATTGATAACTCTTCAAAAATAATTGAAGAATCCAGTCTTGACAGCCCTAAGCCACCACTCTCTTCAGGAGTGTAAAGTCCGCAAAAACCCAACTCACCGGCTTTTTGTATCGCTTCTACCGGAAAGTGATGATCTCTGTCCCATTGCGCGGCAAAAGGAGCCAGCTCTTGTTCGGCGAATTGCTTTGCTGTTTGCGCAAAAGCAATTTGATCTTCTGTTAACTCAAAGTTCATGCAAAATACCTGCTTAATCCAGTGAGATAGTCATATTCGGGCCACCTGGAATATCGCCTTCCAGCCAGCGCGACGTGATGGTTTTGGTTTCTGAATAAAAACGAATGGCCTGTTTACCATATGCATGTAAATCACCATAGAAAGAGTTTTTCCAACCGGTGAATGAGAAGAATGGCAAAGGTACAGGAATGGGTATATTGATACCAACCTGACCCACCGTTACTTCACGTTGATATTTTCTGGCCGCAGGGCCACTATTCGTAAATATCGACGTGCCGTTACCGTAAGGGTTCGCATTGACTAACTCTAATGCTTCGTCCAATGACTCAACACTCATACACGAAAGAACCGGACCGAAGATTTCTTCTTTGTAGATATCCATTTCATCCGTCACATCAGAAAACACTGTAGGTCCAATCCAATTCCCGTTTTCATAACCTTCCAGCGTGAAATCTGAACCGTCAACCAGACAGGAGGCGCCCTGTTCTTTCCCTTTTTCAATCATGCTAAGCACGCGCGCTTTTGCTTGCGGGCTGATTAGTGGGCCAAAGCCCGCATTTTCGTCATCCCATAAACCTGGCTTAACTTTGCTGATGCGTTCAGCCAGTTCAGGGATCCAGTTTTGTGCTTCACCCACAAATACTGCAACTGAAATAGCCATACAGCGTTGGCCCGCCGCACCCACAGATGCGCCCACTAAATTATTAAGCACATGCTCTTTGTTCGCATCAGGCATAATGACTGTATGATTTTTAGCACCAGCAAAACACTGCGCGCGTTTCATATGAGACGTAGCGGTGCGGTAGATATGTTGGCCAACAGGTACGGAACCTACAAATGAGACCGCTTTGATGCGAGGATCGGTAAGCAATGGTTCAACTTGCTCTTTACCGCCATGAACGACGTTTAAGACGCCATCTGGTGCACCGGCTTCTTTGAATAACTCTGCCAGCTTCATTGGGGTGAGCGGGTCTTGCTCAGAAGGCTTTAGCACAAACGTGTTGCCGCAAGCGATCGCCATTGGGAACATCCATAACGGGATCATAGCCGGAAAATTGAAAGGCGTGATACCTGCGCAAACGCCTAGTGGTTGAATATAACTGTAAGTGTCGATACCGCGAGCCACGTTTTCAACGGTTTCACCCATCATTAATGATGGTACGTTCATCGCTTGCTCAACAACTTCAATCCCACGCCATACGTCACCTTTAGCATCATCGAACGTTTTTCCTGTTTCAGAAGCCAGGATCTTTGCAATATCTTCCTGATGTTCTTTTAACAGCGCCTGGTAACGCATCATAATTCGAGCGCGCTGGGTAACAGGAACCTCACGCCATGTCTCAAACGCTTTTTCAGCGCTAGCGATAGCTTGTTCCATCTCAGCATCTGTAGCGCGTGGTGCCTGGGCAATAACAGAATTGTCTGCCGGATTAGTTACATCGATAAATGAATCACAGGAGGATTGGACAAATTCTCCATTGATAAGTAAAGGAACCTTTTGCATTGCAACCTCAACGTTGTCTTGTCTGTAATAGTGATACAGTACCTAAAAGTTACCCTTGACGTAAACGTAAACCTTAGATGCTGTATACCATTGCATGTAAATTTAATGTGACAGCTCTGTTATGTTATCAGTTCAGTTGCGAATTATCCCGTTACCTTTATAGTGGGAAGTTAAAAATAATTCATGTCACCGTTCACTATCATTCACGAGTGCCATAAAGGAAAACTGTATGTTGTATCGCCTTGCTATCGTTGAAGATAACGCTACTGCCAGAGGAAATTTGCGAAGTCACATTCTGCCTCTGGGGCAATTTGAAATCAGCAGCTTCAGTAACGGGACAGAACTTAAGTCAGCTTTAAAAAAACAAAATTTTGAATTGATCCTGATGGATTTTCATTTAGGGCAGAACAAATCGGGCGTAGAGTGGATTCAAGAGCTCAGGCAGAGTCGTTTTATCAAACCCAGTACCGGCATTATTTTTATCACATCAGACAGAATGCCTCAGATCATCGGGCAAATAATTGATATCCATCCTGACATGTTGATTATAAAGCCTTATACGATCGCTACCATCACCCGCTCGCTAACCCACTACCTGAACTTCCGCGAGTACGTGGCTCCTGCACTACACGCGCTCGATAATGATGATCCTAAAGACGCATTAGCCAAATTAAATAGCATTATGCGAAGGAGTTTACCGGCCAAAATTCAAACAGATGTGCAAAAATTAAAAGCCCGTCTTCTTTTAGCTGCAGGGCAAATTAAGTTAGCGAAAAAATTGTATGAAACTGTGCTGGAAAAATCTGACAAGGTGCTTTGGGCGCAGTGGGGCAAAATCAAATGTCAGTATATAGATGGTACCTGGCACGAGTGTTCAGATCAGCTTCGTACCATGGTAAAAACAAGCCTGGCCAAAGATAAAGCCTTTGAATGGCTCGCAGGACTCAGCTTTGAACAGCAAAACTGGCAGCAAGCGGAATATTATTTAGATCACATCAAGCCCGGAGATCTCAGTTTACATGCGACAAAGCTCAAATCATTAACTTATCAAAAGTTAGATCGCGTGGTTGATGGAATTGACCTGTTGCAGCACAAACGCGATATCAACCGTTCCGCAAAAGATCGGTTCACTGAGTTTACCTTCGAACTGGCTGATTTTTACCTGAGTATTGCCGAGCACCAGCCCTTATCAAATCGCTCAGAAAGTGTGATGCAAGCAAAACGCCTGGTCGGAATAGCAGGGCGTAATCAAGGCGATCAGCAGTTAATTCAAAAACGTGACTATATACTTGCCTATTCATCCTTACTTGAAGGTGATGAAGATAAAGCACGCCATTATTTGGAAGCCGATAGTATGCATTCGTTTGTACGAACGGATCCGCCTACTTTACTCACCGCGGCGAAAGTGTTTCACGGCTTAGGAGACAAGGATTTTGCCAAATCCCTTGTAAACATGGCACATGAAAGAAATCAATCGCTTATTAGTATCGCTGAACAAGTCAGTAATAATGACGCCCTGTTCGGAGGAGAAGTAAGCATGGGACTGGCTCAGGAGCGAGCAACAGAAATTAACGAACAGGGAACGCGTTTGTTTGTGGAAAAAAAGTATACACAGGCAATGGAGAGTTTTTACTTAGCATTTCAATTGTTACCAGATGTCGCTGCATTTCCGCTCAATTTATTGCAATGTATGGTTGAAGCCAGGCAACCTATGTTTAAGCGTTGTACTGTACCCGATTTAATTCAGGCAATTAGCGAAATGGGGACGTTAAATTCTGCGAATAAATATCGATTTGAGCAATTACAACTTGCGGTAACGAAAAAGCCAGAGCTGTTTTTAAAGGAAGAATTTGAAGCGCCAGAGTTGTCATCAACTTCCTCTGAAAGTCCGTAAGGGTCTTGTCAACTAATCAAAGGTAACGTCAATTAAAAGTAGATGCTGATTGTACTTCTTACCAGGCGTTGTCTGCAGCAGCCTGTATGACAGGCTTATCTGCCCGCTGAGCTCACCCCTTGTTCTCCTGACAAGCGAAAACTGACATTCAATCACTGACTTTCGTTATTTTACCTTTCCCCTTCCCTCAGCCCGCCTGAAAATTTAACTCCCCCCACCCGCTCCACTTAGCACTTTGAAATTGAGTAAGTTGCTGCCAACCCACACACTCAATTTATGTACAATCAAACTTAAAAAATCGAATAAGGTAACAGGTGCGCGTTTTTGCTTTAATCGACTTATTCACTGCAACTTTTACTGCTCTTTTGATAGAGGTCAACACTGTCCTTATCTTGGATGCAACCATTTGGGCAAAAATGCATAAGGGTCTTTGATGGGTTCAGTCAAAGTAATCCCTACCTTGTGTAATCGTTTCTCCAACATTCCGCTAATCCCTTCATCAAACAAATCGGTACAGCCACCGACAAACTCACCTCCAATAAAAATCTGTGGGAGCGTATTCCAGCCGGTGCAAGCTCTTAATGCATTACGTAGTTTGCCGCCCTGATCGTTTTGCTGTAATTCAGCCGAATCCAGATCCATACTGCGATAAGAAATATTATACTTAGCGAACAACTTCCTTACAGACCAGCAAAACTCGCACCATTCCAGGGAAAACATCACCACGGGCTGGTTTTTGTCATGAATAATTTGCTCGATATGTGCCGCACTTTCATGATCAACTGGAGGCATTGCATCATCCTTAGCCGGCGGGGCTGGCACATCAAACCGATATCCGGGCGTCGACTTTGAGAGGTTTATCTCTTCTTCGGTCATGTCTTCGCTGACATGGTCAAACAGTGGTGTTGACATATAGCGCTCCCCAGTGTCGGGAAGCATGCAAAGTATGGTACTGCCTGGTGCTGCGTCTTTGGCTACTTTCAACGCCCCTGCCAAAGTCGCGCCTCCGGAAATACCAACAAAAATGCCTTCTTTACGCGCCAGCTCACGCGCACGATTCAGAGCCTCATTCCCATTAATCATCACGAACTCATCAATACGCGACTGATGTAAAACGTCTTCTGCAATTAACGGTATAAAATCTGGCGACCAACCTTGCATGAGATGCGGTCTGAATCTGGGGTGGCTGCCCGTATGACTGCCATCAGTCTGTCGTTGCTGAGGGACGCCACTAGCCAGTATGGGAGAGTTGTCTGGTTCACATGCAATGATTCGTGTATGGGGGCTTTTATCACGTAATACTTTAGAAACGCCAGCTAATGTGCCGGCAGTGCCAAAGCCACTAACCCAATAATCCAGTGGCAAATCGTCAAAATCCTGTAATATTTCCTGAGCAGTGGTACGTT
This sequence comes from uncultured Alteromonas sp., assembly GCA_964601635.1. GTDB lineage: Bacteria > Pseudomonadota > Gammaproteobacteria > Enterobacterales > Alteromonadaceae > Alteromonas. The sequence continues at coordinate 18,849 of CAZROH010000033.1, read as the reverse complement.
CATGTATTGCAGCATTGGCGGGGTTTTCAAACTGGCGTGATTGCCACCAGCCATGTTGCTCAGCCAATTCTCGCGCCTTTGCAACCATGCCAGAGCCTTTCTGCGATGCCGGCGTTAAAACGACCTGAGCGCCAAGGTAGCGCATCAGCTTACGTCGCTCAATGCTAAAATTTTCGGCCATGGTCACCACCAAAGGGTAACCTTTTTGTGCACACACCATTGCTAATGCAATCCCTGTGTTGCCGCTAGTGGCCTCGACAATGGTTTGCCCTGGCTGCAATTCTCCTTTATGTTCTGCATCCTCAATCACTGCCAAGGCCATTCTGTCCTTTACTGAGCCCATCGGGTTGAAGGACTCTACTTTAACGTATAAGTTAACGTGCTCTGGCGCCAGCTTATTTATTTTGACAATTGGCGTATTGCCTATGGTTTCAAGAATGTTCTGATAGCGATTTGACATAGTTGTCCCGTTCCTGTGTTGTTTGTGATGCAGACAACCACGTAGCATCATTTAAAAGTTCGCTGCCTACTTGCAGTACTTCTTCAATCAAGCCATCCACCTCCGACTCGGAGGTGCGGGCGCCAATAAAACAAGGGCGAATAGCCACACAACCATTAATTATAGTTGTACTTGGCATATGTTGACTGTTATGGATCAAACGTCGGTGCAGCTCAATATTAAACTTATCTAAGTCACTGATATGTTTACTGGTATAGCGAAAGCAGCAAATCGACAGCATGGGCGTACGAAGTAGTTCAAGTGCCGGTGTATTCAGCACCCGATGCGCCAACTTCCTGGCCATTGCATTATGCCTGACAATACGAGCCTGCATTCCGTTTACACCGATTTCTCGCAATATCGCCCAGACAATGGCCCCACGACAAGGTGCTGATAGCTCAACACCAAACTCTGAGTAAGGTGTACCTAACTGATCAAGCGAATGCTGAGCTTCCTTCCTGCATTCAGATCCTTCCAGGTATGCGGCGGGCTCCTGCGTAAAGGCACGCTGGAGTACCTCTTTGTCGTTCACAAACACAACACCGACACCGACTGGCGCGCCCAGCCATTTATGGGGATCCACACTGACTGAGGTGGCCTGCTCAATTTTCTGGTAAAACCGTTTTACTTGCGGGTCCAAAATACCAGGTAAGCCATAGGCCCCATCCAGGTGAAGCCAGACGTCATGTGCCTGAGCAATTTCGACCAAATCTGAAACCGGGTCAATTGCGCCTGCATTGGTGCTGCCCAAGTTACCCACAATGGCAATCACTGGTTCATTGCACTTACCAATATAATCATCCAGCTTATCCGCACAGATACGTCCCTCCACGTCACATTCAATTTTAACCAGTGCATTGCGTCCCAAACCTAACACCGCACAGGCGCGTAATACGCTATGATGACATTCGGCACTTGCAAGCACCTTACCCCCAAGGGAGATACCGTCGCTTGCAGCATCCAGCCCCAACTTTTTGTAAGCCCACTGTCGAGCTGCACCAAGTGCGATAAGGTTAGCCACTGAACCACCACTGGTGTACACCCCCTGCATTGAAGGTGACAGACCGAATAACTCCAACAGCCAGCGAAGCGAGAGCTCTTCAAGAAGATTAAACGCATGCAGACCAATTCGCTGGGGGGCTGCGATTGCACCAGCCACCATGGCTATGGTAGCGCTGGTGGTGGGACCTGTGGTTATATAGGAGCTGAAACCTGGATGCGAAATTTGTGCACCATTTGGGATAACAACTTGTCCCATTTCCGCTACTAATTGTTTCATGCCGACCCCTTCGATGGGCAGCTTTTGTTCAAGTGGCTCTTTCCACAACTGCGTAACTTGCTGTGGGTCTGGGCGGTCAAACCGCAGAAAATCGTCCAGGTGTTCTCCCAGTAGCCCAAGCCAGTGGCGCAATTCACCACATTCGGCTAATTCTTCGGCTTGCATCATCGTCTCCCACTCAGGCAAGTAATTTTGCACCGCTTTGTAAAAACGCCATCGTTCTGGGCGCCCCGGCTATTTCGGCGTTGCTGATCAGGTCTTCTGAGGTGATCCCCTTGGCTTTGGCGCAGGCCGGACACAGCCACAACGTACCTCCGTTTTGCTGAAACTGGTTAAGCAGATCTGCGATGGGTTCGTATCCTTTCGCCACCAAGCCGTCAACAGCCCCTTTTACACAAAGTTGGGCGGCTTCAGCCGAGACAAATACTGCGGTTTCCGCCGTTTTAGAAGCGGTAACGGCAAGGATCAAAGAGATGGTGGCGCGCTCCAGATTGTTGCGACCATCCTGACAATTCACTAAATATTTTTCGTCTGACATCATTCTTTCCTCTTCAACGGAAATCGTTTTTCCCCACGCTTAGACGGGGGTGAAAGTTCGGCGCATAGCATGCGCCTCTGTAACTAGGAAAGCCTGACGAAGTTGTGGATTAATTCTGGAGAATTTATGAAGGTAGTCTATTATCGTGGTAACAGATTCGATCTGATCATGCCATGCGTTATCAATTTGACGATTTTCAACTGGATACCGATCAATTTGAGCTGCGAAAGGGGAATCAGATAGTTCATACTGAACCACAGGTTATTGAGTTACTTGGATTACTCGTCGAACACCGCAACCGGATGCTCAGCAAAGATGAACTACTCGATACGATTTGGCGCGGCAAAATTGTCTCGGAATCTGCTCTTAGCAGCCGGATAAAACTCGCTCGTCATTTAATTGATGATGACGGACATCGGCAACGTTATATTCGCACCATCCATCGAAAAGGTTTTCGCTTTGTTGGAGAAGTAAAAACCCTCAATACAACTCTGCCGCCCGTTACAACCTCCTTACCTTCAGTAACACTTTCTCCCAGCGACATTGCAAAACCGGTTGTTGCAGTTCTTCCATTTACTAACCGTTCTGCAGACACCAACCAGGAATATTTTGCCGATGGGATGACTGATGACATTATCAGTCAACTGGCCAAACATCGCTGGCTTAATACGATTGCCCGAAACACTATGTACGGCTATAAACAACAAGCAATTTCAATCCGTCAGCTACATGAAAAACTCGGCGCGCACTACGTTATAGATGGAAGTGTTCAACGAATTGGAGAACGGATCCGAATCAAAGTGCAATTAAATGACGCGCTAAATGATCACACCCTCTGGTCTGAACATTTTGACCGGGAACTGGACGATATATTTGCCGTGCAAGACGAAATTACCAGTAAAATTGTTGCTCGTCTTGAACCTGAAATTGGTTTTGCGGAACGAAGCAAAGTCGTACGTTCCCGGCCTGCCAACCTGGAAACATGGGACTGCTTCCACCTCGGCATTTACCACTTTTACCGCTTCACCGGCAGCGATAACCTCGAGGCTCAACGTCTACTTTTACAAAGCCAGAAACTCGATCCCAATTTTGGTGAAGCCCATGCATGGTGGGCATATGCATTAATATTGGGGATGGTTTATTGGGATACTACCCCCAACCAAACTCTACTTGATGAAGCGCTTGATGCCTGTGACAGGGCCTTATGTCTGGATGATCGCAATGCCACATTCCATGCGTTACGAGCACGCGTTCTGCTGGCTCGTCAAGATTATAGCCATGCTATTTCAGGAAACGAAAAGGCAATCGCATTAAACCCCACATTTGCTGCAGCCTATTGCGGAATGGGTGATTCGCTTGCATATGAAAAACGCTATGACGAAGCCATGGAGTATTTCGAGAAAGCGATAGCGCTAAGTCCCAACGACCCTCAACTCTGGGCATTTTATACCTACGGGGCACTGGCGTTACTATTCAAAGGGGAATACGAAAAAGCGTTGCAATGGACACAAAAAGCCAGCAGCCTGCCTAATTGCCAATACTGGACCTTTGCTCATGCGGCCATCGCCATGAGTCACTTAGGAGCCAAACAGGAAGCCACCAGACAATTAGCGCAGCTGTGTCAGAAAATGCCACAATTTAGCCAACAGTTTGTTAGGGAAAAATTGTTTTATTTAAAGGAGCCTGAACATGTCAATTTTTATCTTACCAGTCTGCAAGATCTCAGGGTGAGATAATAAACCATATGCTTGATATTTGTTTTGGGTGCAGGTCTAATTTTCGCAATATCAGAATAACAGCTTGACAGAGCTAACTCACGCTGACTGAGTTGCAGCTAGTTATTGGATGCAACGTGTAATTGCAACCATAGTTCGAATAAGGTGACTTGCCAAAGCTTCGACCCAAAACGTCCTGTAAAATCTTCGGGGCTCTGCAACATTCGTTGTATCACCTTCATGTTAAACACCCCTCTTTCTCTCGCTACTTTTTGACTAAACACCTCTTTAGCCATCTCAAGATAACGTCCTTGCATATTTCTTAAGCCCGGCACAGGGAAATATCCCTTTGGCCTGTCAATGACCTCGTGAGGCAGTAGCCTTCGTCCCACTTGTTTTAGTAAATATTTGCCCCCGTCTTTTAGTTTAAGCTGATAAGGGATCTGGCTGGCTAATTCAACTAACTCATGGTCTAAAAATGGCACACGTGCTTCTATACCAAATGCCATTGTCATATTATCTACTCGCTTTACCGGATCATCTACCAACATCACTTCGGTATCGAGCATGAGGGTTTGCTCTATCGCCGAGGTTTCTGGGTTGCGTCTGAAACCTGCGGCGAAATATTCAGAAACCATTTCTAATGCGTCGTCTTTAACATGTATTTCAGGACTCAAAAGATCCTTTAAACCTTCCAGCTGATAGGTAAAGTAGGCATTTGCATAGTCTTTAGCTGCGGACTCTGGCGACGATTCCACCATCGGGGGATACCAATGATAACCTGCAAAAATTTCATCGGCGCCCTGGCCGCTTTGAACCACTTTGACGTGTTCACTGACTTTCTGCGATAACAAATAGAACCCAATAACATCATGCGAAACCATCGGTTCCGACATGGCTTCTATACAGGCGGGTAACGAGTTGAGCAATGTCTCATTGTCGGCAAATATTTTACAATGATTTGTTTTAAATCTGTCAACAATGATATCGGAATATTTAAACTCATTACCCTCTTCGTTTGCTACATGCTCAAACCCGACAGAAAAGGTGTGTACGTCTTTATGTCCAAGCTCATTAAGCAACGCCACGATTAAAGAAGAGTCTAAACCTCCTGATAGCAATACGCCCACAGGCACATCGGCTTCAAGTCGTCGCTCGACACTCCTTAACAAGGTTTCATGCAACTTATCTGTCCAGTCATCTTCTGAGTAGTCGCTAAATTGCAATGGACCGGAGGTTTCACGCTGCCTTATTTTATTATACCGGTGTTGGATGTCCCAGTATTTATGCTCGATTATCTCCCCATCCAGCGAAAGCTTCATCCAATGCCCCGCCGCCAGTTTCTTAATTTCTTTAAAGGGCGTTTTATGGTGCGTTATGGCACGAAAACTCAAATAATAATTGAGCGAAATGGTATCGATCTGAGCATTACAATCCGGATGATGCAATAAAGCGGTTAAATTTGAGGCAAAACAGAACCTTTTTTCGTTTTTAAAATAATAAAATGGCTTTATACCTAACCGGTCTCTGGCAATAAAAAGTTCTTGTTTTACGTGCTCATAAATCACAAAGGAGAACATCCCGTTAAAATGCTCAAGACAGTCTTCCCCCCAGTGTGCATAGGCTTTCAAAACGACTTCGGTGTCGCTGGAAGAGAAGAACTGATAACCGCAAGACGTTAACTGTTTTCTCAACAGCTTATAATTATAGATACAGCCATTAAAAATAATCGTTAACCCCAGTTGAGAATCAATCATGGGTTGATTAGCGTGATTGCTTAAATCAATAATTTTCAGCCTTCTATGGCCTAAACACACCTTATCCTGTACATACAGCCCTTCCGCATCAGGTCCTCGGCTGTACATGGTTAATAGCATTTCTTCGACAGCTTTAATATTCGGCCTGTCAGTAAATGAAATTTCACCCGCCAAACCACACATTTCGGATTCCGTTTTACTATTTTTTCTCAGTTAACTAATAGCAAAGCGTATATTGGCTGCAATAGCAAACGCGGCAAGACAATTAAAATTTAAGGAAGGCAAAATATATCAGATGATTGTTAAACTGATTTCTGTACCAAAACTAACTACCATAATTCATATGAACTGCTAGTCTGTAAACGAGTGGATGATCTAATTCGGGCCCTCCTGAAACAGATACCAGTACGAATATAACTGATGCTGCAGTCACTCCTTCGTTAATTGTTGGAAGTGAAGGAGAATGTTCGATTTTTTGGACAGTGAGCACGCCAACATTAAGAATATATCATTATGTGTAGATGGATAGCCTATATTGGGGAGCCAATCTTTTTAGACAGTCTGGTTACCCAACCTTCTCATTCGTTGGTAAAGCAAAGCTTAAACAGTAAGTTAAATATCACACCGACAGGTAAATTACTGTCTACAAACGGGGATGGCTTTGGTATCGGCTGGTATGGAAGTCGCGATGAACCGGGTGTCTTTAAAGACGACTTACCCGCGTGGCATAACGAAAACCTGAAGCACCTTTGTCATCAGGTAAAGTCTCATGCTTTTTTCGCGCACATTCGCGCCACCACTACCGGAGATATCCAGCGTACAAACTGCCATCCCTTTTCATATAGAAACTGGCTATTTCAACACAACGGTCATGTAACAGACTTCGAAAAAATACGGCGGGAATTACAGTTTGATATCAACCCTACCTTGTTCCCCATGTTAAAAGGCACAACCGACAGCGAAACATTTTTCTTACTGGCACTTACCTATGGTCTTATGGAACACCCTAAAAAAGGGCTGCAGAAAATGGTATTAAGGGTGCTTAAAGCACTAAAAAACAACGACCCTAAAGGCGCATTGAACCTCTCTTGTGCATTATCCGACGGTAATACACTTTATACACTCAGGTTTTCCCATAACGAAGAGGCCATGACCCAGTTTTACTCCACAGACAGCCATTGCTTTGATGATTTCGAGGGGGCAGGAGAAACTATGCCAGGTAAAAGTACTGTTGTAGTATCTGAACCACTAGATAAAGCGAGTGAGAAATGGATGGAAATTCCCAATAATACGTTTACTACGGTGGTTGAAAATAATGTCAGTATTGAGACATTTCTTGAAGATAGCATGCTTGGTTCAGTCTAGCCATACAAGCCCGCCTGACTGAAACGCAAGCATGATAAATGATGCTCTACCCAATGAATCACGTCAAAAGCATCATTAACTTGACAGTTAAAGGACCTGCTTTTGTATATTCTCTTTATAAACTGACAAATTCTGCGGGTTGTCTTGATGCCGGCAACTTTACGTTTGATTTCCCGTTAAGCGTGTTAGTAAACTTGAGGTATCCCAACGGTTCCCCCCCAGTTTCTGTACATCTGCATAATACTGATCTACCAATGCGGTCAGCGCCAGGGTTGAGCCGTTACGTCGCGCTTCATCCAGCGCGATAGCCAGATCTTTTCGCATCCAATCTACCGCAAAACCAAAATCATATTCACCTTTTAGCATGCTATGGGCGCGATTTTCCATTTGCCAGGATTGTGCAGCGCCTTTACTGATAACATTAATAACCTGTTCGCAATCTAAACCAGCTTGTTGCCCGAAGTGAAGTGCTTCTGCAAGCCCTTGGACGATGCCCGCTATACATATTTGATTCATCATTTTAGCTAATTGACCACTGCCACAATCGCCAAGCAGTTGACTGTGTCGGGCATAACAGTTCATAACTGGCTCGACAGTATCAAAATGTGATGATTCACCACCACACATGATGGTAAGTTGACCATTTTCTGCCCCCGCCTGACCACCTGACACAGGCGCATCAACAAAGCCAACGCCAGACTCTTTAGCAAGTTCATTCATTTTTCTGGCGATAGCTGCGGAGGCTGTTGTATGGTCAACTAAAATACTGCCCGCATCCATTGACTTGATCAGTTGAGAGCCCACTGCAAGTACATCGTTATCGTCACCCACACACATAAAGACCACATCTTGCTTGTGTGCAGCTGCAGCAAGTGAATCAACCCAGCTTCCAGAGTAATGCTTTACCCAGTCCTGCGCCTTTGACTCCGTGCGATTATATACGGTGACTTTGTGCCCGGCAGCAGCTAAATGACCAGCCATTGGATAACCCATGACACCTAAGCCAACAAAACTAACGCTATACTCTTTCATAAGATTTCATTAAATAAGTCAAAAAGTAATCGCAACATACTACCAAAGTTTGTCATTGTCAGATATCGTCAATGAAATTAAAGATAGGTAGGGCTGAAATGGACAAGTCGATATACCAGTTTGATGCTGAAATGAATAATGGCGAAACCATGTCTCTGAGTGAGTATAAAGATCAGGTGTTGCTAATTGTAAATACAGCCAGTGAATGTGGGTTCACCTATCAGTATGAGGGATTAGAATCACTTCAACGAACTTTCTCGTCTCAAGGGTTTACGGTGCTGGCATTTCCATGTGACCAGTTTGGCAATCAAGAGCCAGGCAATGATGAACAGATCAAACATTTCTGCGAGACCAATTACGCGATTAGTTTTCCCTTATTTAAAAAAATTGAAGTTAATGGGGATAATACTCACCCGCTTTTCGAGTTTTTAAAAAGCCAGGCTCGGGGAATATTAGCGACTAAGCGTATCAAGTGGAATTTCACAAAATTTCTTATTAACAAAAAAGGCGAAGTGATAAGAAGGTTCTCTCCGGCAATCAAACCACAAGCACTAACCAGCGAAATTAAGCGTTACCTGTAGTCGTCTTTTTTGCCACAATATGGATATATTTGCCTAGCCAGCGGAATGGATCTTGTTGGCAGTATTGCTTTTCTAGGGCTAAAAGCTGCTGATAATGAAGATCATCGGTGGGCTTACGTTGCATATAATCATGGAAACAGCGAATACCGGTTACCTGTTCAATTACCATTCCATTGGTCGTTAGGTGCGCAATAACATCCTGAGGGCGCATGGGATTTTGTGGATTTAGCCGTACCTGATTTTTTACCTTCATCCCTCTTTCGATGTAGTCGAAATTTCCATAAAGCGCATTGGTAAAAAGTGACGCATCGCGGTTAAAAAAACTTAGACTAAGCCGACTACCCTGCTTCATTGTATTTAATACTAACGATAAGGTCTCTAGTGGTGCGTGCAACCACTCCAGAACTGCATGACATACGATTAAATCATAAGCCTCATAGTCATTAATTTGTTGCAGACTTTGATGGCGAAAACGAACGTTTCCATCCCCACCCAGGTTTAATTTGGCGTGTTCCAGAATTTCTTCAGATGCATCAGTAAAGGTCAATATGTGCTTTGCCTCAACAAAGGACTTGGCCATTAGCCCTGTTCCCCCGCCTATTTCCAACACACGCAGCGGTGGCTCGTTTATTATGTCTGTGAGTGCGTGAAGCAGAATTTGATGGCGTAACTGACCTTTAGTTGTGCCATAAATATTGGCGGTAAACTTGTCAGTCAGCCCGTCAAAGAAGGTATCAGCTTGATTCTTCATGCTCATTAAGCCGGATTATCGATATCAATAAATGTCACGTGAACATCAAGGGTTGACGCTAAATATTCCCCTACCGCCTTCACACCATAACGCTCTGTTGCGTGATGGCCGGCAGCAAAATATAAAATACCGGCTTCCCTCGCAATATGTGTGGTTTGTTCAGATATTTCACCACTGATAAACGCATCTACGCCTTGGGCAATGGCTTGCTCGATAAAGCTCTGGCCACCACCTGTGCACCAGGCAACGCTGGTGATATCCTGGGTTGACTCTCCCACTATCATGGGCTCTCTTTTTAAAGCCTGACTTAATCGATTGTGGAGGGTATCTTTTGTAACCGGTTGGCTATAGTTTCCTTGGAATACGATACCCTCAGGGGATATGTCAGGAACCGCGCTGTAGTTATCCAATTCTAATAACTTACCCAATTGGGCATTATTGCCAAACATTGGATGAATATCGATAGGCAAATGGTAGGCATACAAACTTATATCATTTTTAATTAGCGAAGCAATGCGTTGATATTTAATACCCGTGATGGGTTGATGCTCCCCTTTCCAAAAATATCCATGGTGAACCAATATAGCATCAGCATTGCATTCAATTGCTTTATCTATCAATGCTTGCGACGCCGTTACTCCAGTTACGATTGAGTTTATTGTCTGTTTACCTTCGACCTGAAGTCCGTTAGGACAATAATCTTTGACCTTGCCCGGCTGCAATAAATCATTTAATTCTTGCAATAGTAATTGTCTGGAAATGCTCACAATATCACCTAAAATTAGACATATCGTTAAGAAAACGTTATAAAACCATAGTCTATACCAATTCGCATTGATTTTATCATTAACCAGGAACAAAGAGTTATAACAATAATGAGTGATTTAGATAAAGATAAGGTAATAGCCGATTTCACCAAAAACTTTAAAAAGGCCGAAGGAAATGAGCCTGAAATAGAAGCCAAGGGTGGCTGGTACAGTGTTAATGGTGGCAAAAACATGCGCTTAGCGCAGCTTCAGGAATGGTCTGAAGAACTGGCCGGTAATAAGAAAGCCAAAGCAGAAGCCAAAGCGGAACCCAAAAAGGCCGAAAAAAAGGCTGACACTGCAAAACCCAAGGCTAAAAAAGCACCGGCGAAAAAAGCTAAGAGCGCTAAAAAGTCAAAACCGAAAAAAGGTGGCTTTTCCGTAAAAGACTTTTGGGCAGAAAAACTCCAACAAGAACAAGCTGACGCACGCCTGCCGCGTTAAATCAGGCTATTTGCCCTTTCTGCTGAAAGGGCAGTTACCCTTTTGCTCGCCTTAGTGTGCTATCAAGAAAGTTAGCAAAATTTTGTTTGTCTTTTTGATTTAACGCTGCCGGCCCACCGGTTTGTACACCGCTACTACGCATCGTATCCATAAAGTCTCTGATATTCAGCCGCTGCCTGACATTTTGCTTGTCTAACACATCTCCTCTGGGAGTTAATACTAATGCATCTTTTTCAATCACTTCAGCCGCAAGTGGAATATCTGAGGTTATTACTAAATCGTTTGCCTGAACCCTGCGGACGATTTCGTTATCTGCCACGTCAAATCCTTTTTCAACCTGTAAGAGGCTAACAAAACGATTGTTTGGGATTTTGAATGAGTGATTGGCAACGAAGGTGGTATCAGTTTTGGTGCGTAAGGCAGCTTTATATAAAATTTCTTTAATCACTACAGGACAAGCATCTGCATCCACCCAAATATTCATTTAATGTCCTCGGTTATTTTTTAGTAATTAGCCAGGCAGTACTCGTTGCTTCACACACGCCCTTTAACTTTTCTGGCAAGGTTGATCTGTCGAGTTCCTTAAGCGAGAATGCGTGACCATAGTACGCGTGTACATCATGTTTCGTAATAGCAAACGGCGGTCCGTCGAGGCGAGATTCATCGTATTCTAATGTGATCAACAATTGCGGAGCAAAATCTGACACTTCCGGTAAATGTTTTACGTAACGCTCTCTGAGCGCCGAAGGTAACGCAACCAGAGACGCACGATCATAAACACAATCAATATCCAAAAGATGAATTTGTGTTAAATCAAAAAAGTCACCTTCATAAATTGTTATATTGGCTGCGGAGTACATGACAAACTTACCTACATTAGTGACCTGTGGCGTCAGTTCAAGCTGGTTGAAAAGTGCTTGAATTGCAGTACGACTTAGTTCGACCCCAGTTACTTTATAGCCATTGTCCAGTAACCAGCCGATATCCAGGGTCTTCCCGCATAGCGGCACAAACACGTGCCCACCCAGCGGGCAGATCCGCTGAATAAATTTTTTCAGACGAGAATTTACGGTATCCTCATGAAATCCGATATCTTGTTTCTCCCAGCGATCGAACCAAAACTTTTTATCCATGCATGACTACCTTGTTTTATGCGTGCCGCATTCAATTCCACTGGCAACAAATGGGACTAAATGCCTGATAACGTCTTCAATATTCACTTGCTGATGAAAATCTGATTCGGCAATTTCTTTCAAAGCCTGACTTGATGACATGGAAAATACAAAGCTACCTAACGCAAAATGCAATCGCCAGAAAAGCTCCTCATCATCGATATTAGGCAGACAACGTTTGATGCTCACCGTTAGCTTAGAAATTGTCGAACCATAATGGGTCATTATAAACTTGCGCAAATGTCCTTGTGTTTCATTGTACCCGCGACCTAACAGCCTCACAAATAATGCCGTACCGCCAGGTCGCAGATTATTAAGAGACATTATAGGTTCAACCAGCCCTTTTAGGACGACATCAATCGATTCGGCTTTCAATTTTTCTAAAGACCGCTCTATCAGAGGCATCAGCGAATCAAAATAACGTTGGAGGACAGCTTGGATAAGGTTCTTTTTGTTACCAAAGTGGTAGTTTATTGAGGCAAGGTTCACCTCAGCTTTGGAGGTGATTTGCCGCATCGACGTCTGCTGAAAGCCTTGTTCGGCAAATAACATCTCGGCGGCATTTAAAATACGTTGCTTCGTATTTATAGTCATAAATTATAATTTAAAACCAGCTTCTGGCCTGACTCAGTGCGCGCATCACTATGCGCTCAGCAGCCTGAGCAAACGAAATACCAAGCTTTTCAGCCATATTCTTCTTCACTGTGTACTTAACACTGAATATTTCACGTTTTGGATAATGAGAAAGTATGTAGTCATCTGACGTCATGATCTCATCGACGAGGCCGAGTTCCTTAGCCTTCACTCCCGGCCAAAATTCACCGGTTGCGACTTTATTAATATCCATTTCTTTTCGTTGACTTTGAACATAATCCTTAAACATTTCATGAATTTCTTCAATTTCTTCACGGAACTTGGCTCGGCCAGCATCGGTGTTTTCACCGAATATGGTCAGTGTTCGCTTGTACTCGCCAGCCGTGTGTTGTTCAAATTCAATATCGTTCTTTTTAAGCAACTTGTGAAAATTTGGCAATTGGGCCAAAACACCAATTGACCCAATATAGGCAAAACGAGAAGCCAGAAGATGATCCGCCACACACGCCATCATATACCCGCCACTGGCAGCCACTTTATCGACTGCAATTGTCAGTTTCAGGCCTTTATCTTTTAAGCGCTGTAATTGAGCAGCGGCTAATCCGTAACCGTGTACTACACCACCACCGCTCTCAAGACGGACCAATACTTCATCCTCGTCACCGGCAACACATAATATAGCGGTCACCTCTTCACGTAATCGCTCTACTTCATGCGCATCCATCGAACCATGAAAATCAATCACAAATAAACGTGATTCATCTTTCGGTTCATCTTTTTTCGCCTTTTCCTCTTTTTTCTGTTCTTTTGCGAGCTTTTTAAGTGTTGCTTTATCCAGCAAAACAGTGCGAGCGTATTGAGTAATATCTTTAAGTTGGTTGGTAAGCGATAGGATTTCCAGTTGTCCTTTACCCTGTTTTTGTTTGCTGGCTGCACCTGCAATGGTTGCCACAATGACGATTAAGGCCACCACAAAGGTTACTGCTTTTGCTAAAAACAGCCCGTATTCGTACAAAAACTCCAAACTTCTCTCCTTTTTAATTAAAAACAAAAGGACCATAGTGGTCCTTTTGCGCGTTACTATTGCCAGTTAGTTTACCAGCGTTAACCTACTCTGACGATAACGTTAGCTGCTTAATTTTATTTTCTTCAATTTCAGCATCAGTAAATAAGATGGGACGTAGCTGAGGCAGCTCTGAATACAACTCAGTTTGATCAAGGAAATGCTCACTTCCATACACTCTTGACTGAGAATACGTCAGTAACCCCCTAGCTTCAGGGCCATTTTCAGTAAAGTTAACGACTACCATCCAGCTGCTTCCATAATTAATGTGGTATCCAGGTGCTTCAGCACTCATGATCGTATCACTATTTAACGGCGCATAAGTATGGCGGGGAAGTAATGTCCCGTTGTTGCCAGACACGATATTAAAGACGTTAAACCCACCTTCAATATTGTGTGCTCCAGCCCAAGGCAGCTTATTACCAGAGGGCGTACCGTCAGGCAAACTACGCTCAACGAATTGAACCTCGCCCAGTGTTGCATCAGGAGCGACACCCGCAGCATTTAATACCTGCACAGCCTGTGCGAACTGTTTTAGCGTGATGTCGTTTTGTAGCAAACCAGATGGTGTAGAAACAGGCTTTTCCGGATCAAACGGTGTTTCCCATTGTGGATTATTATTAAATTTAAAGGCAAATTCCCTGAAAACATGGCCCGCCACACTATCCTTATTCATCGTCCCGTCCCAGTTGCCTAAAGCGGCACAGGCTGATGAAATATCTACCATCTCTCCATCTACATCGACAGGTGTACTGCCCTGACCTTCACATAACTGTAACAGCGCAGCAAGAACATCTTCAGCGAGATAACTACGGTTACTCAATAGCAATCCTGCCACTTCATCTGGAGTAAAGGTATCATCACTCCCTGCCCCCTCATGTAAGAATTTCTGTCCCATTCGAGAGCGCAAGCTTTGTTGGTTCTGGGTTTCTCCATAAAGCGGCGACACGCCTTCAATTGGCGACTCCAGATTAGTTAACCAGAAGCTATCATTTGAGTTCTGCACGTAGTCGGTTCCTTCGTATTTAGGTGCATTTTCGTAAGGTACCGGCCGCTCAAAATCAAATGCCGATAAATGACCAGGAAGAACAGTAAATCCTGCCGATGCTTTGGCTCCAACGAGCAACGGATTAGTGGTCATTTCATTAATAGCGGTATCGGTAAGATTTGGAACCGTAGAGTCGTCGATATAGAAGACCTGCCCATCTTTTGAGGCGGCCATCGTGTTATTAAAAATCACACCATCGTAGTCTTTAAAAGCTTGTTTAAACTCCTCCATATCCGCAGCCATATTCATGGCGAGCCAATGGTCAACAATATCGAAATTTGGCAGGTTAGCATCTTTGATTGCATAAGCATTAGTTGTATCCCAGTCAAAATTGCCCGGAAGCTCAATCATTGGACCATAATTGGTGTAGTATGCTGTTTTATTAAGCTTTAGAGTGCCGCCAGCACCGTCATTCACCTCAATTTGTAAAGGTTTTTTGAATATGGAAACTGGCTGACCATCTACGGTGTGAGTTAATTGATTCGCGTCGCCCTCATCAAGCGTGAGTTGATAAACGACAAAGTGCTCGGCTGTTGAGAAGGTATGCGTCCAGGCAACATTTTCATTAAAGCCAATATTAACCGCGCCGGGTAAGCCCATTAGTGAGCTGCCTGTAACATTCAAGTGGCCAGGCACTGTGGCGTGAAATTGCCAGAAACGAAGATTGCCGGTATGAGGAAAATGGGGATTCGCTAGCACCATTCCTCTCCCATTGGAGGTTTTGCTGCTTCCTAAACCCCAGCCATTTGAGCCCATATCTCGTGGGTTTTTCGTGGGCATGGCAAGGGTTGGTGAAATCTTAATACTAGTCTTCGTGTCAATACTTTCCGGTGTTGGCAAATAGTCCTCACCTGGGGGCGCGGCTATAAACATCAAATCGAGAAAATTTGCCGCCCCTGGCAATAGGGCAACGCCTAGCGAGTACGTAAGCAGATCGACACTATCAATTTCCTGTATCCATGGTTGCCCCGCACAGGCCGGATCCATCTCTTCTAAAGGTGTATCGTTAAGATATTTGTTGTAACCTTTTGTGTAACCGCTGAACATTGCGCGGGTATTTTCTGAAAGCTGAGGCAGATTATCCTCAGCCAACTCACGTATACCAAGCGTTAAAAAACCAAAATCATTAATCAAATGCTTCGAATCACCGCTGGCGGGCACCAAGTCCGGTCCGAAGTATTTAGCCCGTTCGGAATTATATTTTACAATCTGGTCAGCAAGGATGCATAAGTTATCTTTTGCAAATGCATAACCGACGCCATAAGCCATGCTTTCTAAATTATCGCCCTTAACGTGCGGTACTCCATATGTTGTCCAGCGCACGTCAGCACTTAAGGCTCCATCTGCGGCAAAAGCAGGGATCGGTGGCGCCTCAGTGGGCTCAGGCTTCTCAACAGGATCAGGCTGTGAAGTGTCTACCACTTCATAATCCGGATCGCCGCCACAGCCGCTTAACCCTAGGGCAGCAACACAGGCGATAGTAAGCAAAGCAGATGATTTCTTAAATTTTACGTGGGGTATTGTATTATTTGTTATCATTTTGACTTCCCTGATATGAACTCGTCGGTTTTAGAATTACACAGGCCAGACCAGGTAACAAGTTGTTAACATAATTTTATTTAAAAAAAAGGCCAGCAAATGCTGGCCTTTGATATTTGTTGACGTGTTCAACGCTTAGTTGGCAACGACTTCCTCATTAGTAATGACGATAGCAGTACCATCACTTCCAATATAGTTAGCCACTTCACGTTGCATTTCCTCAGTCACGGCAGGTACCACAGGATTCAAACTGGAACCATGCACACCTTGGGTAAATTTCACCTGACCGCTAACCGGAGACTCAGCAACAACAGTTGATGATACCTGCTCAAGACCTATGATCCGCGCTAATGGGTTTTGACCTGATAAAGGTAATGATGTATCTGGCGGAATAACCTGATCAGGTAAGTTCTCTGCCCCACCATCTCCAATTACCGTCATCATATGCACAGGCGTGTTTTCCCCCAGCATTTTACCGTAGTTGTTAGGGTCACCTGCATCCAGTACCGTTTGCGCAGCAAAGGTAAACTGATTAAATGTCGCCTGAATTTGTGCAGCTTGCTCTGCGCTAATATTGTCAAAGAATACACCTACTGCACCAACTAGCTGCTCTTCGGTAACCTCAGTGGTGCCAAATTCTTGTTCCAGGAAACCCTGAAATTCTGGCGAGCTTTCCCTTAACAGGAAGCCTTTCACCAATGGACCAAAACTAGCAGATTCTAATAGGAAGGTTGCGACACCGCCTCCTGGTGATTCTAACGATGCTTCTTTAACTGCAAACATTGAATCCAGCGCGGCTAACTCATCACCCATTGTGGTATTGGCTACAGCAGCAAAATTACCACCGGTCATGGCCCCCAATGAAACACCCATTACAGATACGCGATTTAAATCAAAATCCGCGGCTGACGTTGTACTCATATCAACTACCGCATTTAAACCTAAGCGCAGTCCCATAAGATCTGAGACACTTTGACGTAAATTATCACGCGCAGTAGGCAAGTTACCCAGATTCATATAGTGAGTTGCGCTCACCGTAGTCGCATTGATTTCGTCGCCCGGATTCGTTGGGTCCAGATCATAACCACGGCTGCCATGCAAAGGATGATCAATTGCAACGGTGGCGATCCCCGCTAACGATAAGGTGCCGGTAATCGCTAACATATCTTCTTTCTGACGGGTGATACCGTGAGAAAGAATCACTACTGGCCAGCCGGCTTCAGGCTTGCTTATCGTTGGCAAACCAACTTGTGTAAGAATACCGTTAGCCACATCTGCGTCTGGCACGGTAATCTGCACATCTAATTGCACTTTACCGTCGTTGGGACCTGTCATTTCAGGTACGGGGTTAAAGCGCGTAATATTACGTTTAGGATCTAACTTTTCACCGTTTACACGCAGATCAGCTAACCCCAGTTGCTCACACATCGCATTGTTGGGTCCTGGCGTTGCACTAGCAAGTACCTCATCAGGTGCGCCTGCAAGCACGATGCCGCTGTCACATGGTGATTTCCAGAACTGGTTAACAGGTGCGGTTGGGTTTTCTGCAGAAGGCACACCTAGATAGTGAGGCAAGGATACGGTACCTTCATAGCGCTGAGCCGCGCAGAATGGACCGACCTCAGCCAAAATACCGGCCGATACGCCAGCGGCCAGATCGTTAATCACTGTATCTACCGTAACATCGCCGGTGGCAGAGCCAAAAAAGCCTGCGCTGGCGGTAAATAATCCCGTACACGTCTGAAGCGATGAGAAGTCGGTACCCTCAATTACAGGAATCAACGGTTCAGCTTCAGGCGGTAATTGAGCGATACCAGATTGAATGGCGCCATCCAGCGTTGCATCGTCGACCAGGTTCAACGTTTCCATTGAATTAGTAGGGCCTGCTGGGTCGGTAACGATGATAGCAGGTAATGCTTCACCCGCGGCTGGATCGCCCGCAGCAAATCGTGCTGCAAACTCAGCAACCATGGTCTTTTTGATAGATTGAAGCGAAATATCAGTCGACTGAGTTGTAAACGCAGAAACATAGGTAATTTCTTCGCGTTCAAACCCTTCATCCAATAATGGATCGATATAGGTATTAACAAGTGTTTGCAGTTGAAGTTGAGAGTCGCTTGAAAGTGGGTTGGTATCCACATCCTGGCGTACTAAGTCCCAGCTGGTTGAACCCTGAACCGCATTACCCTCGGAGTCTTTAAGCGCGGTGGTCATAACCAACATATGCCCTTGAGCAGCTTTAAGGGGCTTCAATGGTACCACTGAAATCGTATCACTACTGACCAAACTCAATACGTAGTCTTCACCATAAGTCAGCTTGTCACCAATTTTACAGCCCGATGAAGGAATGGCGGCTTGCGCACAATCCGGATCCGACTGGTCAAGGCCTAAAGTGGCTTCGTAAATATGTATACCGGCAGATAGCGTTGATTCATCCAGCGCCACATCCCCCGGCGTTTCTACTTCGATAACGAAAGGGTGCTGGGTAGACCAACCATCGAGCACGTTTAATGCGTTTTGGGGATCAGAAAAATCAGTAGGGTCAGCCACTGGAATATTTAACGTGTAATCAAAGAAGCCGTCATCTCCCGGTAACATAAGGAGATCGTTAGGAATATTCAATTCACCTGCAGCTGGGTCAAATACGATGCGAGAAGAAGGGCTTA
>CAZROH010000032.1:0-30269 GCA_964601635.1 uncultured Alteromonas sp. | reverse complement strand
ATACTCATGGACTCTCTCCTAAACTCATCGACCAGCTTAGCTGGTTAAAAACTTTCAATAATAAAAAGTAAGAGGGTTAGAACACTGTTTGCCGTGCTTTGTCACCCTGGCTCTTTCAAATAATGTATCGTCGGCTGAAAAAATTACTTGAATAAAAAATTCACTTTTTTTTGCATTTCATTTAAAAGTACATACGAAAGGCTTATTTATGCACATTTCATACGTTTGTATGTTTTTTAATACGTTTTAAGGTAGCAATAAAAGGAAGGGATGGAACAAGAAGAATACTGGCAATATCCAATATTCTTCGAGATTAATTATCCACAATAACGGAGTTTATCCCAACAGCGACAATGCCGCCTGAGGACGTTGTTTAGCCTGGGCAAGTACAGATGTGCTCGCCTGTTGCAGAATTTGATTGCGGGTCAATTCTGCTGTTTCTGCAGCAAAATCCGTATCGCGAATACGTGAACGCGCTGCCGATACATTTTCAGAAACGTTGCTCAAATTACGGATGGTCGACTGAAAACGATTTTGCAGTGCGCCGAGATCGGCACGTGTGGCGCCAATCGATGATATTGCACTATCTATGGCAGTTAAGGCCGCTGCAGCTCCTGCGGACGTACTGATATCAATGGTTCCCACCCCTAGCCCCGACGCGCCATACCCACCGGACTGCGTGAGTTCTACTTTAATGGATTGACCGCTATTGGCTCCAATTTGAAAGTCAGCGGCAAAATCACCTTTTAAAATACTAACGCCATTAAATTCCGTATAGGCACCGATTCTGGAGATTTCGGTTTTAAGCGCTGCGACTTCTTTTTGTAATGCAGCTCGATCCGCATCATTATTAATACCGCTTTGAGACTGAATCGCCAACTGTCGGATCCGCTGGAGGCTATTGGTAGTCTCATCCAAAGCACCTTCGGCAGTTTGAGACAAAGAAATTGCGTCGTTCGCATTACGAACAGCCTGATTCAAACCTTGGATCTGCGACGTCATACGATTTGAAATCTGTAACCCCGCGGCATCATCTGCTGCACTATTTATGCGAAAACCAGACGACAATCGTTCGAAAGATGTATTAAGGGCATTCCCTGTATCAAATAATTGCCGTTGTGCATTTAAAGCCGAAACATTTGTGTTAACAAACATACTCGTCAACTCTCACAAAGACTTACCTCACATCACACCTGACTGATGAGAAGTACGGTAAGCAGAAATTTGATATTCCCACCTGACTTTCTACCATTTCGCTTTGGTATTTGGAGAAAGAGAGTCAGATAGATTCAAATACAGTTAAACAAAGAAACCGGGCAAAGCCCGGTTTTGAGCTTTTCACTTTATAAGTCGCTCATTCCACAACTGCCCGGTACAGTGGTACCGGGTATATGCCTTATTACTTTAGACTTAGCCTAATAATGATAACGCGGATTGTGGACGCTGTTTCGCCTGCGCAAGAATTGAGGTACTTGCCTGTTGCAGGATCTGATTACGAGTCAGTTCTGCTGTTTCTGAAGCGAAATCAGTGTCACGGATACGTGAACGAGCTGCCGAGACGTTTTCTGCAACATTGCTTAAGTTACGAATAGTCGACTGGAAGCGGTTCTGCAAAGCACCCAGGTCAGCGCGGGTTCCACCAATTTGTGAAATTGCACTGTCAATTGCAGTTAGTGCAGCTGCTGCACCTGCAGATGTGCTGATATCAAGATTACCAACACCCAATCCTGATGCACCGAAACCACCTGATTTAGTTAGATCAACTGAAATCGTTTGACCACTGTTAGCACCCACCTGAAAATCAGCCTGGTAGCTACCAGAAAGGATATTTACACCGTTAAATTCAGTGTCAGTAGAAGTACGTGACATTTCTGTTTTCAGTGCAGCAACTTCTTTTTGCAGTGCCTGACGATCTGAATCTGAGTTAATTCCATTTTGTGACTGGATCGCTAACTGACGCATACGCTGCAATGAGTTAGTCGTTTCGTCCAATGCCCCTTCTGCTGTCTGAGACAATGAAATCGCATCGTTGGCATTTCGAACGGCTTGGTTAAGGCCCTGGATTTGTGACGTCATACGATCAGAAATCTGTAAACCAGCGGCATCGTCTGATGCACTGTTAATGCGGAAACCTGAAGACAAACGTTCAAAGGACGTATTTAATGAATTGCTCGTATCAAACAGCTGACGCTGCGCGTTCAACGCTGATACGTTTGTGTTTACAAACATAGACATAAGGATCTCTCCAACTACTACTCTCAACCGACTTACGTCGGGCGTCGATATTTCGACATTTACTATTTTTTTGTTATCAAGACCTTTATGCGATCTGATAACCTGGCTCTCTCAGTAACTTTATCGACGCTAAGCGCCTAGACTTTAGTAAAAAAAGTCTGGCAGAGTTAGATTTTTAAGAGTTTCATAAAAATATATACCTATAAGCCACATTTAGTACAATAAACAAACTTATGTATATAATTTAATACGATATTTCAAATCCAGAATATAAATTTATGCACAAAAAAACCGGGCTAGGCCCGGTTTTGCACTTTTATTCAGAGAATACACTCTGTGGGGTCACCTGCGGATCACTACCTCCTGGCTTCACCCATGATTACTTTTATCCAAGTAACGATAATGCAGACTGCGGACGCTGCTTCGCCTGCGCAAGAATTGAGGTACTTGCCTGTTGCAGGATCTGATTACGAGTCAGTTCTGCTGTTTCTGAAGCGAAATCAGTGTCACGGATACGTGAACGAGCTGCCGAGACGTTTTCTGCAACATTGCTTAAGTTACGAATAGTCGACTGGAAGCGGTTCTGCAAAGCACCCAGGTCAGCGCGGGTTCCACCAATTTGTGAAATTGCACTGTCAATTGCAGTTAGTGCAGCTGCTGCACCTGCAGATGTGCTGATATCAAGATTACCAACACCCAATCCTGATGCACCGAAACCACCTGATTTAGTTAGATCAACTGAAATCGTTTGACCACTGTTAGCACCCACCTGAAAATCAGCCTGGTAGCTACCAGAAAGGATATTTACACCGTTAAATTCAGTGTCAGTAGAAGTACGTGACATTTCTGTTTTCAGTGCAGCAACTTCTTTTTGCAGTGCCTGACGATCTGAATCTGAGTTAATTCCATTTTGTGACTGGATCGCTAACTGACGCATACGCTGCAATGAGTTAGTCGTTTCGTCCAATGCCCCTTCTGCTGTCTGAGACAATGAAATCGCATCGTTGGCATTTCGAACGGCTTGGTTAAGGCCCTGGATTTGTGACGTCATACGATCAGAAATCTGTAAACCAGCGGCATCGTCTGATGCACTGTTAATGCGGAAACCTGAAGACAAACGTTCAAAGGACGTATTTAATGAATTGCTCGTATCAAACAGCTGACGCTGCGCGTTCAACGCTGATACGTTTGTGTTTACAAACATAGACATAAGGATCTCTCCAACTACTACTCTCAACCGACTGGCGTCGGTTTACCGGTATACCGGTGTACTACTTAAGTGTCATCAAGACCTTATTTGATCTGATAACCTGGCTCTCTCGTCATCTTTATCGCCTTTCAGCAGCATTCCTTTAGGATAAATCTTAAAAATTTGTTAGAAAACGGCTAATTCATTACCTATACTTTTCTAACCCACTGTCTTTTAGATGTTTTTCATGCTTCAAAAAAGTTCAATTTTTTTTCAAGTCAACCGGATCTCTTCACCATCGCCACATAGCGCGTTTACCGATCTCGTCAAAATTGGCAACCGGTTAGTTTGCTGTTACCGTCAGGCAACCAACCATGTCAGTGGGGATGGTCGAATTGAACTTTCTCTGTTAACACTTGATTCCAAGGTCATTTCTCGTCAACAGCTTAGGTTGCCAGATTGTGACTTGCGCGACCCAAAACTAAGTGTCGACGCCAACGGACGTATATATCTGTTGGCTTTTGCTCGTTTAAATGCAACAGAAAAAGGGTGTCGTTCAACGCGCTGGGTCAGCTGGTTCAGTGACAATGGCCAAACATGGTCCACTGCGCACTTTTTTGGGCCAAACGGATGGTGGTTGTGGCGAATTCGCTGGCTTAAAAACGTCGCGTATGGGTTTGCCTATAACCGCCAGCAAAACAGAATTGATTTGTATTCGGGACATCCCCGCAAAACCATGTACCTGCATAAATCCTATGCGTTATCGCTGAGAGATCATGGCCTTGGCTACCCAAATGAAAGTGATTTGATATTTGATGAGCAGGGTGTGATGTGGGCATTAATCAGGCGAGATGCAGACACCGGATCAGCTCAACTTGGATATTCTCCCCCCCCTTATACGCAGTGGCAGTGGAAAGACTTAAATACGTATATCGGCGGCCCCGTAATGACGCCCTTATCATCCAACACGGTACTCGTTGCCGGCCGTATATTGCTGCACAATCAACCAAAAACCGCATTGTGGCATTTGACCCTGGATAGTGGCACTTTAACCCCTCTTTTGACTCTGCCAAGTGCGGCCGATAACAGTTATCCGGGCATCGTTATAGACGACGATAGCTGTTATGTTTCTTATTATTCAGGCCACATAGACAAGGAAACGCGTGTTTATCTGGCCAAAATAGAAAGCATTAACGCACTACGAGAGATAGTTGAACAATGACAGGTTAGCAATCCGTGGAAAGGTTTGCAAAGCGGCGTTGAGCGCGGTTTCCTGACGCGCAAATTCCGCAGATGCCTCAGCAAAATCGGTATCTTCAATATTAGCGCGCGCGGCCCGAGCATTGATTTCCAAATCAAGATTCGTTTCAAACACTGAGGCGGCAACATTTTGTCTGCCACCGATAGATGATATTTCAGCTGATACTTTTTCGGTCGCCGCATCAATACTCGAAATAGCGCCTTGAATAGATTTACGCAAGGTGTCACCGGTTTCATCATCTATAGACAGTGCTTGGTAAATATCATGCAATGTTTCGGCAATATTTCTTTTTTCCGGTTTATTTAAAGAAAAATCTACCGTATCCCCAGCAGCGCCTGAAACCGTAAAACTCATCCCCTGGATAGTGAAGGGTTCACCGGAAGTAAAATTAACAGTGTCGATCACAGCGCCACTGGCAACATTTGTTAACTGAACCTGGCCACCTGCTTGTACGGTTAGCTGAAAATCGTTATTAGCGGGCGTAAAACCATCGTAATTGGCATTAAAAAAGCTGTCGAATGCATCCTGATTTGCCACATCAGAACCGTTTACTGTAGCCCCTGCGCTTCCAGTGACAGAAAACCCTTGTGGCGCAATGACATTTTCAAACACATCCTGCCCACTGGTGGTGCTACGCAACGTCACACTGTCAGACAGCTTTACAGAGTTAGTACCGCTGTCACCTTCAAAGCGAACTGAATTTCCAGTGGCAGCCGGATTGAAACTAAACGCAGGGCTATCTGCTTGAAAACCAGCAAAAATATAGTCACCCGTTGGATCCTGAGCATTCATCAGATCGAGCACTTCGTCACGGATTTGTTGAATTTCAGAACCAATGGCACGCCGGTCGGCCTGATTTAACACGCCCGATCCCGCTTGTTGTATTAGCTGACGCGCCCGGTTCGCCGCATCATTGATACTAGAAAGTACCGTTTCCTGTTGCTCCAGCCGACTGACAAACAGGCCGTTATTCTGTTTATACTGATCAATATTTGCTAGCTCTTCAGTTAAACGCACAACCTGCGCCGCGCCTACCGGGTCATCCGATGGGCGGTTAATTCGTTTCCCTGTTGCAAGCTGCTCTTGAGTATCTGCGAGCTTGCGTTGATTATCCATAATCGCATCAATGTTTCGATTGAAAAACTGATTAGTCGAAATACGCATCTTATATTACCTGGCTGCCGAAAGTATGGTGTCAAACATGTCTTGTGCTGTAGTTAAAATCCTGGCCGCAGCCGCGTAGGACTGCTGAAACCGCACTAAATTCGCCGCTTCTTCGTCCAAACTGACACCTGAGACTGAATCAAACCAATCCTGCGACTGTGATTTCATCGCTTCAGCCGCTTCTAATGATATATCGGCACTCGCAGCTTTTTCTCCAACTCTTCCTACCAAAGAAGAAAATGCATCAAATAATGTACGCGGCTCATTAGTGGCATCGCTACTCACCTGAACCAGTTTTTCCTGTTGTAGTTCAATCATTTCCAGTGCGTTGGTACCATCATTGACTCCATTTGTATTATAGGAGAATGCAAACGAGTCGCCAGCTTTAGGACTGCCATCCACACTTAAATCATAGCCTGGGTAATCGTCTAAAGCAGAAAAGGAAGCAGGCCAGGCCGGTGACGTCCCGGTAGCTTCAGCCTGAGCTAACAAATTATCGTAATCAGATATTCCCGACACATTGGTAATCACGTTACCTGCATCGTCTAAAACCCGATAACTGGTCGGGGATGTAAATAATATTTCGGCAGGCGCGCCAACCGTTGCACTAGGTGATGCAGCCACATCATGGATCCCACCCGCGCCATCAAACGCTGACGCACCACTTCCTAACGTGGCATCAACTGTAGTGTTAGTGATGGTTACATCTTTTACCGTGGCAGTGCCTAAGTTGTCAGCATCTGGCTGAACCCGTAATGGCGCGGCAAACGCGAGATCTTGCGGCCGGTTAGTCGCTAACTCAATATCGGCCGCAGCATACTTTGCTGGCTGAAATAAAAATTCATCACCGACTGAATGTCCGCCCGTTGCTTCAAAGTCAATTTCAAGACCGCCAGGCAACTGAGTGAATCCAGCCCCGACAGTAATCCCTGAATACACAACAGGGTTACCTGAGGCATCAAGTTGGGGTGTCCCATCACTGTTAAGTAACTCTAATTGGACTTCATCTGGCACCCCAGCGGCAACACTGGTCACCGTCACTTTATAGTCCGCATCCGTTAGCAGTTCACCACTGCCTGGGGTGACGCGGCCGGTAACAGGCAAATTGCCAGGAGTGCCATCATAATTAACACCGATGAATTCAGGTAAATTGAAAATGTCGCCACCCAATTGAAAATCTAAGTCCATACCCAGTCGGTTCTGACTATTTACGGCGTCGGCAAATGCTAACGCCATTTGACCGATGTCACGCTGGGTCGGCGCCAGAACTTCATCCCTAAACCTGAACAGGCCACCTATGCGTCCGCCCAGACTGGTTTCACCCAAATTAATTTTGGTATCGTTTTTTGTTCCATTAAACTCGGTGGACAGCTGAAGTTGTTTACGACTCACATCACCATCGCTGCTGATTTCGAGTAGATTGAAGCTGCCATCGTCAAGAATTAACGACTCACCGGTTTTTAGATTGATGTTTACGGAGCCCGGCTCGCTTTTACTATCTCTGACATCAATTGCCATCAACTCAGCCAGTTCTTCTATGGCTTTATCTCGTTGATTCATCAGCGTTGTTGGTTCACTCGCTGAACCAAAATCACCGCGGGCTACCTGAATTGCATCATTTAATTCACCAATATTTTTGATAAGGTCATTGGCGCGATTCACCATTGAGGTAAACTCCAGATTTACCTCTTTTTCTTTTTCTTCAAGGAAGTCGGAAACGGTTTCAAAGCGCCGAAGCACGTCTCTCCCTTGGGCGAGTACCAGCTCACGGGTGGCTAAATTTGAAGGGTCATCGGCAGCGGTTTGCAGAGAGCCAAAAAACTCGCTTAGCCCTTGCGCAATGGAGTTTGCGTCGCTGGCAAGAAGATTATCAATTGCCGCTGCCTTTTGTTGATAAATTTCGAATTCGCCCACTTTAGTGATATCTCTGCGAAGCTGGTTTTGCGCAAAAACGTCAATAACGCGCTCTGTAGTGGGTTCACCAACGCCGCCAAGAATACCGCCTTCAAAGGTGGTTCGCTCTCTTACATAACCCTCTGTATTCACGTTAGCTATGTTTTTACTGGTTGTTTGTAACAAGGTACTGCTTGCGTTTATACCGCTTTTGGCGATATTAAACATATCGACAGGACGGACCATAATTAGTTGCTCCTCTGCCAGGTCATCATATTATTGGCACATTTTATCATGGCAAAAACTTGCTCATTACATCGCTTTTTAAGACCGCCATTATCTTGTCTGCATAATTCGGATCCGTTGCATAACCTGCACTTTGTAATTCGCTGAAATAGCTTTGAGTATCAGCACCATTCGCCACCGCTTGCTGGTATCGGGGTTGCGATTGAATAAAGTTAACGTAATCATGCACAGCTTCCTTTATAGATTCATACGCACGAAATGTCGCTTTGTGTTTTTTTGCAATGCCACCTTCAAATTCAAGTGTATCAACCACAGTTTGCTTTCCTTCCCAGGAAGGATTGGCTTTTATACCGAACAGATTGTGACTGCTATTCCCCTTCGCATCGTGGATAATAAATTTACCCCACCCTGTCTCAACAGCCGCTTGTGCAATAATGGCTTTAGGATCCGTACCTAATTGCTCGCTGGCTGCTTTGGCATGCGGGTAAAGCGCTTCAATAAAACTTTCCTGATCGTTAAACATAGGCGCTTTATAAGAAGACTTCGACCCAATACTGTTTGAGTTTAAAACCGTTTGCTGAGCCAGTTTGACCTTATTGCTAAGCGGATGGTTCAATGATGTGATGTTCCCATCGCTTCGAATCACACTGGCAGGTGTGAAATTTTTATCCTGCTGACCGAGCTGTTGAATAATAAGATCGGCTAAACCTAATCCTCCACCCGATGATAAATCGGCCGCCAATTGCTGATCATGCATTTCTTGATAAAACTTCACCTGCTGCGAATTGAACGGGCTATTTTCATCGGCAATCGCTTCTTGCGCTTTACGCATAGACTTAAACATCATCTGCACGAAAATCGCTTCAAATTGCTGTGCAGCTTCTTTTAATACTTTTTCGTCACCCGAAGCAATGGCTTCACGCAATTTATTGACACTACCCAGGTCATGAACATTGCGCGCCATATCCAATTGGCTGTTGGCTGGATTTAACTCCATTAGATGACAACCAGTTCGCCGCGCAATGCACCAGCCTGACGCAAGGCTTCCAGAATAGCCATCAAATCACCAGGCGCTGCGCCCACTTCATTGACAGCCCGTACCAGTTGATCCAATGTCACGCCGGGTTCAAATTTGAACATACGACTATCGCTCATGTCTACGTCGACAATAGATCGAGTTGTCACCACTGTCTGCCCTTCGCCTAATGCATTAGGTTGAGAAACCTGCTGATTCTCTGAAATAGTAACGGTCAGCCCTCCATGGGTGATTGCCGCAGGTAATAAACGAACATCCTGGCCTATAACAATTGTGCCGGTTCGACTATTTATTACCACTCTGGCAGGTGCGTCGGCGGGTTCGAACTGGAAGTTTTCCAACGTGGCTAAAAATCCAACGCGCTGACCTCGATCACGCGGTGCAGTCACCCTTACTGAGGCTGCATCAATAGGCTCGGCGATGCTATAACCTTGATCAGGTTGCGCACCTAACCGCTCGTTAATTGTATCGGCTAAACGTTTTGCAGTGGAAAAGTCAGGATGATGTAAATTTAATGTCAAGCTGTCACCATTAGCAAAACCACTGGGGACAGTTTGTTCGACCAAGGCTCCGTTAGGAATACGCCCGACAGTGGGTGTATTGGCAACAATGCGGGAACCATCGCCACCTTCAGCACCAAAACCGCTGACAACCAGGCTGCCCTGTGCTACCGCGTAAACACGTCCATCCACGCCACGTAAGAAAGTTTGTAAAAGGGTTCCCCCTTGCAAACTGCTGGCCTCACCTACGGAAGACACTGTTACGTCGATGCTTTGTCCGGGTTTGATGAAAGCCGGTAAAGTAGCGTGTACCGCAACGGCGGCCACATTTTTAATTTTAGGTTTCGTGTTCGGGTCTAAGCTGATGCCAAAATTGCTCAACATGGTACGAAAGCTCTGTTCAGTGAACGGGCTCTGTTCTCCTGTACCAGGCAGACCAACCACTAAGCCATAACCCACCAGTTGGTTACTTCTTACTCCCTGAATACTGGCAACATCTTTTATACGCTGAGCTTCAACACTCGCGGAAAGTATTAATAATATAAATGGCAGAACGAGGTAATACGTTTTCATAACATCCCCTAGATTGGCCACCATTCTGAAGAAAAGAAGCGTGACAGCCAGCCCTTTTCTTGAGAGCGGGAAAAGGAGCCAGTGCCACTGTACTGAATTCGGGCGTTAGCAACCTTGGTTGAAACAATTTCATTTTGTGGGCTGATGTCCGCAGGCCGAATAATACCGGTAAGACGGATATATTCGTCGCCGTTGTTCAGTGTCAGCCACTTTTCACCCCGGATAACCAGGTTTTGATTAGGTAACACATCGACTACCGTGACCGAAATGGCGCCAGATAAGCTGTTGCTTTGATTCGCTTGGGCATCGCCCTGAAAGCTATCTCCAGCAGAAACACCCAGCTGAATGGATTGGTTTCCTATATTAATGGCATCACCACCTAGTCCGGTAATAGGTTGTAAATCGACTTCGGTATCTTTTGATGTGGAAGTTCCGGCGGATTTAGAGGCGTTGGTATTTTCACTTAATGTAACTGTGATAATGTCACCAATACGACGAGCCGTTACATCCGAGTAAAGGCTATTGGCCATATTTGGTCGGAACAATGCGCCATCCTCTATTATATGTTCCCGAGGAATATCCGGGATAACCGGCGCGAACATAGGATCGTTGGCCTGCACAGGCGGCTGTGATGTACTCATACATCCACTGAGTACAACGCTAATAATAAAAGCTAATCCACACCGCATGACATCACCTATCATAATTGCTGAATAACCTGACCAAGCATCTGGTCAACAGAAGAGATGACTTTTGAATTCATCTCGTATAAACGCTGACTTTCAATCAAGTTCACCAATTCTTCCGTCACATTTACATTAGACGTTTCCAGTGCCCCCTGCACAATTGTGCCCAACCCCTGCAACCCTGGGATCCCCTGAATTGGCGCCCCACTTACCGCAGTTTCGACAAATAAATTCTGCCCCGTAGGTTGTAAACCAGTGGGGTTAATGAAGTCTGAAATATTAATCTGACCGATCACCTGAGGCTCGGCCTGACCACGGACCGTCACTGAAACTTCACCATCTTGAGACACCGTAATCTGCTGAGCATCCTCCGGCACGGCAATTTCCGGTTGTAAAAGGAAACCGGCACCAGGCGTGACAATTTGTCCCTGATCGTTCAACGTAAATTGTCCATTGCGGGTATAGGCAATGGTGCCATCTGGCTGCAAGATCTCAAAAAAGCCACGTCCTTGGATCAACATATCCAGTGAGTTTTGCGTTGTGACCATGTTGCCTTGGGTATGCGATTTTTGCGTTGCGACGACTTTTGAGCCCGCCCCTAGCATTAAGCCAGATGGTCGTTCAGTATCGGCAGACGAGCGTCCCCCGGGCTGATTAATATTTTGATAGAGCAAATCTTCAAAAACCGCGCGATCTTTCTTAAAGCCAACTGTTGACGCGTTTGCCAGGTTATTCGATACCACTGATACATCAGTTTGTGCCGCATCGAGTCCGGTTTTACTAATCCATAACGCTGGATGCATAACGACCTCCTACAAGAGCTTTTGCCCTGTCACTTATTACTTTCAAAAATTACAGAATCCGCAACATCATGTTGCCTTGCTGATCGAGATCATCAGCTTGTTTCATTAATTTGACCTGCAGTTCATAGTGGCGCTGCAAACTAATCATGTTGACCATTTCGTTGACGGCGTTCACGTTTGAACCTTCTAACGTCCCGGACAGCAAATTGACCTGCTCACTGGCATCAAAAATATCACCGCTTTTTGACTGAAAAAGTCCATCGCCACGTCGCTCGATCCTATTTAAGTCAGGATTAACTAATTTTATTCGTCCGACTTCTTCTGAAACATTCGCCGGTGCGCCTATCGGACGTGTCGAAATCGTACCATCCATGTCGATATTTAAATTCTCCAGCGGGACAGGTAGAAAGATTGGACCTGCATCTCCGAGCACCACGTTGCCATGCATATCTGTCAAAACTCCGTCGGGGCCAAGCTGAAAACTTCCGTCTCGAGAATAGACTTCGTTTCCATTGGCATCTTGCACAGCAATAAAACCATCCCCTTGAATAGCCACATCAAGATCACGTCCGGTCTGGATCATGGCACCGGTTTCGTAGTTATTCGATGGACTTTCTGTCAATGCAAATACACGGGTAGGCAGCCCTTCACCATATACTGGCATTGCGCGCGCTTGTTCGAGTTGCGCCTTAAAGCCGACTGTTTGAGCGTTGGCCAGGTTATTGGCTCTGACCCCGGTCGCGAGCAAATCTTGTTTGGCTCCGCTGGCGGCGATCCAAAGTAATTTATCCATGACTGACTTTTGACGGAAAATGATTCATGTACTGAAATTGCAAAGCTAATGCCAACAATGACAATAAGTAAAAAGAAAAAAGGCCGCGATCGCGGCCTTTTTAACACTATGATTTAATTAGCGAATATTAAGAATGGTTTGGTTGAGCTGATTGTTAACTTCAAGCGCTCTGGAGTTGGCCTGGAAGTTACGCTGGGCAATAATGAGGTCAATTAATTCCGTAGTGAGGTTAACATTTGCCTGCTCAAGGGCTGATGAATTAATTTCACCGAATGTTCCGGTGGTCGCTTCACCTGCCAGCGCTTCGCCTGAAGTAATACTCTCTTTCCATTGTGTATTACTCTCCTGGATTAACCCTTGTTCATTGGAAAAGCGAACTAACGCAACCCGTACAATTGGCTCAGATGTTCCATTCGAGAAGGTTGCTCTGACCAGGCCATCCGGACCAATATCAATTCCCGTTAAACGGCCAACTGGCAAACCATCTTGTTCAAGTGATGTCACTTCAAAAGAGGAGGCAAACTGAGTTGGTTCATTCGGAGTGGCGATCGCTGGATTTAAATTGAAATCCACAGTAATTTGCTGAGTGGGATCAGAACCATTGGTTAGTATCCCAGCACCAAGCGCTTCAGTGGTTATTTTGAAATCCGAAGGGGTAGCGCCATCCGGTGATTCGATATTAATAAAATCGCCACCTGGACTAAACTTGAGCTTCGCTGCGGTAACATCATTTCCGGTAGCCGTTCCCAATGTATGCGTTGCGGTAGCAGGATCAGAGTCGCTCCCATCGGAATTGACTAAGTCTTTAAGCGTGCCATCGATTGCTGTTGCAACATACCACTCATTTGTAACGGCTGGATCGCTATCCTTTATATAGTAATATGTCATTACATGACTGTCACCAAGCGAGTCATACACAGTAACAGACGTGGCTGCGTTATAGGTAAGCGGATCATCGGGATCGAATTGCGCGGGATCTTTAACACCCTCATTAGCTGGTAAGTTCATACGAATATCAACTTCCGATGTTTTCTGAGGAGACCCTGATGAGTCGGGGATGCGCACAGGAATAGTTGTGCTGAGTGCAACCGATGAACTGGAACCGTCACCGTTAACAGGGAACCCCATCAGGTTATCGCCGTTGCTGTTAACTACGAAATTATCGGCGTCTAATTTAAACTGACCAGCTCGAGTAAAGGAATAGTCACGCGACGTAATTTCCGGCACGGTGGCAAAAAAACCGTTACCTGTAATCGCTAAGTCCAATGCAGTGTTGGTGAACTGCAAACTTCCCTGAGAGAACTGCTGAGCCACTTCCAGTGTGATAACACCATCGCCGACTTTAGTATCACCACCAGCTAGTAGCGAAGATGCGTAAACATCACCAAATTCTGCACGGGACTCTTTAAAGCCGACGGTATTAACGTTCGCGATATTATTCGCGGTGACATCGAGGTCTTTTTGTGCAGCTGAAACGCCACTTAATGCAATGTTAAAAGACATAACTCACTCTCTCCTACTAACTACCAATCTGAATAACATCGTCAAGCTTAATGCTAACGTTGCCATCCAAATTTAAAATAATGCCTTTGCCACTGCCAGCAAGGCTCACGCTTCCAACATGGCGGTTGATAGCGGTGGGGATAGCCACCCCTTCTCCCCCAGCTTCGCCGGAGGCTTTAACTACATAATCACCAGGCGGCATTGCATTGCCCTGCGCATCAGTGCCGTCCCAGTTAAATCGAACATTGCCAACCCCTTGGGTGCCAGCATCAATGGTTTTGACCACTTCACCGTACTGGTTCTGAATAGTGATTTTCATGTTTTGAACCGTTTGGTCATTCACTACTACACCTGACACCCCCGCCCCTTCTGCACTCATGTGACCAATATTGCTCTCGACCAGCACATTCTGGCCAATCAAACTGGATGCCTGCAATGCCTGATTCGATGTCATTGATGTAGCAAACGATTCAAACTTCTCATTCAGTTGCGCGATCCCATCAGCCATGGTGAATGACGTCATTTGCGCCACCATCTGATCATTATCGACCGGCTTAGTTGGGTCTTGGTTGGCCAGCTGTTCTGTCAACAGAGAGAAGAAGTCTTCCTGAGTCAGGTTTTGCTCTTTACCGTCAGAAACCTTGACTTGTTCTTCTTGCCAATACAATTCATTGGTTAAATCTGTGGGATTAATTGTGT
Organism: uncultured Alteromonas sp.; assembly: GCA_964601635.1. Classification (GTDB taxonomy): domain Bacteria; phylum Pseudomonadota; class Gammaproteobacteria; order Enterobacterales; family Alteromonadaceae; genus Alteromonas. Next base: position 15,688 of record CAZROH010000032.1, on the reverse strand, counting down.
TCATGAAGATTCCTCAATCACTGCGTAGGCAAATTATTGCCCTTGCCCTAGTTGCAGTACACGACGGAATAAGCGCTTAGTGGTATCGGCCACCTGCACATTGGTTTCATAAGCTTTCGATGCAGACATCATATCTGCCATTTCTTCGACAATGTTGACGTTAGGCTTGTAAATATAACCATTCGCATCGGCCATAGGGTTATTAGGCGCGTATTCCACCTGCAATGGCGCTTTGCTTTCAACAATCCCCATCACTTTTACCCCAATACCATCTTTTTGATGCTCGGTTGCTTTTTGCAGCTCAGCGGCAAAAACTGGCTTACGTGCGCGGTAAGTTTCGCCTTCACTGCTACTCACACTGTTCGCATTGGCAATATTACTCGCCGTCGTATTAAGACGAACAGACTCCGCCTCCATTCCCTGACTGGAAATAGACATAACATTAAATAAACTCATGCGCCTTGCCCTCCGCTCAGTGCTTTCTTCATACCGCCTAACTTACCCTTTAAGAACTCAAGCGTGGCCTGATAGCGTAAGCCGTTATCCAAAAATTCATTACGTTCTTTTTGTACTTCGACGGTATTGCCGTCCCCTGTATCAGCTTGCTCTGGGATACGATATTGGACAAAGGAGCTAGTACGCATGCTGCCAGCGATGTGCTTAGTATCGGTTTGCACCATAGAATGCTTTTGATCGCTTTTCGCCATTTTAAGCGCTGACTGAAAGTCTATGTCCCTGGCCTTATAACCAGGTGTATTCGCATTTGCGATGTTACCTGAGATAAGCTCCATACGCTTTTCCCTCAGATTCAATGCGTTCTGATGAAATCCAACCAAGCGGTCTAAATCAATTGCCATACTATTTACTCCTCTTACAGGATAAACATAGCAATTGAAGTGCCAGCTTTTTTTACAATTGGCTTTAACGAATCATGGAGTTAGTTCTTACGCTGGTAATAAAGGCCTGGAGAGCATTTAACCATAGTAAAAAACTTACTGGCGGTGCTTATCGATTCCGAAGCACCAAGGAAGAGGATGCCGTCTGGCTGCAATAATCCGGCAATTTGTTGCAGTATTTTTTGTTTAATTGCCGGGGCAAAATAGATCAGAACATTTCGGCAAAACACCACATCGAAATGACCTAAACCGACGTACGAATGAAGCAGGTTCATGCTACGAAACGAAACCATTTTCTTTATTTCTGGCTTTACCATCATGCGGCCACTTTCATGATTATCGAAATATCGCTCTCTGCGCTCTGCTGACAGCCCCCTGGCCAAAGACAGCTCATCGTAAATACCTTCCTCGCACCGCGCCAACATCACTGACGATAGGTCGGTAGCAACAATCTCGACGCCGCGTTTAAGTGCACTTGGGTGTTTTCGTTGAAACTCCATTACTGACATTGCAATGGAATAGGGTTCCTGACCTGATGAACACGCTGCACTCCATATCCTGAGTGGACGATTGAGCGACGCGTAATCAGGTAAAATACGATTTGTGAGCAACTCAAATGGATAAGAATCACGAAACCACAGCGTTTCGTTCGTCGTCATGGCATCAATAACCGCTTGCAGTAATCTTTTATCTCTGCCGGTGACAACTAGATTAATAAGTGTGTCTAAATCATTAATTTTGAAAGTATATAATAATGAGGACAGTCGACTACGCACCAGGTACTGCTTATTTTCACCTAGAACAATACCACATTGTTGCTCGAGAAAACGTCCGAATTGAAGGTAGCTTTCTTTCGATATCTCTTTGTTTTTCAACCCGATGTCGCCCTGCTATTGCTTAGGTTTAACTAACCATTTTTGAACAGCCGTAGCTAATTCATCTGGATGGAATTTCGCAATAAAGTCATCAGCGCCCACTTTTTTCACCATTGCTTGGTTAAAGACGCCGCTTAATGACGTATGCAGAACGACATGAAGCTTTTGCAATTCAGGTGCATTTTTAATTTCGGCAGTGAGTGTGTAGCCATCCATTTCAGGCATTTCTATATCTGAGACTAAAACGCCCACGCGGTTTGTCACATCGCCATATTCTTCGGCAATTTCTTTTAGTCTTTTTAATGCTTCCAGGCCATTTTTTGCCGTTTCGATTTCCAATCCTAGAGAAGTAAGGGCTTTTTTCACTTGATTACGCGCTACCGATGAATCATCCGCGATAAAGATGATTTTATCTTCATTTCCTTCAGTATGGAGGTTTGCCGCCACATCAGCGCTCACTTCGGCGTTTAACGGCGAAATTTCATTCAGAATTTTTTCCACATCTAAAATTTCAACTAACTCATTTTCAACTTCTGTCACCGCTGTCAAATAACTGGCTCTTCCAGAACCTTGAGGCGGTGGCATGATGGCATCCCAGTTCGTGTTAATGATTCGCTCAACAGCACCAACTAAAAAGCCCTGCACAGAACGATTGTATTCAGCAATGACAATAAAGGCAGTGGACAGGTCTTCAATTTTTTTACCGCCAGTAGCCATACTTAAATCAATAACTGAAATTGTTTGGCCTCTTATATGCGCGATACCTCTAACCAACGCATTAAGTTTTGGCATGGAGGTTAAAGATGGGCACTGTAATACTTCACGCACTTTAAAAACATTAATTCCAAACCGTTGACGACCGTTTAGCCGAAACAAAAGTAACTCCAATCGGTTTTGCCCTACAAGCTGGGTTCGCTGGTTAACGGAATCAAGAATGCCTGACATACATCACCTCTTTAAAAATTGGGCATGAACATTGCGTTAGACCTTATCACTTAAAAGCGAGCAGTAAAATCGTCAAATAAGTGACGTGGTACTCAGTGGCCTTCTGCTATAAAGCGAACCCTAATCATAGACAAAATGTCACCAACTGAACACGAAAAAGTGCAAAAAGTATATGTTTTCATTATTTAAGAAAAAATCTCGAGGTTGGCAATCCCAAGTGCCAGGGATGCTGTTATTAATAATGGCATTTACTTCCAGTGCAAATGAGAACGCCGATTTGCACAAACAAATCCAACAAGGTGCACATGATTACCTAATCCATGCAATTGGCGACAACCGTGGAGAAGATAACATCGTGGTGGAAATATCGTCGCTTGATGATCGGATTAATATTCCACAGTGCCCCAGCGGATTTCAGTATCACGCTGACAGTGAATCTCTCTCCCAAGCATATATTTCTGTGCGGGTAAGTTGTAACAATAATCAGTGGTATGTATTTACCAATGGTCGGATTACGCGCACCCGCACGGTTGTTGTAACAGCGGGGATGATAAGTCCAGGTACAGTTCTCACTCAAGAAAATCTGATGCTTGCCGATATTGATGTTAAGTGGTTAAGGCATACCGCCTATTCCGACATGACGCAGTTAATTGGAGCAAGGATGAAGCACCGCGTGCGCCAGGGTCAACCTATCCAAGCAAATATGTTATGCTTTGTTTGCAAAGGGGATCGTATTACAATTAGCGCCCGCACCTCAGGCATGCTGATCAAAACAGCGGGGATAGCGCAACAAGATGGCGTAGTCGGAGAAAATATTCGGGTCACGAATGCAAGTTCACAAAAATCGGTGATAGCAGAAGTGGCTAATACAAATGAGGTCGTTGTCAGTCTCTAGGTGTGATACTAAGTATAAATTTTCATGACATTACATGAAAAATAGGACTAAAGTATCGATGACTGTTGCCGATAACCTTATTGAGGTGTTAACGGTAGTGGAAATTTTATTATGGCAATCAATAATGTAAACAATAATGGTGTACATAAAACGCCATTAGACAATGCAAAGCTGAATAATCAGCAAAACGCAAATCAGTCGGCTGCACAACAACAAGCAGCTAAAGGTGCTGCTGCGACTGCACCACGTCAGGACTCAGTGTCTTTGACACAATCTGCGCAACAGTTAAATCAAGTGCAGAAGAAAAGTACTGAAGCACCGGTCAACCAAGAGCGTGTGGAAAAGCTGAAGAAAGCGGTTCAAAGCGGTGACTACAGTATTAACCCGCAAGCTTTAGCAAGTAAAATAGCGCAATTGGAAGCTGAAGTTTTTGGATCAAATTCATAAGGGTAGATAATGGAACAATCAGTGCAATCCCTGTTGGCAAAACAAGTTGAAAATTTATCTCATCTTGCGATGTTACTTGAACAAGAATTGCATTTAATTAGTTCCAGAGATGCCGAAGCGTTAATGAACTTGCTCAAGGAAAAAGAGCAAACCCTCGAAGATATCCAGCAGCTGGATGAAACGGTAAATAAGCAGTATGCCGATCTAGTTGCGACAGGTTCGGTTTCTGATGAAATAGAAGACCTGATTGCCGACGCTAAAGCTCTACTGGAACAATGCCAGTATCGTACCCAAGTAAACCAGAAAGCTGTCGAACAAGGACAGCTTCGTCTGACTCATCTACGAAACCTTATGCTGGAAATTCGAGCAAAAGAGTCCTTTACCTATGATAAGAGCGGTAAGCCAAAGTCAGGTAGTTCAGGCAAGGGTGTCAGCGCCTAGCAGCTGAAGACAGGTATACACGTATTCCATCTGCTACCGAATTCCGCTTTTTCAACTCTATTCGCAAACAAGTACCCGTGGCTTTCTGTTAAAGACGGCTTGAGGCTCGCTTGAGATCCATTGCCGCATAATCAGTAATTTAGCACGGTCAATTTTTTGCTCACCCTTGCAACTTCAATTGATTCACGTTCTTCTCTCACGCGGTGTAATGGTGCGGTTAGAGATTTCAGCAACAGATAAAACGAGTGGCTCCGATGGCCCCTGGCAAAAGCCCTTAAATCAGTTTTCCCGCTTTCGGCGTCAGGTAATCCAGGCTGTATATGATCAAAAAGAATAATCAATTCATCTAACACTTCCGATGAATTAAGTTATGGGTTGTGAAACGTATCCTTCTGCATTTGCACTACCTGCTGAGCATCGCGTATCAACGTTTTAGCTTGTTATAACCGATGCTCTGTCACGGCATTCTCAATACATTGCTTCGAATCGACTCTCAGCGTAGTCAGTGGGCGCGAGCAAATAAGTTTACCCACTTTTGAGTTTCAGCTAGTAGTATTTGACGTCTCTGATTTTGCGAGGTTTGGCGGTGGATAAATACAATTCGTACACTGTCTCCATATCTAGTTCGAGCTCAGTCGCGTAGGTGTCTTCACCGACTGGGTAGGATTTGACCACCCTCGCCCCTCGAATAACACCTTCTACCGATGCTTTCATTTGGGTATCGCCAATGACCATATTGGCAATTGACTGGTTACCAGCAATTCGCTGGCCATAAACCTGTTCTGCTAATTCCCGGTAGGCATCCAGTTTCGATGCTTTCATTGCCATGATTTCTTTAACGCTTTGCGTCCCGCCTTGTTGTGCCTCCACAGGCGCATAACCTACCGCCGTTAAAACAGGATACTCTTTAGGCTGGATCACTTCCCACTCTACGTGCTTGTCATACATGGTAGTGCATGCACCTAATGAGAGGATCATAGAAATGATTGATAATAATTTGCTGTTAGCTGACATCATAATACCCACAATTTAACGCGACAGTTATGCGACACGCTCGTCTTACAAGGTGAAGGCAAATAACGTGCCTTTCTTCACAAGAACGCGCCGCGGGTACGAATAACCGGCCTTTGGTAGCGACTTTCAGAATTGTAAAAAAAGGAATACATTATGCTTACTCTCCACAGAGTCGAGATTCTGACGCATGATGTAACAGGTAAATAAACATGAGCGGTAGTCATTTACAAAGTAAGTTATTTAATTTTAAAACGATAGCAATATTGCTACTGGCATGTTGTGGTTTGTACCATGGGCAAAGTTATGCCGTGTGGTACGAAGCACAAGGGCAAGCGTTGGTCATTTCCGGGGACCGGGAACGAGCCAAAGAGCAAGCAACCAACGAAGCGATTAAACAGGCATTATTGTTTGCTGGCGCTTCAATTCGCAGCGTACAAACACTGACCAACGGCTTACTGCAAAATGACGCATTCCAAATTGCGGCGAATGGGCAAATTGACAGCATAGAACTTGTAAATGAAATCTGGCACGATGATTACGTTAGCGTGACCATAAGAGCCGATGTGATTCCGCAAACGGCGCAGTGCGAACCCGCCGCTTACCTCAAAACCATAGCCACCAGTTTTTTACCCTTACAAAACCCGTTGCAAGCACAAGATGGTCAGTTGCATAAGATTGGAGCCGAAACCAGCCGTAAACTTCAGGCTAAATTTGACAGTGCAACCGACACCGTTGTGATCAGCTATATTGCGCCTTATAGCGCTCGCTGGGATAATGCCAATGTGTTACGTCAGGCTCCCGCATTGGCGAGACAAAGTAAAGCCCAGTTTATTCTGGCGGGCACCATTACAGATATCAGCGTAGCCCGAACTCAACCCGCAGGCTATGCTTTTTGGGAAGATGAAAAATCCAGCCGTCACTTCGGCTTAGATGTCCAGTTAATTGACGGGATGAATGGTGCCACACTGATGCGAAAACACTATTCGACCACTGCGCCATGGCAATATGATCGCTTTGCACAAATCGATACGGCTGGCCATGCGTTCTGGCAGTCATCCTATGGACATGCGGTCTCCTCTACGTTGTCTGAGCTGGTTGAGGACGTAACAGAAACCCTTATATGTCACCCCGCCACTGGCAGGGTACTTAAGATATACAATGATCAAATCCAGGTTTCAATCGGTCGTGAACACGGCATTAAGGTAGGCGACGAATTGTCTTTATATCAAACCAATATGGTGGAAGATGCATTTGGTCAGGGCTTTTTGCAATACCGTCTATACCCAGGCAAAGTGAAAGTCGTCGCGGCATTCGCTGATACAGCTACAGTTGAAGGAGTCGGTGACTTTATACTAGCCAATATTCAGCCGAATGATTTTGTGGCGAAGCGATAGTGCTCAGTTTACGTAACTTAAACGACAAAATTTGTCGGGCTTTGTTGATCGCCACGATAATGGATTAAGTTTTCGATCACGGCACTCGCAATTTCATGCATGGCTTCTTTTGTGAAGAAGCCCTGATGGCCGGTCACGATTACGTTAGGGAATGTTGTCAGACGGAAAAATACATCATCACTGATTATTTCGCTGGAACGGTTCTCGAAGAATAATTCCGACTCCATCTCATACACATCTAACCCCAGATAACCAATTTTCCCGCTTTTTAAGCCCTTTATCACGGCATGGGTGTCAACCAGACCACCTCGGGAAGTATTAATTAACATCACACCATCACGCATTTTGGCGATAGTCTGGTCATTGACTAAGTGATAGGTGTCTTCATTTAACGGACAGTGAAAAGAGATAACATCACATTGAGAAATCAACCTTTCGAAATTCATATACTGCACACCAATGCTGGTTAACTCTGTTGATGGCACAGGATCGCAGCAGATAACCTGACAGCCAAACCCAATCATAATATTCGTGATTGCTTTGCCAATGTTGCCCGTTCCAACAATACCAACGCGCTTACCGTGAAAATTGAAACCCATTAGCCCGTCTAGTTCAAAGTTTCCTTCACGTACTCGATTATACGCTTTGTGTACTTTCCGGTTAAGCGTCAGCATCAGCGCTACCGCATGCTCTGCGACTGCTTCAGGGGAATACGCGGGTACCCGGGAAACACCTATGCCATATTTTTTGGCTGCCTTTACATCGACGTTATTAAATCCTGCACATCGCAGTGCAACGTGATTGATCTTTAGCTCGCTGAGCTGCTTGATGACCTCAGCGCACACATCATCATTTACGAACACACATACGGCGTCGACCCCTTCGCATAGTGTGACTGTTCGTTTATTTAACGGGGAGGGAAAATACTCAAACTGCACATCAAACGGCTTCGCTGCGAAGTTAAGCAATTCCACTTCATACGATTTCGCACTAAATACGGCAACTCTCATCGCATCCCCCTGTATTAAAGATCAAATTATAGTATGTCGGCAGCAAAATCGATTGTATTGTTAACAATTGAGTAGATTCCGTCTACAATGCCTCACGTATCAGTCCCTATAGTTTAACTGGATAAAACAAGAGCCTCCTAAGCTTTAGATCTGCGTTCAAGTCGCGGTGGGGACGCCATCTTGAATCTTTTCAAATCCATTGTCTTTTTGAGCCTTGCCCATATGTTCAACGTAGAACTAGTTGAGATTATTTTGCCGTCATTCTCAGGAGCGTAGCATGTCTAAATCAGATGACGATGATTTATCATTTTTTAATGAGTTTTCAGATGTTAAGCCTTTATCCGGTGATGATAAAATTAACCTGCACTCTCCCGAAAATAGCTTAGCCAAAAAGGCCGGTAAATTAACTCACCATAAAGACAGCCTGTCTAATCAGGTTAATCCATTAAGCTTAGCAGCGGTAGAGCCCGTTTCTCCCGATGACTTTATTGTCTATCAACAACCGGGCGTACAAGATGGAGTATTTAAGAATTTAAGGCTGGGAAAATATGCAATCGATTATCGACTGTCTTTAAAAGGGTTAACACTTGAGCAAAGTCGCGATGCGCTTTATCAAACTATTTTAAAATGTCATGAAAAAGGGATGCGAGCAATTCTCATCCAGCATGGAAAGGGAGAGCAGAGTAAGCCTTTCCCAGGGCTCAAAAAGAGCTATTTGAATCGATGGTTGTGTGAATTAGAGCAAGTAATAGCCTACCATACCGCACAGCCTATGCATGGCGGTTTAGGGGCAACCTATGTCTTATTAAAAAAGCACCCGGATCAAAAACTAATTAATCGGGAACGCAATCGTCGACGATAGATCAATTTGTGGTAGTTCAGCTGACTTAGCTGAAGTGCTATAAATAGCAGTTACTATCATTACCAGAACGGCAATAGCGACACCGGTTAACCCGAAGCCTTTTGATGAACGATTCATAGCCATCTCTTTTTATTTTTATTAGGCAATTGTACAACCTGAACAAATTGCCCAGATTTGCGCACTTTCTCCCTATTAAATTGAGCAATCCTTCGCCAAAAGCTACTTTAAAGCAAACGTTCACCAATGACAAGATATGCAGCAAATTAGCATATCTTGCCAGTGAGATAGCCGCATTTACCCGACAAATACCCGCGCGTTCCTGAAAATTCTCATCCAGGCACTGTCTTCTTGCCAGTCGTCCGGGTGCCACGAATTAGAAACGGTCCGGAACACTCGTTCTGGATGCGGCATCATAATGGTACAACGCCCATCTTGTGATGTAAGACCGGTAATGCCTTCTGGAGAACCGTTAGGGTTAGCAGGGTATTGGCTGGTAACGCGACCATTGTTATCAATATAGCGCAAGCTCACCTGATTATTGGTAGTTACTGCTGATAGTGCATCATTGGTTTTAAATTGTGCCAGGCCTTCACCATGCGACACGGCTATCGGCATTCTTGAGCCTTCCATACCAGCGAACAGTACCGACGGTGATCGCTGCACTTCCACCATCGCTACGCGTGCTTCAAAACGCTCAGATCGGTTAGTCACAAAGTGTGGCCAGTGCTCTGTCCCTGGGATCAAGCTCTTCAGGTTCGACAGCATCTGACAGCCGTTACAAACCCCCAGGCTGAATGTTTCCTGACGCGCAAAAAAGGCGCTGAACTCTTCTCTGGCACGGTCATTGAACAGAATTGATTTCGCCCAGCCTTCCCCTGCACCTAACACATCACCGTAAGAAAAGCCGCCACATGCAGCAAGGCCATTAAAGCTACGCAGTGACACGTTGCCATTCAATACATCACTCATATGCACGTCAATAGCATTAAATCCAGCTCTGGTGAAGGCTGCCGCCATTTCCAGATGAGAGTTCACGCCCTGCTCTCGCAGGATAGCCACTGTAGGTTTAGCGCCTTTAACAATATAGGGTGCAGCAACATCTTCATTTACATCAAAACTGAGTTTTGCGTGTAAGCCAGGATCCGCAACGTCTTGTTTCGCCTGATGCTCTTCGTCTGCACATTGGGGATTGTCCCGTAAACGTTGCATGGCGTAGGTTGTTTCAGCCCAAATGGTCCGCAAATTAACCCTGCTATCAGTAAAAATAGCAACGCCATCACGTTTGACTTCAATGGTATCCTGGCGGTTTAAGGTACCTATAGAATGACTGTATTGTTGCAGGCGGTATTCGGTCAAAATTGCCTCTACCTGTGGCCAGTCCGTTTCTTTGACTTGCCACACCGCTCCGAGTTCTTCATTAAACAGCACTGCTAAATCATCTGAGTTCAGGCTGTCCAATTCAATAGTCACACCCGTTTTACCGGCAAACGCCATTTCAGCTACAGTAACAAATAATCCACCATCAGAGCGATCATGATAAGCCTGTAATAAACCTTGGTTAATTAGTTTCTGCGTCGCTTTAAAGAAGTTAAGCAGTGTCTCTGCATCATCGACATCCGCAGGAAAATCGCCTAATTGGTTATAGACTTGCGTCAAGCAACTTGCCCCAATCCGATCTTTTCCAGCTCCTAAATCCAGTAACACTAAGCGACTTTCGCCGATATCCGTTTTCAATTGTGGCGTCAGTGTTTTACGCACATCCCTGACCGCACCAAATGCAGAAATAACTAATGAAAGAGGCGCAGTTACCGCTTTGTCTTCACCCTTTTCATCCTGCCAGGCGGTTTTCATTGACATGGAGTCTTTGCCTACAGGGATCGTTAATCCTAGCGCCGGGCATAATTCTTCCCCAACTGCTTTTACTGCTTCATATAGGCCTGCATCTTCACCAGGATGACCAGCGGCTGTCATCCAGTTTGCGGACAATTTGATACGCTTGATATCCTGAATATCCGCCGCAGCAATATTGGTTAACGCTTCGCCTACTGCCATGCGGGCAGATGCCGCATGGGAAAGCAGTGCTACAGGCGTGCGCTCTCCCATCGCCATCGCTTCCCCCTGATAGGTATCAAACGCCGATGTTGTTACCGCTACGTCGGCAACAGGGATCTGCCAGGGACCCACCATCTGGTCGCGCGACACCATCCCTGTCACTGAGCGATCACCAATGGTAATTAAGAAGGTTTTCTCTGCGACAGTAGGTAAACGTAAAATTCTTTCCACCGCATCTTTAACAGTCACTTCGCTGCGATCAAAGATTTGCCCTGTCACTGATGCTGACTGCACGTCGCGGTGCATCTTCGGTGGTTTACCCAGCAGCACTTCCAGAGGCATATCAATCGGTTGATTATCGAATAGACTATCATTCAATAAAAGGTGGTTCTCTTCAGTCGCTTCACCTACCACGGCGAATGGCGCACGTTCGCGCTCACAAATCGCAGTAAAAGTAGCCAGGTTTTCCGGAGCCACAGACAATACATAACGTTCCTGGGATTCGTTACACCATAACTCAAGCGGAGTCATGCCTTGTTCGTCACTTAGGACATTGCGTAATTCGAATTTACCACCCCGGCCGCCATCACTAACGAGCTCCGGTAATGCGTTAGACAGGCCACCCGCTCCCACATCATGGATAAACTGAATTGGATTGTGATCACCTAACTGCCAACAGGCATCAATAACTTCCTGGCAACGGCGCTCCATTTCCGGGTTATCACGTTGCACCGAGGCAAAATCTAAATCTTCGCTTGATTGACCAGAGGTTACAGAAGACGCTGCGCCGCCACCTAAGCCAATATTCATTGCCGGCCCACCTAGCACGATGAGCTTAGCACCGACGGTAATTTCGCCTTTTTCTACGTGTTCACGACGTATATTACCGAGTCCGCCTGCAATCATAATTGGTTTGTGATAACCGCGCACTTCCAGGCCATTGAAACTGTTTACTTGTTGTTCGTAGGTTCTGAAGTAACCCAGCAAGTTAGGACGCCCAAACTCATTATTGAATGCAGCGCCCCCCAGGGGCCCTTCAATCATTATATCCAAAGCGCTGACAATACGCTGTGGCTTCCCGTACGGTTGTTCCCAAGGCTGCACAGCGTCAGGCAAATTAAGATTAGATACACTGAAACCTACCAGGCCCGCTTTAGGTTTCGAACCTCGACCCGTGGCACCTTCATCACGAATTTCGCCGCCAGAACCTGTAGCTGCTCCGGGAAAAGGAGAAATAGCAGTTGGGTGGTTGTGGGTTTCCACCTTCATCAAAATATCAATGTTTTCATGGTGATATTCATATTGGTGGCTTTGAGGATCTGGGAAAAAACGGCCTGCCTGCCAGCCTTCCATCACCGCGGCGTTATCTTTGTATGCCGAATAGACGTGATCAGAACACAGTTCATAGGTGTTCTTAATCATTTTAAATAAAGACTTCTCTTGCTCTTCACCGTCAATAGTCCAACTGGCGTTAAAAATTTTGTGGCGACAATGTTCTGAGTTAGCCTGCGCGAACATATAAAGTTCTACGTCGTTAGGATTGCGATTTAAACGCACAAAATTATCATACAGATAGTCAATTTCATCATCAGCCAAAGCTAGCCCAAGGTTACTATTTGCCTGTTCTAAGGCCGCTTTTCCGTTACCGATAATATCCACTACTGAAAAAGTTTTCGCATCTGTATGAGAAAATAATATTTCGGCGTCTTCAAGATTATGAAATACCGCTTCCACCATTCTGTCATGCAGTAAGGATGAAGCGGTTTGATATTGTTCCCGCGTCAAAGATGAATCAGTTTGCAGATAAAATGCGATCCCTCTTTCGATTCTTTCAATTGATTTGAGACCACAATTATGTGCAATATCAGTAGCTTTAGATGACCAAGGTGATATGGTGCCCGGACGAGGTGTGACAAAAAATAGTGTGCCTTTGGCGCCTTCGTGATTAACTTCGTAAGCACCGTAAGTAAGCAATTTATCCAGTATGCTGGTTTGATGCTCGGATAATGGTGACGTGGAAGTGACAAGATGAACAAACTCGCTGTGAATACTCTTAACAGCAATACCCGATTGACCCAACAACTCAATCAGTTTAGTTTGTCTGAAAACAGACAGTGCAGGCGCGCCTCTTAGGACCAACATATCGCTTTACCTAAAGTTGTATGGAAACGGTTTTCTTGGTGAAAACTATTTCAAAAGTTTGAGAAGATTGCGGCGCGGATTATAGAGGAATTTGACGGAATTTTTAACCAACAATAACATCACTTTGGTGTTTTTTTAGTGTGATATTAAATTTCGACTTGTAGGTAGCAATGACAAAAACACTTTTTTGCCAAATTAAAACATTCATCATTTTGCTTTTCTGCTTGGTATTAGCAAGTTGTCAGCCTCACCATCTTCCCAATTCCCTCAATACTCTGGTAAAAGGAAAAGTACTGAAATTAGGTACTATTTATGGACGCACCACTTACTACATAGGGCCGGATGGGCCAATGGGTTTCGAATATGAGCTGGCTAAAGGGTTTGCTGATTATTTAGGAATCGAACTACAGGTTTACCCCTTTTATTCCTATCCCGCATTACTTGCTCAGATAAACAGCGGGCATATGGACATTGGCGCATCAGGAGATGCGATAACGCCAGCCGTTTCAAATCAATTTAAACTAGGGCCAGCGTACCAACAGGTAAGCCATAAACTGGTTTTCCGACAAGGCGAGGAGCGCCCCAGAACACTCGCCGATATCACCGATACCTTATTGGTTGTTGAAGGTAGTAGTCACGCGCAAACCTTGCTTCATGAAGCAACAGAAAAACCAGATTTAACCTGGCAGTCCACGCCTGATAAGGATGCAGAGGAGTTGCTTCAAATGGTTGCGGAAGGAGCCTTGCCGTACACACTAGCAGATTCCAACGCCCTTGCAATCCAAAGGCGGCGTTATCCGCAACTAAGCATAGGGTTTACGGTACGTCCGTTGTTGCCGGTAGCCTGGCTGCTTAACCCCTCGCAGGATGACTCCCTTCGCGCAGCACTTATTGAATATTTTGGGATCATTCAACAAAATGGCCGCTTCAGAGTCCTCGAAGACAAATATTTTGGTCACGTCAGAAAATTCAACTACGTTGATACTCACTCGTTCATTCAGGCTGCGAAGACCGAACTACCACTTTACAAAGATTGGTTTAGGCAATACGCCGACGATATTGACTGGCGACTGTTAGCAGCAATGAGTTACCAGGAGAGCCATTGGCAACCCGATGCAGTGTCAGTTACTGGAGTAAAAGGGTTAATGATGCTGACCCGTAATACGGCGAAGGATATGAATGTGACTTCACGGATTGATGCAGAACAAAGCATACGCGGCGGAGCGCAATACTTTTCCAGTCTGGTGAGTCGGATCCCCGCGCGAATTCCTTACCCTGATCGGCTATGGATGGCTTTGGCGGCTTACAACGTTGGGCTCGGTCATCTGGAAGACGCAAGAGTGTTAACGGAACGCCAGGGCGCCAACCCCGATCTGTGGGTGGAAGTAAAACAACGTTTGCCGTTGCTTAGACAGAAAAAATATTATCGAACAACTAAATATGGGTATGCGCGCGGTGATGAAGCGAAACAGTACGTTGAAAATATTCGCCGTTACTTTGACACGTTAGTCTGGTTGGAACAGCGTCATTCCGCGGAAGTCAACGAGACAGCAATAAGTCGCACAAAATTGAAAACTGCTCCTTGAATTTTGTCATAAAGGCTTCATCTTTTAAGTGTAATCTGTAGATTAATAAAAAAATAAAAAATAAAAGATTGAGCGCGTTGAACGTGTCTGTTCCAATTCAAAGTACTTTTCGAGCCCTGCTGCCAGGCCTTGGCCTGCGCAGACAAACCTCGATAAGGTCAAATTTCCACAGCAACCTCAACCCGCATCAAAACATACAAAGGATATGAATAAGTACCATGCGTAAAACCCTATCAAATGCTAATCGTCGAAAAAGAATGCTTAAGCGCGGACATCAGAAAGTTATGCACCGTCGCAGAGTATTTATGGCCAGTGACCTTTTTGAACAGGTAGCTAAGGTTTCATAGCCTCTTTTTGCGCTTGCCTTGCTTGCTTTATTTGTGCGCGACGCTTTTTAAAAAAGGTTGATAGTTTATTCCCACATTCATCAGCTAACACTCCTGAACATATGTCAATCTTATGATTTAACTGAGGGTGCTGCAGCAATTGAATGACGGAGCCGGCGGCTCCCGTTTTAAGATCATACGCACCGAAGACTACCCGGCGTACTCTGGCATGCACCAGCATTCCTGCGCACATTGGGCAAGGCTCAAGGGTGACGTACAGGGTAGAATTAATTACGCGGTAATTACTCACTTTCTTCGCAGCCGCGCGAAGAGCATTCATTTCAGCATGAGCAGAGGGATCGTGAGAAGAAATTGGTGTGTTCCATCCTTCGCCAATAATCTTGTTGTCTGCAACCACCACTGCCCCCACCGGTATTTCTCCCATCTGTTCGGCATTGTCTGCGAGCTGCAGTGCATACTGCATCCACTGTCTATCTTGTTCATTAATTTCGTTACGCATTGGCGATATTAACCACTCTGTTAGTGAAATAAACAACTTTAATTAATTCAAATAAAGGGGGTTATGTCCTACATTATTGATTCAAATTGATTTTTTTACTTTGGCCAACATATTGCTCTTTCAAGATACAGCGAATTGAAAGAAATAGAAGAATTTTTAATCAATTCCCATTACACTCATTTTATATCTGACTGGAAAGGACGGAAAGGGTTATGACAGCTATTGCCATTGTTGCCATCATTTCATGGGCTATTGTATCCATTGTTAGAACGTTAAAATCTAA
>CAZROH010000031.1:0-31521 GCA_964601635.1 uncultured Alteromonas sp. | reverse complement strand
TAACATATTATTAGACCCCATTTTTATGGCCTAAAAATGGACATAGTGGGGTAATTTCTAATCATTATTTTTCTCAGTATGCCATAGCTGACAGATTTACAAAGCAAAAAAAGGAGGCTGTTTACAATGTCGTGTTTAAACACTCCACTTTAAGATTGAACTTATATTCGATTGATAAACTGGGCTAACAGTCAGTTTTCGTTACTCATTTTTGGAATTAGCATATTTTTATTTTTGATGAATATGCAAAGCCCCTTTTTAACGCAAATTGCGGATTTTATGCGCATGAAGCGATATGCCAAACGCACAATCAATACCTACCTCACCTGGATTGCTGACTACATTCGGTTCCATAAATATAAACACCCTTCCCAGATGCACGTAGAAGCGGTGGAAGCCTATCTGACATACCTGGCGACAAAACGAAACGCCTCGACCTCAACACAAGCCATTGCGCTAAATGCGTTAGTCTTTTTGTATGCCAATGTGATCAGGCAGGCATTACCTAAAGACATGGCGTTTGTGAGCAGCACCAAAGCAACAAAATTACCAGTGGTGCTCACACGTGAGGAATTACGAAAGCTACTTTGCCTTGTACCAGAAAAACATTATCTGGCGGTCGCAATGTTATACGGTAGTGGTCTGAGATTGATGGAATGTGTGCGTTTACGGGCAGGTGATATCGATCTGGATTACAAATGTGTGCGCGTATGGTTTGGTAAAGGCGGGAAGCATCGCATTGTCACATTATCGGAAAAACTCATTCCGTCATTACGCATCCAACTTAAAAAGGTCGCCGATTTACATGCCCGGGACAACAAACTGAGCGAGTTCGCGGGTGTATGGCTGCCTCCCGCATTAAGGCGTAAATACCCGCAGCATCCATTTAAATACGAGTGGCAGTACCTGTTTCCTTCCCAATCACTCAGTATCGATCCGGAAAGTAACAAATTACGTCGTCATCATATTAATGAAAAGCAGCTTCAGCGCGCCATAAAGGCTGCCTCACTAGCTGCGAACATTGATAAAAGCGTATCGCCGCATACGTTACGTCATTCTTTTGCTACCCACTTGCTGCAGTCGGGTGCTGATATTCGCACTGTGCAGGAACAACTGGGTCATTCAGATGTGCGTACTACACAAATTTATACCCACATTTTACAGCAGGGTGCAGGCGGGGTTATCAGCCCCCTTAATCATGACTAACCGTTACTTGAAATTTCTGAGGTGATCATGCTGGAGTTTAAGCCAAATCGTTTTGCCACACTCCCGATGTGGGTGTCACTGCGCAGTAGCACTTTTTTTGCATAATCCAACCGAAATTCATACACATAACGTCGAAACGACTGATGTATTAGTTCCCGTGTAACTTTGGCCAGTAAGGTAGGATTAACCCTGGCCAGGCCGTTAATGCAGCAATGACGTAGTTTGGCTTTGCTGATGTCGTTTAGCGGCGCGAATATAATGTAACGGCGAAAAGATACATTGCAGCCAACCACAACATGACAATAGTCATGGCGCTGTCTACACGGCACCTGCATTAAGGTTCTGCCAGTACAAATCTCCCTGCACCGCGATTTGTCGGGTACGTTCCATCACCTGCACCAAACTGGCTATTTTACTGCTGACCCAATGTTTCGCTTCATCCGAGGCATCGATCTCCGCATCTTTGAGCGCGTGCTGTAACATCATTAACGCTTTGAGCTCATCAATTCCCATCACAATATCAAGCCAGGGGGCGCGGAATTGTCCGTGTTCGGCCGGGAATAAATCGGCGAGTAAAAAGCCATTCCACAGCGTTTGCCGCAACAACATCTCAATAGCAGCATAATTGGCTTCGCGCATATTGCGGTTTTTGGGCATACTTTGTTGCACCGTCTGCCAGCCTTGCGACAACCATCCTTTGGCGTGCTCCATTACCGGCACATCATACCCCTGAGCATGTGCTTGCCACGGCTTCAGTTTTAGCAATTGTGCCGCGCCTAACTTAATGGCGGTGGATTCGGTGGCAAAAAAAGCATGTGTGGGCTCATGGGCATGAAGCAAGCCTGCCTTTCGCCCTTGCAGGTAGCTTACCAAAGCGGGATGTTTAGCCAGAAAGCGGGTGAATAAACTCTTTTTGGATAACAGGTAACGTAAACTTTGCAAATCTTCCACCCAGCTCCATTGCTGAGCGTAATCCATTAATTGTTTGTGCAGCGCCAGCATCTCCGGGCACTGTAAAACGGGCAGATACAATGACACGCTCTGCAACAGTAAACGAATGCTGGTCCCCACTTCCTGCAACATCTTCACCGAGCCCGTTTCAAGAAAAAGGTGCTCGTGCCGCTGCCAGTGAGTAAGTGCACACTTAACTGCAACAGCAAAGGCTTCTTCGGTTGTCACATTGTCTTTTAACGGCAATACGGCGGGTAACGGCTGGATCTGCAACTGCCAGCCGTGTTGCAACTGATAGCCTAACGCCGCTTTTGAGACATCGCTCAAACGGACTTCTGCATGCTGATTTACCAGCGCCGCCAACGCAAACAAATCTTCTACTTTGCCGGATTTTAACTCTAATTCTATTTCGTTTATTGCTGCGCTGATTTTATCGGTGCTGGCTTCACCGTTATCCACGACCATTTCTATCTGGCTGGACTGCCAGTGAACCAAATAGCCTTGCCGCTCAAAGTGGGTAGTAAACTGTCGGGTTAAACGCGTATTAATATCTACAATGTCCCAGTCCTGTGGCCAGATATCGCGTGGGAACAGCGTTAAATCGGGCTCAGGTTTCGACAGTTCAACATTGTATTCGCCGCGAGCATGCAGGCCAGCATCCACCTTACCCTGGGTTTTTACCGTTTGTTCAATAAAGTTATCACTCTGCCGGATACGAAAACCAATTTTGTGTTGGTGGAAAAGTTGGTCTTCGGTGTCATAATAATCGTTTTTCAGCGACTGCGGTGGCAACTTTTCTAACCGCGCCTGCGTTTTTTCTACGAAGGGAACAACGCGCTCTTCAAGCAGCTGATGGCTCGATTGACGGGTAGCAAACTTAATTTCAATTTCGGCCATATAAAAGGTAGGTTAACTAACTAAAGATGATGCGACACCTTACCTTTGTCATCAAAAATTGGCAATCAGTAGTCGCTAAAAATGTGGTGTGCGCATCAAAGTGAAATCACTTCGGGCTTGCCTTTATACCAGCTTCGCCCTACCATCGGGAGTTGATTTAAATTGGACTACGGATTTTCTATGTTTCGAAGCTGGCTGCTAATTGCTGTCATTTCATTATCTGCTCCTGTGTTAGCACAAGAAAACACCCTGGATATCGAGCAATCATCGAATCATTACATCAGAGATGATTTGTTTGTCTTTTTACATTCGGGTGCGGGCAGAAATTATCGTATTCTTGGCTCTGTTGAAGCCGGAACCCCTATCACTGTGCTACAACATAACCGTGAGCAGGAATTTACCGAAATTCGTGACAATGAAGGTCGTCGCGGTTGGGTAGAAACCAAATTTGTCAGTGATCAGATTTCCCGTGCCGAGTTGGTGCCGGTGCTGACAGAGCGCTTAGCGCAAGCACAATCTGGTACGCAAGGGCTCCAGTCGGAGAATCAGCGTTTGAACCAACAGTTGACCGAAGCGCGTCAACAAGTTTCCAAGCTCTCTTCTCAGGTCAGCACTCAGGAGCGTGAAATCAAACAACTCAGCCAGCAAGTGGATGACAGCGAACAAAAAGAATTAGTTCGCTGGTTTACCCGCGGTGGTATGGTGGCCGGTGCCGGTATACTGCTGGGCGTTATATTGACCTATTTACCTAAAAAGAAACGTCGTGAGGACCAGTGGATGTAACTAGCATCCACTGCTCAAAACCGATTTATATAACAACGAGACAGCACATGTTTAATTTTTTTAAATCGAAGGCTGCGCTTGCGGCGATCATTATGACTACCGTTACCGCGTGCACGCCGGGAGTGGAAGGCACCTACAGCGGTAAACTTGGCTCTGTGACGCTTAAAGAGGGTAAGTTTATTCAGAGCACCATGGGCATAGAAACCACCTTCGATTACCAAGTTGAAGATGACAAAATCGTGGTAGCGGTATCTGAGCACTCCAATCTGGTTTATAAAATTGACGAGAATGGCGACTTGACCGGGCCGATGGGAATGGTATTAAAGAAACAAAAAGAACAGTAAGCAAACGGGTTAGAAAAACAAAAAAGGCGCGTTGTGTTAGCAACGCGCCTTTTTTTGTTTACTCGTCGTCTTCAACCAGGGTCATCAGTGACGTATTGCCACCCGAGGCGGTGGTATCGATACTGATAGTTTTTTCGGTCATCAAACGTTGGATAAGGTTGTCGTTATACTCGGCACTGATTACCGGCAGTATAGGGCCGCCCTCACGGGATGCCAGCATCGCCGAGATTTGTGCAGTTCGTTCGGTATTCGAATCAACAACCACACCAGCCAGGTTTGGATCCATAATAAGATCATGCAAATGGTGCAAACGTGCGACTTGGAATATGCCGTTGTCCGCCCCTGTTGCTTCAAACTTTTTCTGGAATTCCAGCGCTTCTTCGTAGAAGCTTTCCGACACCACTGACACCACCACGTTACCCGTCGCTAATGCGGTTACCACTGACAACGTCCAGTACTCAAACGTTACCCCTTTATCGGCAAAACAAACCAATACGCCTCGCGGCTCCAGGTACAGTTTGTTTGATTCTCCAGTGGGACCGGGTAGCACTGTGGCTTTGGCTAATTTGCGTTCTACGTTGGTGATCTGCTGTCGGGACGTGGCAAGTGTACGGTTCAAATCGTCAGCGTACTCTTCCAGAATATCCACATTGGCAATTTTGGCCAGCAGTTGGCGCACCATCGAGATGCGGTCATTTAAGGGTGTATGACGCCATTTTGCTTCCACACTGGTCGCCTGCGCCATTAGCCGGGTGGCAGCTTCTTTCTCTGCCTGCTGGCCGGATAACGCCGCATCAATCTGCTCAACATCGTCAACCGTCGATGGTTTAGGTGTTGCCCGCTCCATCATAAGGCGAGGAAGGTAGTTTGGCCCGCCCGCTTTCGGCCCGGTACCGGATAAGCCGCGTCCACCGAAGGGTTGTACTCCCACGATAGCACCAATCATGTTGCGATTAACATATACGTTACCCGCCCGGCTTTTCGCTGCCAATTCGTTAGCGCGCTCTTCCAAACGTGAATGCACCCCCATGGTCAAACCAAAACCTGTGCCATTAATTGCATTGATAACGTCTTCCAGATGCTTGGATTTAAACCGGACCACATGGATTACCGGCCCAAAAACTTCCCGTTTAAGCACATCAATGTTATCAATTTCGTATAACGTCGGCGGGAAGAAGGTGCCGTTTTGCGCGTCACTGGGTAGCTCGACGCGATACAGCAGTTTGCCGTTTTCTTCCATGTAGTTTTCGTGATCATGCAGGCTTTTTAACGCTTTTTCGTCGATCACTGGACCAATATCGGTGCGTAACAGGGCTGGATCGCCAATTTTCAGCTCTTTCATTGCCCCCGTTAACATGGTGATAAGCTTATCGGCTATGTCTTCCTGTACATACAGCACCCGCAGCGCAGAACAACGTTGCCCTGCACTTTGGAAACCAGAATGAATCACATCATCGACTACCTGTTCGGGTAAGGCCGTTGAATCTACGATCATACAGTTCTGACCGCCCGTTTCGGCAATCAGTGGCACTTGCTCGCCCCCTCGATTCGCCAGTGTTTGGGAGATCAAGGTGCCCGTCTGGGTGGAACCGGTGAACATGACTGCTTTGATGCGCTCATCAGGTAACAGTAACTCCCCAACTTCACGGCCGGGTGCAATAATTAACTGTACCGCGTCGTCCGGTAAGCCCACATTGCGCATAATATCAATCGCACGCTTGGCAATGATGCTGGTTTGCTCTGCGGGTTTCGCCACTACGGTATTACCCGTAGCCAACGCCGCAGCAACCTGTCCTAAGAAGATCGCCAGCGGGAAGTTCCAGGGGCTGATACACAAGACCACGCCACGGGGAAGCAAACGTTGATCTTCATCCAGCTCTCTAGCCCTGACAGCATAATAGCGACAAAAATCCACCGCTTCTCTGACTTCATCAATGCTGTCTTGCGTCACCTTACCGGCTTCTCGGATACAAATGGCAATGAGCTCAGCCATGTGGCGCTCTAATGCATCGGCTGTGCGATGTAAAATTTCAGCACGCTCAGAGACAGGTCTTTTCGACCATGCCTGAAAACCATCGTGCGCTTTCGTCAGCGCTTCTGACATCTGCTCTTGGGTTGCATACACATGATAGCCAACCAAATCATCATGATTAGTCGGACTTTTCACCGGCGTTGCACCTTCTGGCAGGTCACTTTCCTTGACGCTGTAAACACCCTGCCAACGTTCAATCTCGTGGCTTAAGGCATGCACCGCATTGTGATCAGATAAATCCAGCCCCCGGGAGTTATCGCGCTCCGGTTCATATAAATCACGCGGCTTCTTAATCAGTTTGTTGTAACGCACTCTCAGGCGCTGAGTTTTCTCTACCGGATCTTCCAGCAAGGATTCGACCGGCTTGGTATCATCCACAATCGCATTCACAAATGATGAGTTGGCGCCATTTTCCAGTAACCGTCTGACCAGATAGGCGAGCAAATCTTCGTGTTCACCAACCGGCGCATATACGCGGCACTGAATTTTTTCTTCGGTGACGATTTGATCATAAAGGGTATCGCCCATGCCATGCAGACATTGAAACTCAAAGTTTTCTTTATCATCGCCGGCCAGCTCAATGATCACCGACGCGGTGTAGGCATTGTGGGTGGCAAACTGTGGATAAATGGTGTCGCGATAATCCAGCAGGCGGTTAGCACAGGCATGATATGAAACGTCTGTTGACGATTTACGGGTAAAGACAGGAAACTCATCAAGACCGGCCTGTTGCGTCAGCTTAATTTCGGTATCCCAGTAGGCGCCTTTAACCAGACGCACCATCATTGGCCGTCCGACTCTCAGGGTCAACGCACGTAACCACTCAATGACATATAAAGCCCGTTTTTGATATGCCTGAACCGCCAGACCAAAACCGTTCCAGCCATCCAAATCAGGATCGCTGAACACTTTATCAATAATGTCTAACGATACATCCAGCCGATCTGCCTCTTCGGCGTCCACGGTGAGACCAATATCGTACTCTTTGGCCATCATACAAAGGGATTTCAGGCGCGGTGGAATTTCCTCCATTACACGCTCATACTTCACAAACTCGTAGCGAGGATGGATCGCTGAAAGTTTAACCGAAATACCTGGTGATTTAATCGGTCCCCGGCCATGCGCGTTTTTGCCAATAACCTTGATTGCATCTTCATAAGCCTTGAAGTAGCGGTCGGCATCGGCCATGGTGCGGGCACCTTCACCCAGCATATCGTACGAGTACACATAGCCTTTCTTTTCTTTATCTTTCGCACGCTCTACGGCCGTTTCAATGGTTTCACCCATAACGAACTGGCGTCCCATAACACGCATAGCAATATTCATGGCGCGGCGAATAACCGGTTCACCTAAACGGCCCAGCGTGCGTTTAAGAATGCCGAGGTTTTCGCTTTTACGACGGTCGGCGTAGTTGACCATATTTCCGGTCATTAACAGCCCCCAGGCAGAGGCGTTAACAAACAGTGAGTCAGAATTACCTAAATGGGGAGTCCATTGGCCCTTTGACAGTTTGTCGCGGATCAACTCATTTTGAGTGTCTTCATCCGGCACCCTTAACAGCGCCTCGGCCAAACACATTAACACCACACCTTCGGCTGTTGATAATGAAAATTCATTTAACAGCGCGTCGATGCCGCCGTGCCCTTCCTGATCCTTACGGATCTTCAGTACCATCTTTCTGGCGCGCTCCCAGGCACGACTTCGCGCGCGTGGGTTCACTTCAGCCATGGGTAAAATCTGGTCAATGGCGGTTGATTCACCAATACGGTAATAATCACGGATGCGCTGACGCAGAGGTGTAGTAGTATAGAGGTCGTCGTTAATGAGCATTGCTACCCTTCAAAATTGACTATGCGTTAAATATACAACTGTGTATCCACTTGCAGGACAGCAATAACAGGGCTGGATACCACAGAAACTCAATCATTTTTTACACCTATTAAATAAGGCGATTATTGTCTTTAAACTCGTGTGCTGCGACAAAGATCAAGATGCGGCACAATTTGCGCGGATACTAGCACATTTTTCGGGTTCGCCAAGCATACCAGTGAGACCTTTCATGTCATTCGTCGCAAAACAATTTGACGGCCAGTTTACCGCAACGGTTTTTTTGCTTAAGTAACTGAACTATAGTGGTATAAACCGTAAGCAATGGTCTCACGCGGACAGCAGTTAACACACTGATTAATACACTTAAGTAGGCAGATATGAAATCTCAACGCGGCGTAAGCTTTTGGTATATTTTGTTAGGTATTTTGGTTGTTATTGTGATCGGCTACTGGCTTTTCGCTAATAGCTTCATCAAATCGGTGTTGGAAGAGAAAATGTCCCAAGCCTACGGGGCAGAGGTCAACATTGGCAAAGTCAGCCATACGCTTATTCCCGTCACTGCCAGCCTTTACGATATCCAGTTAACCGACCCGGCCACACCAGCACAAAACAAGATCCAGATCGGGCAGGCCAGCGCAGATGTAGAGGTCTTACCGCTATTATCTGACCAGCTCGTGGTGCAAAAACTGAATGTGTTGGAGGTGAAATTTGCTCAGCCACGCCAGTCGCCGGGACAGGTATTTCGTCAACCAGACAAGTCCATAGATTTAACTCAAATCAAGACCAAGGCGAAAGAAGCCGTACCGACCGTAGATGAGCTGCTGGCCCGTTCTGAGTTGAAATCAACACTCGCAGCCCAACAAGCCGAACAGGCGTATCAGCAATACAGTGACTCACTAACCCAAACCTATCAATCATTGCCGGATAAAGACCGGGTCACCTACTATAAAAAAGAAATTGAAAAGCTGAAAAAGGCAGATTACGCATCACCGCAAGCGCTGGCTAAAGCCCGGCAGGAACTGGACAAACTAAAGCAGCAAATCAAACAGGACCAACAACGGATAGCGGTGTTTACCAAACAGGCTCAAAACGCGCAAAAGGCGCTAAAAGCCTCCGTCAGTGAATTGAAAAAAGCCCCTGCGCAAGACTTTGACTTACTCAAAAGTGCCATCAGTGGCGATCAAGCCGCGATGGAGCGGGTCACTAAGATGGTATTTGGTGAAAAGGCAGAGCAAATGACGGCGTATTTAACGTCGGCAACACAATTAATTTTACCGCTGCTCCAGGGCCAACAGGAAGATCAGCAGACGCAACCAGCCATCTCCTCGGTGTTGGTCAAAGAGGCGTATATATCGGTTGAATTTTTGCAACAAAAATTGATGTCAGAATGGCAAAATATCACCAACACCCATCCACTTATCGGCGAGCCCACCCGCTATAGCATATTCGCCGACGGCAACAGCGTTAAGCAGTTCGAGTCCACCGGGCAATTCTGGCTGGATGAGGATGGTGTTGATGCAGAGCAACAATGGACGTTAGAGGGCATTAATTTAGCAGACATCCGGTTTCTTCAGTCAGACAAGTTATCGGCGCTGCTTGAATCCGCCATCCTTGCCAGCACCGGGCGCTTTAAAGTAGATAACAATGCGGTCAGTGGGAATAGCTCTGTTACCTTGTCCGATTTAGCCTTGCAAGCCAAAGGACAGAATCAATTCACCACTTCCATTGCCAAGGTTTTACAACAATTGGAGCAGCTCAACCTTGACCTCAGTTTTTCAGGGCAAGTGAATAATCCGGACTTTAGTATCAGTTCGGATCTGGACAATCAATTCGCAGAGCTGGCCTGGTCAGAATTATCTGATTCGCAAAAAGATAAACTTGAGGAATTGAAACAAAAACTGGCCGCCAACGTGTCAGACAGCCAGCAGCAAGCAAGTAATGCATTGAAAGATATCAATAAAATGTTAACTGCCGCGCAAGGTGATAAAGAGGATCTGCAACAGCTGATGCAGGCACAGCTTTCGGATGTGGTTGATAAACAGAAAAATAAGTTATTAGACAAGCTAAAAGATAAACTGGGACAGAATGGATGACATGCTGACGAATCAACAAAACCAGCATAGACGCGCCAGAGTTGAGTGGGCATAATAACCTTTATGTCAAAAATTCAGGTCGTGGCCGTGTGGCGGGATAAATGGTTAACAGTTGTGTTAGTGGTGTTGCTGGGGATGCTCCAGTACCGCTTGTGGCTGGGTAAACATAGCATCCCCGATTACTACGCCCTTACCAAACAGGTAGAAGAACAATCGCAACAAAACGCTAACCTTGCGCAACGCAATGCATTATTAGAAGCCGACATAAACGATCTCAAGATTGGTCTGGAAGCGATTGAAGAGCGCGCCCGTAATGAACTGGGACTAATTAAAGAAGGTGAAACGTTTTATCGTATCCTACCTGCAGAAGCGAATTAATTAATGAGTCTTAACTTATCTGTCACCGCCGTGGTACCAGCAGCTGGTGTGGGTGCCCGCATGCAAGCCGGCAAGCCAAAACAATATCTTGAAATCGCTGGCAAAACGATTTTAGAGCATACATTGAATGCATTGATGGTTCATCCGCTAATTAACCATATCATTATTGCCGCCCATCCAAACGATGACATCCTGCCCACCTTACCTTTTTATAAAAAAAGCTGGCTGACCGTGATCGAAGGAGGGGAAGAACGGGCGCAATCAGTACTCAATGCGGTTAAAACATTACCTCAGACAGCCTGGGCGCTCGTGCATGATGCCGCCCGTCCCTGCTTGAGCCAGGAAGATATAGGGCGGTTACTTGCACTAATAAATGACGAATCGGTCGCCGGTGGTATTTTGGCCACGCCCGTGCGCGATACGATGAAGCGGGCACACCCAACAAAGTCTCAAATTATTTCACACACCGAAAGTCGGCAGTCGTTATGGCATGCCCTTACACCTCAGTTATTTAAAGCGGGCGAATTAACGCATGCCATTCAGGTAGGGTTAGCGAGCGGAACCGTGATTACTGATGAGGCTTCTGCCATGGAAGCCGTTGGTCACCAGGTTAAGCTCGTGGCCGCGAATCCAGCCAATATCAAAATCACTCATCCTGAAGATTTGCCGCTGGCGGAATTTTATTTGTCTCAGCAAGCTCACAAGCATAAGGAATAGTACATGCGCATTGGCCATGGTTATGACGTTCACAAATTTGGCGGCGAAGGCCCAATTATCATTGGCGGAGTGAGTATTGAGTATGAGCAGGGCTTGCTCGCACACTCTGACGGCGATGTATTAATTCACGCGTTATGCGATGCATTATTAGGTGCGGCTGCACTGGGCGATATCGGTAAGCACTTCCCCGATACGGATGATGCCTATGCCAATGCAGACAGTCGCAACTTGTTGAGACATGTCATTGAATTGCTAGCTAAAAGGGGTTATGCACTGAGTAATGCAGACATGACCATCATTGCCCAGGCGCCCAAAATGGCACCGCATATTCAATCCATGCGCGAAAACCTGGTCAGTGATTGCCAGTGTGCGCTTGATGAAATTAACGTCAAAGCCACCACCACTGAAAAGCTTGGGTTTACCGGCCGTAAAGAAGGTATTGCCGCCCATGCTGTTGTGTTACTGAAAAAGGTTGCCTGATGACTCTGAACACCGAACACTGGCGTTACGCATCGGCCAGGCCAACCTGTCGCGCAGTATTTAAACAGCATCCAGATGATTTCATAGTAGAGGAGCAGTTAGGCTTTACCCCTACTGGCGAAGGCGAACATCAATTTATCTGGGTCGAGAAATCCAACGCCAACACTGCATTCGTTGCCGAACAACTGGCCAAATTCTGCCAATTGCCATTACGTGCAGTAACCTACGCTGGTCGCAAAGATAAACATGCCCTGACCCGCCAATGGTTTGGTCTTCATACTCCCGGCAAAGCGGATATTGATTTTAGTCACTGGAATTTAGCTGGTGTT
This sequence comes from uncultured Alteromonas sp., assembly GCA_964601635.1. Taxonomy (GTDB): domain Bacteria; phylum Pseudomonadota; class Gammaproteobacteria; order Enterobacterales; family Alteromonadaceae; genus Alteromonas. Next base: position 19,481 of record CAZROH010000031.1, on the reverse strand, counting down.
AGCATACTTAAACAAACCCGCCACAATAAAAAACTGCGCACCGGACAAGCCAAAGCCAACCATTTCACTATTTGCTTACGTGAAGTGACTAACCCTGCAGAAGTAATTGATGCACTTGAGCAATGTCGGACAGGCGTACCCAATTATTTTGGCGAACAACGATTTGGCGTCTCCACCAACGCAGAAGGGCAGCTCAGCAAGGGCGGAAATTTAGTGTTAGCGGAACGTATGCTTGCCGGTGAGCCTATCCGGAATCGTAATAAACGCAATATGGTGTTATCGGCATTACGAAGCTGGTTATTTAACGAGGTGGTTTCTGCCCGTATTGAAGCAGATTCTTTTCATCGCATTTTACCCGGAGATGCGTTAATGCTGACCGGATCAAACAGCTTTTTTATCTGTGAGCAGCCGACCGATGAAGAATTACAACGTTATCAGCAAGGTGATCTTTCTCCAACAGCCCCGCTCTGGGGAAAAGGAGACAGTATCACCACCGCCGCGGCTAAAAATTTTGAACTGACAGTCTGTGCTGAACATATTGCTATTAAAGAGTTTTTAGCGTCAGTAGGAATGGAGCAGGAACGTCGGCCGATAAAAATATGGCCTCGCGAGCTTGAATGGCATCTTGAGGGTGATAAATTAACCGTCTCTTTTGCTTTACCTGGCGGCTGTTTTGCCACGAGTGTATTGCGCGAATGTGTGGATTTAGCATACGCCAGTTAACGGAGTGAATATGAACATACTATTAAGTAACGATGACGGCGTGTTTGCCAAAGGGTTGGCTGAACTGCATGCTGCTATTGCCACCGAACACGAAGTTACCGTGATTGCACCTGATCGCAACTGCAGTGGTGCAAGTAATGCATTATCGTTACACAATCCATTACGTATCCAGAAGATGGAAAACGGGTTTTATTCTGTAAACGGCACGCCTTCCGACTGCGTCCACCTCGGCGTTAATTGTTTTTTAGATGACGACCCTCAATTAGTGGTCTCCGGCATCAATCATGGTGCAAACCTTGGTGACGATGTGATTTATTCTGGCACCGTGGCGGCAGCTACCGAAGGTCGTTACATGGGTTTACCTGCCATTGCCGTCTCCTTAGTAGGCAAGGAAGGAAAACATTTTGATACGGCTGCCAGGGTGGCTCTGGATATTGTTAATAAATTAAAATCCCATCCACTTGCTGCCAATCAAATTTTGAATGTCAATGTACCTGATATCCCTTATGATGCACTGGCGGGATTAAAAATTACCCGCCAGGGACGACGTCACCGGGCGGAAGGTATGGTCGCCGACACTGACCCGTTCGGACGTACCATTTATTGGTATGGCCCGGCTGGCGCTGAACAGGATGCGGGCCCGGGCACCGACTTTGATGCGATTGCCAATCACTATTGTTCGGTCACCCCTTTAAGTGTCGATATGACTGCTTATCAAAGTTTGGATGATATCAAGGCGTGGCTTGGCGAGTAGCGCTAACCAAGCAATTTATCAGTACGTTTACGAACTAAAAATTAAGAACAAACAATCAGTAAAAGACAAAAAGTACAAGAAACATCATTATGAGATCGACACGTAAAGGAGATGCCCTCGCCGAACTATTGTTCAAGGAAGGGATACGTAATCAAAAAGTACTCAATGCGATTGCTTCAACGCCAAGGGAATTCTTTTTGCCAGATGCTCTTAAGCATAAGGCGTATCAAAATACCGCGTTACCCATTGGGCAGGGGCAGACCATTTCTCAACCTTATATTGTTGCGAAAATGACAGAGTTGTTGCTGGCTGCAGATAATGCTGCGGTTAATGTGCTTGAAATCGGCACCGGGTCGGGCTACCAAACCGCCATCCTTGGTCAACTGTTTAGCAAAGTGTTTTCAGTAGAGCGTATCAAATCGCTCCAGTTTCAAGCCAAAAGACGAATGAACCAGCTGGATCTTCATAACATATCGATGAAGCACGGCGATGGCTGGAAAGGATGGCCGTCAAAAGGACCATTCGATGCGATCATTGTCACCGCAGCGGCAAGTTCGCTGCCCGATGACTTGTGTTCACAACTTAAAGAGGGTGGAAGACTAATAATCCCTATTGGAAGTGAGCAACAGACGCTAATGAGCGTGGATCGCAAAGAAGGTGAATTAACCACCGAAACTATTGAATCTGTTCGATTCGTCCCTCTTGTTGCCGGAGATATTCTTTGAAGGTATTTCAACCGCTTTACGATCTTGTTTTACGCTGGGCGAAACACCGCCACGCCAGTTTTTATTTAGGGGGCCTGAGTTTTTCTGAGTCCATGTTCTTTCCCATTCCCCCCGATGTCATGCTGGCCCCAATGTCACTGTCTCGCCCCGATAGGGCATGGTTTTTTGCTTTATTAACCACGCTTGCTTCAGTCGTAGGCGGGATTGGCGGTTATTTGCTTGGTTATTTTGCCTTTGACGCCTGGCTGGAGCCGTGGATCGCCTCCTCCGCTTACCAGCAGAAATTCGAACTCGCGCTTTCGTGGTTTGAACATTACGGCGTCTGGGTAGTTTTCCTGGCGGGTTTTTCACCCATTCCATATAAAGTATTTACGATAGGAGCGGGTGTCATGCAAATGGCCTTCATACCGTTTGTGCTCGCCTCGGCAGTGGGTCGTGGCGCGCGTTTCTTCCTCGTTGCGGGGTTGATGAAGTGGGGCGGTTCAGCAATGGAAGCCAAGTTGCGCCAGTATGTCGAAATCATTGGCTGGGCCACGGTTATCTTAGCAATTGGCGCCTATTTGATTTTGCGTTAATCAGAATTGATGAAGGCATTAATCAACTTCCCCACATACTTTCTACTCATTACCTGCCTGCTGACGTTGCTCACAAGCTGCGCTGGCAGGCGCGCTCCTGCCCCGCTGGTTCTGCTGGATAGCCAACCCGTCGAAGAACAAGGTTACGACGAACCTACCTATACAGTCAGATCCGGTGAAACGCTTTACGCCATCGCCTGGTTTACAGGTAAAGATTATCTCGACTTAGCTAAATACAATAACTTGCGTCCTCCCTACAATATTTACCCGGGTCAGGAGCTAAAACTCAACCCCGTTCACGCCTCCACGGGATCGAAACGATCCACCCGATCAAAACCGCGATCCCAATCTGGTCAGACCTCAGTAAATAAATCATCAAATAAAGTTGACCGTAGAAAACAGCAGGCGTATGGTGAAAGTGAAAATAATGTTAACAACCAGCCAGTTAAGGCTGTCGGAAGTACACAACCAAAATCGGGCAAAACCAATAAAAATGGCTTTCCCAGCACGGTTGATAAGTGGGTCTGGCCGGCTTATGGCAAATTGGTAGCAACATTTTCAGCAGGAGAAAACGGCAACAAAGGAATTGATATTAGTGCCGAAAAAGGTAGTCCCATCCGAGCTGCCGCCGCAGGAAAGGTGGTTTATGCCGGAAACGCGCTAAGGGGCTATGGAAATCTAATCATAATAAAGCATACGGATACATTTTTAAGTGCCTATGCTCATAACGACACCATCAAGGTGCGCGAACAGCAATGGGTTGATGCAGGTCAATCAATTGCGACCATGGGGAATAGCGGTACAAATTCGGTCAGACTTCATTTTGAAGTGAGGTATCGGGGAAAATCGTTAGATCCGATGCGATACCTGCCAACGTCACGCCCATAAAAACAATAAACAACAATAATAAATTCAAGGAGCAAATGTCATAAATAAACCTTAAAGCAGGAGATGCAGTTGTGGACCATAATAAAAGCACTGTAGTCGCAAGTAAATCGCGGGATGACCTCGACGATATTGATATGCCAGCTGATTTGAAAGCTGATGATTCAGATGATGATAACAACGACGACGTTGTATTTAGCCAGGATGAACTTCCCAAAAACCTGGATGCAACCCAGCTCTACCTGGGTGAGATTGGATTTTCCCCCTTATTAACCGCTGAAGAAGAAGTGTATTTTGCACGTCGCGCCCTGAAAGGATGTGAATCGTCGCGTAAACGCATGATTGTCAGTAACCTTCGACTTGTTGTGAAAATAGCGCGCCGTTATAACAATCGCGGCTTAGCGTTATTAGATCTGATTGAAGAAGGAAACCTTGGTTTGATCCGCGCGGTGGAGAAGTTTGATCCGGAACGGGGATTTAGATTCTCGACCTATGCTACCTGGTGGATCAGACAAACCATCGAACGTGCAATCATGAATCAAACCCGCACGATACGTTTGCCCATTCATGTAGTGAAAGAATTGAATGTTTACTTACGTGCAGCCCGTGAACTTTCACAAAAACTGGACCACGAACCTTCAGCTGAAGAGATCGCACTTTGTCTTGAGAAGCCGGTTGACGAAGTCAGTAAAATGCTCCGCCTGAATGAACGTATCACCTCGGTCGACACGCCTATCGGTGGCGAGAATGATAAAGCGCTACTGGATATTCTGGCCGACGAAAGAGAGTTTGGTCCGGAAGATAATCTGCAGGATGATGACATTAAGGACAACATTGTGAAATGGTTGACCGATCTTAATCCTAAACAGCGGGAAGTGCTTGCCCGTCGCTTTGGGTTGATGGGTTATGAACCATCAACATTGGAAGATGTAGGAACAGAAATTGGTTTAACCCGCGAACGGGTTCGTCAAATTCAGGTTGAAGCATTAAGAAGGTTAAAGGATATGCTCGGCCATCAGGGGCTCACACTGGAAAACCTGTTTGACAAGATAAATGCGTAGCATTGCAAGTTTAAACGACAAACAATAAAAAACCGCCTTGAGGCGGTTTTTGCATTTCTTTCACACCTTACATTCGTTCAAGTGTAATAAATTGATAATCATGAGGATTATTCTCATCCGCACGGTGTTGTTCGTGAGCAATTTGTCGCCATTTGCCGACTTGCGTGTAATCGGGAAATGCGGTGTCGCCGGCGACGTCCTTATCAATAAACGTTAGGTATAACCGCTCAGCAAGCGGTAAAAAGCGATGGTAAATAGTGCCGCCACCAATAACCATGATCTCTTCGTCCCGGGTTGGTAATGTAACGGCCATATCCAGTGCATCTTCAGGGCACGGTACTACAGTCGCATCAGTGGGCTTAAAGCTACTATCACGGCTAATCACAATATTGGGTCTGCCGGGCAGCGCCTTACCTATCGATTGATAGGTTTTCCGGCCCATGATTACAGGCTTGCCCATAGTGGTTTGTTTAAAGTGGCGTAAATCTGCCGGCAAGTGCCAGGGCATCGCATTATCCGCGCCGATAATGCGGTTGTTGGCCATTGCGGCTATCATTGCTACTTTGTTTGACATGCCCTTCCCTATTTACGGTAAATCACTTCGACATCATAGTCGTCATCATCAAAATCATCGTCGTCGTCATCGTCACCGTCATCAAAATCGGTTTGCTCCACCTGATTACGATGATAACTATCCCAGTTAAACTCTACAGGAGTCTCAGCGCCTTCAGCTGACTCTAATTGCGATGGCAACGTATCAATATAATTCATAATATCTTTACAAAGCGGCGCTACGTCAAGCTTTTGGAAAGCGGATATTTTATAGACCGGGCCTTCCCAACCGAGCGCGTCAATGACTTGCTGACATCTTTCTTCGACTTCTTCTTCCAGCAATAAATCGGTTTTATTGAAGACTAACCAACGGGGTTTACTCGCCAGTGCCGGACTGTATTTTTCCAATTCGCTAACAATAGCCTTCGCGTTTTCCGCCGGATCGCTTTCATCAGCCGGCAGCAGATCAACCATGTGCAGCAAAATACGGCAACGTTCCAGGTGCTTAAGAAAGCGAATTCCCAGACCCGCCCCCTCTGCTGCACCTTCGATCAGGCCGGGAATATCTGCGATCACGAAGCTGCGTTGCGAATCCTGTCGAACCACGCCCAGGTTGGGTACTAATGTCGTAAACGGATAATCAGCGACTTTCGGTTTCGCCGCCGAAACCGAGCGAATAAATGTGGACTTACCCGCATTGGGCATACCCAGCAGACCTACATCGGCTAATAGCATTAGCTCAAGCTTCAGCGAGCGAATTTCGCCCGGTGTACCATTGGTCTTCTGCCGCGGGGCGCGATTGGTACTGCTTTTAAACCGTGCATTACCCAACCCGTGAAAGCCACCTTGTGCGACTTTCATACGTTGACCATGACGCGTCAAATCGCCTAACACTTCACCTGTATCACAATCAGTCGCTCGTGTGCCAACAGGTACGGTAACCGTTAGATCCTTACCTTTACGCCCTGTGCAATCGCCCCCCTGCCCGTTCTGACCGCGCTCTGCTCGATGAAAACGCTCAAAACGGTAGTCGATCAGGGTATTTAAATTTTCGTCAGCTTGCAGATAGACACTGCCGCCATCTCCCCCGTCGCCACCATCCGGGCCACCCTTGGGTACGTACTTTTCACGTCGAAAGCCAATTACGCCATTGCCGCCGTCACCAGCTTCAACTCGAATTTCAGCTTCATCAACAAATTTCATCTATTGCTCCAGCGTCGATCAGTTAGGATCGGAACTCACTTAAAATGATCTACAGAAGGGATCACTTATTTATTTAACCTGCTTTTACTTATCACTTGCTCTAGCCACATTTGTCAGATCAGCCTAACAAAGCGGCTCGGTAAAAACGATAGGGGACTAAGCACCGTCAAGTGTAAGTGTACACCAAGTCACCCAGTACAGCAGGTAATAATATCAACTAGCATTGAGTCATAAAAAAACCCCGCTGACGCGGGGTTTTTTAGAAACCTGTTCAGGTTTTCGTGGTAATCGCTTACTCAGAAACGATGCTCACGAACTTACGGTTTTTAGGTCCTTTAACGTCAAACTGAACCTTACCGTCTGAAAGTGCAAATAGTGTGTGGTCTTTACCGATACCTACATTGTCGCCAGCATGGAAACGGGTTCCACGTTGTCTAACAATGATGTTACCTGCCAGTACTGACTCACCGCCAAAGCGTTTTACACCAAGGCGTTTACTTTCTGAATCACGACCGTTTTTGGTACTACCACCAGCTTTTTTGTGTGCCATGTGTTCGTGCTCCTATTATGCGCTAATGCCAGTAATTTTCACTTCAGTGAACCACTGACGATGACCCATTTGCTTACGTGAGTGCTTACGGCGACGGAATTTAACAATCTTAATCTTCTCGCCACGACCGTGTGTTACCACTTCAGCAGTCACTTTACCATTAGCAACGAAAGGAGTGCCGATTTTAACATCGTCACCGTTGCTCACCATTAATACGTTATCGAAATCAACACTTTCACCTGGTGCAACTTCGATTTTCTCTAAACGAACGGTCTGGCCTTCAGCCACACGGTGCTGTTTACCGCCACTTTGGAAAACCGCGTACATATCTAACTCCGCTCTGCGTCTCTGACGCTTCAATTCAAAAAACAGGGCGCGAATTGTACGTGAAACCTCCCCCGATCACAACCCCACATTTGCGAAAATTAGATTATTTTTCGCACATCACGTCAATCGCTTAAAAAACACCACTTTCAGCCGATTAACCTGCCCCAATTATCCGCATACGAACCGGTATTTTTTAAGTTAACGCCTCACAACTTGCTCATTATGTTCAAATTAGTTCAATTTACCAGACATAATAGTATAAACACTGCTAATGGATAAAATGTCTGGTTGAACCGCTCACTTTTTACGTTTATCCGCTGGATACGCAGGTCAATTCAGGTACAATCCCTAACTAATTAAACCATATGCCAAATAAAAGACACATGGATATAGATCAAATACGATCCCTGGCTTCAGATGACATGGATGCAGTCAATGCGATCATTCAGCAACAAGTGGATTCAGATGTTGCGCTAATCAATCAGTTGGGCTTTTACATCGTCAACAGCGGTGGTAAACGCCTGCGTCCGTTACTGTGCGTGCTCGCTGCACGTGCTATGCAGATCCAATCGTCGGATCATCATACCTTAGCGGCAATAATTGAATTTATTCACACAGCCACATTGTTACACGATGATGTGGTTGACGAATCAACGTTACGACGCGGCCGTGAAACCGCCAATGCCATATTTGGCAATCAGGCCAGCGTACTGGTTGGTGATTTTCTTTACACCCGCTCATTTCAGATGATGGTGAGCCTGAAACGGATGCGGGTAATGGAAATTCTGTCGGAAGCCACCAATCAAATTGCCGAAGGTGAAGTATTGCAGTTAATGAACTGTAACGACCCGGACACCACTGAAAAACGTTATTTCGATGTGATTTATGGTAAGACGGCACGTTTATTTGAAGCTGCAACCCAGTTGGCAGCAGTAATCACAGATCGAACACCGGAAATTGAACGCGCAATGCAAGCCTATGGCAAACACTTAGGCACCGCGTTTCAATTAGTAGATGACATTCTTGATTATCAGGCTGATAGTGAAGAAATGGGCAAAAACGCAGGCGATGATTTAGCGGAAGGTAAGCCGACCCTGCCATTGTTATACGCGATGTGGCATGCCGATAAACCAAGCGATAGAGAGCTTATCAAGGAAGCCATTGAGCAATCCAACGGCCTCCCACATTTAGCACGGATCCAGTCAATTATGCAGCAAACCGGCGCGCTCGATTACACCAAAAGCTGTGCTAACAGAGAAGCGGAATTAGCGATTGCCAGCCTTAGCGTCGTTGAAGATTCTGACTATAAAGAGGCGCTCATTGCATTAGCTAAATTGTCTGTCGAACGTTCGTCATAATCAGACGGCGGTTTGAGGTTACTGTTTTTCCAATATGTAACCCAACATGCCAATTAAAAATCCAATGATTCCGCCTAATGGCGGCAGCCAGTTATTTTCTATGCGGATTTGCGGTGCGATGTCCTGCAACACCGAGTATAAGATGCCACCTGCCGCAAACAACATAATGGCGCTTAGATGCCAGGAAAACTGGCTCAGCCAAAAATAACCTGTCAGCGCAAAAACCGGCCCTAAACACGCCATTAAGACAAACAGCCATACAATTCGTTTCGGATTCTTATGCTCGCTCGCCTGCATTTCTCTAAACGCATTAAACCCTTCCGGGAAGTTCTGCACAAATATAAGCGCCGCAAGCAACAATGTGCCTTTACCTAAGGCGGCACTGGCCCCAATGGCAATGGATTCAGGAATAAAATCTGCCAACATCGCTGCCAGCTGACTTGCCCTGGTTTTTTGTCTGGCCAGAAAGATATCCAGCGCCATAAATGCCAGTGCGCCTAAAACAAAGAAAATGCAGGCAGAAAGGACAGTGTGATTAACAACCCCCTCTGGCACCAGCACCAGGGCAACTGCAGACAATAGCGCACCGGCCCCCAGGGCGATGATGCCATGTCTGAACTCCCGTTCCAGCCAGCGCGGTTGTATATGTGGAATAAAGCCCAGCAAAGCGCCAAAAGGCATCGCCAGGCCAGCAGCCCAGGTCACAACAATTAATTGGGTTAATTGAGCCCATTCCATGTGGTTATTTCAGTCCGCGCTCTCTTGTCATATTTTCATTGCGCTCGCGGTGAACGATGACGTTATCTTCAATACGGATCCCACCAAAAGGCTTATATTTCTCAATCATCTCCCAGTTGACCTGTCTACCTTGCGGTGTGTTTTTTAAATCGGCCAGTAAGCTCTCAATAAAATACAGTCCCGGTTCAATAGTAAACACTTGTCTGGGTTCGATGACACGAGTGCAACGCAAGAAAGGATGATTTTCTGGCTGAGGCAGAGGCGTACCGCGATCGTCATTGATTAGAGACCCGACATCATGTACCTGCAAACCTAAAAAGTGGCCAATTCCATGGGGAAAGAACGTACGCGTGATCCCTTGCGCTACAATATCCTGTGCAGAACCGTTAACCAATCCGGTTTCCGCTAATATGGCACCAATCCCCTGATGTGCCTCCAGGTGAACATCGGTATAAACCACGCCCGGCTTCAACTTATCGCATAACTGTAAGGTAAGCGCATCAACCTGCTGAATAAGTTCTGCGAAGTGGTTTTGCTCGCTGCTATAGGTACGCGTAATATCTGCCGCGTAACCGGCATACGTCGCCCCCGCATCGATTAAAAAGGAGCGGTGTTCGGCAGGTGCATTCACATCGTAATGCATATAGTGCAGGATCGATGCATGTTCATTAAGCGCGATAATGCTCGTATAAGGCACATCATTATCACCTTGTCGGCTCGCCTTAGCGTAGGCAAGGTTAATATCGAACTCGCTACCTTTATCAGCAAAGGCCTGGGCAGCGGCTTTGTGGCCGGCCACAGCCGCATCATTGGCGTGGCGCATGCACTCTAATTCGTAATCGGTTTTATAGGCGCGGTGATAATGCAGGTAGTTGAGTACCCGATCGGGATTTATCTGTTCGAAACCAAGTGCTTTGGCGACTTCCAGATACTCACCCACGTAGGCAAACTGCCGCTTGTCATACGGCAGATACTGTTCAACTTCTTCAGGATGCTTAAGCAGAGTAATATCAAAAAACTCAGTCCAAAAATCATTGGGCTCAGGGGGTACCTTGTGCCAAAAGTCTTCCGGACGATAAAATATAAGCTTAGGTTTATCGACACCATTGACTACTAACCAGCTGTTTGGGTTATCTGTTACCGGCAACCAGGCTTTAAACTGAGGGTTCACCTTAAATGGATAATGATTGTCATCTAAAAACAATCGCTTACCCTGACCAGAGTGAATAATCAGACCTTCCAGTCCTTCCCTTTCGAGCGCTTCACGAGTGCGGCTTTGCAACGTTGCAATATGCTCCTGATATAGCGGCGTTATCTGCGTCATATACCCTCAATTTTCAATTTTGTCGTTATATCGGCTACCTTATCACGCACCACCTTACAGCGGCACCCTAAATTGTCATTCAGGGGCTAACTGTAAACCGGTTGCCATCTGCTCTGATGCCTTGGTTGGTGCAGCAGGGATCGAAGTGGTGGATAGCTGTGAAAACAGTTCAGACGGGGTGCCGAGCTGTTGCTCGTAAATATAGCGATATGCCAGTACAGCTTTAACATAACCTCGCGTTTCCCGGTAAGGAATGTTTTCGATCCACACATCGGTTGGTAAGGCCTGCTCGCGCGGCAGCCAGTTCAACACTTTTTTCCATCCTGCGTTATACGATGCGGAAACCAGAACTGGATTATTATCTAGTTTATCCATGAGGTATCGTAAATACTGCACGCCTAACTGCACGTTCTGATCAGGTTCAATTAAGGCGGCGCGGTTAATTTTTTTATCCACTAGATATTGTGCTGTGCCCGGCATCAATTGCATCAAACCCGTAGCCCCGGCCGGTGAAACGGCATCGACCATAAACGAACTTTCGCGACGTGCAATCGCCATGGAAAATGCGGGAGGGATATCATAGGTTTGACCAACACTCGAAAACTTGGGCGCAAAGGCAAGCGGGAAACGGCGCTTTACATCATCCATAAAACCACTTTGGGTAAAACTGATAATGGCCTGATCATACCAACCCCATTCACTTGCCAGGACGGCGGCATCTTTTACCAGCGCGCTATCTAAGTTAGTAATCAGATAGCGCCACTCTCTTCTGGCATCAATTAATCTGCCCAACTTAAGGAATTCATATGCGCGCTGCGCCGCAGGGCGTGATTCGATGCGCTTCATGGTGGCAGAATCGGTGGGGGCTTCGGTGTGTTTTAAACTGGGCGGCTGGGCCAGTTGCGCGCTGGCCATAAAACCATAGTAATGACGTTCGGACGCTAATTCTTCCAAAGCCGGCTTAGCCATTTGGGGCGCGCCTAAGTGGGCATAACTTCTTGCCCGCCAATACTTAAATGCATCTTGCTGTTGAATATGCGGACGGCTGACTTCTATCAGCTCCAATACTTTTTGCCAGTCCTGCTTTCTGAGCAAATAGGCCAGATGCCATCTTTTGACGTCTTGTGCCGCTCCTGCTACATCGGCTCGCTCTAGCCAGACCAGTGCATCCGGTTTGTCATCAATTGCCAGGCTCAACGCAATGGCGCGATGGATACTGGCCCATTCATCCTCGTTAAGCTTAAGTTTTGGTTGCCAAAGAAAATAGCCTTTTACTGCTTTTTCGGGATCCTGCCATGCCAGCCGTTCCAGTCCGTAGGCTAAAATCTGCGATTCGACATCGGGCTGTGACATCGGGAAGTATGAAGGTTTCATTACGTTTGACGGCGCGCTACGTACTTTTAGCCATAGATCACTTAAATATTGGTGCTTGGCTGGTAAGCGACGCTGCAAATATGAAACCAGCCGCGAATTCCCCGACAATGCCGCCCGCTCAATGCGGGCCAACAGCTTGTCTTCAGTTAAGCGCCCTTGCTGACCCCACTGCTTAAATACCGGATCACACGAATCAGGCTGGGAATGACCGCTAAGCCAGATATTATCTACTTTTTCTAACCAGTAATCAGGATTGGTGGCTTCAGCGAGTTGATACTGCAAATAGTGACATGTGATCTCCGCCCCCATATTGTCCCGGTAGCTCGCCAGAAATGCCGACTTTTGCTTATTTTCCGCCAGGTAACGCAGCCACTTTGCGCGTAAAGAATATACCAGCGGATGACCCTCGTAAGTCATCAAAAATGATTCGATCGCACTACGATTGGCAAGCGTAATGTTTCGGAATAATCGTTGTCTTACTAAATAGGGGTAGAGGGGATAAGCCTCCAGTTTCTGCATCGCACCATCAAGCTGATGCAACTGACTGACCGGCAGCGATTGAATGGCGCTTTCGGTCTCAAGGAACAGCTCTCGCTGCGGGTTAAGCGCGTCGTCTTTTGGTAACAAATTATTCGCCAATGCAACAGGTGCGAGAACGCACAGACACACGTTGAGCCAGCTAAATAATCGGGGTAAAACAAACTTCACTACCATTAAGCCATCCTTATGTTGAAACCAGGAATACGCTGCATAAATCATGCAGAAATAGAGACTAAGCGCCTGTCGTTGAGGCGTTATACTCTAGATGACAAAATCCGTGTGAGTGCACGTATCTAAAAATAATTAAAGCCGAAAAATCAATTATCTCAGCATTGACTAATGAAAACATGTAATCGCCTCGCTGCACTTTTGATTATGAATGCTTTTTATTTGTATGCGAATGTTTACGAGGCTACGCTGAACATAATTGATTAATTATCTATCGGCACGTAATCCATTATACTGAGAAGATTTTCGATTTCGAGCTTGATTTTTGTGCATTCAAACACCATAACCAACCAAATTGAAACAGTTGTTTGAATTTTTGATTGAAATTTTCCGTGGCATTGTCAAAAATCTAGCCACCCTAACCCGCAATTTAATCTGAATGATTAGATTGAGTTTACATCCTGGCCCAGGCCAAAGGAGATGATAATGATATATGAAGGCAAGAGTCTGACGGTTTCAGTTTCAGACGATGGATTTGCAGAGTTAGTCTTCAACGCTGAAGGCTCTGTGAATAAATTTGATCGCCAAACAGTGCAAGAACTGGATGAAGCAGCTGCCAAAATGGTTTCACACGGCGACATCAAAGGCGTATTAGTGCGCAGCGGTAAACCTGCATTTATCGTCGGCGCCGATATTACTGAATTTACAGATCTATTCAGCAAGTCTGATGAAGAAATTCTGGCCTGGGTGGGTAAAACCTCGCAGGTTTTCGACCACTTTGAAGATCTTCCTTTCCCCTCCATTGCGGCAATCAATGGCTTTGCGTTAGGCGGCGGATGCGAAATGACGCTGGCCTGCGACTTACGCGTTGCGGATACCACTGCGCGTATTGGGTTGCCTGAGGTCAAACTTGGTCTTATGCCTGGCTTCGGCGGAACCGTGCGTCTGCCACGCATCATTGGCTCTGACAATGCGTTAGAATGGATGACCACAGGTAAAGATCGCGATGGTCAAAAAGCATTAGATGAAGGTGCAATCGATGCAGTGGTCGCACCAGAAAAGCTTCGTGATGCAGCGATGGCGATGTTGAAAGATGCAGCCGAAGGCAAGATTGACTGGCAGGCGCGTCGTAAAGCCAAAACCTCGGCACTTAAACTTAACCAAAACGAAGCCATGATGAGCTTTTCTACTGCACAGGCAATGGTTGCGGCGAAAGCAGGAAAACACTACCCGGCTCCCCATATGATGGTGGAAACCGTTAAGAATGCAGCCACGAAAGACCGTGCTGGTGCACTCAAGCTGGAAAACGAAGGTTTCGTAAAATTAGCCAAAACCGATGCAGCCCAAGCACAGATTGGCATTTTCTTAGCTGACCAACTCGTTAAGAGCAAAGGTAAGAAACACGCCAAAGCGGCCAAGCAAGAAGTTAAAATGAATGCCGTGCTGGGTGCAGGCATTATGGGCGGCGGAATTGCCTACCAAAGTGCTGCCAAAGGCATTCCCGTTGTAATGAAAGACATTAATCAGGGTGCACTGGATTTGGGCTTATCTGAAGCGGCTAAAATCCTGGGTAAAGGCATGGAGCGTGGAAAGGTTACGCCTAAGAAAATGGCAGCTACCCTAAATGCAATTACACCCACCCTGGAGTACTCCGCCATCAAAGACGCTGATATGGTCATCGAGGCGGTGGTTGAAAATGCAAAAATAAAAGCTGCCGTCTTAAAAGAAACCGAGCAGGCTGTGCGCGACGACACCATTATCTGTTCCAACACCTCGACCATCTCAATTAACCAGTTGGCAGAAAGCTTAGATAAACCTGAGCGTTTCTGCGGTATGCACTTCTTTAATCCAGTGCACAGAATGCCACTGGTTGAGATTATCCGTGGTAAAGACACCTCAGAAGATACCATTAATGCGGTCGTGGCCACGACCATGAAAATGGGTAAAACTCCGATTGTCGTTAATGATTGCCCTGGGTTCCTTGTAAACCGCGTTCTGTTCCCTTACTTTGCCGGTTTTAGCAAGTTGCTGCTTGATGGCGCTGACTTTGTTGCTGTCGATAAAGTCATGGAAAAAGATTTTGGCTGGCCAATGGGTCCGGCGTATCTACTTGATGTGGTCGGGATTGATACTGCCGATCATGCTGCAGGTGTGATGGCTGAAGGGATCCCTGAGCGTATGCAAAAAATCGATAACGATCCGGTTACCTTACAATATCGCGCTGAGCGACTTGGTCAGAAAAATCAAAAAGGCTTCTATAATTTTGGCACTGACAAGCGTGGTCGCCCCACTAAAACAGCCGCTGACGAAGCTTATGCATTGATGGCGGATCATGTCAGTGAGCGTCGTGATTTTGATAAAGAAGAAATCATCGCACGTCTGATGGTGCCTATGGCTAACGAAGCTATTCGTTGTCTGGAAGAGGGCATTGTCGGTAGCGCAGCAGAAGCTGATATGGCATTGCTATACGGATTGGGTTTCCCTCCTTTCCGCGGTGGCATTTTCCGTTGGATAGAAACCATCGGTTTAGATAAGTTCGTCGAAATGGCAGACAAATATGCTGAATTAGGGCCAATCTATCAAGTAACTGACGGTGTCCGCGAAATGGCGGCCAACGGCAAATCTTATTTCGCATAAGCCTAGGAGAATGACAATGAAAGACGTAGTAGTGATCGATTGTATACGTACCCCTATGGGTCGCTCCAAGGGCGGTATATTTCGTAATGTAAGAGCAGAATCCTTATCTGCTCACTTAATGACTCAATTGCTGGCCAGAAACCCAGGCGTTGACCCCGCTGATATCGAAGACATCATCTGGGGTTGTGTTCAGCAGACCAAAGAGCAAGGCTTTAATATTGCGCGGAATGCCCAGTTGCTTACTGACATACCTCGCTCTACCAGCGCAGTAACAGTGAATCGTTTGTGTGGTTCTTCAATGCAAGCCCTGCATGATGCAACGAAAGGAATCATGACCGGCAACGGTGATGTATTCATGATTGGTGGTGTTGAGCATATGGGTCATGTGCCAATGACCTTTAACGTTGATTTCCATCCAGCTCTGGCGAAACATACCGCCAAAGCCTCTGGTAATATGGGTATGACTGCCGAATTGCTGGGCCGTCAAAACGGCATCAGCCGTGAAATGCAGGATGAATTCGGTGCCCGTTCGCACCAACGAGCGCACAAAGCCCATCTTGAAGGTCGCTGGAGCAACGAAATCGTCGCCACCGAAGGCCACGACGCTGACGGCGTGTTAAAGATGATTGACTACGATGAGGTAATTCGTCCTGATAGCACGGTGGAAACCATGTCATCTTTGCGTCCAGTCTTTGATCCGGTCAATGGTACAGTGACGGCAGGCACGTCATCTGCCATATCAGATGGTGCGTCAGCTATGTTGTTAATGTCAGCAGACAAAGCAAAAGCATTGGGGTTAACTCCGCGCGCTCGCATCCGTGCGATGGGCGTAGCTGGCTGTGATGCTGCCATTATGGGTTACGGCCCGGTTCCTGCCACGCAAAAAGCCCTCAAACGTGCCGGCATGACTATGGACGATATCGAAATCGCGGAGTTTAACGAAGCCTTCGCGGCGCAGGCGTTATCATGCATTAAACAACTGGGCTGGCTGGAAAAATACGATGACCATGTCAACCTTAACGGTGGCGCTATCGCGCTGGGTCACCCACTGGGTTGTTCCGGTGCGCGTATCAGCACCACCCTGTTAAACCTGATGGAGTCTAATGACAAATCTGTCGGCTTGGCGACAATGTGTATTGGCTTAGGTCAAGGGATCGCGACAATATTTGAGCGCGTATAAACAGTAAATAAAAAAGGAGCCGTCAGGCTCCTTTTTTTCGTCCTTATTTATCCACATCCTCTTAATAAACTGAGCACACCCTATGTGTCTGCCTGGATAATGCGCTTTTCAACCTGATCCTGTAAGCAATCAAAAAGCGGGCCCGGGAAGTTCACCTTAATCGCACGGATGTAATTGGCCCTGTCACAACGCATGCGCATTAGCATGGATTATTCACCCCCATCGTTCGATTAACGCCTCGCGGTAACACAGTCAGTCCGGGGGCGCTTTCGTAACCTCCTCGCCCCCTGTCCCTAAAGGTGGTTTAGTGGTATTGCTGTTGCATACTTAATCTGCTCCATGGCAAAGCTGGAGGTGACATCATTTAAGTCAATCCCGTTGACTAATCGCTTATAGAAATGATCGAAGCTGGCCATGTCCGCCACTAACACTTTCAGCAAATAATCGTACTCACCAGACATCCGATAGAACTCGACCACTTCCTCGAAACCGGATGCGTGGTGTGCGAATTTATCCAGCCAGTTGCCGTCGTGTCGCGCTGCTTTTACTTGGACAAACACCGTCATTGATAAACCGAGTTTTTGTGCATTTAGCAGACCCACTCGCTTGGTGATATAACCTGTCTCCTGAAGGCGCTGAATACGGCGCCAGCAAGGGGTTTGTGACAAACCAACGGTCTCTGCTATGTCAGCCAGCGAACGCTCTGCATCCTCTTGGATCAGTGACAATATTTCCTTATCAATTCTATCAAGAGTAATATTTTTCATTTTACCCACACAAATTAAATAATACTTCTATTCCATTGTATGTATCTGCGTGTATTTAGCAATTATTGCTAACCTGCTGATGTCACTATTTCTTTAAATTAACATGTCAGAGATAAAGAATGTTTGATATCGCACAACCAGATAAAAGCAATACCCAATATCCAGGAAAGATTTATAACGATATCACAGAGACTATTGGCAAAACCCCGCTGGTACGCCTTGCTAAACTACAGCAACAACTTGATACCCAAGCCGAATTGTTAGCCAAAGTGGAGTTTTTTAACCCCGCAGGTTCGATTAAAGATCGTCCAGCTCTCGCCATGATTAAAAAGCTAATGGCGTCTTCTCATTTTTCTTCAAAGACTGAAATCATTGAGGCTTCGTCTGGTAATAATGGGGTTGCGTGTGCCTGGTTATGCGCCATGTTTAACATCCCCATCACCATTGTGATCCCTGAGCATATGTCGATTGAACGGCAAAAGCTCATCAAGCACTTTGGTGGTAACGTGCTCACTACGGCTAAAGCGAAGGGAACCAAAGGCGCTATTGATAAAGCCAAAGAGTTAGTCGCGGCCAATCCTCATGCGGTCAGTCTAGATCAGTTTGGAAATAGCACCAACCCGGCAGCGCACAGTGAATCTACCGCTGAAGAGATCTGGCAGGATAGCGCGGGGCGCGTTGACGTGGTGGTGTGCGGTGTGGGCACCGGTGGTACTCTCACAGGGGTCGCCCGAAAACTCAAGGAGTACAAGCCCTCAATCAAAGTGGTTGCGGTGGAGCCTGCCAGCTGTCCTATCTTAAGTGCGGGGAGAGGTGGCGTACATAATATTCAGGGCCTTAGTTCAGGCCATGTTCCCGACATCCTCGATACCCGGCTGATCAACAAAATCATTACCGTAAGCGATGAGGATGCCATCAGCAAAGCCAAACACATCGCCCGTCTTGAAGGACTCGCTGTAGGAATTTCGTCTGGAGCAACACTGCATGCAGCCTCCGAGCTTGTAAAACTTGAGGAGTTCCAATCAAAAACAATCGTCGTGATTCTGGCTGATGGCGCTGAGCGCTATTTTTCCACGCCTTTGTTTGATTAGGTTAAGGCGCGATCTCAGTCTCAAGCCACCATGGCGAATCAAAGTTTACGTTTGCTGGTTCAATTTCAAATGAATAGGGAGGCTCCAGGGCTTCCCAAAAAACAGCGCGGTAACGGTCGTCAAAAATTTTCAGCTTTCCCGTCCTTTGCTGATCCTTGAGCAATGCTTCGTAAGCTCCGACCGGAAATTGCGGGTTATTCTGTTTAAAAATTACGGTTCCGCCAAATTTTTCATACAGGGCTTTGTTGATTTGCCAGTGCCGAACTTGCTTATAGGCTATCTCATCGATTTTTTCACGGCTACTATCTTCATTGGCAGCGTCTATTTCTTTTATTATCTGTTCTTCGAACCGCTCAATAAAAGCGCTCTTCAGATCATTATTAATCCGAATTTGCTGAC
Source organism: uncultured Alteromonas sp. (assembly GCA_964601635.1). Taxonomy (GTDB): domain Bacteria; phylum Pseudomonadota; class Gammaproteobacteria; order Enterobacterales; family Alteromonadaceae; genus Alteromonas. The sequence goes on along the minus strand of CAZROH010000031.1, from coordinate 550 downwards.
GCGCAGCAAAATCATCAAGCACCGTTTCAATGATCGTTTCAGCAAACTGGCTGTGAAGATACTGCACCAGCGCCATTTCCTTACTGGCCGATTGCATTCTGGCGATCTGGCTTAACGTTTCGCTGTCAGGCATCAATGCAGACTCATAAATGGGCGAGCCAAAAAGCTCTGCAATAGGCTTCTCTTGCGCTTGCACAGACGAAAAACTAAAGATAAACAGCAATAAAAACGCATATAACCACTTGTGGATCATGCTAAGACGACTCCCGAAACAATGAAAAACATCCATATAAAACCAGCCAAAACTATGACCTGCTAACGCCTCAAAAATTCAAATGGCGTGATAAGCATTGCGCGATGCCAGCAAGTATAAATTGATAAATAATGACTATCCATCATACGAATTCAATACGTACAAGCAAGTGTAGATTGCGATAAGGAGATAGTATAAAAAAGAGGGGGAAGAAAGCAGTGGTAACAGATACCACTGCCCTGGAGAATTAAAGCGCGTTCACGTTTGCAGCTTGCAAACCTTTTTGACCTTGCTCTA
>CAZROH010000030.1:0-32390 GCA_964601635.1 uncultured Alteromonas sp. | reverse complement strand
AATTATTATGGGTATCTTCTCGCGTTTCACTGATATAGTGAATTCAAATATTAATGCTTTGCTGGATAAAGCTGAAGATCCAGAGAAAATGGTACGGCTCATCATCCAAGAAATGGAAGATACGCTGGTTGAAGTGCGTTCCACGTCAGCTAAGACACTTGCCAGTAAAAAAGAGATTACTGCTCAAATTACCAAGTACCAGTCTGAATCAGAAGATTGGGGCGCGAAGGCTGAATTGGCACTGAGTAAAGACCGTGAGGACCTGGCTCGTGCTGCATTACAGGAAAAGAAAAAATGTAATGAGGCCTCTGAAACTTTAGAGAAAGAACTGAACATTGTTGATGAGCAAATCAGCAAGTTGCAGGACGAAATTGGTCAGTTGCAAGAAAAACTTGCTGATGCCAAGAGTCGGCAGAAAACTATCATCATGCGTCAGAAAACAGCCAGCTCTCGTCTGGAAGTAAAACGCACACTGGATAGTAATAAAGTTGATGCAGCAATGGGGCGTTTTGAACAATATGAGCGTAAAATAGACGACCTGGAGTCTCAGGTAGAAGCTTACGATTTAGGTAAGAAAACCCTTCAGGACGAATTTGCAGAACTTGCATCTGATGAAAAAATTGATGAAGAATTAGCCGCGCTCAAGGCGAAAGTTCAAAAATCATCAAAGTCAGCAAAAGCGTCAAAAAGCAAGTAAAATATAAGTAGGCTCCGCCAGAAGGAGCGATATAAATTGTTCAATGAGGGGGTGATGTATGTCAGAGGGAATTATTGGAGTAATCGTAGCGCCACTTATTATTTTTATGATTTTTGTGGCGCCCATATGGCTAATCCTGCATTACCGTAGCAAAAAGCAGGTAAATCAAGGATTAAGTGCCGAAGAATATGCGACGCTACAAGAGCTTGCGGAATCGGCTGAAAAGATGTCTGAACGCATTCAAACACTGGAAGCGATACTAGACAGCGAGGCGCCGCAGTGGAGGAATCGGGCATGAGTGAACGAAGACAACTCTATCGGGACACAGATAACGCGCGAATTGCAGGTGTTTGTGCAGGGATCGCAAACTATTTTGGTATCGAGCGGTGGTTGGTAAGAATTCTGTTTGTAACAAGTTTTTGCCTTTTGGCGCCACCCTTTATATTTGTCGCTTACATCGCTTGTTGGTTTATTTTTGATAAAAAGCCGAACAGCGTTGTGTCAGCGCCAATGGACAATATCCTTCATCACGGTGGAAAAGGCTGGCGTAACAGGGTATCAGATGCAGATAAGGTGTCCGTAAAAACCAAAGTATGGCAAGCGGGTGAACCGCCAAAACAAGCCTTTTTCGATATCAGCAAACGATTTGCTGAATCCGAAGCGAGACTTAGACGGATGGAAAAATACGTAACGTCAAAAGAGTTCCAGCTGAATAGAGAAATCAGTCGCCTTTAATCTGTCAGTAAGTTCAATTTCGAAAAGCAGCCCAGGCTGCTTTTTTTGTTTGAATGCAGTCAGCTACACGTGCATGTAAATTAACTGTTACAGATTTGCTGTCGTCATTCTTTACCTCCCCCCTTTAGGACTACCTAAATTTGATTAGACTAGCGTACAAATCAAAGAAAGCATTTGTGGGAATTTTATGAAAGGCACTACGTACAAATCAAAACCGTCAGATGAGAACGGTATTATTGCCTGGACAGATGAAGAAAACCAAATTTGGTCTGAGTTGTATCACAGGCAAATTGAGATTATTCAGGGCAGAGCCTGCCAGCAGTATCTGGATGGTCTGGAGCTGATTGGGCTGTCTGAAAAATCGATACCCCAATTACCTGATGTCAACAAAGTGCTGCTGGAAACTACCGGCTGGAAAACGACTGAAGTTCCTGCATTGATTAATTTTACCGAGTTTTTCCGTTTGTTAGCGAACAAGGAATTTCCAGTCGCTACTTTCATTCGGACTCGAGAAGAGTTTGATTATTTACAGGAACCCGATATTTTTCATGAAATATTCGGTCATTGCCCATTGCTCACCAATCCAGCGTTTGCTCACTTTACCCATACGTACGGCAAGTTAGGATTAGCAGCCAGCAAAGAAGATCGGGTTTATCTTGCGCGCCTTTACTGGTTCACCGTTGAGTTTGGCCTGGTAAAAACCGACAGCGGGTTACGCATCTATGGCGGAGGAATTCTTTCATCACCGGGTGAAACTATCTATGCTCTTGAAAGTGATAAACCAGTGCGGAAGCCGTTAGATCCAGTCGATGCTCTACGTACTCCCTATCGCATCGATATCATGCAACCTTTGTATTACATTTTGGATAAATTCGATGATCTGTTTTCGATATCTGAAATGGACATTATGGCGTTAGTTGAAGAAGCGAAATCCAAGGGATTGTTCGAGCCTCTATTCCCACCAAAAGAGAAAAAAGCAGGTTAAAACTTCTGCGGGAGCATGGCTCCCGCATGACCATCCCGCTCAATATATCTACCTAATAGTTTAAAAGTTTTTTGTGTGCATGATCACAAATTGTGATATTCTGTAAAACTTAGTTTACATTAAAACAAGTTTGGTATGCGTTTAGAAATCTCCTGTCAGGATCGTCTGGGAATAACCCAGGATGTACTGGACATTCTTGTTACCCATGAAATTGATTTACGCGGCATTGAAATCGAGCAAAGCGGTAAAATCTTCCTTAATTTTCCGAATATAGAATTCGCGGATTTTCAACATTTGATGCCGCAAATCAGGCGTATTGACGGTATAGATGATGTGAAGACAACGCCGTTTATGCCCGGAGAAAGAGAGCGGAATCAATTGTCTGCAGTGCTTAGGACGTTGCCCGATCCGGTTTTTTCGATTGATACCCGAGGCCAGGTTGTGATGTGCAATGAAGCCGTCAAGGCTGATCTCGACATGAATGCAAAAGAAATCCAGGGCAAAGAAATAGGCGAACTGGTCAAAGGTTTTAACTTTATGCGTTGGATGGAAGGGAAAGAAACCAAGCACCAGTCTGCAAAAGTTAAGTTTGTTCAAGAGGACTTTCTAGCCGATATTTTACCTATCATTGTGCCTGACGAGGAGAATACGTCTATTCTCGCGGGCGCAGTGGTGATGTTGAAGTCGGAAATTCGGTTAGGGCAGCAGTTCAGCGCTTTCCATCAGGCGGAATCGGATAGCTTCGATCATTTCATCACAGATTCAGCTGCGATGCGAAAAGCCGTTAAAGAAGCCAAGCAGGTGGCGGATCTGGATGCGCCAATTCTTATCTTTGGCGAAACCGGCGCAGGCAAAGAAATGATTGCCAAAGCGTGTCATCAAGCCAGTCGTCGAAGTGAAGGTGAGTTTCTCGCTTTAAACTGCGCTTCGTTGCCGGACGATGTTGCTGAGACAGAATTGTTTGGCTGTTCAGCCGGCACTTATAATCAGCCTAATGGCAAGGCCGGATTGTTGGAGCTTGCTAAAGGCGGGACTTTGTTACTGGATGAAGTCGCTGATATGTCACCGCAGTTACAGGCCAAGTTGCTACGCGTTTTAGAAGATGGTGAATTCAGACGGGTTGGAGATGACAAGCCAGTTACTGTTGATGTTCGAATCATCTGCACAACCAGTCAGGATTTAGGAGCACTGGTTGAGGAAGGGCGTTTCAGAAAAGATCTTTACTATCGTCTGAATGTACTCAGTTTAGTTATCCCTTCATTAAAAGAACGTCGGGCGGATATAATCCCACTAGCCGAACTGTTCATTTTGCAACACAGCGGTAAACTCGGCAGGCGTCCGGCTAAACTTTCCCGCAGTTGCGCAGAATTTTTACAGCAATACCCTTGGCCAGGTAACGTGAGACAAATGCAAAATGCCTTATATCGCGCATTATCGCTATTAGATGGTAACGAAATAAATAAAGAAGACGTTCAAGTTCCAAGCTGTGCTCCGGCCGCTACGTATATCGATGAAAACTTTGAGGGTACGCTGGATGAAGAAGTTAAAAAATTTGAGAAGGATCTGTTAAAGCGTCTTTATCCCTCCTACCCAAGTACGCGCCAATTAGCCAAAAAACTTGGTCTCAGCCACACTGCTATTGCTAATAAGCTACGGGAATATGGCATCAATAAAGGGACTGTAAAAGTTTAATTACGCAACGTTGACTTTAATTTACGCATGCGTACCACAATTCAAGTTGTAAAATGCCAGTTTCATCCATACAACGATGAAACTGGTATTATTATGCTCTACCAAAAGCGGAAAATTGAATAAGCAATTGTCTCAGTGTGGTACGTGATAGCGTAATACTGAATATTTAAGCTTCAAATCAGTACCGTTAGTTGAGTAGGAATATCCGAAACACGTGACAGCAAATTGTCCAGCATCGTGTACAGGCTGGAAGCTACCCACTGAAAAGTAAAGGGGATGAACAAGAATGAAATTAGCAACTTATAAAAACGATACGCGCGATGGCACGCTAATGTTGGTCAGTCGTGATTTAAAACAAACATGCTCTGCGAGCGATATTGCCGCGACAATGCAAGAGGCGCTGGACAACTGGTCGCAAGTGGAACCAAAGCTTCAAGCACGTTATGAGCAGTTAAACAGCGGCAATATTGAAAGCGAAGCGTTTGACCAAACTAAATGTGAATCCCCGTTACCACGCGCTTATCAATGGGCTGACGGCAGTGCTTATGTAAATCACGTGGAGTTAGTCAGAAAAGCACGTGGTGCTGAAATGCCGGAAAGCTTTTGGACAGATCCGTTAATGTATCAAGGTGGCTCGGACGATTTTATCGGACCTCGCGACGATGTTATTTTACCTAGCGATGAATGGGGCATTGATTTTGAAGGTGAAATTGCCGTGGTTACTGACGATGTGCCGATGGCATGCTCGCCTGAAACTGCAGCAAGTAAAATTCGTCTGCTTATGTTAGTGAATGACGTTTCTTTACGAGGTCTGATTCCTGGGGAACTGGCTAAAGGGTTTGGCTTTTTTCAATCAAAACCGGCTTCAGCATTCTCGCCAGTGGCGATCACTCCGGATGAATTAGGGGAGAAATGGAAAGACAATAAAGTTCATTTGCCACTTCTTTCTACCTATAACGGTGAATTATTCGGCAAACCGGAAGCTGGCGAAGATATGACATTTGATTTTGGCCAATTGGTGGCTCATGCTGCAAAATCGAGAAATCTTGGGGCTGGTGCCATCATTGGCTCAGGCACAGTTTCGAACAAACAAGGTACTGAGCACGGTACCGCCATCAGCGAAGGTGGAGTAGGGTATTCGTGTATTGCGGAAGTCAGGATGATCGAGACCATCCGTGATGGTAAGCCTTCAACTGAGTTCATGCGCTTTGGTGATACAATTCACATGGAAATGCGTGATGCTGACGGTAATAGCATTTTCGGAGAAATCAGCCAAACCATTAAGAAACTCAATTCATAAAGGCGTTAAAGTATGGCATTAAAACTATACGGATATTGGCGCTCATCAGCCACTTATCGCGTTCGCATCGCATTGAACTTAAAAGGACTGGATTATGAATATGTACCTGTTCATTTGGTTAAAGATGGCGGCGAACAAAAAAAGGAAGAATACACCAGGCTGAATCCGTCTCAGTTGGTTCCCACGTTGGTGGATGAGGGAGACGATATCATTCTTAGTCAGTCAATGAGTATCATCGAATATATCGATGAGAAATATTCTGACAACAACCCGTTATTACCCGCCCATGCACTCGAACGAGCGCGTGTCAGGGCGCTAGCGATGGATGTCGCGTGTGATGTTCAGCCGGTTGCAAATTTACGCGTACTCAATGCGCTTAAATCACAATTTGGCGCGTCGCAAGAGCAGGTAGTGGCGTGGGCTTCCGACTGGACCAAACGCGGTTTCACCACGGTGGAAAAACGGCTGCAAACACAAGCTGGGAAATATTGTTTTGGTTTTGACGTGACGTTGGCAGATGTTTGCCTTATCCCACAAATTTACAATGCAAAACGATTTGGTGTTGATATGTCACCGTTCCCCCTGATTGAAAAAATTGGTGAGAATTGTGAAGAATTAGAAGCTTTTCAAAAAGCCAGACCTGAAAATCAGCCGGATGCACAATAGTTAAAAGCGCCAGTTTGGCGCTTTTTTTATGTAAGCAGGCATCGCCACTACTGACTTTTTATGGGAAGCTCAGTGGTATTTTTTACCTGCTTTAACGCAAAGGTGGAACTTAAGTGGTCTACTAAAGGTAAGTGAGTCAATTTTGACTTAAGCAAATGTTCGTATTCTTCGATACTTTCTACTACGACTTTTAGCAGGTAGTCTTTATCACCGCTGGTTGTATGACATTCAACGATTTCATCAATCGACTCTACCGCCTTTTCAAAGTCAGTTAACGAGTCGCCATCATGGTTTTTTAAGGTGATGAAAATAAACACTGACACCCCAAGGTTCAACTTTTTGGCATTTAATAAAGTGACTTTACCAAGAATAATGCCTTCCGCTTCCATACGCTTAACTCGTCGCCAACAAGGAGTATGCGATAAACCAACGCGCTGACTAAGATCAGCCATGGAGACGGTAGCATCTTGTTGAAGAACCCGAAGTATTTCGCGATCAAATTTATCTAGTTTCATGTAGGGTGGATCCGCTGCATCTATGATATCTATTGTTGTTTGTTTAATTTTATAGGATATATATCCTGATAAGAAAATGAACTCAAACTTTATTTTGCGGGATGTTAATTTTCTTAACAACGATTAGCAAGGCATGTCCTCTAATATTTTTAGTAAAATATTGCTACCTTACTCTAACACGAAATTGTTATGTCTGTATTTGATCATCCTGAGTTCGATAAACACGAACACGTCGCCTTTTACCACGACGAAGAAGCGGGCCTTAAGGCCATCATTGCCGTTCACAATACGAATCTAGGCCCTGCGCTTGGCGGTTGTAGAATGTGGCCATACATTAATAGCGCAGAAGCGTTGAATGATGTATTGCGTTTATCTAAAGGCATGACATACAAAGCGGCCATGGCGAACCTGAAATTAGGTGGCGGTAAGTCGGTGATCATCGGTGATCCAAGAAAGATGAAAACGCCCGCCATGATGCGCGCGATGGGTAAATTTGTTGATTCACTGGGCGGGAAATACTTCACCGCTGAAGATTCCGGCATCGCGGTATCTGATTTACAGGAAATGGCGACACAATCAGAGTTTATCGCAGGAACCAGTGCTAAGTACCATTACGCAGGTGAAACGCCGGATGGTAACCCTGCGCCGTCAACCGCTTATGGCGTATTTGTTGGTTTGCGTAGTACTGTTAAATATGCGCTAAAAACTGACTTGCAAGGTGTTAAAGTGGCCATCCAGGGGATGGGACATGTCGGCTATCGCTTAGCCAAACATTTACATGACGCTGGCGCACAGCTTTTCGTTACAGATATCTATCCTGATGGCGTCGAGCGCGCAGTTAGTGAGTTGGGTGCTACTGCTGTTGCTCCTGAAGATATTTACGGGCTGGATGTGGATGTGATTGCGCCATGCGCAATGGGAGCTTCAATTAATGATGAAACACTCCCGGATATTAAAGCGAAGGTAATCGCAGGTGCAGCAAATAATCAGCTGGCACGCGAAGAAATGGGTGAACTGTTGCGTCAGCGTGGGATTGTGTATGCGCCTGACTATGTTATTAATGCGGGTGGTGTAATTGATATTTACCATCAACGTATGGAACAATCTTCAAATGAAGCCATGCGTGCCCATATTGAAGAGATCGGTACAACCTTAAATGAGATTTTTGAACGGGCTGAAAAAGAGGATAAAGCAACCAATCGCGTTGCCAATGAGATTGCTCAGGAACGCTTTTCAAACAAAGCTTGAAACTTACCTCTCAAGTCGTCATAATGCGCCGCTCTTGAATAGCAACCGCTCAATGCGGCGCTGATCAAAAACGTTTCAATGGTAGGCTCTTGGTCCTCCCGCAATGATACTCTGTGAACCCGGTCAGGCCCGGAAGGGAGCAGCCGCAGCAGACGACTCATGTGCCGGGATGTGGCTGGGAGCTTGCCACCCTCAAATATCTCTTTTTGAGTTATGCTTCGCGTTTCTTATTTTCCGCTTGGTTTAGGTAATTAATTGCCTTTTCAACGGCGTACTCAACATTCATCTCCATCTGTTGCTTCTCACTTTGTGGTAAATAAAAAGCCATATCTACCTCGAAACGAATATAACGGGGCGGAATTTGGTTGAGTGTGAGGCAACATAGGTCGGCTAAATAACCAGCCGATTTTGTTTTATCTAGTCCCAGTTTACTTATATGTTCTAATACAAGGTGTTCATAGTAATTATGAATGTCATCGTCGAGCTTCATCCGAACTTCCTTTAAAGTTTACACCGCACCTCTTTTCTTATAGCTGGTTTGCTGTCGATGTCGAGTTTGCAGTGGTAGTATTTAGCAATCAATTAACAAGCCTAATCGAAACCATTATGAAAAAAAATATCGAACCTTGTTACTACGGTGATTATCTACAGCTAGACAAAATTCTAGGCGCGCAACATTTACAAAGCGAGAAATACGGTGACGCCGCACATGAAGAAACACTCTTCATTATTGTGCATCAAGTTTACGAGCTCTGGTTCAAACAGGTGTTACACGAGCTAAACTCTGTTATTGATATCTTTTCTCAACATGAAGTGAAAGACCAGGAACTGATAACAGTAGTGCACCGGCTGCATCGTATCATCCAAATACAACAGCTCATGAATGATCAGATTAGTGTTATGGAAACCATGACACCACAGCAATTTCTGTCCTTCAGAGACTATTTAGTTCCCGCATCAGGCTTTCAAAGCATTCAGTTTAAGCGGCTAGAGATTTCTCTTGGCCTGAAAAGAGAATTCCGAATCGATTTTGACAAGCAGAGCTTTTACAACCGGCTAGAAGAGAAAGACCGGGAACTATTAGAAGGGTTAGAGAAAAAGCCGAGTCTATTTGACTTAGTCGATCAATGGCTGGCGAGGATGCCGCTCTTACAAAAAGAAGATTTCGACTTTTTAAAACATTATGAAAAAGCCACTGATGAATTATTACAGGCTGATAAACAAACCATCGAAAACAATGCAACCCTTTCTGAGAAGGAACGTCAACAAGAGTTAAAAGACTGGCAGGCCACCCGAGAAAATTTTGATGCACTGTTTAACGAACAAAAATACCTTGAGCTGAGAGGCGATGGGAAGTTTCGCTTAAGTCACAAAGCCATGCTGTCCGCACTATTTATAAAACAATACGCAGAAGAGCCAATATTTAATTTACCATTTCAGTTAATAACTGCGCTGACTGAAATAGACGAGAAATTGACAATCTGGCGTTACCGACACGCTATGATGGTGCAAAGAATGTTAGGTACCAAGATTGGAACAGGCGGATCCTCAGGCCATCACTACCTGAAGAAAACTACCGAATCTAACCGAATCTTTCTGGATTTCTTCAATATGGCAACTTTTTTACTGCCAAAAGAGATGCTTCCAGAGCTACCTCAATCAATAAAACGTTATTTAGGTTTTTATCTTAGTGACGAAACGTGAGGTGTGAAATAGTACATTTGTAGGTTTTTTGGCTGGCAGACGTCTGATTACGAAAATTTCTCATTTTTTCGTAACTAAATTTTTACAAAAGTTACAAAAAAAACGAAAAAAAAATGGAACTTTTCATATAACCCTACAAAATCGCGGTTGACCGCTCATACGCGATGTGGTTATTATCAAGTTGAGGCAATGACCTTATTAATAATAAGTCGTATTAAACGATTTAGAAACACACACTAAGTTTTAGTGGTCCAGGGAGACAAAACATGTTTACAAATTCAAAACTGGCAAAGTCAGTTAAGCTTGCTTGTGCCTTTGGTGCAGCTACGTCAGCAATGATTGCGCCAAGCGCAGCATTCGCTCAAGAAGCAGAAGCTGAAGAAGCAGTAGAAAAAATTGAAGTTACAGGGTCAAGAATCCGTAAGATTGACTTTGTTTCAAACGCTCCGGTTGCTACCGTTGGTGAAGAGCAGTTCGCGCTAACTGCAACTGTTAACACAGAATCACTTCTTAACACTCTACCTCAGGTTGTTCCAGGTCTAGACCGTACGTCTAACAACCCAGGTAACGGTACTGCGACAGTTGACCTACGTGGTCTTGGAACTAACCGTACATTGGTACTAATCAATGGTACGCGTGCTGTTCCTACTACTTCTGGTGGTACTGTTGATATTAACTCTATCCCGACTGCACTTATCAAAGACGTAGAAGTACTAACAGGTGGTGCATCAGCGGTTTATGGTTCTGACGCTGTTGCTGGTGTTGTTAACTTCATCCTTAAAGATGACTTTGAAGGCGTAGATGTTAACGCTGGATACGAAGTGACTGAAGAAGGCGATGCAGCCGTTTGGAATGCTGACCTTACAGTTGGTGGTAACTTTGCCGATGGCAGAGGTAACGTTGTATTTAACATGAGCTACACGGAACGTGAAGAATTGTTCCAGGGCGATCGTGACTTTGCTACTTTCGCACAGTTTGACGATTATGCAGGTGGCCTGTACAACGGTGGTTCTTCAGGCGTACCAGGTACTGGTATCTTTGCTGGTGGTTTGGGTGCTTTCTCTCCAAGCTTTGGTTTAATATTTGATCCAAACGGCCAGGCTAGACCATTTGTTACTGAAGGCGACAATAACGACTTCTATAACTATGCACCAGTTAACTACATTCAGCTTCCACAAGAACGTCATCAGGTTACCGCATTAGGTAGCTACGAAATGACTGACAATATGGAAGTGTATGGTCGCGCTATGTTTACTGACAGCCGCGTACCACAGCAATTGGCTGCAACACCAATTTTCCAAACATCTACTTTCACTGTAGATGGCAACCCTTTCCTTACTACTGATACGCAAGCATTATTGTCTGACACATTCGGTGATGGTGTGGACACAGATGGTGACGGTATTGATGATACTGCAACTGCATTGCTGCGTCGTCGTATGCTAGAGGTTGGTCCTCGTCGTGCAGAAGAAGGTTTTAGTTCTTATCAGTTCCAGGTTGGTACAAAAGGTTTCTTCGGTGATTCAAGCTGGGGTTACGATGTATACTATCAAACTGGTAAAGTAACCAATACGTCTGCTCAGCTTGGTAACGTTAACCGTGGTCGTTTTGACCAGGCGTTACTTCTTGCTACTGACGAAAATGGCCAGGTTATTCTTGATGGTCAGGGCAACCCTTCTTGTGCAGATACGTCAGCAAACGGTGGTGCGGTAGCTTGTGCGCCGATGAATGTGTTCGGTGAAGGTAACATCTCTGAAGATGCGGCAGCCTTCCTAAGAACTGCGGTCTCTTCATCTGCTGTATTTGAACAGAAAATGTTTGGCGCGAACGTATCTGGTGATACAGATGGCTGGTTTGAATTGCCAGGCGGCCCAATTGGTGTTGCATTCGGTTACGAATCTCGTCAAGAAGCATTTGAATTCTTACCATCTCAAGATCTAGCTGCGGGTACTATTGCCGGCTTTAACGGTGCACCTGCACTAGCTGGTCAGTACAGCGTAAATGAGGCCTATGCTGAGGTTTACCTTCCATTATTGGAAGGCGTTGCTTTCGCAGATATCCTTGACCTTGAATTAGCATATCGTGCAGCAGACTACTCAACTTCTGGTTCTGTAGACAGCTATAAGATTGCCGGTTCATGGGCACCTATTGAGATGCTACGTTTCCGTGCTGGTTTCAACACTGCGGTTCGTGCTCCTAACATTGGTGAGTTGTTCGCTCCACAGGGTGAAGGTTTCCCTGGTGCGGCTGACCCATGTTCTGCAACTGGCGCGCCTGCTAACCCAAGTGCAGCGTTACGTCAGCTTTGTATCGATACAGGTGTTCCAGCTGACTCAGTATTCACTGCGGCAATCAACCCGGCTTCTGGTCAGGTCCGTACTCTAGGCGGTGGTAACCCAGACCTTAAAGAAGAAGAAGCAGAAACGTTGACAGTGGGTGTTGTAGTAGAGCCGATGGAAGATTTAACTTTCAGCTTGGACTACTTCGATATCGAAATCACTGATGCGGTTTCTGGTGTTGGTACTAACAATATCCTGGATATCTGTTATAACAACCCAACTGACGGTGGCATAGGTTCAGTATACTGTAACGCAGTTAATCGTCGTGGTGACGGTACTATCAACTTCGTATCTGATGGTTCTCAGAACGCGGCATCAATCAACCTTAAAGGTCTTGACTTGATTGCCAGCTACAACATGGACATCGGTGCAGGCAACCTAAGCATTGACTATCTTGGTACTTATACTGAAGAGTCAAACTTCGAAGCATTCGCAGGTGCAGACCTAATCGAGTGTGCCGGAAACTTTGGTCTTGATTGTGGTGAACCAACACCTGAGTACAAGCACCGTATGACGTTCAAATGGTCAGCTGATGATTTCGTAGCACAGCTATTGTGGCGCTATGTTGGTGAAGTTAATGACGACGACGATGAAACTGATTATGCAGTAGAAAAAGTTGACGGACATAGCTACTTCAACGCGTCTGGTACTTACTACATCAGCGATACATACAATGTGACGCTTGGTGTTGATAACTTGTTCGATAAGAAGCCACCTATCATGGGTGACAACCAAGAACAAGCTAACACGTACCCAGCTACGTATGATGTATTTGGCCGTACTTACTACGTAAACTTCAACGCAAGTTTCTAAGTAGTCAAAAACAATTTAAAAAAGGCCTGTGTATTCAGGCCTTTTTTTGTTTGTGAAAAAGTCAAAAGCGAATTTTTGTAGGTGTGACATATGAGTCTCTCTAACATCTTAATAGCAGGCAAAGGTCTCTAGACGATTCACTCTGTTGGCTGGATTATTGAGAATCAGAAGCAAAGGACGGTGAAGTGTTTTTCACACCTGATGGGAAAAGCTTATTTACCTGGTGAACATTGGAATAACGTGTTTTCCAGTTTCCCATCAAGCTCCAAGATAATGGATATCGCGTCAGTTGCAGGCTCATATGCACATAGCTACCTGAGTCAGCACCTTTTAAGCGATACACTTTTGATATCTTTCTGACCGCACTGCGCAAACTCAAGTCAAAAATAAAGCATGTATTAACAGCCGCATATGCTTCTGATAACTTATTATTTGGTGACGCTAACTTTGATGTTGTGGTGAGCCAGTTTAGTATTGATTTTGCGGATAAATAAGCATTTACAGAAAATACGAGGGTGTTAAAGTCCGGTGGCAGATTTTTTTTATGCAAACACGATGGCTTGATATATACAAGATGCTCAGAAGAACTTGCTGCCTTACGTTAATCGATGAAGGTGAGTTTATAGCCAGAGCGTTCGTTTGACCCAAGTTTGAGGCGAAAATAGTAAAGAGAAGATTGTCACGGCATTTGATGATTTCAAACAAATCGAGCCCCTGTTTAGCGAAGGCTTCGCTAAACAGGGGCTTCACCAGCATCTTTCTAACAGTTATCGCTCTTTGATGAAGCGAAGAAGTAAAAAAAGAAAGCGGATATCATAGATTGGTTGCCGGCGTCAGAAAAAGACGTCCAAATTGCACTTAAAAAGCTCAGCGATATAACAAGTGTCTGTTTATCCGAGGATGAATTAAATGATATAACGTCTGGGTTACGCACTAATGGGGCTACCGATGTTATGTTTGATTTCTTCACTATACCGGATCAATCCATACCCATAGCCTTGTGCCTTGTAAGTTCAAAAACTCAGTAAGATATTTATGGAACAATTAAAATACGCCATAGCAGCCCATAAAGCAGGTAATCTGGTTCAAGCTGAACAGCACTACTTAGCTCATTTGCAAAAAAATCCACATGATCATAATGCCCTGCAACTGTTAGGCGTGGTTTGTCTGGCACGTGGCGCGATTGATAATGCGATAGACCTTTTTGAACGCTCCTTAAAGCTTTACCCCAAGCAACCTCACGTTTGCAATAATTTAGCAATAAGCTTTAAGAAATCCGGCCAAATTGAAAACGCAATTACATCGTTCGAAAAAGCGATTACATTGAAGCCAGATTACTTTGACGCGTATAAAAATATGCTGTCGGTTTTATTGGAATTTAACGACCTCAACAGAGTGGAAGCGTTGCTTTACAAGGCATCAAAGAATTTTGGCGATCGGCCTGAACTGTTAGAAATCAAAGCTAAATTTTTACGAAATTGTGAACGTTATGCCGAAGCGCTAGCGGTGTATAAAAAACTAACTCAATTGCAGCCTTCATCTATTGAATTTAACCACGCTCTGGCGCTTACTTATCGTCTAAATGGTAATTCTTTGGAGGCGATAAAAATCTACCAAAGTTTGTCGGATAAATTGCAACATTCTTATGTTTACTTCCATAACTATGCTAATGCACTTAGCGATGTGGGCAGGCTTAAAGAAGCTGAAAAACTCTATATAAAAGCCATAGAAATCAATCCAGGGTATGTCGAAAGCCACATTAACCTGAGTGATATCTTGTGGGAGCAGGGCGAACGTGAAAAGTTTTTACAGTCTTTTGACTTTGCCTTAAAGCAACTACCAGGTAACCAGGCGCTTTTAGTCACCTATATTCAAAAGCTTTTGCGAATAAACGCACTCAGAGCAGCGACACAGATGCTGGATGAAAACCGCGAATGGCTAAAAAATACGGCTAAATATTATAGTTTACGAGCCAATACAAAACGTCTTCAGGGGCATCACTCAGAAGCGATGGCACTTTTCAAAAAAGCAACACAAATGCCGGATTCAACGACCGAAGACAGTCGAGATTTGAGTGAGCTGATGTTGGAATGTGGCGAAGTAAAAAGCGCTGAAGAGGAGTTGCTCCGTCTTACCGATGCAGAGCCGGACAACAAGCTTAATTGGGCGTTGTTAGGAACGGCTTGGAAATTGTTAGATGATCCGAGAGAAAAACAACTTAATGATTATAACCGATTGGTCAAAGAATATGTTATCGGCCAACCGCAAGGTTACGCTGCGTTGGAAGATTTCTTGGAAGAGTTAAGAGGGTATTTAGCTAAAGTTCATACCTCAACGAATAATCCGCTAGAGCAAACACTGCACCATGGGACGCAAACTCGAGGCAACCTGTTTTCCAGTGACGAACCCGTGATCCAGCAATTAGTAACGGTTATTCACCAGGCTATACAATCATATATTGACGATCTAAAGAATGAAAAGTTTACCTTCGCTGCCAGTGAAATAAAAAGCGATTATACCTTCTGTGGATCCTGGTCCGTGCAACTGTCCAACAATGGTTTTCATAACGATCATGTTCATCCTATGGGAAGCTTAAGCGCGGTCCTATATCTTAATTTACCTGAAGTCATTAAGGAGCCGGGCAAAAAGCAGGGGTGGCTGAAGTTTGGTCAACCTAATTTGAAACTGCCCACTGAATTACCAGCAGATAAATTTATCCAACCAGAAATAGGTAAGTTGGTTATTTTCCAGTCATATATGTGGCACGGCACAGTTCCATACCAAAGTGACGAGCCAAGAATGACCATTGCATTTGATATTAAATTTAGTTAGTTATGACTATTCAGAATTATGCACTATATTTTTAAGTTAGATTAGCGCTTGTTGTGTGTAGCTGTTAAAAATTCAATCTTTTTGTGTGTTTACATTAGAAGGTGTGAGCTTACAGTTCAGTCAACTAAGTAAATGGTTTACAACGCCCTCATGGATGCGCCAGTAGCGTACCTTCATGTCAGTGTTTGCCGGGCTTTTCTGCTACGATCGAGAATGTTAGTGTTAATTTCTTAAATTTTCACATTACAGATTTTGGCTTGAACCAATGTACGACGATAAGACGTAAAATTGTACAGTCAAAATCAGCTCGCACTAGCCAAAAGGTGTAGTAGCTTGATAAATTTGAGTGATATTTAGTCGTTAAACGGATACAAAAAGTGTTTCATCCTAGTTACTTGACTCACGTTTGCATTCCGTGGGACTATTAATAGCTGGCAGTATTTATCTGTGTAAGTACTGTTACATATTATTATGTTGACAGATTAAACGCCCCTTGCTTTTAAATTTAAGCGAGGATTCAAATAAGAAATTGGTTGGGAACTATGTCCAAGATGAGCAAGAGAACCCTTATCGCCTCTACTGTACTGAGTGCTGTTGCGCTGTCTAGCAGTATGGCTGTCTCTGCAAATAGCCTCGACGCTCTTCACCAAGAAGAAGCAAAAATTCACGCGGCAGCAGCGAAATCTCAAGAAAAAATAAATGCATTATTCGAACAGTCTCAAGAACTGTTGATTGAGTATCGAGCAACGATTGACGAAACTGAAAATCTTAAAGTCTACAATGACTATATCGCCAGTTTGGTCGAAGACCAGCAACGTAGCTTAGATTCATTGCAGCGTCAGATCGATAGTATCGAAGAAACGAAACAAGGTATTGTTCCATTAATGTTCAGAATGATTGACAGCCTTGAACAATTCGTGAAATTAGACGTGCCGATTCACATTGAAGAGCGCTTAGATCGTGTTGAAAATCTAAGAGACTTGATGGCGAACTCTAACGTGACAATTTCGGAACAATTCCGTCAAGTAATCGAAGCCTATCTGGTTGAAGTTGAATACGGCACTAAGATTAATTCCTACCAAGGAACAATAGAAACGAACGGAACAGAAGTGACCGTTGATTTCTTTAATCTAGGTCGTACTTCACTAGTCGCTTTATCTCTGGACCAAAATCAAGCATTTGTCTGGAATAATGAAGCGCGTGCGTGGGAAGAGTTGGGTGATGAGTATCTAAGCTCTGTGGTAGATGCAGTTAAAATGGCTAACAATGTCATTCCTGCCGACCTGATAAAATTACCAATTAACGCAGCGGAGTAATTGTTAATGAAACCAGTATTTAAATCTATAGTTGCCGCTGCGTCTTTGGCAGTGTTGGCTGCAAGTGCACAAGCGCAAGAAACAACAAGCTTGAAAGGTCTTTTGGAACAAGTTAAGAAAAACCGTGTTTCCGAAGCCCGTATTAACGAGCAACGTGAAGCTGAGTTCCGTTCAGAACGCGCGGACAAGCAAGCGTTGTTGAGAAAGGCTAAAGGTGAATTGAAAGCTGAGCAGGATCGTGGTGATCGTTTGCAAAAGCAGTTTTCAGATAATGACGTTAAGCTAAATGAGAAAGCTGCTGAGCTTGATCAAGCAACGGGTCAACTTGGTGAGATGTTTGGTGTTGTTCGTCAAGCTGCATCAGAAGCGAATGGTAGGATTTCTACTTCAATCGTTAGTGCTCAGTTCCCTGGTCGTTCAGAGTTTTTAGCAGAAATGTCTGAGGAATCTAAAGGACTGCCTAACATCAAAGAGTTGGAAGACCTGTGGTTTTCACTTCAAACCGAGATGACTGAAGGTGGTCAGGTAGTACGATTCACTACTGAAGTAGTTAATTTAGATGGCGGTTCTTCAGAGCAAGAAATCGTGAGAGTAGGTACATTTAACCTAATTGGTGAAGAAGGTTACCTAACATACGATACTGAAAACGAAGTTGTGCAGCCGCTAGGTCGCCAGCCTGAAAGCCACTTAGTAGATTCAGCTGACGAAATGCTGGAGCAAACTTCTGGTTTCGTTCCTTTCTACGCTGATCCATCACAAGGTGCGATTCTTGGTCTGTTGAAACAGAAAGCAACTTGGGAAGAGCGTTATCACGCCGGTGGAGTAGTGGGTTATACCATTACGGTTATGCTAATTATCGGCTTGTTAATTGGTCTTTATAAGTTGGTTACTCTTACCATCACGAGCAGCAAGATTCGCTCGCAGCTGAAAAACCCTGGCAATCCTTCTGAAGGTAATCCATTGGGACGCATATTGAAGGTTTATCAGGAAAATAAAGGCGCTGATGCTGAAAACTTAGAGTTGAAACTTGATGAAGCAATACTTCGCGAGTTGCCTTCAATTGAAAGCGGCATCAATGTAATTAAGATCTTTGCTGCTATAGCACCATTACTTGGTCTACTAGGTACAGTACTAGGTATGATTGCAACGTTCCAGACAATCACGCTGTTTGGTACAGGTGACCCTCGTATGATGGCTGGAAGTATCTCAATGGCATTGGTTACAACAGCACAGGGTATTATCGCTGCACTACCTCTAATTCTTACGCACAGCATTGTTGCTTCACGCAGTAAGTCTATTGTTCACATCTTAGATGAACAGACTGCTGGTATCGTGGCAGCACATTCCGAGTCGGAGAGAGTCTAATATGGTATACCTGATTGGATTATGGGAATCTGTCAGGGAGTTTATCGCAACCGGCGGCGATGTCTTGTACTTCGTCGCGTTGGCGCTCTTTCTAATGTGGGTATTAATGATTGAGCGCTATTGGTATTTAACGTCGGTTTTTCCAAAAGTTAAGAAAGATATAATACACAGATGGGAAAGCCGAAATGATACCAAGTCATGGTATGCGCATAGAATCCGTGATGCATGGATATCTCAGGCTTCAGATGATTTGAATGCTAGAATGCTGATTATCAGAACTTTGATAGCAATGTGTCCTCTGATTGGGCTTCTAGGCACCGTGACGGGAATGATAAGTGTATTCGAGACAATGGCAACGCAAGGTACCAGTAACGCCAGATTGATGGCGGCAGGTATTTCAATGGCCACCATCCCTACGATGGCAGGAATGGTTGCGGCATTGTCTGGTTTATTTATTAGCTCGCGTCTTGAAGCGAAGGTGAAGTTGGCACGTGAAGGCTTAGTAGATAGCCTGCCACATCATTAGAGAGAGAGATTATGGCTCGTAAAGTCAGAACTGAGGAAGAAGATGCTCAGATCGATATGACTCCTATGTTGGATATCGTATTTATCATGTTGATCTTCTTCATCGTTACAACGGTTTTCGTTAAAGAAGCCGGTATAGAAGTTAATAAACCCGACGCGAGCCAGGCGGTACTGCATAAAAATGCGAACATTTTTATTGCGATCACAGAAGACGGAAATGTGTGGTTGGATAAACGTGAAGTATCTCCTGACAGCGTTAGAGCAAATATAGAGCGATTATTAACTGAGCAACCTACAGACTATGTAATAATTCAAGCTGACAAAAAGGCAAAACACGGCCTGGTTGTTGAAATTATGGATCAAGTGAAGGCTGCCGGGGTTAATCGCGTATCTGTTGCAGCAAGGGGTTAAGATGGCACGATTCATCATATCATTAATTTTGGGTGCTACTGTTGCTTTCGCCTTGTTTGTTTTGATGGCAAAACTCATTGAAAACTCGGCTAGACCAGCAGATGAAGTACCAGAAGCTCCGGTGATTGACATTGTTATGACTCCACCAGAGGACGATACACAAACAAGAAAACGGGTGCCACCACCGCCACCGCCTCCACCGCAAGAGCCTCCAAAAATGGAGCCTGTAGAGCCGGACGATGCTGAACCAGATGCAAGTGGATTCAGTATGGCAATGCCGGACATTAATACAGGTGGTGTAGGTATTAATATTGGAGCAGTTGGCGCAATGCAGAGCGATGGTGAAGCAACACCGATCGTTCGAATTGACCCAAGATATCCACCTGAGGCTGCCAGAGATGGTAGAGAAGGCTGGGTACGATTGTCTTTCACTATTAATGAAGTCGGTGGTGTTGAGGACATTGAGGTGATTGACGCTGATCCGAAGCGAATTTTTGACCGCGAAGCAAAACGAGCGCTTCGTAAATGGAAATACCGTCCAAAAATCGTTGATGGAGAGCGTGTAAAGCAGCCGAATATGTTTGTGCAACTCGATTTCAAATTGGATCAATAGCATGGTGAAATTTAAGTTAAAACAATCTTTAGCAGTAGCCCTTATCGGTGCTGCTTCTTCGTTCACAGTGTTAAATGTCCATGCTCAATCGAATGCCCCTGTGGTGTGTCCAGGTTATGAGAAAGGAAATACTCAGCTTGTTGGCGAGCGGACAGGTAAAAAAGTACAGCGTGCATTTGATGCATATAACGAGGACAGAGTTGACGAGGCATTAGAGATTTTGATGGATATTGAGCCATCAGAAGAGTTCGATAAAGCCTATGTTGGTCGTTTTATCGGTAACCTGTTGGCGGCTGATGAAGAGCAAAGTGCTCGTGCGTTGGAATACTTAACAAACTCTGTTCAGCCTAAGGTTTTAAACGACCTGGAGCACTCTCAAACGCTCAAGTTAATTGGTGACTTGAATATGCGAGAGGAAAACTATGCTGACGCTGTGAAATGGTATAAAGCATGGATGGATTTTACCTGTAAGGAAGATCCAGACATTTATACGAGGATGGCCCAAGCGTATTTCGAGCTGAAACAGTTTGATAAAGTTATCGAACCAGCTGAGAAAGCGATTGAATTGTACGAGAAGCCTAATAAAAATCCTTATGTTCTTAGACTCAGTTCTTATTATCAAAGAAAGATGTTTAAGGAAACAGTTGAAGTCGCTGAAGAACTGGTAAGCTATTTTCCTGAAGAGAAAAAATGGTGGACGCAGTTAGGGACGTTCTACATATTAATAGAGGATTTCCAAAAGTCGCTGTCGATTTTTGAAATTGCGTACAATAATGGCTGGCTTGAGAAGGAAAATCAGCTCAAGCAACTCGCTCAACTTTATGCAACTAACGGAATTCCG
Organism: uncultured Alteromonas sp.; assembly: GCA_964601635.1. GTDB lineage: Bacteria > Pseudomonadota > Gammaproteobacteria > Enterobacterales > Alteromonadaceae > Alteromonas. Next base: position 11,793 of record CAZROH010000030.1, on the reverse strand, counting down.
TTTAAAGCTGCAAAAGTGATGGAAGATGCAATCGAGGCTGGAATAGTTGAAGAAAATGCAGCTAACCTGGCAAGTGTTGCTAACTCCTACCATCAGGCGCGTAACTATGAAATAGCTGCTAATTATTATGGTCAAGCGGCGAAGCGTAGTTCAGATCCAGAACACTATCAAAAGCAGGGTAGTTTGCTGCTTGTTGCGGAAGACTACAAAGGTGCGATTGAAGCACTCCAAAATGCTATTGATAGAGGTATATCTGAGCCGGAGAAAATTTATTTTTCTCTTATGGAAGCGCATTTCTACTTAGGTAATTTCAAGAAAGCCTATGAATATGTCCAGTTAGCTAAAAAGGATAAAGCTATCCGAAGAAATGCTAATGCCTGGGAACCTTACATTAAACAGAAAGCGGAAAATCGTGGTATTGAGATTTAAAACTTTTAGTTTAATTTAGCGTTAAAAAGCCCGTTGTGAGCGTCACACCGGGCTTTTTTTATGCTGCCCCGCTAAGCACAGCTAATTGAATTTGACTACGCTCCCTTTCATTGCAGAAATTATTTGAAACACATTCCGCTAGGTTGAAACAATTAATAACTACTAAAACTCACCTGCTACCTACTACACTAAGCCTCAAATGAACACTAATGGCGCACGACATGGATAATCGATTAATTAAAAGTATAGTTTCATTCATTTTTACCATGGGATTTACCACTAGCTCTCTGGCAGATCTCTCTCCTGATATTTTTTCACATCAATACCCTGAAACAGATGTCAAAATATCACCTGAAGGCAATTATCTAGGAATCGTTTTAACAAAGGGGAATGATCGAACGCTGATCACTTTAGATACCCAGTCAATGGAGAATATTGGTGGCGTAAATTTCGGTAGATTGCAGGATGTTGGCAATTTTTTTTGGAGTGCAGAGGATCGACTCATTGTAGAGATTTTGCATCGTACCGAATGGGACCACAACAGAAAGTTTCTGGGAGAGCTTTATGCCAGTGATGCAGACGGTGGTCATGGTGAGATGATTTATGGATATCGAGCTGGTCAAAAGCAAGTGGGAAGTGCGCGTAAGAAGCGTAAGTCAATATACGGTTGGGCAAGGTTAGTCAGTACACTTCCTAATGAACGCAATGATATTTTGATTTCTTCTACCGAGCTTCCTTACGGCAGTGAGTTGATGACGAATAAGCAAAAGCGTGAGCTAATCGATGTAGATCAGTTGCGAGAGCAGTATTCCACCGTGCACAAATTAAATGTTATTGACGGCAAATTAGGACCGGTGCTGGCCAGAAGTCCTGCTCCGAATAGCACGTTTTATGAAGTTAATTCCACAATACAATATGCGATTGGGGATGGCAGTAGTTCACAAAAAACGGCGTTTAAGTTTGTAGATGGAGACTGGACTCCAATCAGCTTAGCGAAGGACTCAAACGCGAAACCAATCGGTTTCGATAAGCGTATGTCTACTCTGTATTTCCAGAGTGCGGCAGACCAGAATGGCGATGTGTGCTTTTATACTAAAAACTTAGCAACTTCAGAAGAGGCCTTATTAGAGTGTGAATTGGATCCGTCTTCAGTCGTATACTCTAGCAATAATGTTACGCCGCTAGCAGCAAGAACAAGTAATACTGATGCTATGATGTACTTTACTGAATCGGATAATGAAGTCTCCATTTTAAGAAGTATTGAAGAACTTTTTCCGTCTGGAAAACTATCCGTCACTAGCTTAACAACTAGTGGAAATTATGCGGTGATAAAGCGAGAAAACGAGGCAGCGCTGGAGTTTTACTTGTTGAATGCTAAAGACAGCCAGATATCACGGATATTGTGATATTTGTTTCTTGACAGATAAAGTGCGCAGTTGGAGCGGGAATTAAAGACTACGGCGTAATTTACCAACTCCCTCTTGATGAGGGAGTTTTTTCATTCAACAACGCCATTTACCGATGCAATATTGATTCTAATTTTTATTGCCGAATTTTTCTAAAGCTCTTCTATGCTCGTCAATCATCTTTCGAAGCGTACTTTCGCTGATTTCATCTCTAATATACATTCCCATGAAATAGGAAGTATTGCGACCTAGCTTGATTACCTCATAGTATTTTTGTTTTTCAGTGATGAGAAAGCGATTGATAAATTTAATTTTATTAATGCAACATGCTTTGAGGTCCGCATTAAACGTTTCTAAGTGCGTAAATAAAGCTTTTTTCGCTAACGAGTTGTCGTATACAGGAAGGGTTTCCACATCGCTTTTCTTTTGTTTAAATTTTTTTGACTTAACAAGCGCCATTTCGAAAGCGTCCAGGCTTCGCCTCGCTAAAGGTTCGTTCAGGGATGTTAGCTTTGATTGTAAAGCGGCTAATTCAGAATTGTGCCACTTTAAAATTTTCGCATCAGTATACGTTTTACGCGCTGCTGCGAGCAGGTCTTGAATCATAATTAAATCATCAAGGTGCTGAGAAGGTTGGTGAAGGACGTCGTGTGTTGCTAATGCCTGTGCTTTGGTGACTAATCTAGCAGCTTCTGCATTCGCCATATCACGTCTTATCATTGATTCCGTTCTAATCGAAGCCTGGTCGCAGCCCCAAATAATGGTGATTATGAGTCCTATTACAGCAACTCGAAACAACGCATTCAAATGAACTTTTCCCTTTTAAATGTTTAGATACGTTAACTTTACCTATCGATGGGCACGCTCAGCCGTAAAACCATCTGCAGGGCAAGGTAGCAATGAAACAAAGCAACGTCAGTTGTTTACAACTAATAACCTTGAGTAAGAAGCGTAAGTGCAGTGAAATTTTACCCTAAATGATTGTTGGCTGAATTGAAAGGAAGTTTTATGACAGTGCCTGTTTAGCCCGGCGTACGTACTATATAAAATAAACCTAAGTAAAATTAGACTTTAGCGTTTCTCTCAATGCTTCCAACGTTGTTTTATCCACCCGATGACCCTTTTTAATTTCATTCAGCGTAGTTAGGAGTTCGTCCAATGTGGCGAGTTCGCTGTTGATATTGCCATGCTCTAGCTGGCGAAGTAGCCAGGGAACAGCGGACGAAAGCGAGTCAACGTTCCGGTAATCAAAACAGAAGTGTTTCCATCTGCCCAGATAATAGTCATTGAGGCACGTTGGATCACATTGATTTACCTTGAACGATGCTCGCAAATTATGCTCAACACGGTCATACTTTGCATCTTCTAAACCCAGTAGGCTGAGGTTTTCGAAAAGCTTTTTGGCAGTGCTTGATAACGGAATTGCAACGAGTGCACTTCCTGCAGCACTTGCCTTATTCCTCTTCAACCCGAGCTTAATCAAAGCAAAATGGTTCTTACTCCAGAACTTCAGTAAGGGGAGGTTCGCACCGAATGAGCTAGTAACTGCGTCGATTGCATTGTTTTTAGCCTCATGAAGTATAAATGCCAGTAACTTCGAACCAACCCCCTTACCATGTAAAAGGGGATTTACCGCAATTCTATTAATACGCCAGTATTTCATTGTCGCTAGGTCTGGCCTGGCTGCAAAGTAGGCTAACCCTTGTGCACTAAGGTGCCCCTTTACTCTGCGCTTCCCTTTGCTGATGTCATTAGCTAAATCGGATAGCCTTTCTCCCCCTTCTATATTGATTGCTGATGCTGCAATTATTTCGCCTGTTTTTGATTTTAGGAGGGCGTACACAATATCGGGGGAGTCGACAAGACGCATAAGATCATCTGGCGTGGTCTGGTAATGGGCTGCATTAAGTAATTGCAGGATTTTCGTTAATTCCTTATCACTTAGCTTATCCCCGCGCATCATTGTGCTGGATGCGTGATCCACAGCGGTTGTTTCAGAGGGGGCAGGGGCTGCCTCTTTGAAGAGTAAGCTGTGCGACAGAAATATTTCAAGAGGGTCGTTTTTATGCCACCTAAGTGGTTGTGTGAGTGTAATGTGGAGAACACGACGTTTTTTCTCTAATTCTGCCACCACCTTATGCTCAAATCCTTTACCGCTCCCTTCATATCCTTCTGAAGTGGTGCTCAAAATAACTTTCCTGTTCATGCTACAAAGTTCCAACAGCAGAGGGGCAGGGAAGGAAGCTGCTTCATCAATAATCAACAAATCGAAATCGTTTTCACGTAATAAGGGAGAGTCGGGTGCTACCCATTTAATTGCTGTTGAACGATTTGTAATGCCGGTATGAGGTGAAGAGTGGGCAAATGATGTTAAGTTTTTGCTGCAAATGTGAATTAACCCCTGCACAGAGCGTTTTGCAGTCGAGGTAATTAAGACGCGATAGCCTTGAGCCATACATGAAGCACTGAACAGCCCAAGCAGAGAGCTCTTTCCCCTGCCTCGGGGCGCTCTTATAATCGCGTACTTAGTCTGCGAGTGGAGAAAGTTTGCTAGATTGCTGAACCCTTCTTTTTGCTCATCACTCCAAAAAATGGATGATGAAGTGAATTCTTGCTTTAGGCTTTGCGTTGTTGGTAAGTGAAGGTCCTCATCCTGCCAAATTGCAACATGTTCATTTCTTTGCAAGTCCTGTGATAAGCGTTCAATAAAACGGCTAACTTTAATCTTAAAGCCATAAGTTAAATAAAATGGTGGCTTATCCACAATTTTTTGTGACCATTGATCAAGAGGAGGAGTAATGAGTACCAAACAGCCTTGATGAGAAACCGTACCAGCAAGTGCTAATAATGCGGAAGGGCGGAATTCGTCTATTGCATCATAAATGGCCAGGTCATACGACTGACCTAATATTTGTTTATACAATTTTATAGGTTTTGAAATGTGAGCGTTTATTGTGCGATCGGTTAACGCGCACGCATGCAATGCCGCTGGGGCACATTCAATAATCCGTTGCACGTCGGCAAGTCCAGCATTAGCGTTTTTTGCAATAACCAGCATTCGTCGATGAAATGTTGTGCTGTCATCGGTAAAGTGAGAACCAAAGAGCCAGTCAACTACCTTATTAAGAGCCATATCTACCTTACTCGCGTATAATGTTTTAGATTTTAACGAGATAACCAGAGGATTTCGAATGCGTTTTTTATCTCGCCGCCTAGTGATGCCAAACGACCTGAATTATGCCAACTCACTTTTCGGAGGCCGGGCGTTAGAGTGGATTGACGAAGAGTCAGCGATTTATGCTATTTGTCAGTTAGAAACCAATTGCTTAGTGACAAAACATATTGGCGAAATTAACTTTGAATCGCCAGCCATGCAAGGAGATATCGTCGAATTTGGCTTGGAAACTAAATCTGTGGGGAAAACATCGATACGGGTCAGTTGTTTGGTAAGAAACAAGGCAACAAAAAAGACAATTTGCCTGGCGGACGATATTGTTTTTGTCAAAGTTGACCCGGTAACCCGCCAGCCGGTACCTCACGGTAAAACATTAGAAGGATTGAAATCACAGACAGATAAAGAGATCCGTTCGTTAAATCTGACCAGTAATGAGGTCGACTGAACGCCATTTCAGATATCCTGCCACTGTGTTAGTACGTTTGAAAGTCGACTTTGTTGGTCGGCTGTCAAACGTGAAATCATTTCATCTATGTCGGCCATAGTGTTAAATCCAATTGCGGAAAATGCGATATTGTGACAAAGCTTTATGTGTTGGTTCACTTCATCTTCTTCAACAGCGGATACTTTACATAACCTCCATAACTGTTGGATCGCCGAGCTTTTAAAGCCCCACCTTAAGAGCATCAGGGTTGTGGCACCGTAAAGGCATACGCCAAACTCATCGAGCATTTTGTCGGTAAAATCATTGAAACAGGTAGATGACTCCCACTTTTGCATCGTACCCTCGACGAAAACGCACTCTTCATGAAATACAATAAATAATGAGAGTAAACCAAATAGCAGAACTTGCTTGGTTACTTCGGTATCTGCATTTGTTTGGTTCAAGCCAAACACTTTTTGGTAAAGTATTTGGCTTAACAACATGGCATCAGTAAGTTTTTGCACATCAGAATGACGGCATTGAAGTGTAAGCAGTTGCTGCGCTGCGAATACTACTGCCAGATGCTTTATACTAGACACGCCTAAGTTTCTGCCCACGGCTTGATGTAGATTTTTTGGCGAACTACCAAAAACCGCCCGACTGGCCTTACTCATGATATGTGCCTGAAATATAGGATCTTGTTCAATGATGCTAACGACCTTATCAACGGTTGCCGTTTCGTTGTCCATGTTGACTAATTGGGTAATGGTATGAGGAAGAGGGGGTAAATTATCAACCACATCAATTAAGTGGCTGTTTCCTTTCTGAAATCTTAGGCGGTTTCCTAATTGACGGACTTGACCTGCACTAATTCCTGAGAATTCTTTGAAGCTGCGTTCAAACGCGCGCCGATCTGAATAACCAAGTAGTGACGCAGTTGCCTCGCTCTTTTTACCGGATAACAGATTGTGGCATGAAATGTCATGTATATAGCTTTTTAAGATACTGCTAAAGGAAACGTTTTCTTGCCGGAGTTGTCTGCGTAAATTCGTCTCAGTGGTATCCAACTCTGATGCCACCCAGTCGATTCTTACACGTGCCGGCGCGTCGCTTTTGTTAAAAATGGACAATAACCTTTTCTTTAATGGAAGGTTTTCTAAATTATCCAGCCCTTCTGTCAGCATTTTTACCAGCTGTGCACTATAAAAAAATGAGGTCTGTTTTAACCATTTAGGATCAAATGCAATCGCAATACTTTCTTCTGATTGGTTTATATGGGCGTTTGAGAGCGCACTCATTAGATTTAAAGATTGTTTTGATGGGAGCGTTATTTTATCGAAATCAAATTGTCTGCCAGATAAGTGTCGAAACAGGATAAATAAGAAATATGCCTCTACTTCATGGTATTTTGATAGAGTGTTGCAGCGCCAGGAAAGTGTAACCTCGTTTTGGATACTGTATTTAAATTGGCTATTTTCACCCAGAAACAATTGCGGGTATCGTGATAAGGTTTCCAACACCTCACTGATATTACGCAGCGAGGTAAGCAAAACAACAAAGTTTCCCATCTTATTGAAATCCAGATAGCCCGCCAGGGATTTCCCTGTTCGCTCATGACTATCATCGGGCATTAATCGATCTAATATGTTGGTAAGAGACGATGGATTTAAATGGCCGTTTTCCAGATTGGCAATTTCTTTAATGGCGTGTGAATGACTACTGCTTTCGCAATTTTGATCTCGGCGCATGGCCAGCAATGAACGTATGATTGCTGCCCAGAAAAGCCCCCTGTTATACACATACCCTCCTTGACGAATTTATATGTCTGTCCCGTAACTGCTGATACCAAGTAACTTTAAACAAATAACCCAAAATCCTCAGAAAATGTCCTATCTTAGGACAGCCCAAAATCTTAAAGTAATGTTGTACAAACGATGTCTCCTGAAAGTCATTTTTCCTACGGATGAATTAGCAGAATAGCTTAACTTTGCTGCTTTAGCATTTCTAAGGAAAGGTTTCTCATACACATTAAACCAACCGCCAAACGGTAAAATGTATTAAACGAGAAAAATGAATGACGCGTTAGATGTCATATTATGGCTTGAAACTTTATCTCAGGCCCTTCTATACGCCTGCACTGTCACGCAGGCGTTTTTTATATATTCTTCCCTATCATACACATCCTCAGGTAACTCTTTGATTACAAATCGCTTGATCTTTGATATGGGGCTGATAGACTGCGCGCTACTTACCAAGGGGTGCCCAACAGGCTGAGATCTACTTTGTAGAAACCCTTATGTTTCCGCTGAAATTTCTGCGGAAACGTGAACCTGATCCGGATAATGCCGGCGTAGGAATGGTTAATTTTTGCTCACCGCACCTGCTGCATATTCTGGATCTCAATAACGTTTATGATTTGAGATTCTATGAAAAAAACACTTATCTGTACTGTCCTTTTTTTAGCTTGTAATTTTTCATTCGCTGAAGAGGAGACAGTAGAACACATCACAGTGACCGGCGACTTTCGGCAAGCCAGTTTAGATCAATTGAATAGCAGTGCATCGATTGTCGACGAGCGACGCCTTGCTGCCAATCAGGCCCAACATATCGACGATATTTTGAATATTGCGCCAAATGTCAACTTCACTTCAGGTGCGTCGAGAGGCCGCTTTGTTCAAATCCGTGGAATTGGTGAGCGTAGTCAGTTTGCCGAGCCCATAAATCCGTCGGTAACCGTGATGGTGGATAACTTCGACTTTTCTGGACTGGCCGGAGCCGCCCTTCTTTTTGATACTCAGCAGGTCGAAATCTTCAGGGGACCCCAAGCTACGCTTTTTGGCACAGGAGCATTAGCTGGCGCAATTAAAGTCGCTAGTTACGATCCGTTTTACGATGCGCCTTCCAAAGCAGAGGTTACAGCAGCAGGTAAAGATACGTTACGAATTGAAGTTGCACATGGTAATCAAATCACCCAGGATTTAGCGATTAGGGCAGCAGTTGTGCACAATCGCAGCGATGGCTTTATTTATAATGTATTTTCGGACCGGGATGACACTAATAATATAGATGAGTCTGCCGCCAAACTGGGTCTAAGTTGGAATATCAATTCGCGAACAAGCTTAGCAATGCATTATCGCTGGTATGACATCGACAATGGCTATGACGCCTTTTCACTTGATAACAATCGGTTTACTCGCTCGGACGAGCCGGGCTTTGACACTCAGCTTACCCACGCTGTGAGCGCTGAACTATCTCACCGAATCAACGCAGGGTTGTTCAATTTGGTCGTGACACAGGCTGACCATGAGTTAGGTTATGGTTATGACGAAGATTGGACCTATGCTGGATTTCATCCTTGGGAGTACGCATCTTTCGATGCTTATTACAGAGATGTAAACACCAAAACCATGGACATTCGGTTTGTTTCCGCAGAGGATAAACGACTATTCAACGATACAACCGACTGGCTAACAGGTGTTTATTATAAAACATCTGAGCAGCAGCTGACTCGTCAATACACTTATTTAGACGGCGATTTTACCAGTGAGTATGAGCCCGATAGCATTGCATTTTACCTACAAACAGACACCGCTATCGCCGATAATTTGAGTGTGCAATTGGGACTGCGTGCTGAACAGTACGATTTCGCTTATGTTGACAGTGATGGCGGCATGTTTACCCGAGATACGTCTATGGTGGGCGGCAAGCTGGCACTTGAATATGTAACAGGCGAACATTTTTGGTACGCAAGCGTCTCTCGAGGGTTTAAAGGAGCAGGCGTAAACCCTGATCAAGAGGTCAGTGACGACAAGCGGTTTTTTGATGCCGAATATAATTGGAATTACGAAATAGGGATTAAAGGACCAATAACATCCGATGTAACTGGCCGGCTTGCTATTTTCCATATGCGTCGTAAGAGCACGCAGGTAAGCGATTTTGATGTCCAGATTCGCGAGGACAACACCCCCAAGTTTATTGACATTATTGACAACGCTGACTTAGGGACAAACGAAGGTATCGAAGCCGAAATAAATTGGTATCCATCATCAAACTGGCAAATTCAGGCGAGCTTCGGTTACTTAAACGCTTATTTTGAAGGCTACCAAACCGCGGATGGCAGCTCGGTTGTAAAGCGCAGGCAGGCTCAGGCGCCACGGTTTACGGCGAATGTTTTCAGTGAAATTATGCTGTTCGAAAACCTTTTCTGGCGATTAAATGTGGACTACAAAGACAAGTACTTCTTTTCGGATGGCCATGACGAAACCTCGCTCATTACTACCTTGGTTAATACCGAGCTTGAGTACAGATGGCAAAACTGGCAAACCAAGCTTTGGTTAAAAAACGTATTCGACCGACGTTTCTATATACGGGGCTTCGGTGGATTTAATAATGATCCGCGTGATTATTACGCTCCGCCAGAACCTTACTATCAACTAGGTAACGGGCGGCAATTAGGTGTTACCATTACGTATCAGTTTTAAGGGGCGCAGTTATGCAAGTTATGGTGGAATTATCACTTTATCCTTTGGCAGAACACTATATAGAGCCAATAAAAGCATTTATTGAGCGATTACATAGTTATGACAAAATTGACATTGTCACGTCACGCACCAGTACCCAGGTGACTGGCGAATATGACCATGTTATGGCCATGCTCACCCAAGAGATGAAAGCGACTCATCAGCAGGTAGGGCAAGCGGTGTTCGTGGCAAAAATACTTAATTTCGATGCCATGCAACCAGGTGGCAAAGCATAATGGATTTATTCCTGACTCAACTTGCCAGCACATCGCTTCTAGAGTGGGTAGCTGTGGTGCTGGCTATCGCTTATGTGTTGCTAGCCGCTCTCGAAAATAGCTGGTGCTGGATGTGTGCGCTGTTAAGCACAGCAATTTATACATGGCTTTTTTGGCAAGTCACTTTGCCTTTCCAGTCTGCTTTAAACGGTTTTTACATGATCATGGCGGTCTATGGGTATTATCAGTGGCGAAAAGGGGCGACAGCAGAGACCGTGATAAGCAAATGGCCATCGCACTTTCATTTAGTACTTATCCCGGGTTTACTCTTTGTTGCCTATTGGCTTTCGCAAGCCGCTGAAGGACAATTTAATAGTGATTATCTGTGGTTAGATGCGAGTATTCACTTGCTAAGTATGGCAACCACCTTTATGGTGGCACATAAAATATTAGAAAACTGGTTGTATTGGTTTTTTATAAATTTAGCGTCGGCATATTTGTATGCGCAAAGTGGATTGGTGCTAACCGCACTTTTGTTTGTGGGGTACGTGGTTTTCTCTTTGTTCGGATACTGGCAATGGCGACAGCAGTGGAATAGTCGTCATGCATCAGGACTCAATAGTCAACCTGCTGGTTAATCCTTTAAAACTAACCTCTAATGTTAATTTTACAAGGGTTGAAGGAGGGGGAGTTAACCAGACCTTCAAGTTAGTGGATAACGACAGGTCTTTCGCCGTTAAGTGGATAGCTGACGATGGTTTCAGTGGGATCAACCGATTCCATCAATTCGTGCTGCAGGAGCAGTTAGCACACCGCAAAATTGCACCTATGCCAGTTTGGTTAAGCGATGACGGGAAATTGTGGGTGGAATCCTGGCTTGAGCCTGCCCGGCCAACTACCAATTCTGATGAGCAAATAAATATTCTTGCCAACGTTTTGTCAGTGATCCATTCCCAACCCATTACAGCCCGTCCTTTGAATTTACCACAGCGTCTTAAACACTATATTAAGGTGGCCAACTTACCCGCTACTGATCCCTTGGTACATCAAACTAATGAAGTCTCCGAATACCTGCACCTGGAAACTGACGCAGCTGCGTTAACTCTGTGCCATAACGATTTAGCATTAGTACATATCTTAGAGCCAACGGTGCCTGTTATCGTTGACTGGGAATATGCCGCTATGGGGAATCGTTATTTTGACATCGCTAGTGCGGTGGTAGTGAATCGCTTATCTGAAGACGCTGCGGCACAATTGTGTGGAATATATGCGGCTCATGCCAATTTGCGTGAAGAGCACGTCAGAAGTAGTGTCTGCAAACAAATAGACATTGTGAAACTGACAAATACATTGTGGCAAAAGGCGCTGGACTTTACGAGTAGTGAATTAGATGAGCCTCCCGTGGTGCTTTAAGTTCGTTTTAGTAGTGAATTTGCTTACGCTTTAACCAGCCCATTTACTTAGCATCAAAAGTACTTTACCTTTGGTAAACGATACGTATAATGCTCAGCGCGTTAGGGGTGTAGTTCGAATTGGTAGAACAGCGGTCTCCAAAACCGATGGTTGGGGGTTCGAGTCCCTCCACCCCTGCCACTTTTCGTGGCGCTGGCGCAGACTCATCAAG
>CAZROH010000029.1:0-32568 GCA_964601635.1 uncultured Alteromonas sp. | reverse complement strand
AACATATCGAAAATACTAATCATAGGGTCAGAATCCATTTGTAATTTTGTACGATCATGCATGCACTCGCATCTAACTACAATACAGTTTAGTGCATGCGGGCAATGCTAGGTACCAAAGAGTGTAAACTTAACTTGATAGTTGACTTATGCAATCAGATGGAACGAAAGGTTTCTTAATAGAGCAGCTGTAGCTCCCCAAATCATAAATTCTTTCCACGGGATAAAATAAATCGGGAAAGTTCGTCCCTGACGGTGCGTGTGATGGGTGAGGTGATTAGAACGATTTATTAAATAGGATAATGGTACTTCAAATGCACTGGCCACCTCGTTTTCATCTAATGTTAGATGGCTATGTGGCGTAACAAAACCGATTACGGGTTTTATTGTATAGCCGCTTATTGTCCGGTAATCGGGCAGAACACCAATAATTTGAACTTGATCTGGGCAAAGGCCAATCTCTTCCTTTGCTTCCCTGAGTGCAGTGCCAACAGGAAACGTATCTCCGGTCTCGACACCACCACCGGGAAACGAAATTTGTCCGGCATGATGGCGCAAGTGATGCGCTCGTTCGGTTAACAACACCTTAAGTTCACTTCCGTAATCTACTAAGGGAATAAGAACAGCAGCCGGACGCCCTTCATAGGCTAATGGATAGTCCTTTTCTGCTGGGACTTGCTCAATATGATGAAACCGATTAATAAACTCCGCTTTATTCATTCATTTGGTCCAGTACGGGTAAAATTTTGGCGACTTTATCTAATGTTTCCTGGTATTCTTCATCTGCTTTTGAGTCTAAAACAATACCGCCGCCTGCCCAGCAATATATTTTATTTTTTTCAGTTAACAGGGTCCTGATAAGTATACTGGAATCCATATCGCCACGTACTCCCATATAAAGCATGCTACCGCAATAAACATGTCGACGGTGCGGCTCAAGCTCGTCAATAATTTCCATTGCTCTGATTTTAGGCGCTCCCGTGATGGAACCTCCTGGGAAAGCTCCAGCCAGTAAATCCCAGGCGCTACTTTCAGACTTTAGCTTACCTTTGACGGTACTAACAAGGTGATGCACCGCTGCGTAACTCTCCAGCGAGAACAGGGAAGGAACATTGACTGAGTTTGGCTGGCAATGCTTACTTAGGTCATTGCGAAGTAAATCAACAATCATCAGATTTTCTGCACGATCCTTTTCTGAGGACAGTAAGGCTTCGCTGCTTGCTGAGTCTTTGGCTGGATCACTGAAGCGTGGGCGAGTTCCTTTAATAGGCTTGGTTTCGACATCGCGCCGATTCACTGAAATAAAGCGTTCTGGTGAGATGCTTAAAATACAGTTGTCTGGCAAACGCATAAATACGGAAAAAGGCGCTTTGTTCAACCGTTGCAATGTTAAGTAGGCTTCCCACTCGTTTCCTCGATAATCAGCGCAGAATCGTTGTGCCATATTCACTTGATAGCAATCACCTGCTTTCAGGTAGTCTGAAATGGCATTTATCGCACGTGTATATTCCGACTGGCTCAAATTGGCCTGCCATTTGGATTGTAATGAAAATGGCTGCATCGGTTGCTTGGCAGTAAGCCAGCGTTCGACATCGATTTTTGAACGTGTGGATAATCTGCATTCAAAGATGCTGCCGGTCTGGGTGTCCTCTATTAGTGCATGTTCGTAGATACCTATCGCCATATCCGGACAGGACAATTCATTTCTGGCATTTGTCGGCAGCGTCTCGTAGTAGCGACCCAAATCATAGCTACACAACCCGGCCGCCCCAAGAAGAAAAGGTAGTGACTGAATACATTCTTCACTAAGCGAGCTTTCAATTCTGTAGTCATTAAAATGGCGTTGCATCAATGTGCTTACTGTTTGCAGCGGCTTATCATTTACCTGCGACTGCTCGCCAGTTTGATGGTTGATAATTAGTGTGCGTTTGTTCTTCGCCTGCACAACAAAAGCGGGGTCCCAAACTGCGATATTAAAGCGCGCATTGCTTTCACGACTGCCCGCTGAATCGAACAGAGCAGAAAAAGGTGAACCTTGTATACATTCGAACAGACTGTGTAAATCGACTGATGAAGGTCTTTCGAGTGGAGTGATAATGATTCGGGGAGAAAAATGATCTGACATAAAGAAAACGACAAGCTCTTATTCATTCTATTATCGCTCATCAAACCTTTCTTTAAAAACAAATTGCCTTATTGGGCTAAAATCTTGGTGAGCGTACTTAAGATGCGCTAGTATACGCTTTTTTGTAACATCAAGACTATAACAATACTTATTTACCATCTGTCACCTTCAACCCCGGGTCGAATTAATGGTTTACCCTGATGTTGATGTTAAGAAACTAAAAGATAGGGAAAACACGACAATAGCCGCTTTTTCTTTATTTGAGATGGTAATGCACCTACTGATAGTAAAGAGGACTCCATGACCGTAATCCGTCAACAAGATTTTATTGACAGTATTGAAGATGCCCTTCAGTTTATTTCCTATTATCACCCTCTTGATTATGTTAAAGCCGTTGAACAGGCTTATTTAAAAGAAAAAAGCCAAGCTGCAAAAGATGCGATGGCTCAAATACTGATCAACTCAAGGATGTCCGCCGAAGGTAAACGACCGCTTTGCCAGGACACAGGGATCGTAACCTGTTTTGTAAAAATTGGCATGTCAGTACAATGGGATAAGCATGATTTGACGATTCAACAAATGGTAGACGAGGGCACTCGTCGCGCTTACCTGAATTCAGATAATCCGTTGCGTGCATCAATTGTAGCTGATCCGGCGGGTGCGAGAAAAAACACGAAAGACAACACCCCGGCTGTGGTTCACATTGATATGGTTGCAGGTGATAAAATTGAAGTAATGATTGCGGCTAAAGGCGGGGGCTCTGAAAATAAATCTAAAATGGTGATGTTAAATCCTAGCGATGATATTGCTGATTGGGTGGTTAAAACTCTGCCAACCATGGGCGCGGGATGGTGTCCTCCAGGTATGCTTGGTATAGGTATTGGTGGAACAGCGGAAAAAGCCGCTGTCTTGGCAAAAGAGAGCTTGATGGATCCGGTTGATATTCAGGAACTCATGGAAAGAGGGCCGCAAACTACTGATGAGAAGCTGCGTCTGGATATTTTCGAGCGCGTGAATAAGTTAGGTATTGGGGCTCAGGGATTGGGTGGCTTAACCACTGTGGTTGATGTGAAAATCAAATCGGTGCCAACCCACGCGGCATCTAAGCCGGTAGCGATGATCCCTAATTGTGCCGCGACCCGTCATGCTCATTTTTATCTGGATGGCAGTGGCCCTGCTGAGCTGAAGGCGCCTAAACTTGCTGAGTGGCCGGAAGTAACCTGGGAAGTGAGTGAAAATACCCGTCGCGTCAATATGGATGAATTGACTAAAGAAGACATCCAGGATTGGAAAGTCGGTGAAACTGTACTGCTTTCCGGTAAGATGCTAACGGGGCGTGATGCGGCGCATAAGCGTATTCAGACGATGCTGGAAAATGGTGAAGGCTTGCCGGATGGTGTCGATTTGACGAATCGGTTTATTTATTACGTGGGCCCGGTGGACGCAGTAGGTAGCGAAGTAGTGGGCCCTGCCGGGCCAACGACGGCTACCCGAATGGATAAATTTACCGACATGATGCTCGAACAAACCGGACTCATCGGAATGATAGGTAAAGCTGAGCGTGGTCCAGCCACTGTAAAGTCGATTGCTCAACACAAAGCCGTGTACCTAATGGCAGTGGGTGGTGCAGCGTATCTGGTCTCAAAAGCAATAAAAAATGCCAGAGTGGTAGCGTTTGAGGATTTGGGAATGGAAGCCATTTACGAATTTGAAGTAGAAGATATGCCCGTTACCGTTGCAGTAGACAGTACAGGTGCCAATGCTCACGAAACCGGTCCGGCAATCTGGAAAGCGAACATTGAATCATTAGACGCAGAACTTTCTAAATAATATTAATAATAGGGGGCCTATTGGCCCCCACTTTTTAAAGGGATTGCTGTAGGTGAATTATTTAGACCAAATACCCTCTTTTGCCCTTATTGTTGTTGCAGTTACACTTAGTTTTGTTCTGGGCTGGCTGCTCAGCAGCAGAAAGCATGCTAAAGCACTTAACGATGCGCTCGTGGAAACGCAAATAATTGAACGTCAACTTGCCCAGTTTCAAGCTGAAGCCTCCCATCATATTCATAAGCTAGAAGATGAACTCAAAGAAAACCGCGAACTCATTTATCATTCCCGGTCTCACATTGGGGAGTTATCGGCAAAGGCGGAACAACTGGAACAAACCGAACAACGGGTAATATCGCTGCACAATGAGTTGAGCGAAAGCAAACGCGAAAATGCCGAACTTCGCTCAAAATATGAAGCGAGTGTAGCCCGTTTCGCTGAAGTCGAGAAAGCACATCAAGAGAAACTGCAGGTTATGGAGGACGCTGAAAAGCGTTTGCAAATTCAGTTTGAAAATTTAGCGCAGAAAATTTTTGAACAAAAGAGTGAGAATTTCAGCAAGCTAAATGAAACCGGTCTTAAAGCAATACTATCTCCTTTAAAAGAGCAAATTGAAGGATTTAAAAAGCAAGTCAGCGAACAATATATTCGTGAAGGGCAGGAGAGAGCGTCACTCAAAACTGAGATACATTCTTTGAAGGAGCTAAATCAAAAAATTACTGAAGAAGCGGCGGCACTAACTCAAGCGTTGAAAGGGGATAATAAAAAGCAGGGTAACTGGGGAGAAGTTGTACTTGAACGAATTTTGACTGAGTCAGGTTTGCGAGAAGGGCACGAATTTGATACCCAGGTAAGTGCTCGGAATGAAGCAGGCAAGCTTCAACAGCCCGATGTGGTAGTGCATTTGCCTAATGAGAAGGACGTTATCATCGATTCTAAAGTCAGCCTGTCTGCCTATGAGCGATTTTATAATGCCGAAGATGAAGCCGAAAGGAAGCGATATTTGAGCGAACATGTCAGTTCGTTAAAAGCACACATCAAGGGATTAGGGGCGAAAGATTACCAACATTTGGAAAGCATCAAAACGCTGGACTATGTCCTGATGTTCATTCCTGTCGAGCCTGCTTTTTTATTGGCAATTGAAGAAGATCCTGAACTAGTCAACTTAGCACTTTCACTTAATATTATGTTGGTGAGCCCGACCAATTTACTCGTTGCCTTGCGTACCATAAATAATATCTGGCAATATGAATATCAGAATCAAAATGCCCAGCGAATCGCATCGCATGCCACAAAACTCTATGACAAGTTTGTGGGCTTTATAGGTGACATGGAAAAGATTGGTAAATCGTTAGAAACCACCCAAAAGCATTATGATGGTGCGTTTAATAAATTAAGCCAGGGTAAAGGCAATATAGTGCGTCAGGTGGAGCATTTCCGCACTTTAGGTGTGCAGTCTTCAAAACGTCTCGCGAATGAATTAGTCAATGACGAAATAGAAGATCAAACAAACTAGGAAAATAAAATGAAATTTGGTCACACTCATGGAATGAGAGCTCGCAATAAGCTACGGGTGTTTATCTTAGGGCTAATGTTGGGTAGTTTTAATGGTGTCACTTACGCCGGGAATAAGTCATGGGAAATTGACGCATCGTTTGAACAATTAGGGGTAGGTGAAAAAGCGAAAGGGGAAAGTGGCTTTCAAGGCTTAGCTGGACAGTCAGAAATTGTAATGTCGCCCGCCTTACAGGGAAAAGCCGCAAAGTTATGGGTGAAGAAAGGTCAAACTGGATACGGTAGATGGGGTGGCGACTGGAAATTTCCAGAACGGGCCGTCAAAGGAGATACATTAACATACAGTGCTAATTTGTACTTCCCTGACCAATTTGATTATTTTTCTTACGGTGAAGGGGAAAGACTGAAAGTCTTGAGGATCCAAACAAAATCCAGTAAGGGTAAAAATTTAGGCTATATCGATTTATACATAAATCGCCAAAAGGAATTGGCACCATTGATATTTATTTACGAAGGTGAGCAAAAATGGGTTCGAATGGGGGAGCCTGCCGACCAGATAGCAAAAGATAAATGGGTTAATTTAAAAATAGAGGCCACATTAGATGATGTGCCGATTGATGAGGGCGGTAAAGCGGAGGTTAAAGTATGGAAAGACAATAAATTACTTGCCCATATTACCGATCGAAAGACATTAAAGTTTGCTGATGCTTATGCCGATAGGGCCCTCTTATTTACCTACTGGAATGGCGGTGCGCCAAAAGATCAGTTTATGTTTGTCGACGAAATTAAAATTAGGGCCAATTAATTAGAATTAAATAATTTTAATACTTTTCTGCTCAATAAACGTACAAGTTTCAGTCTTGCAAAAGAGGGAACTTTTATGAACAGGCTATCTTTCATCCTTCCTTGTTACAACGAATCTAATTTTATAGCTGACGTACTCGCCTCAATAACAAAGGGTGTTGATTACCTTGGTGACAAAGCTGAAATAATAGTCGTTGATAACGGATCAACCGACAACACCTCTGAAATAGCTGCAAGTTTTGATGTCAAACTAATTAGTATTTCAAAAAGCATGATTTCCTACGCAAGAAACCTTGGCGCCTCGCAAGCCTACGGGGATATTTTTTGCTTCATAGACGGCGATACAGTGCTAACGCGGCAATGGTTTTTAGAAATGAACAGGTTTCTTGAGCTAACAGAGCCAGGCGCTTTGGTGTTAACTGGAAGTTCTTCCGATATACCCGATCACCCTAACTGGATTGAGAAAAGCTGGTTTTCAAATCTGGGCAGCAAGAATTACATTCGTGGGGGGAATCTTATTTGCGCCAAGTCAGCTTTCGAGGTTATTGGCGGATTTGATGAAAAACTTGAAACCGGAGAGGATTACGAGTTTTGTGTTCGCGCAGTTTCTAAGGGTATCCACTTAGATATTAACGATAATTTCAGAGCAATCCATTTAGGTTACCCCCAAACGTTGAGAGCCTTTGTCAAAAGAGAGATATGGCATGGGAAGGGGGATGCGCAATCCATCCGCCGTTTTTTCAGCTCTAAAATATCAATAGTGAGTATTGTCTACGCCGCAATACTCGTTCAAGCGCTGATCGCTTTTTTCGATACAGGGCTGATGAGTGGCTTGCCGTCCCTTATTTTATTAGTCATTTTCAACTTTATTTTGACATTTAAGCGGACTAAATTTATCGGTATATGGTGTTTTACTTGTAACGCTTATCTTAATTTTTTTTACTTTCTATCTCGTTCAATTTCCCCTTTAATGGTAATAAAGGACCGTTTATTGAAAACGAGAGAGTAAACGTTACCGGGTGTGGACGCATTTATTGACTAATGGCATTACTACAGAGGATCGGGGATATGCGGTTTACTAATCAAAAGCGTCGAATTATGCTCACGTGCTTTATACCTGTGCTTATACTGATTATCCCGTATTTCGCAATGCATACCGGTAACGCAGTGAAATGGAGTGGAATGGATTTCTTAGTAGCCGGCGTTTTATTAGGCGCGTCGACGTTAAGCTTTTTTATTCTGGTTAATAAGCGAAGAAGTATTTTTTATGTTATGGGCCTTATTATTTCACTGTTTTGCGCGTTATTAGTTATTTGGGCAAATTTAGCCGTGGGGCTCCTGGGCACTCCTGATAACCCGGTGAATTTTATTTTCTATTTGCTGCTGCTTGGCGGCGTAATAATTGGGTTGGCAGGTAAGTTTTCATCGCGAGCGTTAACCAATGGAATGCGTCTTATGTCGGTGGGGTTTGTTATTTTTGCGGGCATATTAATGTACTTGTCTGTTGGATATGTAGTTTCTATTTTCTGTACCTGTATCGCTGCAGGATTTGCCATAAGTGCAATGTTAATAGCGCATTCAGAAAAAGAAGTCGTTAATCATTAGTTGCAACAATTCGGTTACGGCCCAGTTTTTTGGCTATATTCAATCGCTCATTTGCGCGATTTGTCCAGGTTCGCCAGTCATCGTGGGAAAACAGAGTGGCAATACCAAAACTGGCTGTAACATTGGTGCCTTGTACTAAATACAATTTTTCAATCGATATCCGTAATTGTTCAGCGACCAAACAAGCTTTTTCCTCCGGGGCGTTAAAAAGCACCACCAGAAACCTCTCCCCATCCAGACGGTACAGTAAATCAACTTTTCGGCATCGTTGTTTTAGAAAATTACTGACACCGCGCAGTATTCCGTCACCCATTTCATGTCCGAAGTTATCATTGATGCTATTAAAGTTGTCAATTTCTATTGCGAGAACTGACGTGGGGATTTCACTGCGTTTAAATTGTTCGATAGTGGTAGTTAGCTCTTCTTTTAACATTCGTCTGTTGCGCAACCCTGTCAGCTCATCTGTTATGGCTAATTGTTTTAGCTTTTCTTGTTGAGCGTATATAACGCGGATAAAAATCGCTGTGAAGGAGGCGACCATGACGAGCGTTACGGCCATCCTGATTGCAAGTTCACTTTCAAATGTGAGCCAAAAATTAGGAACAAGAATGGCAGACATGAAAAGACTCGCTAGCCACGCCCGACGCTCAGGAAGCATGAAAAAGCACGCAACAATTGCGGGAAAACACCACAAAACCCCGAGCAAGCCCTGGATTAGTATTGCTTCAAGCAAAAGTATGGTCGCAGCCGGCACTAAACCGAATAAAATTAAGTCAGTGTGGTAGCGTTTAAATTGGATGGTGCTCCATGCATTTAGCGCCAGTATGGCAAGTACACCAAATGAAAAGACCGCGAGCGTATAACGACCATTGACCAAGTGATTAATGGAAAAAGGCAGTCCTATAACGATGAAAATACAGGCAATGCGCAATGACGAACTGTATAGAAATGCGTCTTCTGTTCGTGATAACTTTTGGAACCACTTCAATTTAAACCAACCCGCTCTTTTGGACTAAAGCACTGATTGTAGATGGTTTGTGACTAAATGTAATGCTTGAAATAGCATGCTCCCAGGATAGGGTTACTGCTGAACCTGCTTTCGTTTCGATTATATGAGTTAGCAAGCGTTTAAACTGGTACTAATTTGATCGTCCATTGGTCATACATTACGAAATGTCGATGAGGTAGCAGCCAGCGCATTCACTTGGCTGCTACCAAAGCGCTAAACGGTGCGGGTGGCCAGGGCTGGCGAAATTTTTGCTGCTCTGAAGGCCGGGCCAAAAGCGGCCAATTGCCCTACAATGAATAACAAAGCTACGCCGGCTGGAATGTAAAACCAATCCAGCGCTTTGATTGCGAACCACTCAATAAGCATAAAGTTAAGTCCAATCGTTAAACCAATTCCAAGAATGATGCCGAAGCCGCTGATGATAAGGTTTTCTATCATAAAGTAGCGAATTATTGCTTGTTTACTGGCGCCCAAAGCTCTGCGTGTGCCGATTTGCTTGCGCCGACGATTCACGTTGAAGCTCGCCAGCCCAATAATTCCCAATGCAGTAATTAACGTCAGTAAAACCATAGTTACAGTAAGAATGTTAATCATGGCACTATGTTGACGATAACTTTTATCACGCGTAGTGGTAATACTTTCAACGTCACGGATAATACGATCCGGGTATTGATTCGCTAATGTTTCTTCTAACGATGTCATTAACTTATCCCGCATCCCCGGTTCTGTTCTAATGAGATAACGAACACTGGAAAACGTTAGTAATTGCGGTGACAGAGTTACATGTTCCAGGTTATTCCAACCCACCCATGGGGCTTGAAGCTTATCGATAATGCCTTTTATGATCATTGGCTGATCGCCTGCAATGTAAACTGTTTTTCCAATGACATCGTCAACCGTTAAATCAGGGAACAAACTGTTAGCTAAGGCTTCTGTTATAATGGCGACGTCAGGCCATTGAGATTGGTTTCGTTCTCGAAATTGAACGTCGGTAGGGCTGAAATTTTCACCTGCAACTAAGGTGGCATCGTAGGTATTTAGAGCGTGATCATCGACCATATAGTTGGCTGTCGCAATGCTTTCAATACCTTCACCCGTTTCAGTCTTTAGGCCCATTGACCAACCACTACCACTCATGGGAATGGCGTTGACCTGAATAGCATCGATTACTCCGGGCGTTTTTCTTATTAAATCTAAATCTTCTGTGGTGACGCGTTTACTTTCAAAATCCTTACCAAAACCCGTTGAGGTTAAATAGAATGTATTTGCTTCATCTAAGCCACTTTCGCGCTGCATCATCGCTTGACGTTCAACAATTATAAAAACCGCATTAACGATAATTGTCATGGTTACCGCGATTTGCAACGCGATCAGGATTGCACCCACTTTATTTCGCAGTAGTGCTCGCATGATCGGACCTAATTCTAAATTACTCATGTTCTTTCCTATTGATTGCGAAGTTGAGTAGCAGGGGGAATGGAACACGCTTTCCATGCCGGGTAACAACCCGCTAAGATACTTGAGACTATTGCCAGGATAATTGCTAAAAATACCATGGTGGTGTCTAGCGCCACATGTTCACTGACAAAATCGCCGTACATGGATTTAACCGCGTATATACCACCTACAGCTAAAATAAGGCCAAGTCCCCCCCCGATCATGCCAATCAGCGCTGATTCTGTAATATATTGAGAAAATATAGCCGATTTAGGAGCCCCGATAGCGCGGCGCAGTGCTATATCTGAAGTGCGCGTTGCATATTTGGAGAGTAATAAACCAATGGTATTTAACAGACAAACCAGCAAAAACAGCGCAGCTAACCACATCATAATTTGCGCATCGTCAGCGACCACTTCCTGATTTTCCATCCACGCCATGACTGATGAAATGCGATTGTTGAGCGGTCGAGGAAAGCGTCCTAACGCCTTTTGTTCCTCGACATAGGCGGTTAGGAAGTTTAGGTATTGTTGTTGTTCTGAAGTGCTGTTTAACTCGACCCAAAATTGATAATTAATGCATTCAGACATTAAATATCCCTCGAAACCTTCACCATCTGGATCCTTCCAGCAGTTATTATTACCACTACTGCCAAGTTCCAGTGGGCGTTTTAAGGTCAACGGCATAAAAATGTCCTGGGGGCTTTGAAATGCGCCTGTTGTCACATCATAGAAACGGGGAATAGGTTCCCAGTCATCAAGAACGCCAATTACCCTGAAACGATTTCCAGCAATGGTCAGGTTTTCACCCACTGAATTTTCGCCACCAAATAGCTGCTGGTTGGTTTTTTTGTTGAGTACTACTACTTGCTCCATGTTGGTATCTGCTGATGGCTGCCAGGGACCGCCGTAGAGAAAAGGGGGCTCAAACATTTCAAAGAAATTGGTATAGGTGAGGCGAATCCCGGCCATAAAGGGTTTAATGTCTTTGTTGTCAGATTCAACGACTCCACCAGAAGTCCCCATTGCCACTTGTTTGAACTGGGTGTACTCCATCAAATTATTTGCATCCCGCCATGTGACCTGATCAGGCGGCTCCTGTTCTTCGTTAAAAGCAAAGTGTGGCCCCCAATTATCTAACTGAACATAGAACAACTTGTCACTTTTATGAGGCATGGGATTGGAAGACATCATGTAGTTGACAGTTATCGTGGTCATACACGCTCCAATACCCAATCCAATAGCAAGTACCATCAGGCTGCTCAGCCACACATTGCGGCGGATACTCTTAAAAGCTAGCTTTAAATAATATGTAAACATGCTGAGTCTCTACTTTTCATTGATTAGAAGCGGCAGCTAAAGGCATGATGGTTTCAGACTCGCTTATTTGACCATCGCGAACAAATACATTGCGTGATGTCTGCATAGCGAGTTCAGCATCGTGGGTTACCATCACAATCGTGGTACCCTGCTGATTGATTTCTTGTAACAGCGCCATAACACTTTTGGCCATTTGACTGTCCAAATTACCGGTTGGCTCATCAGCTAATAAAAAGCGAGGTTTTCCAGCTAGCGCTCTGGCGATAGCGACACGCTGTTGTTGCCCGCCAGACAACTGAGAGGGTAAGTGTTTCATTCTATTAGCCAAGCCTACACGCGCTAAACTCTCTTCAATCCGTTGATGACGTTCAGTACGATTTAATCCACGATAGCGTAGGGGGACATCGACATTATCAAACAAATTCAAGTCTGGGATTAAATTGAAACTCTGAAAAATAAAGCCTATTTTTTCATTTCTTAGCTTACTTCGCTGGCTGTCTGTTAAGGTTTGCACATCGATGCCATCCAACAAGTAAGTGCCCGATGTATGCGACTCCAGTAGACCTGCGATATTTAAAAAAGTCGTTTTGCCTGAACCTGATGGTCCGGTGACTGAAACAAAATCGCCGTCATTGACACTAAAGGTAAAGTTTCGCAGTGCATGAGTTTCAACCAGTTCAGTTCTGAAGGATTTGCTCAGATTATTCATTTTTAACATGATCGTTCCTTGGATATTATTGTGTTAGGAGTACTGTTTCAGCACCATTAAATTGGTCAAGGCCGGACACGATGATACGGTCACCTGCATCAAGGCCATCTACTATTTCTACTTTTGATAAACTGCGCGCACCGGTGGTTATTGGAATTCTGTGAGCCACTTCACCGTCAATTTTATAAGCTATTTTTCCTCCCCCACTTTGCAAAAACTGACCTCGGGCTACATAAAGTACGCTTTCTTTGCTCTCCATCAGGATACGGGTCGTTAAGCGTTGGTTTTGACGCAGACCCCGAGGTGATGGGAGGGGGGCGCCAGTATCATCTTCAGTTAGGAAACGCACCCGGCCATTAACTTTATTGTCTTGAATTTCCGGCGAAATGGTGACGAGTTGAGCGGGATAATGCTGACCGTTAAACTCAATTTCGGTGGCCATACCAATTGCTAAATCATCGGCATAACCTTCGGGGATATCGATTTCTAATTCAAACTCACTTAAATCGACAACACTTAGGATCGCCTGATGCTGCGTAACCTGATTTTTTTGAGCGACGGCCAGGTTTCCTACAATGCCATTTACAGGGGAGCGTAGGGTAAGCTCATCTACTTTTCTGGATAGATCTGCTACTTTAAGTTTTTGACGATTTAGCTGATGCGAGCGGCTTTGTATTTCAAACTCCAGACTTTCAGCGTTAAGTTTCGCATCATCCACCGCGTGCTGGTGAACAAGTTTGGCATTGTGAAGATCGTCCTGCGCTTTTTCATAATCAATAGTACTGATTGCGTTTGTTTCAAACGCTTTGTCCGCCCGTCTTTTTTCCCGGTCAGCCGCGGTGAGTGAAACTTTTGCCATATCGATCGCTTTTTGATCCTCCAGCATTTGCTTTTTGGCCTGGATTTTCTGGCGATCTAATGCGGTTGTAAGTTCATCCAGTACCGCGCGCTCTTGTTCTAATTCACTGGTGAGTGCGGGGCTGTCGATAGTTGCCAGAGGCTGCCCCTGAATAACTTCATCACCCGCATCGACTTTAAAAGTGATGGTTCCATGAGCAGGGCTATAAAGTTTAGGACTAACCGCTGCGACAACGCGTCCCTGAACAGATAAGTCCCTGACTAAATCGCCTAACTTAACCGTTGATATTCTGATCCGCTCGGTTGACACACTCGCTTCTGAGTTTCCCCATTGTGTTAAGACGGGAACGAGATAGAGTGTGGCCACTGTGATCAGTATCAATGCGCAGATTATATAGAGCGTTTTATGAGACTTTTTGGGGGCGATCAGGGTGTCCTGTCCACTGGTATCGGCAATATGCATAGCAATTTTTTCGTTAGTTGTTTTTTGCTATGTCGAGAGAATGAGTAGAAAAGTTTAAATAGAAGAAAAAATTTTTAGGCGTACCTTATTTGGGGTACGCCTAATAGGGGGTTAATTTCGGTTGCGACCTAAGCGGTCATGGCTTGATACCCAGTGCCCAGCGATGACCGCACAGGCTAATGAAATATCACCGGCAAGAACCGTGGCAGCCACGATCTCAGCGAACTTATTGGCTTTTCCTTTACCGTAGCACCCGAGAAGTTCGAGGCACTCTCGCTGTGTCGGTAAGCCTGTACCACCACCATAAGTGGCTACGATAAGCGAAGGCAACGTCACTGAAAGGTAAAGATCACCATTGGGCAACAGTTCATGAGATAAAAGACCAGCGTGTGATTCCACAACGTTGGCTTCGTCCTGGCCGGTTGCGATGAAAAGGGAAGCTATCCCATTTGCAGAATGAGGCCCATTATATGCAGCCCCAGCTAACATCGCTCCCATGTTGGCTAATACGGATGAGCGCGCCATCACTGAAGTTTCTACTTTCATCATTTTGCGCATAACTTCTTTATCGAGGGTTATCTCCGCTATAACCCGTTTGCCGCGAGAATGAAGCATATTTAAATGGGAATGTTTTTTGTCCGTGTCCATATTGCCGGATAACAGGTATTCACAATCACCAGGGTAGTGCTGTTTAATCCATTCACACGCGGCAAGAGTGGCTTTGCCCACCATATTCTGTCCCGCTGCATCGCCTGTCGTATAATTAAAGCGGACATAACGCAAACGGGAGACGGACCATTGCTCTAGATGTTGTAATTTACCTATTGAAGTCGTGCTTTCTGCTGCCTGGCGGATACCTTCCATGTTAGCTTCTAACCAGTTGCCAAAGTCCCTGGCTTCCCGGGCATCTGAAAAAATAAATGCCGGTGCTCGCTGCATAAACTGTTCTACTACCGTGGTCTTTACACCGCCACACTCATTTATCACGCGCATACCACGACTGTAACTGGCTACCAATGTCCCCTCAGTTGTGGCTAGTGGCACGTAGAAGCGTCCCTGAGCATGTTCGCCATTGATTTCCAATGGGCCAGCTACTCCCACTGGCATTTGAACAATGCCGATAAAATTTTCGATATTGCCGGGAAGTACGTTGGGATCAATGGTGTATTCCCCTGTGTATTTAAGTTCGGTCCCAGTGTGTTCGCGCAAGAAATCCCGTCGTATTTCAGCTTGCTCATTACTATGATCGTTTTGTCCATCCCTGGGGATCCGATACCGCCCATCGCCCATATTGCCTCCTGAAAAATCTCAAAAGTATTATTATGAAAAAGCGGGGCGATTAACCCCGCGCATTAACGCCGTTTTCTTTGATAAAGCAAAGGTAATACCAACAAGATAAACCAGCTCAAAGAGCCTCCGCCACCACCAGAGTTATTATTAGAGGAAGGCTGCGTAATCGAAATGGTTACCTGTTCAGAAACTCGATGAATGCCATCGGTTACCCTAACGGTGTAAGTCAGACTGCTTCGGTTTGGCGCCACCCGGGTCAGGCTCGCTCCTGCATTGCCATTGATAGTGAAAGAAAGTGGATCGCCTTCAGGGTCAGTTGCCGTTGCTGATACTGTAAATGTTTGACCCACTGTTACCGAGGAGGGGGCCGATACTGTTAATACAGGAGCTTCATTGACTGTGGTAGCAGAAAATGAATTGGTTTTTTCTGTTTGAGTGCCAGGTATATTTGGTACCTTTGAGCTTGCCTGGTAGCGCGTACTGTTAGTCACGCCACTTCCCGTCAATGTTAAGGTAAGTGTGGTTGGCTTGGTAATGTCATCCGCATAGTAAAAACAAACCTGACGGCCATCGGTTATCTGACTAACTACATTACCAATGTCATTTTCGGCTTGTTCAAAATAGGGGAGATGGATCAGCGTATTACCGCGGCTGCCGGTACTGTTTTCTAACCCAACGGATACAGGCGGAATATAGTCGTGAATGACATTATCATAAGAAAAGATTATTTGCGGCTCGTTTGCAGCGGCATTGTTATTAAACACGACTTCGAAGTCAGCAATATCTGAATAAATATCTTCGACGTTATACAGTTCAAACGGAAATGTCACATTGTCCCACTCAATAATAGTTACCCCGTCTTGTTCGCTTTCAGCGATTGAGACGGTCGCGCCATTTTCGATATCTAGCAGCCAGTCGCGCCAAAATGGTGCAACCACGCCATTGGGTGCAACAGGATCAGGCATAGACTGGTTCACCCAAGGCTCTGTTCCCACATCATTGTTCATGGTGACAAAGCCGTCATCAGATACAATGATGGAGTTATATTGTCTGCCGAACAAGCTGGCTGACACCGCATAAGAACTCAATACCGTATCGCCATCCATTTCAGTTGGTTCAATGTCGAATTCATTTAAGTCGATGTAACCAGTGCCGGTTCCAATGTCAGGATTTTTACAGTTTGCGTCGGTTGCATTAGTCGTCATCCGGTAGGTTGGCTCAAGCCCGAAAAGCGATGGCTGGGTAATCGTCCATTCAACTGAATTACTTCCTGTCGTTACATTACCCGAGCCCGATGTTGACTCCACCTGCACATCCTCAGGTAATGGCAAGGTCACCACGTAATCTCGTGCTTCGGTGGTAAAGTTGGCGATAACATTTAATTCAATTTGCTGACTAGAGGCCGTTGTTGCATTGATTGCGCGCCCGGTGATAAAAACATCATCTTTACCTCTGACAATATCTACCGGAATAGCCCCCAAATTGGTCGGGTTTTCTGCATCCGTGCCTAATATCAACATACCAGAGTAGCGTTTACCCACCTTGCTATTATCCAAATCCCACAATACACGCATGTCAAAAAGTTCAAACCTTTCCACGCTTGAAGGGGCTGTGGCCGTTAAGTTGGTAGTGGCAGTATTATCAACAATTGAGGTGGACAGAATAAAGCTATCCTCAGCGTTGTCAGAGGATGCTCGCCAATTCTGTACAATAATCAGATAATTTCCTGCTTGCGGATCCTCTATGCTGATATATTCGTCTGCCGTTGATGATTGACTAAATTCTATCACCTCACTTTCGGAAGGCAGCCCATCGTTATTGCCATCAAAAACAACAAACAGGTCTAAATCAGGCGCACTGGACTGGCGGGTTTCTACGACCAGCCTTAAACTGTTTTGCGGAACTGATACCTCAGTAACATACACCCCATCGGATAAATCATCCAGGAAGTCACTATTGTCAGAATCCTGCTCCACCGTAGCAGAAATTTCCGAAGGTGGATGCATGCCATAACCTGCCACCTGGAAATCGCTGATCTCAATGGTAGTTAAGTCTTTGACTAAATAAGAGTCATGATCCCGGTGCGAAGTAAAATTTAACGCATCAGGCAGCGAGCCGTTAGAAGGTTTAACGGAAACGGGGATATGCAAATCGGGAGATGTAGATGAAGACATGTTTACTACGCCAAAGCGCCACACACCGGATTTTGCTTTTGATACATCGGCAGTAACTGTTACGGTTTGCGACGCCCCCTGGGTGAGGGTGAAGGAGGACGGCGATACGGTCACATCTAAGTTTTCAGAAAGTGATGCGCCTGTAACCGTCCAACTTCCATTTTTCGTCGCAGTGAATGTTCTGGTCCAACTGCATATACCAAAACATTCCGTATCCGTTACAGATGGTAAATTGAGTGTTCTGGGTTCACCGCCAAGTTCTGGATCTGCTGCGGCGTAATTCGACCCGGTTTCATCCATGACCAGACCCGATTGAACAGCCAGGTCAACCTGCACTCTGCCGGCACCGATATCAAACCAATCTGCAACGGTGACACCATCTTCTTTAAGAACTTGGGTACTTGCCGTCATCATTAATGCAGAGCGGATATTGTCAGGTGACCACTCTGGATGTTCTTGTTTGACTAAAGCGGCTGCGCCAGCGACGTGTGGACTGGACATCGATGTACCTGACAGGTATGCGTAATCTGCAGGCGCTGACCCTGTTTCATCTTGTCCATATTGCTGATCGGCATATGCTGCATAAATATCAATTCCCGGCGCGGTAAGGGAAGGGGTTAAAGTGCTAATTGAACGATTAGGTCCACGCGATGAAAATTCTGCGGTTATATCCGCCAGCGCATCATCGATAACTAGCTCACCTTCTGAAGCGGTGATGGTGGCTCGATGCCCCGAACCCGATGAGAGCCACTCTATCAACTGGTTTCCTGCACTCGCATCAATATGGATTCCTGGAATAATGTAGGCATCATTATTGAGAGATGTCTGACCGTCCGTTACATTTGCCAAAACGAATCCACCGGCACCACCTTCTGCCACGTTTATCGCTTTATCAACACGGGCTATTTCTCCGCGTTCACACACCACAATTTGACCGCTAAAGGTACCCGCAGGAAACGGTTCGAGGCACTGAGCAGGATCAGTTTGCGGTGTATTAGGATTGTCGTAGTCACCTGCGTAGACGATTGAAGCGGTGATGCCACCTGTGTTGCTTCTTCCTTCTATTGGGGAAAGGGAAAATTCGCCACCGGAAAAGTCAGTCAAAAACTTCACATATTCCACGGAACGGCCAGTAGATGCGGCGGCCACAGCCGTTACCCAAGGGGCATGTTTTGCTGTAGAAAATGGAGTAGGACCATCGTTACCTGCTGAATGCGCAAGAAATATTCCTGCATTGCGGGCCGATAACCAGGCTGCATTTAAGGCGCCTGTCCAAGGATAGCCGCCGCCGGAAATGGAAAAATTGATAACATCTACGATCCCGCTTTCGATGGCATCCTCTACCGCCGCGACCATTGGCGCGCCTAAACAGCCGCCATAGGTATCCCCGGTATTACCGGGTTGGCAAACCTGATAGGAAACAATATTGGCATGCGGTGCTACACCTGAAATGCGATCAAATTCGAAGCCTGTTGGTACACCATTGCTTTCATTTACTTCGAATTCTGGTGTCACTTCCGGCACATTGAATAATACATTACCCGCAGCAGTGGCTGCGGTGTGAGAGCCATGACCGTTATAATCTTCACCGTTTTTGGGTAAGGTTACGGAAAATACGTCACTATCGTCGTAAGCGCTGGTTATTTCTTCATATGAATACACACCAATTAACTTGTCATTACATAGTTCCGGAAAATCGCCTGCACAATCACCCAGGTAATTACCCGCTCCCAAGGGGTTGGTATGGTCGTAACCATCGCCACCCACATCAGCAAATGATGGATGATCACTATTAATACCGGAATCCAGTACGCCAATAACTATTCCTTCTCCCTCTCGGCCCACACCACTTTGCGTGACGCTTCCGTCCCAAACCGCCTGAGACCCAATGAGTAATGGACCCGTATCCGTATCTAACTGATACACTCTGTCTCTTTCTACATGTCTGACACCCTCGATTGAAGCAATTTTCTCTGCTTCTGCAGGGGTTACAAGTAAAGCTAATCCATTCAGGGCGTACTGGAATTCTGCTACTTGTTTATATTGCGGTATTTTGGTCTCAATTGTAGTTGCTATAGAAGCTTGTTTTTTTTGCAACTGACGTTTGTAAGCTTGTGCATCCAGTGAATGTACGTCTACCGCTTTTGAAGGTTGGTTAGTATCTGGTTGTATTGATGATAATGATTGTGCGGTTTGTTTAGATAAAATACCTTTAGGGGCGTTCATCAGCGCGACAGGGTTATCTTCTAACTGAACGATATATATAAACTTTTTACTCGAACCACTTGGAACGCCATGATGGCTTACGATTTTATTACTGTTAGCAGTAGCATATTTTTTTTGTGGAAGCGATTCCGCCGTATGCAGTTTCAATGGTTCCACGAGGCCTGACTTAATCGTCTGGCCATCTCCCACCACTGGATGGACAGCCATGGACATCATCGCGCTTGTCACCGCTAGCATAAGTTTATTTTTCATATTGGTAATCTCCTACTACCTGCTACCAATCCATTAGAGGACATTGCAACCACCATTGTGCATGTTCAATACTCACTTTGTACGAATAGAAATATTTGTGGTGATTAAATTTGTTTAATTATCACTATGGATTATGAACATTTGCTTAACTGCACAAATTTTTTACAGTGCTATATTGATGAATGAATGGTAGCGGGTGAAAAGTTACTCAGCAATCAAAAATATTTTTTTAAATGTTAAGGATTTCGCATAAAATTTAACATCAGTTTAAAAATTAGGATGGTTATCTTAAAGTTGGCTATGTTTTTGAAACAATTGTTTTTGCTGTCAGGTTTCAACTCGTTAAATAGCAAGGTCTTTTATTCCGCTATGATCTAGCATACATACACTTTTCACTATCCAGATTTACATTTTATATGTACTTAACCTGGACGCAGGTTAATCACCTCAAACATTAAGAGGATTGTATCGTGCAAGACAGAAATCATCTCGCGCGGGTATCAACAACACATCAGGTCAATGTTATTGAAAACGGTCTGATTGATATTCCGATGCTACAAATTCTTCAACCAGACGGTAGTGTACATAAAGAAGCCGTTGCTCCAGAACTCGATCAAGATACTGCCACCAAAATGTATAACACTATGGCGTATATTCGTGTTCTGGATGAGCGCATGGTTGCAGCGCAACGTCAGGGAAGAATAAGTTTCTACCTGGCAAGTACCGGTGAAGAAGCCGCTGCAGTTGGAAGCGCCGCTGCATTGTCAGATGATGACATGATTATGTCTCAGTACCGTGAACAAGGCGCGTTGGCCTATCGGGGATACACAACTGAACAGTTTATGAATCAAATGTTCAGTAATGAGAAAGATCCTAATAAAGGACGGCAAATGCCTATTCACTACGGCGACAAGCCACTTAATTTCATGACGATTTCGTCACCATTAGGTACGCAGATCCCGCAGGCATCTGGTTACGCCTATGGTCAGAAAATGGCTGGCAAAGACGCAGTGACAATTTGTTACTTTGGCGAAGGTGCCGCCTCTGAGGGCGATTTCCACGCAGGTCTAAATATGGCCGCCGTACTAAACTGTCCGGCAATCTTTTTCTGTCGCAATAATGGCTATGCTATTTCCACGCCGGCAGATGAACAATTTGCGGGTGACGGAATTGCTTCACGTGGTCTAGGTTATGGTATTAAAACCATTCGTGTAGATGGTAATGATATCCTGGCTGTATATGCAGCAACAAAGTTAGCCCGTGAAATTGCGTTGAAAGAAGCGTGTCCGGTACTGATCGAAGCCATGACTTATCGTTTGGCCGCGCATTCTACATCCGATGATCCAACCGGATACCGTTCGCGCGAAGAAGAAGATAAATGGCGAGCAAAAGATCCCATTCAACGTATGCAAAAATGGTTGGAGAGCAAAGGCTGGTTTGATGAAAAGGCTGCCCAAAAATTACTTGATAAAACACGTCAAGACGTTCTTGCTGCGGTTAAACTAGCGGAAAAAGTTGATGTACCGCCCATTGAAGATATTGTCAACGATGTGTATTCAGAGGTGCCTTGGCATTTACAAGACCAATTAGAACAATTGAAGTCACACATTCGCCAATATCCGGATGTCTATCCTAAAACTTCAGGGAGAGTGAAATAATGGCGAAAATGAACCTCTTACAAGCTATTAATAGTGCTCTTATTACAGTAATGGAGCAGGATGAGCGGGTAATGGTCTTCGGTGAAGACGTTGGTCATTTCGGTGGGGTCTTCCGAGCAACCAGTCATCTACAGGAAAAGTTTGGCAAAGGGCGTTGTTTTAATACGCCGCTTACCGAACAGGGGATAATTGGTTTTGCCAACGGTCTTGCCTCGCAAGGTTCCGTTCCGGTAGCTGAAATTCAGTTTGGTGATTACATTTTCCCGGCGTTTGATCAAATTGTTAATGAAACGGCGAAGTTCCGCTATCGCTCTGGCGGCCAGTTTTCATGTGGTACGCTCACCATTCGTACACCCTATGGTGGGGGGATTGCGGGTGGTTTGTACCATAGCCAATCACCTGAAGCGTTTTTCGCTCACTGCCCTGGATTGAAAATTGTTGTCCCACGTAACCCTTACCAGGCAAAAGGGTTACTGTTAGCGTCAATTCGCGATGACAACCCCGTTCTCTTTATGGAGCCCAAGCGCCTTTACCGCGCTTCAGTTTCTGATGTTCCTGAAGATGATTATGAACTGCCGCTAGGTAAAGCGGATATTGTTCAGGAAGGTAAAGACATAACCTTATTAGGGTGGGGCGCGCAGATTGAAGTTCTTCAGAAGGCGGCGGAAATGGCGCTCGAGGACGGTGTATCATGCGAAATTATTGACCTTCGCAGCATTTTACCCTGGGATGCCGCAACTGTCGCTGATTCAGTTATGAAAACAGGACGCCTGTTAATTAACCATGAAGCACCACAAACCGGCGGGTTCGCGAGTGAGATCGCAGCGACTATTCAGGAAAAATGCTTCTTGTACCTGGAATCCCCTATAACCCGTGTTTGTGGTTTAGATACGCCTTATCCGTTAGCGCACGAAAAAGAGTACATGCCTGATCAGTATAAGACGTACGAAGCTATTAAAAGAACGTTAAAGTATTAAGGGTAAGATGATGACTACAGAATTTATTTTACCTGATATCGGTGAAGGTATCGTTGAGTGTGAACTGCTTGAATGGCTGGTTGAAGAAGGTCAGCATATTGACGAAGATCAACCTGTCGCAGAAGTGATGACCGATAAAGCAACGGTTCAGATCCCTGCAATGCACTCAGGAACAGTTAAAAAGTTGCATTATAAGGTGGGTGAAATTGCCAAAGTACACGCGCCATTATTCGCTATCGACATCGATGGTGAAGAAAATACAGAGGTGACCGCTGAAGCGGTGGCCGAAGTAAATGATGCAGAAGCTAATGATGAAATGGAAAGGTCGGTAGAACAACCATCATCAAGCACTGAGGACTTTATTTTACCTGATATTGGCGAAGGTATCGTCGAATGCGAAAT
Source organism: uncultured Alteromonas sp. (assembly GCA_964601635.1). GTDB lineage: Bacteria > Pseudomonadota > Gammaproteobacteria > Enterobacterales > Alteromonadaceae > Alteromonas. The sequence continues at coordinate 9,919 of CAZROH010000029.1, read as the reverse complement.
AGTAAAATGGCATGTTGCAGAGGGTGATGTTATCGCTGAAGATCAGCCTGTCGTGGAAGTGATGACCGATAAGGCTGTGGTCGAGATTCCCGCGAAGCATGCGGGTAAAGTCGCGCGGCTTTATCATCAACAAGGAGATATCGCCAGAGTCCATGAACCGCTATTTGCGTTAGAAGTAGAAGGAAGCGCTGAATCTGCACCTCAAGTACAGGCTTCTCCTGCAAAAACGAAAAAAAGTGGTGTACCCGCCAGTCAAACTGAGCAACGTTGGCCCGATGGCGATTATGAGCCACCTGTTGAAATTCCCGGAAAAGTATTGGCAAGTCCGGCGGTGAGGCGCATTGCACGGGAACAAGATATTGATCTGACAAACGTATCGGGATCAGGCAAAAAAGGCCGAATTTTGAAGAAGGATGTCCAGACAACGGCTACACAGACTGATGACCGTTCTGCCATGCCTGCGCAAACGTCAGCTCCAACAGCAAAAGCAACCGGGGCTACAGGTGAAACTCGCGTTGAAAAAGTGCGTGGTATTCAAGCGGCAATGGCTAAACAAATGTCGGCGTCAGTCTACACCATTCCTCATTTCACCGTCAGTGATGAGTTACGTATGGATGCCCTGATTGAGCTTCGAAAGCAGCTCAAACCTGTATTTGAAAAGCAAGACGTCAAACTAAGCTTTATGCCTTTCTTTGCCAAAGCGTTATCATTAGCACTCAATGATTTTCCAGTCATTAATAGTCAATTAAATGAAGACGCTACTGAGTTAACCTACTTCAGTGATCACAACATTGGATTCGCGGTGGACTCAAAAATTGGCTTGCTTGTCCCAAATATCAAAGGGGTACAGAACCTTTCGTTACTTGAAATAGCACAACAAATGCAGGAAATTATCGAGCAAGCCAGAGCAGGTAAGCTCGGTGGGGAAACCCTCAAAGGTGGAACTATTAGTATTTCCAATATTGGTGCCATCGGTGGTATGACCGCGACACCAGTAATTAACAAGCCTGAAGCCGCCATCGTTGCATTAGGTAAAACGCAGGCATTACCGCGTTTCAATGAAAATGATGAAGTTGAAAAGCAGCACATTATGCAAGTGAACTGGTCAGGTGATCATCGCATTATCGATGGTGCGACCATGGTTAAGTTTAATAACTTATTTATGAGTTACTTAACAAATCCAAGCACGATGTTGATGCATTTACGTTAATGTATATCGGACGGGGGATTTCTCCTGTCCGAATCCTTCCCAACAAGGTACACTAATCTTACCTATTCATTCTTTTTTGAAATACCTTGCTTAGTTATAAACACATTTTTCACGCAGGTAATCACGCCGATGTTATTAAACATCTCAGTTGGCTCGCGGTAATCGAATATTTAAAAAATAAAGCGAAACCTTTTACGCTTTTCGACACCCATGCTGGCGCGGGATTGTATTCTCTTGACTCTGAACAAGCGCAAAAAAACAGTGAATTTAAAAGCGGAATAAGTGCGGTCATCGAGTCGACTTTTTCATCGCCATTACTTAACGATTACAAAAGCGTATGTACCAATTTTTGGTCAAATACACAATATCCAGGCTCCCCGATAATCGCAGCTAACCTGCTACGTGAACAAGATAAATTGCATGCGATGGAGCTTCATCCTAATGAAGTTGCAACGCTTAAACAAACGATGAGGTTTTTTACCTCGAAAAAGCAGGTTCACGTTCACCACCGAGATGGTTTAGAAGGGGTCCAGGCATTGGTCCCACCTGAAAGCAAACGGGGCGCTATTCTCATTGATCCTCCATATGAATTAAAGCGTGAGTATCAGGATGTGGCAAAGAGCATTAAAGCTATTTTAAGTAAATGGCATAATGGGCAAATCATTCTCTGGTATCCCTTGCTATCAGAGAGAGCCAAAGAAAAATCGGGCTTAAGTGAACAACTGGTTGCCCAACTAAGCGAATTAAAGGCAGAGATGTTCACGGCGGAATTGTTAGTTGCAAATAAATCCGATGATGATGGCATGTATGGGTCAGGGGTATGTGTGCTTAATCCCAGCTGGAACCTGGCAGAAAATTTAAGTCAGGCGCTTGAGGAGTTTTGTCAAATTGCGTCACCTGCAGTCAGCCGTATTCAGTGGTACAACAAATCCTAGTTCTATGTCTAAAACCAAGGCACTGAAACACTTTTATATTCCCGAAGAGCAGTCTATTTACCTTTTATCCCATCAGGATGCGAAAAAGTTAAAAGACTGGGTTGCTTTATGTATTGAGCAGCTGGCTCATCTTGGTTACCACAAAATCCATTATATCGGTAAAGGAGCGTTTGGTTTCGTTTTTGGTGGTGAAACGCCCGGTGGGCGCCTGCGAGTATTTAAGTTTTCGCGGATTAATCTTCCGCAACATGTGCAAGACAGACTCGAAGAAGAAGCTTTCATGTTGTCCCACGTCATACACGAGCAAGTACCGGCTCTCGTTGAATTTCAGCACGTGGGAAAACAATCCATTTTGGTCATGCAAAGAGCACTGGGCAAGGACTTAGAGCAAGTCAGTTTAGAAAAAGGGCCGTTACCCCCGCGGATTATCGTAAAAATAGCGGTGCAGCTAGCCGAAATTTTATTAGTGTTAAAAAAACACCGACAGAAGGGTGAATTAAAACCTATCGTACATGGTGACATCAAACCCTCTAATCTTGTCTGGAATGAACAGCAAGAGAAAGTAGAGCTGATCGACTGGGGTTCCTCTGTGTTTGCCCAAACAGATGAAGCCGGCCAATTTGTCGGCAGTAATGTAATGGATTTGATGTCAGGCGATATGCAGCAAACCAATGCACGTTTAGGCGATATTTATTTCATTGGTGATGAACAGCTCAATGGGGCGCTATCCTCACCTAGGTTTGACGAACAAGGGTTAGCCAGCACTGTTTACGCATTGGCTTCAGGTCAATCCTGTCGCTTTGGTAAACACGTTATTACGCCGATGTCTTTAGGGTTGCCAAAATTATTCGCTAATATTCTTTCTAATATGCTCAGTGATGATTTGCACCGTCAAAGAGAGGGCGGCGATTATTTCTTCAATAATCTACACGTTTTAAAGCAACTGGTTTTTAGTGAAGATCAAATTCCTGACAGTCATTCTTTAATACCGACGTGGCTGGGGCGCTCAGAGAAAAGCATAGAAACCGTAGTTTACAGTTCACGAAAATCATTTTTGCGCTTACAAAATGAAGAGCAAGAAGACGAGCTGAATTATATAAACGACGCGCAATTTGAACGTTATTATAAAAACTACATGCAGGGCATGGGTGCGACTGAAAAAGCATTTATTGCAGCCATCGGCAGACTCGGCCGTTATCCCGTTGTAGGGGGCGTGGTCATCAGGTGGGAAGCAGATGGTATTTATGTTGATTCAAGTTTGAACCTGTATGATGAGGCGCTCAAATTTGCTTTTGAATTAGCCGTGAATAACGTGATCCATTTGGCCAGGGCGATTCATCGCCAGGGCGTATTCAAATGTTGCATGTTCAACGCCAAAGACACGCTTCACCTGGAGCGTGAAAGTATTAACCAGCCGTTTATTCCAACAGGCTCCTGTCATATTCCTTTTGAGTTATCAGGTCTTTCTGTAACACACGATCAAAGCCGTACTCATTCTTATTTCGAAGACGGCCAGGATCCTGATGAGCTGTTACAATTACCGCATGTAATGATTACTTTGCTAGAAGAGTTGAATCAAATCCATCACACCGGCTGCATCATTTTTGAAGCGTTACCCACACACTTAAAAATTCATAGTTATTTCATGTTACTGGACCATGAAAGCGAGGAAAAATTTGCACGCATACTGAAGCAGTTGGTAGAAGCTGTTCCTCTCATAGATGGGTTAGGTATTTCGGGCTTTATGAAGCTTCCCTACAAGGATACCCGCCATTTTGAGCACAAAGCACAATTACCGGAAAAGTATTATCCTCGTAATCCAAGAGCATGTTAATCTTAACTTTTTTAGCATTACTAACTTAACAAGAGAGTACATTAATGAGTGAAGTGAAGCTTGCTTCCCTATTCGAATTAGAAAAAATTGAAAAAGGACTTTATCGCGGTCAAAGCTGGGATTTAGGCTTTCGCGCTTTATTTGGAGGGCAGGTTTTAGGTCAGGCGCTGGCTTCTGCTTACCAGACAGTTGAAGAGGGCCGGGTGGCACACTCATTTCATTCATATTTTTTATCACCAGGTGATGCCAAAAAACCTGTGGTATACGATGTGGAGCTGGTACGTGATGGCCGCAGTTTTTCAGCTCGGCGAGTTAAAGCCATTCAGGATGGCAAAAATATATTCTACATGACCGCCTCTTTTCAAACCCCTGAAGAAGGAGCGACTCACCAAAGTGCCAGCATGCCCGATGCTCCGGATGTGAGTACCTTACAATCTGACATTGAGTTTTACGAAGCTAATTTTGATAAAATTGCACGGCCTCTCCAGGAAGCACTGAGTTACCATCGACCTGTAGATATTCGCACAGTTGACGCCGCAAATGCGTATAAATCAACTCGACGGGAACCTACTCGGTACATTTGGATGCGCGCTCGAGAGCCATTAGGGAACGCAATAGCCCTGCATCAGGCTGCGCTATCTTATGCGTCTGACTACCACTTTTTAAGTACTTCATTACAACCTCACGGTATCTCACTGTTGGATAAAAACCTTCGCATAGCCACTATCGATCATGCAATGTGGTTTCATCGCGAAGTTAACTTTAATGAATGGTTACTGTATGCCATGGAAAGTCCGTTTTCCGGAAATGCCAGAGGAATTGTTAAAGGGCAGATTTTCAACCAACAAGGCGAGCTGGTAGCATCTACAATGCAGGAAGGACTGATGCGTATGGTGGGAGGCTGATTTGATATATCAACTGGAAAATATACAACCGCAATTAGCTCAAGGCACTTACATTGCTCCAGGAGCGCATGTTATTGGTGATGTGCAGTTAGGGCGAAACGTAAGTATTTGGTTCAATGCGGTGGTGCGTGGAGATTGTCATAAAATCACGGTAGGTAATGATAGTAACATTCAAGATGGAAGTGTGTTGCACACCGATGAAGGTATTCCACTGCAAATAGGTGAGGGTGTCACCGTTGGTCATAAAGTTATGCTTCACGGTTGCCAGGTTGGTGATTACAGTTTGATTGGCATTAATGCGGTAATTTTAAACAATGTTAAAATTGGCAAGTACTGCATTATTGGTGCTAATACACTTCTTACGGAGGGAACCGAGATCCCTGATTATTCCTTAGTGGTCGGTAGTCCGGGAAAGGTGATCCGAGTGTTAGATAAGGGAGTGGAGGCGAAATTACATGCTTCTGCAAGTCATTATGTAGAGAATGCGAAGCGCTATCGAGAGCAACTCAATTGTATTGCTGATCCTACTGCCTTTGTCTAGAGGCTATGCCTTACAATAGTACCCGCAGACATTCACATTTGATTTCGGTATTCTATGCAACCCAGCCGGTAGTCAGAGTCAAAATTTATTCAAACGAAAGAATTTAAAGGGGAATTTTACCCGTTGAATCATTTCGACTTATTTCACCCCCCCCCCAGTAATGGTTTATGTTTATATTAACCATTAATCCATCACTCAGTAATATGGTCTTAGGTTCTGAAGGCGGATAAAAAATGCCCAGAACAGAGTTCCGGGCCTAGGGGAATGGCTCATTGCTGAGCCGTGCGCTAACTTTTGCAAGGGAGAGATTTATGCAAAATTTTTACAACGGAAGATCATAATAGAACATTATTGAGTGAAATATAAACAGTTTTTTATGATATTTATCGAATATTTTCGTTAGCTAGTCTCAGATAAATGAATATGTTCAATAAATTCAAATAGATATCTTGTTTTTTAACAAGCGAAAAAGTTATCAACGTTTTGTCCACAGGATGCTCACAAAGTGCGAATAGGATATTAAGTTCGTACAAGTCAAAAAAACATCAATATGGTTTTTTCTTATATTCATAATGTGAATGGTCAAAATTACATTGTTGTTATTGAGGTGATGGACTGACAAAATGAGTGTACTGATCGAATATAAGGAAGGTAAGTGAGTATATCGTCAACATTTATACCCCCAACACGTACGTTAATGGGTCCCGGCCCGTCTGATGTTAACCCACGCATTTTAAATGCGTTAGGCCGCTCAACCATCGGTCACCTTGATCCTGCATTTGTCGCATTAATGGATGAGACAAAAACATTACTTCAATATGCGTTTCAAACTTCAAATGCCTTGACGTTACCGGTTTCGGCACCTGGTTCCGCTGGGATGGAAGCGTGTTTTGTTAATCTTATTGAACCGGGCGATAAAGTTATCGTGTGTATCAATGGCGTATTTGGTAATCGAATGGTCGAAAATGTGGTTCGTTGCGGTGGGCAGGCCATTAAGGTGGAGTCAGCATGGGGTGAACAGACTGACCTGGATGAACTCAAAAAAGCGCTAAACGAAAACGCGAGTGTAAAAGCCGTTGCAATGGTCCACGCAGAAACATCTACCGGTGTACGCAACGACGTGAAACAGATGTGTCAAATGGCGAAAGAATACGGTTGCCTGACAATTGTTGATGCGGTGACATCGTTAGGTGGCATTGAGGTGAATGTTGATGCATGGCATATAGATGCTATTTACTCAGGTTCACAAAAATGTTTAAGCTGCATCCCCGGTATTTCGCCAGTGTCGTTTAGTGACAGCGCTGTTGATGCAATAAAAAAACGTAAACAGCCTGTTCAAAGCTGGTTCTTAGACATGAACCTCATCATGGGTTACTGGGGCGATGGTAAGCGTGCGTATCATCATACTGCACCGGTAAACAGTATCTATGCATTGCATGAATCTTTACTTATTTTAAAGGAAGAAGGGCTCGCGTGCGCGTGGCAAAGGCACGACCAATTACACCATAAACTTGTTTCAGGGTTGGAAGCGTTAGGACTTGAAATGCTTGTTGAGCCGAACGCGCGCTTACCACAATTAAATACAGTATGCGTGCCAAATGGAATAGATGAAACCAAAGTCCGTTCGCTGTTGCTTGAGCAATATAACCTGGAGGTAGGGGCTGGATTAGGGGAACTCGCTGGTAAGGTCTGGAGAATTGGATTGATGGGCTATGGTTGCTCCGAACGCAATGTGGATTATTGTTTAGCTGCGTTCAAGTCTGTTCTAAAGTAACTTATTTAAGGTAAACTAGATTTTTTAAAACCGCGTAAAGCGGTTTTTTATTTAGCCTGATAAGAAAAAGAAGAGGCTTTATGCTACATAAAATCTGGCTTAGCTTTATTGTTAGTGCGTTCATCACGGCATTGATTCAGTATTTTTCTGGGACTGGGCCAGATAGTTTTCAGCTCGTAATGCAAGCCGTGACTGAAATGGTGAAATTAAGTGTAGAAATAGCCATCGGTCTTATTGGGGTGCTAGCCTTTTGGCTAGGTATATTCAAAGTGGCAGAACAATCCGGCATGGTAGATAAGCTGGCATCGTTACTTTCTCCTTTTCTGTGCCGAATTATGCCGGAAATTCCTCGGCATCACCCCGCGCTAGGGAGTATAACCATGAATATGTCGGCAAATGTGCTGGGGCTTGATAACGCTGCAACGCCATTTGGAATTAAAGCGATGCAGGACATGCAGAGCTTGTCGGACAATAAAAGCAAGCTGACGAATGCGCAAATTTTATTTCTTGTTTTAAATACTTCCTCAGTCACACTTTTTCCCATTGCTGTATTTCTTTATCGTGCAGAACAAGGCGCTGCGCAACCCACAGATGTATTCATACCAATATTAATAGCAACAAGTGCATCCACTTTAGCGGGACTTATCATTACCTGCCTAATACAACGGGTAAACCTGTTTAATCGTGTTGTTTTACTTTACCTTGGCTTGTTTTTTAGCATGATGGCTAGCGTCATTCTCTACTTTACCCACTTAGCTGCGACTGACTTAGCGAATCAGTCATCAACAGTCGCCAATTTTTTGCTATTGAGTTTTATCGTCACGGTATTGTTAGTTGGGTGGAAAAAAGGGTTAGACACCTATGAGCTTTTTATAGAAGGTGCAAAAAAAGGTTTTGAAACTGCAATTACGCTTATTCCCTATCTTATTGCCATGCTATTTGCTGTAGGGATGTTAAGAGCGAGTGGATTACTTGAAATGATTACCGGCTCAATTGGAGCGCTTGTCGGCTATCTGGGTTTCGACTCTCGCTTCGTTGAAGGATTGCCAACCGCGCTGATGAAACCATTAAGTGGTAGTGGCGCGCGCGCCATGATGATAGAAACCATGTCGTATCATGGTGCAGATTCCTTTGCCGGTCGATTAGCATCAATATTACAAGGTTCAACAGAAACAACCTTCTATGTACTTGCTGTTTACTTAGGTGCAGTGGGTATCAAACATGCCCGTTATGCCGTTGGCTGTTGTCTGGCAGCAGATGCCGCAGGGATTCTTACGTCCATACTGGTTAGCTATTGGTTTTTTGGCTAAGTTTATTGTTTTAATATTGACGGTAAACATCGTGCGAAACTATGCTAAAGCTAATTGGTGCGTTTGTTCTGTGTTGGTACTGCCTAAAAAAATAAAGGTCTATTTTATGATTAATTTGCCCTCGCTTTTAGCCGCAATTATCGTTTTATTCAGCTCTGTTCAGGCGTATGCTCATTCAGACGCAGAGACTGCACCTACCATTCAGGTGCAGGGCAGTGGCAGTGTCGATGTGGCGCCCGATGCATTTTCTATTACATTTGTGGTGGAGCAAAAAGGTGAGGGCGTATCGAAACTTAATAAACAGGTTGAATCCGATCTGAATAATGTCGTAGATTTTCTGCTCAAAGAAGGGGTAGAGTCCAGCCAGATTCAATCGATGCAAGTCAGGTTAACGCCTCGCTATGAACCCACGCCGCAAGGTCATCGAGAAAACGGCTTCGTTTTATCTCGGGAAGTCACGTTTACACATAAAAAATTAGAAGATTACGATAAATTAATTGATGGTATTCTGTCTCGTGGTGTAACGCGAATTCAGAAGTTCGATTTTGTCATCTCCGATGAAGCTTCGCAGTATGAAAATGCGCTTATTAAAGCCGTTAAAGATGCGAAACAAAGAGCTATACTTCTAAGTAAAGAATTAGGAGTAAAATTAGGTCATGTGGTTCACATTTCAGAGTTCGGTGGGCCTGTACCTTCGGTACAACCGAGATATAGGATGGCTCAGGCAGAAGCATCTGCTTCTTTACCAGGTCAGCAGTCAGTTTCAGCGACTGTTAATGTAAGTTTTTTAATACATAAGTAAGAGTGAAAATACCCTTGTTAAATGATTTTTATCAACGCTTGCTAAAACAAGCGGATAGCCTGGTTACAGGCGAGACTGACTTAATCGCTAATATGGCAAATATTAGTGCATTGTTGTACACCCAACTGGAAGATGTGAACTGGGCCGGGTTTTATTTGTATAAAGAAGAACAGCTTGTTCTAGGCCCGTTTCAGGGAAATCCGGCGTGTATCAGGATCCCGTTAGGCAAAGGGGTGTGTGGTACCGCAGCAGAGCGTCGTCAAACCCAGTTGATTGAGGATGTTCATCAGTTTGAAGGGCATATCGCATGCGATGCAGCTTCCAACGCTGAAATCGTGATCCCACTAGAAATTAGAGGGGAATTAATCGGGGTGTTAGACATCGATAGCCCGTCTAAAGGACGCTTTACTGAAGCAGATAAACAGGGGCTTACTGCTATTGCAGAATGCTTGCTGGCAACGCAATCATGAAGCAAAATGTAGATGTGCAGGTTGTATTGGCGACGCCTGCCGATATGGAAGATTTTTTCGATGATGCCGAAGAAGCAGCAGATCAATTTAATTTTATTGTTCATGTTTTGTACGACCGTGCCGATGAAGATATTAGTG
>CAZROH010000028.1:7204-33062 GCA_964601635.1 uncultured Alteromonas sp. | reverse complement strand
AAGGCCTGTTCATGAAAAATTGGGAAGAGGATGATAATGACGAGTATTGTGCTGCCGCTGAAGATCTTAAAGATGCTCAGGCTGTGGCTGACAAGCTTGGTATCCCTTTGCACACGATCAACTTTGCGGCTGAATACTGGGACAATGTATTTGAGTACTTTCTTGCTGAATATAAAGCGGGACGTACACCTAACCCGGATATCATGTGCAATAAAGAAATTAAATTTAAAGCCTTTCTCGAATTCGCAGCTGAGGATTTAGGTGCCGACTACATTGCAACTGGTCATTATGTGCGTCGTCGCCATCAAAATGATTCCTGGCAGTTACTGAGAGGGTTAGATAGCAATAAAGACCAGAGTTATTTTTTATATACGTTGGGCGAGCAGCATGTTGCCAAAACCCTCTTCCCCGTGGGTGAATTAGAAAAACCGATTGTCAGAAAAATTGCAGAGCAACAAAATTTAATCACGCACAATAAAAAAGACTCCACTGGTATATGCTTTATAGGTGAGCGTAAGTTTAAGGACTTTCTGTCGCAATATTTACCCGCCCAGCCTGGCCAGATTGAAACGGCTGAGGGTGAAGTCATTGGCGAGCACGAAGGCTTAATGTATCACACATTAGGACAACGCAAGGGCTTACATATCGGCGGGCTGAAAGAATACGGGGATGAGCCCTGGTATGTAGTTGATAAAGAAGTCAGTAGAAATGTGCTGATTGTCGGCCAGGGAGCGAACCACCCTCGCCTGTTCTCTAATGGACTTATCGCCAAACAGCTACATTGGGTTGACCGAAAAGCACTGGCTACCCCCATCAGTGCAATTGTAAAAACACGTTATCGTCAAGCAGATATTCCCTGTACGATCACCCCGATAAATGCAGATGAAGTCGAGGTTAAATTTGATTCACCTCAAAAGGCAGTGACACCGGGCCAATCCGCGGTATTCTATCAGGAAGAAGTTTGTCTTGGTGGCGGAATTATAGAGAGTTATATTCGTTAATTATGACCCCACAAATTGAGCAACATTTAGCCCTGGCCGGGGTTTGTCAGGCTGCAGCACTTGTAAAGCAGCTAGCACGCAAAGGTAACGTAAATGAAGTGGCTTTTGAAGCTAGTCTGTCAAGCATTCTGGTAACCGACCCCGATAGTCCCCAGCAAGTATTTGGAAGCCTGAGTAATCTAAAGCTTGGTTATCAAACGCTGGTTTCCCAGCTTTCAGATAAATCCAATGCCAAAGACACAGAAATCACCCGCTATATAGCAAGCATTTTAGGGCTGGAACGTAAGTTAGCAAATCAATCAAAAGCCCTGGATGAATTAGCTACGCGTATTTCTCACGTCCAACGCCAACTGGCGCATGTTGACTTTGAAAACACGCAGATCACGGCATCGCTAGCCAGTATTTATACCGACATCGTGAGCCCGTTAGCACCTAAAATACAGGTGGCGGGTAACCCAGACGTTTTAAGTAAGCAAACCAACCAGCAACGGGTACGGGCGTTATTACTCGCCGGAGTACGAGCTGCGGTAATGTGGCGTCAAATGGGCGGTAAACGTCGGCAGATATTATTTAAACGAAAACAAATTTTACGCAGTGCTTACGAAGCACTCAAGCTAATTAATTGATCGAGGTGCAACAGGTGGAACTGACACAGCTAACCGCAATTTCTCCAGTAGATGGCCGCTATGCAAGTAAAAGCGAAGCGTTAAGAGGTATTTTCAGTGAATATGGATTGCTGAAATACCGCGTTGAAGTGGAAGTCCGTTGGTTACAAATGCTTTCAGAGCACTCTAAAATAAGTGAAGTGCCTGCCTTTTCCGAAAGTGCTCATCAGCTGTTGGATCGTATTGTCGCCGACTTTTCTGTGGAAGATGCACAACGTATTAAAGAAATCGAACGCACCACCAACCATGACGTTAAAGCGGTGGAGTATTTTCTAAAAGAGCAAGTAGCCTCTACAGATGAGCTCAACAACGTTAGTGAATTTATTCACTTTGCCTGCACCTCAGAAGATATCAACAACCTGTCCCACGGCCTGATGCTAAATGAAGCACGCGATACAGTACTTTTGCCTTATTGTGACAAGTTAATTGAAGCAATCAGTCATTTAGCAAAACAGTACCGCGATATACCTATGATGGCGCGTACTCATGGTCAACCAGCCTCCCCTACTACCATGGGGAAGGAGATGGCCAACGTAGCCCTGCGTCTTATGCGTCAACGCAAACAAATTGCTGAGGTTGAATTACTGGGAAAAATTAATGGTGCGGTTGGCAACTACAATGCCCATCTATCGGCTTACCCGGACATCGATTGGCATGCTTTTTCAGAAAGTTTTGTCACTCGGCTTGGCTTGACGTGGAACGCGTTTACTACGCAAATTGAACCACACGATTATATTGCCGAATTATTTGATGCTGTTGCACGTTTTAACACTATTCTGATCGACTTTGATCGCGATGTGTGGGGCTATATCGCTCTGGGCCATTTTAAGCAAAAAACAGTGGCAGGTGAAATTGGCTCGTCGACGATGCCGCATAAAGTCAATCCCATTGATTTTGAAAACTCAGAAGGTAATTTAGGGTTAGCAAATGCAGTATTTAATCATTTGAGTGCTAAACTTCCCATTTCGCGCTGGCAACGGGATCTGACTGACTCAACCGTTTTACGTAACTTAGGTGTTGGTGCGGGCTACTCGGTTATTGCTTATGAAGCGACACTCAAGGGAATAAGCAAACTTGAAGTAAATGAAGCAAGTTTACGTGCGGAACTGGATGCCAATTGGGAGTTATTAGCAGAGCCGATTCAGACCGTCATGCGTCGTTACGGAATCGAAAAACCCTACGAAAAACTCAAGGAGCTTACCCGCGGCAAAAAAGTAAATGCAGAAGTTATTGCGCAATTTATCGATAATCTGGATTTACCGCAAAGTGCGAAAACTGAGTTGAAAGCGCTAAGTCCTGCCACTTACATTGGTGATGCAATCAGGCTAGTAGATCAGTTACCTTAATCACGTCTTTTGATTAGTCTTGTTTCTGGTATTAATTTTCCTCCAGAAACAAGACTGTGCAATCGTTACCTTTATCAGCATCTAAAAATAATTCACATCACTACGCGGCCAGAATCGTTCAGCGAACAATTTCGGTGGCCTTCCTTTGTTTACTAGCTCAACTACCACTGGCAGTACTGTATTCTTCCCACGTAACCTCAATTGCCGCTATAAACCTGATTGTGCACGCCATACTTCTGCTTATAGCATTAGGACTTTGTCATTTTGGGCGTTGGCAAGTCGGCAGACTGGTACTTATGTCCACTTATTTGTCTTTTATTACATTTGCTACATTTATTTGGCGTGAAAATCTGTGTATTCAGCACTTTTTACTCATTGGAGTGCTGGTTAGCAACGGGATCTACCGACGACATGAAAAGAACCAACAGCGGCTGTTTAATATAATTATGCTGATGACTTTTTTGGGTTTAGAAGTCTATTTTTTACTGCCTTTCGAACATTGGTCGGCAGCCATAAGAATAACTAACAGCATCACCCTGGTTGCAGCATGTTTGCTTATTTCGTTTATGATGCAACGTTACACTAAACAAAAATGGGGACAACTTAAAGATTTGCAAGCCAGAACAAATGCGCTACTCACATCCTTCTTACCCCAACCGCGGAGTCTGACACACTCACACTGGCCCAACGGTTATCAGGAACGATTTGACAATGTGTGCGTTGTATTTGCTGACTTAAAGGGCTATACGCAGCTTTCACTGCACTATGATGACGATGAAATTGTGGCCATACTTGATTCACTTTATCGTCAGTTCGACCATCTTGCTAACACGTTTAATATTGAAAAACTTAAAACCAATGGTGACCAATATATGGCTGCTGCTGGATTACCCTTTAAACACACTGCGATTACCAGTAAACAGGAATGCCTGAAAAATACGCTGGAGTTTTCACAGCACCTTGTCAGTACCGTCAAAAAACTATTTGCGCGGCTTCATATGCCGTGTGACATTCGGGTAGGTATTGCTATGGGGACTGTAACAGGCGGTGTGATAGGAAGTCAGCGGGCTGGTTTTGATATTTGGGGCAAAACAGTAAACCGCGCGGCCAGACTGGAACAAGCCGTAACCCCAGGTTACATTGCAGTGTGCGATGTAATTGCCCGTAACCTCGATACTTCAAGTCAATTTGAAGTACAGTTTGTCCATCACGAAGATTGCTGTCATCACATTTTAAGCCGAGGCGCTGCGCTTGAAACCTGAATTTGCATTAAGCCCCACCAGAACGCATACTTCTGTCCCTAAAGTTACAAACATTTATCTTAGATGCCGATTACTCCCAAAGAATTTTTACGCGATTACTGGCAAAAGAAACCGGTTGTCCTGAAACAGTACTTTCCTGCCTTTACCGATTTTATTGACGAACATGAATTGGCTTATCTGGCGCAGGATAGCGAACTTGATAGCAGAGCCATTATTAATGAAGGGGCAAAGTGGGAGGTAATACAAGGTCCGTTCAATGATTTTACTGATGTGTGTCATGACAAATGGACCTTGCTCGTTCAGGGCGTAGACAAAGTTCATCCGGATGCATCTGAACTGATGGATGCGTTTAACTTCATTCCTTATTGGCGTATGGATGACTTGATGATCAGTTATGCGGTAACAGGCGCTGGCGTTGGTCCTCACATCGATCAGTATGACGTGTTTTTGGTTCAGGGCAAAGGCTCGCGACGCTGGCGAGTAGGAAAACCTGGGAAGCATCAAAGCATTCACCCTCACCCACTGTTATCCCAGGTAAAGCCTTTCGAGGCAGAAATCGACGTAGAGTTAACGACTGGTGATGTACTTTACATTCCACCAAACTGGCCACATGATGGTGTAGCGACCAGTGACTGCCTTACATACTCGGTGGGCTTTAGGGCTCCGGACACAGCGTCAATTACACGCAGCTTTGACTTACTGTTTACTGAGTCTTCCTACCGGTCAGAGCGTTATAGTGATCCGACTCTCTCATATCATGATCATCCCGGCTATATATCTGCCACAACGATCAAGCAATTAAAAAATCAACTCATTAATGCGCTGGAAGACCCGTTGTGGGAACAAGCATTACTACGAATACTAAGCGAACAGGATTTACTGGTGCATCCACCAGAATCACTGATCACCCCAGACGAGTTAAGAGAGGCATTATCTACCGGGGAAACCTACCATAGATTACCCGGTTGCCGCCCCACTTTTACTCAAAGTCAGGATAAGTTACGTGTATTTATTGATGGTGAATATTTTGAAATCAGCGAAAACGCGGATGTAATCAAAACATGTCTCAGTGGCACACCCGTTAATTCTGACTTAGTAAATAAATGTCCAGATCAGCCTGCATTTATCAGTTTGTTTTCCATGCTGGTTAATAAAGGGTTCTGGATAGCAGAGTCAGAAACAGAAGAATAGTAAGAATTTAAAGCTGCTAGCATTAACGCTGCAAGTGGTAATCAAAATTGATTGTTGTGATCGTTTTGTAATGCCATCACATAGCAAATAATGTCAAAGTCTGTTAAACAACGGGCGTTTCCCCCCACCAATCTAAAATAAGTTTAATCTAATCTTTCTGAAATCCTTCAGTATTTGACTACACTGGTACATTAGGGGGAATAGGAATTTTACTCTACGGCTTCATAGAAAACCTGAAAGCCAAAACGTTTGATTTTTTAACAATTTCTAATTTTATCGGGATACTTTATGACGTTTCATACCGAAAACGTCGATTGGCAAAGCGGTAAAGATCGACTATCTCAATTACGCGAACAAGTTTTTGTCTTCGAATGGCAGCTTCCCCGTGATGCAGAGTTTGATAAAAATGATTTAGAAGCGTTCCACGTACTGGTATTTAACGAGAACTCAGAGCCCATTGCAACAGGCAGACTCACTAAAACGGGAGAGATTGGCAGAATTGCAGTACGCCGAGACTACCGAAATGGTGACGTATATCAATCACTGTTTGGGGCATTACTTGATATCGCGCGCAGCCAGAATCTAAAAACTGTCAGGGTGAATTGTGAGTTGCAAAGCGTGGAATACCACCGAAGCTTAGGTTTTAAACCGTCAGGTCCTGCCTTTATGGAAGCGGGAATCCCTCGCCAACGTATGGCGTGCCCGTTAAAGCATTTTGCGCAGCCTGATGTTACGCAGCTCCACTAACGCAGGACTATGTTACTACCGAATTATGCAAGCGGTAGTTTCACTATTTAAGTGAGCCAACAAGTATGGCATGTCGTTTTTTTTAGCTTCAATCGTATCATAACTAAAATGTACCGGATTACACTTTAGGCCGTAATGAACTCAACGAATACGATGTGAATATTCCTATATTTATGACATGCGCAAGGTTATTGTAAGACTTTGCAGTGAGGCGTCCTGTAAAATTAGCTAAAGAGCCTGTCTAGCGAAAACCAATGGCGCACGCCATTGAACATAAAATCAGACGATTAGGTTTTAAAACGGTTTACGCCCATAAATCATCTGCTGCTTTGATTTTATAGAGACTCTCGGCTCTAGACTGAAGAAGGTTGGCAAAATCAATTTGGGTAGCGTCTGCATTTGCATTACGCTTTATATTCTCTGCCTTCATCTGCCAGTTTAATGAAAAATGATTAACCGCATCACGAGCCGTTTCCGCTAAATTAAAAGGAATAAAATCGGCAGGCAGATCACCACTAATCACCCAGTAATACTCATTATCAAGAGACTTCAGCTTCCATACTGCAAAATAAGGCTCCAAGTAACGACTCTCTTCGGTTACCACTGAATCGAACAAGATCCCATTTTCAGCCAGGTATTTATTAGCTTTTTGAAATTGTTCACGCACCCAATTTGCGCGTTCTTCATCGGAGAGTTGGGGAGGAGTTTGATTAGTCATAACGATACTACTTTTTGGTTTAAATATTTAACCCGTTCTACTGGCGGGTGACGCAATATGCGCTCATTCGGATTGCCGTATAATCTACCTGTTATGCAATTCTATGTCGATATAAATAAGCAGCTTCCGACCAGATAACACATCCAGGGGGCGCTGTTCGTTACGTAATTAATTGCAACATCACCTGCACAGGATGTTTTGGTTTAAATCCATCAATTCGCGCTACCTGACTACGGCATGAATAGCCCGTGGCCATAATCTGTTCTTTGGGAAATTGCTTAATTGCTTGCTCCCAACTTAACGCGTAAATACCTAAAGACTTTTCTTTCTGATCGGCTTCATGTCCATAGGTACCAGCCATGCCGCAACAGCCCACAGCAATAACGTTCATCTCTTGCCCTAGCTGAGCAAATATGTGTTGCCATTGCTTTTCAGTCTTTGGCAAAGCGGTTTTTTCCGTACAATGGGCAAACAGCGCATAAGGCTTTGGATTATGAGAGCCACTGACAGTAAAACGCTCGCCCGACTCAAATACTCCCATTAACCACTCATGAACAGTCAATACACTAAAATCACCACGCTCGTGTTTAAGCGCCTTACTGTATTCATCTCGGTAACATAGTACTAAAGAGGCATCCACACCGACCAACGGTATCTCAAGCGAAGAGAGTGAATTTAAAAATGCAGCAGTATTCCTGGCCGTATTTGCAAAGCGAGAAAGAAAGCCTTTAACATGTTCCGGCTTTCCATTGGGCTTAAAGGGTAACAATACTGGGACTTTTCCCAGCTTTTTTATTAATAGACAAAAGTCTGCCACTACTTTTGCGTCGTAATAACTGGTAAACGGATCCTGAACAATCAATACACGACGTTCACGCTCTTCCCTGCTTAGCTTTTCCAATGCCCGATAGTCAAAGCGCTCAACTTGATCCCTTATCAGACTATTTAACGTCGGCGTACTGAGTAATGGGGTATCCACGTAACCAATGCGTTTTTCGATGATGCGTTGGGTAACGGGAAGTCTCAGTATTGCATTGACTAACCTGGGTAGTTTTGCCAGAACGGGGGCCATGCGCTCTATATTTGCAACCATAAAGTCTTTTAAAGGTCGGCTGTAACGTTGATAATAGAGTGATAGAAATCGCGCACGAAAATCAGGTACATCCACTTTTACCGGGCACTGTCCAGAACAGGATTTACACGCAAGACAGCCATTCATAGCCTCCATGACTTCGTGTGAAAAGTCATCCTCTTCTTTTCTGGAGTTCAGCCGGCGACGCCACCAAGAAGACTTAAATTGATCAGCGGTAAGCTTTGAGGCACTTACGCCCTGCTCAGCCAATAATCTTATCCACTCACGAATTAGTCCCGCCCTGCCCTTTGGACTATGTCTTCGGTCACGCGTAATCTTACTGGAAGGACACATTGGGGATGTGGTGTCATAGTTAAAACATAAACCGTTTCCATTACATTCCATCGCGGGGGCAAACTCATTTTTAAATGCCACAGGAATGGTGCGATCAAAAGTAGCTCGCTTGGTATCGCTGACTTTTACCAATTCATCGGTACTCTCCAGCGGTGTACAGATTTTACCGGGATTCATTTTATTATGCGGATCAAACGCCGCTTTTATCTTACGCAGTTCGTTAAATAAGCTGTCGCCGAAAAAGGCTGGGCCGTATTCGCTGCGATAGCCTTTGCCATGTTCTCCCCACATTAAGCCACCGAACTTGGCTACCAGTTCAACCACCTGGTCGGAAATCTGATGCATCAATTGCTCTTGCTTAACATCACACAAGTCAAGTGCCGGGCGTACATGTAATACCCCGGCATCCACGTGCCCAAACATGCCGTAATGCAGACCATGACTATCAAGCAATTCACGGAATTCCATTATAAAATCAGCTAAATTTTCTGGGGGGACCGCGGTATCCTCCGCGAAGGCGATAGGCTTTTGAGTACCTTCTACTTTACCCAGCAGACCTACTGCTTTTTTACGCATAGCGTATATTTTGTTTATATCTGCTTTTTCAAAGGTAACTTGATAGCCAATGACACCACAATCACCGGTGTTCGCCGCTTCAGTTAACTCCGCTTCTAATGCGGCAATGCGTGTTTTGATTTCCTGCTCATCGTTGCTGTTGTATTCAACCATGTTCAGGCCTTGCAAGTCTTTACCTGGCACATCTGTAATCAGGTCAGCTATGGAGTGCCAGATAATGTCCGTTTGTGCCAGATTGAGTACTTTACTATCTACCGTTTCCACCGATGTCGCATTTGCCGCAATCATTCGCGGAGCGTGCCGAAGCGCGGAATCAAAACTATCGTATTTCACATTCACTAATGCTTTATGGGGCGCTAACGGAGTAAGGTTGAGTTTGGCTTCTGCGACCATGCCTAACGAGCCTTCCGAACCCGTGATAAGGCGACTTACATCAATCAGATGATTGTCAGCATCAAAAGTATGCTCCAGATCATATCCCGTTAAAAAGCGGTTTAAACGAGGAAATTTTGCCACGATTTCATCACGCTTACCTACACAGGTCGCAATGACCTGATCCAGGATGTGTCCTAATGGATCTGCTTGGGAAGCACGTACTTTTGCTTCCTCAACCGAAATCGGAGAAGTTTCCAGTAACTCGCCATTAGCCAAAACGGTCTTCAACGCCAGTACGTGATCGCTGGTTTTGCCATAAACCAATGATCCTTGTCCAGACGCGTCGGTGTTTATCATGCCACCGATAGTCGCCCGGTTACTGGTTGAGAGATCCGGCGAAAAGAAAAAACCATAGGGGCGCAATGCATCATTAAGTGCATCTTTTACCACACCCGCCTGTACCCTGACCCAACCTTCATCGGGGTTAATTTCCAGCACCTTATTCATATGCCGCGAAATATCTACCACAATACCGTCTGTCAGGCTTTGACCGTTGGTTCCGGTTCCTCCCCCACGCGCAGAAAACGTTACCGAAGGGTGCTCGTTGGCCAGTTGCCCAATAACCTGTAAGTCTTGTGTGCTTTTAGGAAACACCACCGCCTGCGGTAACTTTTGATAGACAGAGTTATCAGTGGCAACAGCCAAACGGCTGCCATAGCTGTATTCAATATCGCCTGCGAATGACGAAGAGGCAAGCGCCGATAAGTAGGCTCGGTAATCAGTATGGACACTGTTTTGCGGGGCAACGCGTGGGAAACTCAACAACAAACACCTCCTGAAGTATGCAAGGGCCTAGTATAACTGCCTGCTCAGCCCCACTCTAGGAAAAACTGAGAAAAGGTTAAATCGAAGCGTGCTGACATATTTCATTACATAGTTATTATTGCATCTCGTCTACATAACATTATGCTACCGATTGCAGATATAAGGTAAAGCAGATGAAAATAGCTAGAACAATAATGGGTGGATTCCTCGTGCTTAGCGGTATCGTATTAACCATACTCCCAGGCTCAACGCTGTTGCTTCTCGCTGGGCTAGTATTATTAAGTTTCGATTTTCCTCGAGCGAGGATCTGGCTGAAACACTGCCAGACTGGATTGAGTTTAGGTGCCCGCAAACTAGACCGTTTCTTACTGGCCAGAAAACTTCGTTAACCTTCTCGCCTGGCATGTTGAAACCCCTTCCAGCCAGCCATCGCACTGGCTGAAGACAGGCAAATCCCCCATCCCCAGTCGACTAATGCTACTGAAACAGTAAACCCATCAAGGACGCTGTAATTAGTCAGGTTATATGCCCCATAGCTTGCCAGACCGAGCAGTGCGCCGTCGATTCCCGCGTAATACAGCGGCTTCTCCCGGTTAGCCACCACCGCCAGCACAAATATTACGCCACCATATATCAGATAAAAGACTGCCCATGGCCAGATAACAAAATCTTCCCTCAACAATGGACTTAAATTGCTGCGATACCAATCCCCTGCAATCAGTGTAAACCAAACCAGGTCCAAAGCACCAAAGCACAATAAAATAGCGAGCAGTGAGTATGTAATATTCTTAGCAAAGTGGATAATGTTAGCCAGCATTTAGTCTGCACCTGTAGGTAATTCAAATTTACTGAACAAAATTATGATTTCTCTATTTCGTTAATAAGGAATTAGTTAAGTAGTGTTTTCAAACTAAATCAGATTACGTTGAGTAATATTCGCTTTAAAGAATTTATTTTGGGCATGTTTCGAGGCGGGTTGTATTTATCTATAATGTTAGCAGGCTTTTATTGCTAAACACGCTGTTCAGCTGTGTCTGCCATTACCGATATAAACTAAAAAAAGTTATAGCAGACCTAGTCTTTTGCTATTTACTCACTTTTTGGTCGGTTAAGAACAATAGCATCAACCAACACTATTTAAATCTACCCAGGATTCTACTGTTTTTTTCAGCCAGGCTATTGTGGCAATATTTATCATGGACATGCTGCAAATCGATAAACAGCTAATAAAGCACTTAACGGAGTTATTAGCTACGCTAGAGCAAAATGTTGATTCTCGTAATGTGGTCTTTGTTTCGCAGGATAGAATGTGTAAGTCGATATGTGTATTGATTGCTTACTTGCTACTGTACCCTGTCGTTATTCGCCTGATTAAAAAGCGTCCCATTTGTTACTCTTTCCAGCTTTAACCTCACATCGTTAGGTGTCTTGCTAATGCGCTATATAATTTTTGGTCGTAATACCACTTCACACTGTTGCAACAAGCTTCATGTTAAAAACAAAGAGGCCCGCAACTTGCGGACCTCCTCACTTCTTATGTGTAGGGTAAGAAGCAATACTTACTTTTGATTTTCTGCCAGATATAACCAGGTTTCGACCACGGTATCAGGGTTTAACGATACGGAGTCGATTCCTTGCTCTACCAGCCATTGTGCAAAGTCTTCGTGATCAGATGGCCCTTGTCCACAGATCCCCACATACTTTCCTCGCTTTTTGGCGGTCTGTATTGCCATCGCCAGGAGTGCCTTAACCGCTTCGTTGCGCTCATCAAATAAGTGCGCAATCAGTCCTGAGTCACGATCCAGACCAAGCGTAAGCTGAGTCAAATCGTTTGAGCCAATGGAGAAGCCGTCGAAAATATCTAAAAATTTATCCGCTAACAACGCATTTGAAGGCAGCTCACACATCATGATAATGCGCAACCCGTTATCACCTTTCACTAAGCCTTGCTCAGCTAACAGTTCAATAACCTTTTCGCCTTCTTCTAATGTTCTGACAAACGGGATCATGATCTCAACGTTAGTCAGTCCCATTTTATTACGCACGCGTTTAATTGCTTCACACTCAAGTGCAAAACAGTCACGGAAGTCTTCTGAAATATAACGACTGGCGCCACGGAAGCCCAACATTGGATTTTCTTCGTCTGGCTCGTATTGGTAACCACCCACTAAATTGAAGTATTCGTTAGACTTAAAGTCTGACATACGAACGATAACTTTCTCAGGTGAGAACGCCGCACCAATGGTTGAAATACCTTCAACTAATTTCTCGATATAAAATTCTGTCGGCGAGTCGTAACCGGCTATCATTTCGCCGATTTCTTCTTTCAACTCTTCTGGCTGACTATCAAAGTTAAGCAATGCTTTAGGATGCACGCCTATCATACGGTTGATTATGAACTCCAGACGCGCCAGACCTACCCCTTTGTGTGGAAGCCGCGCAAAATCAAACGCCCGATCCGGGTTTCCCACATTCATCATCACTTTAAGCGGAATATCAGGCATCGCATCGATACGAGAAGTTGTAACGTCAAACTCAAGTTCGTTACCGTAAATATAACCGGTGTCACCTTCGGCACACGATACCGTAACCTTGTCACCCGCTTTAATAATGTCAGTTGCGTTACCGCACCCGACCACGGCAGGAATCCCCAACTCGCGGGCAATGATAGCTGCATGGCATGTACGTCCACCGCGATTAGTAACAATCGCTGAGGCTTTTTTCATGATAGGTTCCCAGTCAGGATCCGTCATATCTGTAACCAACACATCTCCAGCCTGGATTTTATCCATCTCATCAATTGAACCAAGCACTTTAGCTGTGCCCGCGCCAATCTTATGACCTATAGCTCGGCCTTCACAGACGATGTTACCTTGACTTTTGAGCTGATAACGCTCAATGCTTTGGCTATCTTCACGGCTGCGAACCGTCTCAGGACGCGCCTGCACGATATACAACTTACCATCGGTACCATCTTTAGCCCATTCTATATCCATTGGGCGATTATAATGTTGCTCGATAATTAGTGCTTGCTTAGCCAGTTCCATGACTTCATCGTCGTTCAGCGAGAACTTCAGACTTTCGCTGCGTTCAATATCTACAATCGACACTTGTTTACCGTGAGACTGATCGTCCGAGTAAATCATCTGGGTTAACTTACTGCCCAGGTTACGGCGTACTATCGCTGGTTTACCGGCATTCAATGTCGGCTTGTGAACGTAAAACTCGTCGGGGTTCACTGCGCCCTGTACAACCATCTCCCCTAATCCGTAAGAGCTGGTAATGAATACCACGTCCTCAAAACCTGATTCAGTATCAATGGAGAACATAACACCAGAGGAGGCGATATCACTGCGCACCATGCGCTGAACACCTGCAGACAGTGCTACACCTTTGTGGTCGTAACCTTGGTGAACGCGATAAGAGATAGCACGATCATTGAAAAGCGATGCGAAAACGTGCTTGATAGCAACCAACACATTTTCGTAACCTTTTACGTTCAGGAACGTTTCCTGCTGACCCGCGAACGATGCATCAGGCATATCCTCTGCCGTCGCTGAAGAGCGCACTGCAAATGACGCCTCATTGCCTGCATCCCCTTGTAAGGTTTCAAAGGCTGCTTTAATAGCTTGTTCCAGTTCTGGCTGGAACGGGGTGTCAATGATCCATTGACGAATATTTTTACCAGCTTCTGTCAACGCACTGACGTCATCTACATCAAGTGAATCCAATACTTCATGGATCCTCGCTTCCAATCCGCTTTGTTCAAGAAACTTATTAAATGCATCTGCCGTAGTCGCAAAGCCTCCCGGGACTTGCACCCCTGCGTTGGCAAGGTTAGAAATCATTTCACCCAGCGACGCGTTCTTGCCTCCAACACGACCAACGTCATGCATTCCCAATTCCTGATACCAAAGAACGTAATCTTGCACTGCCGAAGCCTCCAGCTTTAAATATGGTTTTGTTCACGTGTTATGAACGCAAACATTGACATGATGTCTTACGCCAATTTCACAAGAAAGTTCTGCAAGACTGGCTTTTCGACGAAACCATCATAGAATGGGCAAAAAATGAAAGTAAAATCTTTATTACTTTTGTAATTAATTTACAACAAAATTGAAGGACGCGTTGTGCGCACAGCTTTTTATATTTCAGATGGTACTGCCATCACATCAGAGGTGTTTGGCCACGCATTGCTGTCAAATTTCCCGATTCAGTTTAAACATAAAACCATTCCATTTGTTGAAACAGAAGAAGAAGCGTATAAAGTTTTAGAAAAAATTTCTGAAAGTTTTCAAGATAGCGGTGAGCGCCCGCTCGTTTTTTATACAATTGTGAATGTGGATGTACGAAAAATAATCGCCCGCTCTGTTGGTATAAATTACAATTTCCTCGATCAATTCGTGGCTCCGTTGGAAAAAGTGCTAGGGGTATCCTCTAAACCGGAAAAACATCGCACGCACAGTATTCATGAAACTACCTATGATATTCGAATTGAAGCCGTAAACTATGCATTGGCAAACGACGATGGTTCTAATATAAAGGAATACAAGCAAGCTGATATCATTTTAGTTGGTGTATCCCGCTCAGGAAAAACGCCAACCAGCCTATACCTTGCACTGCAATACGGTATAAAAGCCGCCAATTATCCCTTTACCGAAGAAGACATGGGCGACATTCTCAAATTACCCCCCGCCTTAAGTCAGTATAAAGATAAGCTGTTCGGCCTGACAATCCATCCAGAGCGCCTTCACCAAATACGCTCAGAAAGGCGCGCTAACAGCAAATATGCGTCCATGCAACAATGTCGAATGGAATTGCGCGAAGTGGAAAATCTATATCGCCGGGAAAAAATACCGTTTCTGAACAGTACTAAGTATTCAGTAGAAGAAATTTCAGCCAAAATATTAGCTGAAACAGGATTACAACGACGCAAGTATTAAATGTTGGTATTGGCAAGACACATAGCCAATGCTGAGGCAAGTGGCGGTAATTATGCTGTTTTACCAATGATTTACTAGACATGGAACAACCACAAACGTACTATCGCGTCGCTGTCCTGTTGTATGCAAGTAACCAATAAATATAATGGATTATTGAACAATTGAAGTCTACTTTCACGGACGGGCCGTCTCGCTGGCGTATAATTACTTAATCAATTCGTTAGACAGAAGATAGACACAATAGCTTGAGAGTACCAAACGATGAGAAAAGAAGAGGAATTACTGGTTGCCCTTCGCCGTGTCATGCGTGCAGTTGACTTGCGCAGTAAACAACTTAGCAGAGACGTAGGACTAACGGGCCCTCAATTACTGGTGATGCAAAATATTAACGAGTGCTCTGGCATCATGGTTAAGGACATTGCAAAAAACATTAACCTCAGTCCCGCAACTATCACCAATATTCTCGATCGGTTGGAAGCTAAAGGACTAGCACAGAGAATAAGAAGTACACAGGATAAAAGAAAAGTCGGCGTATTTCTTACTGAACGAGGTGAGGCAGCCATTGTAGACTCACCCCGCCCTCTGCAAGAACATTTTGTCGAGCGTTTTCACCAACTAAAAGAGTGGGAACAAAGTCAGATGGTAGCGACGATGCAGCGCATAGCAAGTATGATGGACGCCGAAGGTATCGACGCATCGCCCTTCTTAGAAGTAGGAAGCTTGGCAGGTAAAGGGCAGGAAAACTAACTTTTAAAAGCGAAGTGAAATTTTCAGCTTGCCCAACGTGGATAGCTCATTTTGTGGCATGACGTACGCCCTCAGGAGGTACCTACTTTGGACGTTGCCAATCGCAGAAGTCCGCTAGCAGAAGTAAACTAAAATACCGCTTAAACATCACAATAGTAAAATCTTTCCCCTTTCTGTAGTTTGTTTAAGAATTGCCCCTGACAGGCCATTTATCAGTTACATTAATCGCGACCAAGTTAATTCAAATGCAAACTTCGATGTCTACCCTTCTCGGCGGTGAAACAAGCGTATCTAAATGGTAGCTAACTTATTGAATAGTCTTGATCTGTGGAAGCACTACAAGAGTACCCTTAAATAAGTTCGTAATTGTATTGTTCGAATAAAGTGTAAGTACCACCGACAAAAACAGATACTAAGAGAAAATTGTCTCATTTCAGCGTTTTTCGCAAAAAATCGGTAGCTTCAGCTCAAAATATCAATTTTTAGACTACACTTTAGTGATATCAGTTTCCGAATAATCTTATTGAATTACTTAACAAATATTTATCTCAGCGTTTTCAGTAAGGCGAAACAATCTATGCGCAAAACAAAACCAATCAGAGCTCTAGTGTTAACCACTACACTCCCTTTAACCGTGTTCGGTCAGACGTCAACGGTTAGTGATGAGGAACTGCTGGAGCTTCGCCAACAAATAGAATTACTGCAGCAACGCTTATCAGAATTAGAACAAGTTCAACAGGAGCAGAAAGCTGAGCTTGCTCATGTAGCCGAAACTCAGCCACAAGAAGACACAGAGCAAGAAAGTGAAGAGACCGGCGAAGACTCCGTTAACTTTGGTGGGGCAATTCGCACCAACTATAGCTATACGTCGTATGACGACGACAGCAAAAATCGTGGCGGCGATTTCGATTTTGATATCTTCCGAATCAATATGGATGTAAATATTGATGATGTGTTTTTGTCGGGAGAAATACGTTTTTTCGACTATATGACGGCAATCAAATATGCTTACGCAGGCTATAAGTTTAGCGATAACTGGCAGGCACTAGTTGGAATTACTCCCGTCCCATTTGGCAATCGTCCTTATAATTCTCAGAATTGGTTTTTCAGCGCTAACTATTACCTGGGTTTAGAAGATGATTACGACCTCGGGGTACTTTTCCGCCGCGAGATGTCTGATAACTGGCAATTAGATTTAGGTTTTTATAAAAACGACGAGCTTGGTGGCGTGGATGGTTTTGTAGACAATCGTGCGGATCGTTATTCATACGATATTGTCGGAATACGCGGCGCAAATGATGGCATTTATGATGACCCGACATCCCCCGCAGGAGAATACAACACTTTTCTTGGTAGATTCGTCTATCAATTTGACTATAACTCGATGACATCGAAAGTCGGCTTATCCGCACTCGCTGGGGGTATCCATAACGGCGTAGATCGTGCAGGTGATTATCACGCCTGGGCTGCACATTGGGAAGCTGAATGGAATAACTGGCTGGTTCAATTTCAACATACTGAGTACGAATATGATGTTGATAATGCCACACGCATGGCAGTTGGGGCGTACTCCTTTTTTGATACGATCGCAGCAGAAGCCAAATCCACAACCTTCAATATAGCCTACAACATGTCTGTGGATTGGGGCCCTGTGAGTGGCTTGCAGTTTTATAATAACTACGGGCTTGTTTATGACAAATCGGATAACTCCCGTAACACGCTGATGAATATTACCGGAGTCGCTGTAGCTGCGGGTGGACTTTATACCTACTTTGATCTTGTACATGGCCGCAACCAGCCGTTTGTAGGAGGTTCTGCTGTAGGCAATAGTGAAGACACGGAACAAAGATTTAACATTAATATTGGTTACTACTTTTAGTGTTCAATATGACACCTCTCACCTTATTAATTGATACGAAAGCAGAAACGCTGGAGAGCTTATGAGCAATTCCAATGATCCTATGCGTCCGGATGGTGACGTTAATCCTATCGATACGGACTATCAGGTTGGTCAAGATAACATTGTTGTTACTATGGGGCCGTTCGGGCTCGATATACACAACCGTGTTTTCGCTATTTCTGGCCTCACCGTTATTGCCTTTGTCTTGCTTACACTTATGTTTCAGTCTGATGTTGGCCCCTTATTCGAAGGCGTAAGAGGATGGCTTACCACCAATTTGGACTGGTTCTTTTTAAGCGCTGCCAACGTTTTTGTCGTTATTTGCCTAGGCATTGTGGTGTCACCGCTAGGCCGAGTTCGATTAGGCGGCACAGAAGCCACCCCAGACTACGGTTATATGGGGTGGTTTTCGATGCTATTTGCGGCTGGTATGGGAATTGGGCTCATGTTCTACGGAGTCTCTGAACCGCTATCTCACTTTACCAGTAGTCTGGGCGGCACGGTTGACAGTGAGGGGCTACGAACAGACTGGTCACCTTTGAATGGCGCTGTCGACAATCCGGAGCAAGCAAGACGACTCGCTATGGCCGCAACGATCTATCACTGGGCGCTACACCCTTGGGCGATTTACGCTATCATGGCACTGGGTTTAGCCTTATTTTCATTTAACAAAGGCCTCCCTCTCACGATACGATCGGTTTTTTATTCTATTCTTGGTGAGCGCGTATGGGGCTGGCCCGGACATATTATTGATATTCTGGCCGTTTTTGCGACGCTTTTTGGTTTAGCAACTTCTCTCGGCCTGGGTGCTTCTCAAGCAGCATCTGGGTTACATTTTTTATTTGGTCTTCCCATGGGCACTACAACTCAAGTGATACTGGTGATTTTCATCACCGCTATCGCCTTGTTTTCAGTAATGGCGGGGCTGGATGCAGGTGTTAAAAGACTGTCGGAATTCAACATGATTGCTGCCGCAGCCTTATTATTGTTTGTTATCATCGTAGGCGCAACAACCAGCATTTTAACGGGCTTTTTTGACAATTTACTATCTTACATAACTTATCTTCCAGCATTGTCCAATCCCGTTGATCGCCAGGATATAAACTTTGCTTCGGGTTGGACTGCTTTTTATTGGGCCTGGTGGATATCATGGAGTCCGTTTGTCGGAATGTTTATCGCCCGGGTTTCACGTGGTCGCACGGTAAGAGAATTCATCACTTCAGTATTGATCATCCCTTCAATTGCATGTGTGCTTTGGATGACAGTTTTTGGTGGCACAGCCATTACACAAGTAGTAGAAACCGGCTATCAAAAAGTGGTTGACGCCGACCTTCCCCTGCAACTGTTTTATATGTTGGATGCGCTGCCACTTGCTAATATTACGTCTTTTATTGCCATCATATTAGTAATTGTATTTTTCGTTACTTCATCAGACTCTGGCTCATTAGTTATTGACGTTATCGCTGCTGGCGGCAAAGTAGAGGCTCCCACACCTCAAAGGGTTTTTTGGTGTACCTTTGAAGGCTTGGTAGCCATATCGCTTATCCTTGGAGGTGGTCTCGTTGCGCTCCAGGCTATGGCGGTTTCGACAGGGTTGCCGTTCACGCTGGTCTTGTTAGTAGCCACCTTCTCCATTCTGAAGGGGTTGGCCAGCGAGCCTCGACCAAAGTAGCTTTATGCAAAACCTAGCTCGTTCATTACAGACTGGTGGGACTGATGCAGGCAGATTTTCCTGAGTTACGCGATTTTTTGCAGCATCACCCCCCATTTAATGCGCTTCCTCTAGAAGCTTTGGAGAGACTGGGTTCTCATGTTGAAATAGCGTACTTTAAAAAAGGTAGCGATATCCTGAAACTTGGCGAACGGATCGACAAATGGTGTGTAATCCGTCAGGGCGCGGTAGAAATATTCAGACGCAACGGAGAATTGCATAACAGGCTAAGCGAAGGTGGCTATTTTGGCGAGCTCAGTTTACTACAGGGCAAGCCAGTAAGGTTTCCTGTTAAGGCTCTTGAAGATACGTTGCTGTATCTGATCAGCGCAGAGGAATTCCATTACCTTTTTGACAACTACGATAACTTTGCTGATTTCGTCGAAGTTGAAGATCGCAGACGGTTACGCCATGCAGTGCAAAAATCAGAGGATGTACAAAATTTATTAGCTGCCAGAGTCAGTGACCTCCTAAGTGGCACTTTACAGTCCATCCCCCCTGAAGCCACCGTACAAGAAGCGGCAACCCTGATGTCAAAGGAAAACTCTTCTTCCGTTTTGGTCAGAGGCAATGTGGATGGAGTAAAGGTATTAGGTGTTCTGACGGATGCAGATATCAGGGCAAAAATCGTCAGCACCGGAGCCCCCATTACCACCACTGTTTATCAAGTGATGCAAAGCGACTTTCCTCGTATTACATCAGACAGATTTGTATATGAAGCAATGATGTTAATGCTTAAGCACAATGTTCAGCATTTGGTTGTTTTACCGGAGAAAATGCCGGTAGAAGTAAACTCTCCAGTGCCCCCTGCCACACCCGCAGGCCTGGCCCTGTCGGCTGAACCTCTAGGCATCATCAGCAATTTGGATCTTATTCGTTATGAGTCGCGAAACAGTCTTTTCGTTGTCAGTAATATCTTCGCCGCAGAGTCGGTGGATGCATTAGCTGCCTTACGCGAGGATGTGGTAGCAAGCTTTATACGTTTAGTTAATGAAGATGCCAATTCTTCTATGATAGGCGGCTCTATGGCGGCAATAGGGCGTAGTTTTAAACAGCGTTTGTTAGAGTTGGCCGAAGCGAAACTGGGACCGCCGCCTGTACCCTATTGCTTTATAGCGTTAGGTTCTATGGCCAGAGAAGAACAACTACTGGTTACCGATCAGGACAATGGGCTTATTTTAGATAATCGCTTTAATGAACAGGAGCATGATGATTATTTCAAAGCACTGGCACGTTTTGTTTGTGATGGGTTAGATCGATGTGGATACCCCTATTGTAAAGGCGACATCATGGCCACCAATAAACAATGGCGTCAACCTTACAATAAGTGGAAATCCTATTTTAATCAGTGGATTGAACGCCCGACACCAGAATCTTTACTCAACAGTAATATATTTTTCGATCTTGATGGCGTATATGGTAAATCGGAATGGGCGGAGGAATTAAACAGGCTAATTCAGCATAAAGCACACAAGCATCCATTATTTCTTGCCAGCATGACGCGTAATGCGCTAAGGCGCACGCCGCCACTAGGCTTCTTTAAAGATTTCGTCATGGAATCAGATGGCAGACATTCCAACACCATTGATATGAAAAAGCGAGGCACCTCTCCCATTTCTGATCTGGTCAGAATACATGCTCTTGAGATAGGCTCATCCAAAACCAATACCTATACACGCCTGAACGACGTGATCCGTTCAAAAATATTACCCAAAGGAAGAGGTGAAGATTTACGCGATGCCATGGAGCTGATTGCGATGGTAAGAATTCGACACCAAGCGATGGATGTAGAGCAAGGTATAGATCCTGACAATAATATTGAACCTGACAACCTCTCAGAATTCGAGCGAAAGCACCTTAAAGATGCGTTTGAGGTGGTAACAAATGCACAACGATATTTAAAATACCGCTATCAGGCCGGACGCCAATTTAATCGATAAAGTAAATATCGACTGTAATTTTGCAGCCTGTAACCAGAGACAAGTATGCTTTATCTTTCTAAAAATGATTTACATAAAAAATCCAACGTCGTTCGGGACTGGACAGCGTATTATCATCGTCAACACCTACAGGCACGCGCTGAAATAATAAAAAATTTTTATCAACACCCCCCGCCGGAACCGAATTCCTTACTGTCTTCCATACCGTTAGTCGCGCTCGACCTTGAAACCACTGGATTAAATTGGGAAGAAGACAGCATCGTCAGCGTGGGATTAGTTGAATTTAGTACCCGGCGTATCCGTCTAAATACCGCAAGGTACTGGGTAGTGAGACCGCACACCCTCCTCCATGAGAAATCCATATTAGTACATAACCTTACTCATAGTGATATCGCTTCTGCGCCACCGGTGGCTAGCGTATTAACTGAGTTGCTGCCGCTGTTAGCAGGAAAAGTCGTAGTAGCTCACCATACCTCCATTGAACGACACTTTCTGCTCAACGCTGCCCACAACGCATTTAGCAGTGAATGGTTATTTCCTATGATTGATACTCTGGCGCTTGAGCGCACCCTGACGTCAAAACAACAAAGCTGGTGGCAACGTTTATTTCGTCCTGTCCGGCTCTCACTGCAATTAAGGGATTGTCGAGCCCGTTATGCGCTACCTGCTTACCGACAACATCATGCATTAAACGATGCAGTAGCTTGTGCAGAATTGTTTCAGGCACAAGTGTCGCGTTTAGACGATGAGGTGACACTCGCGGAATTGTTAGACGAATAAACGAAAAGGTTTAATGGAGATGGAAAATGCGGAGAAATACGATGCCATAACAATTAATCATGGCGCTGACTTTTAAGCGGGTTAACACGTCCTCCTGTTACTTTGTCTGCCCGTCCTTCCTGTTTTGCTTTTTCCGCCCTGCGCTTTCGCACTTCTTTTGGATCCGCTATTAACGGGCGATAAATCTCAATTCTGTCGCCGTCCTTAACCACATCATGTAATTTAGCGACCCGACTCCAGATGCCAATTTTTTGTTTTTCCAAATCAATATCAGGATAAAGGGTTTGTATGTTTGACAATTCAATCACCTTTTCCACAGTCGCACCATGAGCGATAGAAACTTCTACAATAGACTGCTTGTCAGGCAATGCGTAAGCGACTTCAACTTTTATCATGCTCATGCGTAAACCGTGCGTGCTCGATCAGTAAATGCTTTAACCATACTTGCGGCCAACCCGCTAAATATTTTCCCAAACGCCATTTCAGCCAGTTTATTACTAAATTCAAATTCCAGATTTAGCTCTATTTTACATGCTGATTCTGACAGTTCGGAAAATGTCCACCCTCCCTGTAATTGCTTAAAGGGGCCGTCAACCAACGTCATTTCGATACGCTTAGTTGGGTGCAACGTATTGAGCGTAGTAAACCATTGTTTTACGCCGGCCTTGGTCACCAACAAAGACGCTTTCATTTTCTCCGTGTCGGCATCAAGTACTTTACTGTCGGCACAACCGGGCAAAAACTGGGGATAGGATTCAACATCATTGACCAAATCAAACATGGCCTCGGCGCTGTACGCTACTAATGCACTGCGTTGAATACTCGGCATAAACTCTGCTCTCTTAAACTGGATCACGTATCGGCAAAAAACTGGGCTGAGTGTACCATGAGAATTTTATACCACCTACCCTTCTGTTTTCGCTGCGCACCCCCATAAAATGTTTTCACAATCACCTAAAGACTTTAGCGAATGAGTGAGTATAATAACGCGCATGAAAAAGAATAAAGCCAACAAAAACAGTACTGGAACAATAGCGCTGAATAAAAAGGCTCGCCACGATTATTATTTAGAAGATAAATTCGAAGCGGGAATTTCGCTACAGGGCTGGGAGCTGAAAAGCATTCGTGCGGGCAAAGTCAATATCACCGATACCTACGTTATCATTCAAAATGGCGAAGCGTATCTGGTTGGCGCCCGAATATCTCCTCTCACTCAAGCATCCACCCATGTAATTTGTGAACCCGAACGTTCGCGCAAATTACTGCTTAATAAACGAGAACTCGATCGTTTACTGGGAGCCCGTGACAGACAAGGTTACAGTATTGTTGCTACAGCAATGTATTGGAAAAAATGCTGGGTGAAACTTGAAATATACCTGGCAAAAGGAAAGCAAAGTCACGACAAACGGGATGCCATAAAGGATCGTGATTGGCAAAGACAAAAAGAGCGGGTTTTAAAGAAAAACCTGTAACGATTTTCTTTGCTATTTATAAAGCGGTTTCAAAAAATAATTGCCAGCGAGAATAATTATAAGTATGTGTCGATGCGCATTTGGTAGGTAGATTATCATTACTCATCGCGTTCAGACATTACTCTGGAATAATAGGTGTATAGATGCGTTTGTATATTCATGCAGGAACATTCAAAACGGGTAGCTCCGCAATACAAAATTACTTATACACCAAACAAAAAAAACTGCTTAAAAATCGTATTCTTTATCCTGAAGCGGGTATCTCCAAAAAACTGTCTGAAGAAGTCGGGTTTCGCCACAGTGGATTTGTCTACGGTTATGGTTTCCCCAGATGGGAGAGAATGGTAAACAACCTAAAGAACTTTATCCTCCTCCATCAGCCTGAAAAAATTATTCTCTCCAGTGAGGCTTGGTCTAAGCCTGGTGCATCTGAAAGTCTTTTTGCATTAATTGAACAACTAGACGAGTTTAATCTTGAAGAAATAGTCATTGCGTTTGTCGTAAGAAATGCTTTTGACTATTCAATTAGTCACTACCGAGAGTTTGTTCGCCGCTGGGGGGTAAAGTCCCTCTATAACGATTACACTCAAAAAAAGCTAGCCTACTTTGACTACAACAAGTTGTTCTTACCCTTTACTGCTAAAAAAAATGTAAATGTACGATTCTTCCCCTATAACGAACATTGCGTTGAAAACATTCTAAACGACATGAAAACCACTTCGCGTTTTTCCTGGAGAAAGACCGAACAGAAAAGAGTCAATACCAGTTTGTCAGCGTTAGATATTGAAGTACAACGTAAAATTAACGTACTGCACGGGGGCAAGGGAGTAACTGCACCTTTGGCAAATGAACTGCTTGCCAAATGTGGATTAAAGCAAATTGACGCTAAAATCGTAGAAAGTGAGCCCCCTTCTGTACTCTCTGAGCTTTTCACTTCCTCGTATAAGAAGGAATTTACAGCACTTACCGGACTGGACGTATCACTTTTAGAAGTATCATCTTCATCTTATTTCTCTGCAGACTATTTAACATTAGAAACGCTTTCGCCTTTGATTGACCAGCTTACGACTGACTTTTATCAACAGCATATTGCCACATAGTTTATACCGTTAACCTAATAATATTGGGGTGCCTGTATTTAACGCATCGCTTTGTTGCGGGCTAATGTTAGTTTAATATCGCAGTATGGAGCATGTAACCTAAGCCAGACTACGTGCAGCCAATCACATCTTATCGTTACCTTTCAGGCAGCTGCACGTTAAGTTGCTTTTGAACATCATACAAAGGTTGTTGATTAACCGTTAAAAATCCATCTTGACCACGATCCAGATCGATAACTAACGTTATCACAGCAGACAGTACGCCTACTAAAACAAACGCCGTCAGCGGACTTCGTCGCTTTGTAAGCCCTGCGTTGTAACCGACCATGCCCATTGTGAGCATAGCCCCGAGCAAAAGCAGCATAATAATTGAAATAGGAACACGAGCATAAATACCCGCAGTAATGCGCGTTTCATGTAGATCGAAGGTTTGATTCAATGAGTCGATAAAAAGCGGAAGAATTCGTGACTCAGAACCTTCGTGTGCCAGTTTTTCCGTAATTTCCCATAAATCAGATTGTAATTGGGCGGACTGCGTTATTTTCTTTTGAATGTCAGCTTCATCATCAGATCCGGTGCGTAATGACGCATACTGACGCAGAAGTGCTTTTATCTGAATTGTCTCGGGATCGGCAAGTAATCCCGCACGCAGATAGGTCGTACCTATCGCATTAGCTTCTTCAAGCACCAAGGATTGTCGCATGTGGAAACGATCCGAGGCCATCCCCATTGTAATTGCCAGTAAAAAAGCCATTAGTGATAGTAACGAACCGACAAGCATGGCTGTTGGGCCTTCCCTTTCTTCAGGCGTCCGCTCCTGCCACCAACGTCCATGTCGATATCCCAACTCGAACACCAGTAAAGCGCCAAACGCAACTACAAAAAACACGCTCATTACCGACAAGTCGTCGATAAACCGCTGTATGTTCATCCCTATACTCCGCTCTCATCAGTGCACTATAGTCATGACTGTCTCTTACTACTACGACTGCATGTCAGGCCCGCAGACACCCATTAAACGCCTCGAAATTATCACGACACGATGCGTTATCGTACAAATAAAAGACACTATCCCTACGTCTTGGTTTGCTAACTTATCAGTGTCAGCGTCGGTGTTCTTCGAACCACGTTAA
>CAZROH010000028.1:0-7104 GCA_964601635.1 uncultured Alteromonas sp. | reverse complement strand
AAAAAACGGCACGTTTTGTAAAATTTAGTACATGAATATTAGTTCAGTTAACCAATAACAGCCCGCGATATTCATAATTTCGTTCAACTATCCGCCGCAATACTCTTCAGCAGTCAACATGTTAAAATGCAACGATTAAATCTGTTGTTACCGCCCACCCTTTTGCTCCCACAGAAAACGGAACAGAAGAGTAGCCCACAGGTGACTCATCCAGATATAGCCCTTGCAGACTCAAACGAACCTCTTTGCGGGAAAAAGGAAACCAGTTAAGTCCAAGTGATACGTCATAAGGATTTCCGTAATCTCCAAATATTTTAGAATAAGCCAAATAAGCCTGAAGCTCGCTTGGTACCAGCATAGTGGAACCTTGAATTTGAAATCCGTGGTCGCTTAATGAAGTCACCGGGATTGAGCCGGTAGTAACGAAACTGTCAATTTTACGATAATACGCTTCCGCGTCGAGTGACCAGCCCCGATACTTAAGGCCCCCGTTTACTGCTGCCATCTGATAGGTCGCTCTGCGAATATCCGCGCCACTCAAAAACGGATCGCTACTAAAAATCAATGTTCCGTCAGAAAGCCGTAATTGCGAATTTTCAAAACCTTCCGTATCAGATTGACCTTGCGCATCTTCCCGGCTGCGAGTTAAATTCACACCGAAAATCGTGGCGAGATCTTCATGATATTCATAGTCTCCAAGCCCGGCACCAGGACCATACTCTCCCGTCGTGGGCATCCACCATAGCGCTGCAGAAACCGTATTCAAGCCATCATCAAGCTGCACGGCATTGACCCCAAGCTGACTTAAATTGTTGCCCAACATTACCCGGTACTCCAGGCCGTCTACTATTTTGCCTGATGCCCATATTCCGGTAGTATAAGATCCTCTGAAAAACTCATCAGCGATGGTGCGATGATCGTTTTTAAGCCAGTTGGGGAAGGTATAGTTGGTAGAACGGGTTGAAGGTAGACCTCCAATACCTGCATAAAGGTTAAAATGGTCATTGAACTGATAACCTAGATTTCCCGCTACCACAACCTGACTAAGATCCCCCTGACTGGTATTAGATGTCCATGTGTAAAATAAATAGCGAAATTTAGGATCAAACAGCCAACCTTTAAAATTCAAGGTGACCTTCTGCATTTGAATGTCATTACGTATGTCTAACTGACGAATTCGCCCAAATGAATCCGTATAAGTGTCATCAAAATTGTCTTGATTTAAAAAACGGGCATACGAGAATACGCTGAAATCTAACTCGCCCATGTCAGAACGTACTAGTACCAGTCCCTTACCCGGTTCATAGACCCCCCATTCTTTGTTTTCATCTACATGCATCTGAGTTGGTGCAGCCCTTGGACCTGGCGTGTGTGCAACTGCAGTTTTAGACTGTTCCACAACAGGTGGTTGACTCGCATTGTCATCCAATACTTCTTGCTCAAGTGTAGCGATGCGTTGTTCAAATTCTCTTGTTTGTTCAGCCAATTTAGCTCGCATTATTTTAAGCTCGCGTAATTCCTCCTGAAGCTCACGCTGACTAGCAGAATCACTAGCGGATTGTGCCAGGGCTTGAAAACTTAAGCCTGTTATCACCGAAATAGTGAGGCTAGCTTTAATGATATTCATGTACCTGGCTCCTTTAGAAAATGCCGAAGTCGTAATTTACGATTATGCGAAAGTCGACAAAGTCGTTTCCACCCAGAGCTTCATCCTGATTGACATAAGCAATACGAGTGCGGATCCAAAGCCGCTCTGCCCATCCCTCTTGAATGCGATAGTCAACCGTTAAGTCGTACTCTGTTTCATCAGCGCTCGCATTGTCACCAAAATCAGGAGTATCGCCTCTGACGATGTTGGCAAAAGTGCTGAGTTCACCCACACCGACTTTGCCAAAATTAAACGATGCGCCAACTAACCACGCATCTTCACCTGCCCGGTCAAAATCATCGACGATCACAGAAAGGTAGTTGGCAGGGTTTCCATAGGGTTTTTGTATACCGAATTCGTCATCAGTGGTGCTGTAGGCAAGGCGCCAGCTTATCGGCCCATTAACCCATTCCACTTTGGCCGATATGAGTGAAGTATCAAATTCTCCAATAAGATCAGCACCTGTACTACTTTGATCTGTATATTGTAAGTAACCGTTTAGCTGTGAGTTGTAAGTACTATAGAGCGGTCCTTCCACCTTAAGAAAAAGGGTATCGAAAACATCTTCAGTACGCTGAAATATTCCTCCCACCAAGGGGCCATCAGCTATACGATACTGTGCGCCTGCAAAATAAACCCCGTTATCACTGCCTTCCGCCCCCGCAGCTTCAGACATGCTGATAAAATCATCGTCATTTTTACGTTTGATTTTATCCACATAGCCAGCCATATAAGCAAATCCTTGCGCTGACACATTACCAATCGCTACCCCTTCGAACGTATTGGGTACCATACGAATATCGTGACTGCCTAAATAGGGAAGTTCGAAACGCTGACGCCCGACTCGGATCCCCTGATCTTCTGCGAATCGATACGTCAAATTCAGCTCACCAAGCGTACTGAAACTCTCGGGGCCAGGCTTAAATAACAGGGTGCCGTCTTTGTCTTCCGGACCGTAAAGTTTTTGTGAAGTAAATAACGTTGCATTCAGCCGCAGACTGTCCATCCACCAGCCCGACTTGTACTCTAAGGCACCGCCAAGCGCCCACCCTGCTGTATCAGGATCGGTATCGCGATCTCGATTCAGATAATAGGTACGAGGCTTTAGTACCAAACTTGAGTCGTCAAAAAATGCGCGACGCTCCCTGTCTTTAACATCTAATGGTTCGATATCGCTCTGCTGGTTTGGCTCAACATCGTCCTCCGCTGAAATGACATTTTCAGTTAACAATAACTGAGCGCCCAGCAGGCAACCCAAAAGGCTTACCTGTGATTTAAACATGATTGTAGCCCCGTTATAACGATGACGACATCGGACAAATATTAGGAGCGTTGTAATCCAGTTCCATTAAGCGAAAATAGTTTTCCCCGAGTGCAATTAAACGAAACGCTTCATCATTTAATCCCTTCAAAGCTCTGCTGGTTACGTCTAATTCTTTGGCGTACATGTCAAAGTTTTTGTTACCCGCGGCGACAAAATCAGTGCCTGGCAGTACCCGTGTAGGATAACTGTTGAAAAAGTTAATGAATACCGGGCCCCACTCGTGGTAGGAGTTATATAAAACATCCCAGGAAATATCGAGCATCAGGTTTGGATATCTATCTAACAAACGCTTCATAATATTGACGTGATCATATGGATTCATTTTTGACAGCTCTTTTGATAACCCCATATGTGCCCAGACAATTTTGTTATCTGGATAAGAGGACAACACATACTCCATCAATGGTAGAAACTCCGTTGGATCATTGTCATTGCCTAAATCAGAATGCAATGTAATTGGGATACCGCGCTCTCTCAACACTTCCATAAAGGGTGCCCAGGCATCAATGCTCTGCTTGGTAGCGGGTTCGTGCAAATTACCCAGCAACGCCTGTTTCATTACGTTGAGTTCACCGGTCCAACTGAACATTCCGGGATACTCTTTGTCATAAATTGCGATAAGATCTGTAATGTCCTCAGGATTAGCCAAATCCATAAATGTCATAGATAATGTGACGTGCAAGTTTTCATGGGGGTATGCCTTCACCTCCATGCCATTTACAAAATCATTTTTGATGCTAGGTTTTGCCGCTACACCCGGGCAATCAAGGTAGTAGGTACATCCTGAATCCAGCTCCAGCACCTGTCCGATACCAAAATAGTTCACAAATCGCACAGTGGTATTGTCAAAATACTCAATAAGCTCATCGGCAGGAATGGCTGGACCACCAAAAGGGCGTGGGTGAAAATGGGCATCTATTACGGCTGTATAGGGCTCGGTTGTACGGTCATAACACTCCTGTTCAGAAGCCGGTTGCGCAAATGAAGCAAGTGACCTGGAATCATTACTTACATTTACCATTGGCTGCTCAGCAGCACTGTCTTCATCTGGCATAGTTGAGCATGCTGAGACCAGTGTTAATAATCCCGCGGCAATGGATAGCCGCAAAATGAATTTTGTATGTAGTTCCTTAACATTAAATTGATTAATTAATAGACTGCTGATTTTTGATTTTTTGAAAGTTTTCATTGATCTAAAATTCCTGATGCAATATTCCACAGCAGCTGAATAAGCTGACGAATACGGAAATCAATAATGGTCCATGCGTTAATGAAAATAACAAAAAGCAGTGTGTACCTACGCATGTTTTTGTAACAAAGAAGGCAGTTGTAAAACGCATTGTAACCACCGGGAATTAAGTCAGGGGAGACGCCGATAAATACATACAGAGGACTCAACTAAATCGCATTCTTACGACTATTAATATAAAAAATGTATTAGATGGTGATAATTTGCGCAAGTTTTGAGCTATCAAAACAGTGTGAATTTTTTGTTAACCTATTGAAACTAGACTAAAGACTAATGCTCACAGGCTATATTACAACTGAGACTCCGGTACCAAAATAGACACAACATTGAGTAAAAAACGGTCCCACCAACTGGTTCTTGGTTCAGTGTCATAAACCCGTACCTGCCCATCTTCTATGGTGTGCCAGGAAAGTTCCCCATCATTTAGCTGGATCTGATAGGCCACCTGTCTGGCATATTCGTCAAAGGAGCGAGAAAACTCCGCTGCCGTATCTTCGTCGGAATATAAAATACCCATTTCCGTGTTAAGAGCTACTGAACGAGGGTCCATATTGAAAGAGCCCACAAAAATTTTTTCTTTATCAAGAATTAAGTATTTTCCATGCAGACTTGAGCGCGTTGAGCCCAGCCATGAAAGATTCACTTTTGACTCCTCAGCTTCATCCGTGGTGGGTTTAAATTCATAAAGTTCTACGCCGCCTTCAACCAGGCTTTTCCGATATTGGCTATACCCTCCGTGAACTGCAGTAAC
Organism: uncultured Alteromonas sp.; assembly: GCA_964601635.1. GTDB lineage: Bacteria > Pseudomonadota > Gammaproteobacteria > Enterobacterales > Alteromonadaceae > Alteromonas. The sequence continues at coordinate 2,132 of CAZROH010000028.1, read as the reverse complement.
GTCATTCGCCGCCATTGAGTTAGTCATGATTTTTACACTTTTACCAGTAGCCACTTTTTCAATTAAGAATTGTGTAAATGCGTCCCCGGGCACAAAATAAGGCGAAATGAGCAAGATCTCTTTATCGGCTTCGGCTAACAAGTTAATTAAATGAGGTGCTACATGAGTCTCAGCGTCAATCTCGCCGCCATCAATTTTTTCTGGTTCGTCGATAAATAATTTCCAATCTCCCCAATTCACTTGATGGGACGCATCGATACGCCCGACTATATCCCAACGAGCCTGCACTGCTTCGGCGTACTCGCTTTGCAAGGCTTCCTGATAGTTCGCATCGGATCTTTCTTTAAAATCAGCCAATGCTTTTGCTTTGTCAGTAGGTGCATCTACCAGTTGGTCAATCGGGTAACTATATTTACTATCCCAATACCGTTTGAAGGCTGCACGGACTTTTAAGGCCACAGGTCCAATTGCCAGTACATCAATATCGGCAAAGCGTACACTCTGACTGGCGTCAAAATACTCATCACCAATGTTTCGGCCACCCACCACGGTAATGGCACCATCAGCGGTAATTGACTTGTTATGCATACGACGGTTGAGACGTTTTCCATCACGGATAAAGTTAGTCCAACGGAAAGTACGTGTGGGGAACGGGTTGAACAGTCGCACCTCTATATTGGGGTGTTGGGCCAAGATACTTAATGGCTCATCCTTGCCGGATGTATCTAAATCATCAAGTAATACACGCACGTGAACTCCTCGCTCTGCCGCCTGAAGCAAACGGTTGGCCATAACCCTGCCAACTAAGTCGTCGTGCCATATGTAATATTGTACATCCAGACTCACCTGCGCAGCACTGATTAAGCGCAACCGCACTGCCAGCGCATCCATTCCTTCGGTCAACAGCTCAAACCCCGAGTCTCCACGGTATTTTCTGCCGAGCTCCTCTATACTTTGATAGAGGGACGATTCAAGGACAGATACCTGTAAAGATGTATCTGTAACGTCTCTAGCAGGCAGGTTCGCGCATCCAACCATACAAATACCAACAATTATCAGCCATACTCTTCTTGCAACCACTATGCGGTTGTCGTGCGAGTTTTTCACTTGATTTCACCAATTTATAAATACGTCTATACTCTGAATCTAATAATGAAATAGTTGAGTAACCTGAAGTTGTCCACTTTAATGAATAATTATCGCATTAGGTAAGACAGACAAATCGTAATTTGAAAGCGATAAGCTGAATTTAACCAGCTAGTAAAATCAACACCGTGAAAATGACTGGTTGGTAAATCGTTATGCCTTCAAAGCGTTTAGTCGAGCAGGAGCTTTGCTTTTAGAATACTCAGTGAAAGACGTTGCTGATGACACTGACAACACTCGTTTGAATTGGAGCCTGACATGAAAACCGCCTTTCCTTGTCTTCTTTTTATCCCGTTATTGGTTGTGGGGTGCTCATCATCTGAACAAAACGACAAAATAGCCCGCATGGACAATTGCGAAAAGGTAAATTCGCTCACTGAAATAGCCAGTGAGGGATTTTCCAGTTTAAAAGGTACTCAAATAACCACTAAATACCTCACGTCATGGCAAGCAACTGCCCACCTCGTTGGCGACGACTGTCAAGTGATTGAAAATAATATGGGACAACACCAGTATATTTGCAGTGCACAATACGCATCCTACGACGAAGCAAATAACGTCCATAGCAATGCATTAATCCTAGTCCAGCGATGTTTAGATAGCAGTTGGGAAGCAAAGGTTGAGAAAGCTGAGCGCAGAGATACCACTATATTAAGCTCACCACAATCCGACGCTCGAATCTTACTCACCTTAGGTAAAGGTTTTGACAAAAAAAGACCCTGGATAGTCAATTTTAAAGTACTGGATGAGTAAACTAACGCGTTGAAGCAGGTATCAAGTTTACTCACTCATCTTTAAATGTTTGTTGTACTTAAATACTGGGAACTGTACAATGAGCTTTAAGTTTTTAGCCTGCAATTTCAGTGAGCAGGTTGTTAAATTACCTCGTAAGAGGCCTCGGGGCTGATTAGGATTCGACAGGATCTAGGACGCTGGAGGTGCATGCAGAGGAGCGGTTGGCCTCTTAAAAAAGCCGCATTTAAATA
>CAZROH010000027.1:0-34347 GCA_964601635.1 uncultured Alteromonas sp. | reverse complement strand
ATGCAATGGCTAATTTAAAACAAGAACAACTTATCAAAGCGTTTAAAGAAATTCTCAAAGCGGAAAGTTACGGCTCTCAAGGTGAAATTGTCGAAGCTTTAAAGACTCAGGGCTATGACAATATCAGCCAATCCAAGATCTCGCGAATGCTAAGTAAGTTTGGCGCGGTTCGCACACGTAATGCACGGGGTGACATGGTATATTGCTTACCCCCTGAATTAGGCATGCCTACTGCAAAAAGCCCATTGAAACATTTGGTGCTGGATATTGTGCACAATAATGTGATGGTAATCATTCGCACCAGCCCTGGCGCGGCACAGTTGATAGCCCGATTACTCGACTCGTTAAGCAAAAAAGACGGCGTCCTCGGCACCATTGCCGGCGATGACACCATCTTTATTGCTCCGGCTGATGTAGCAAGAATCGAAGAACTACGTCAGCGGGTAGAGGATTTATTTGAGAGTGTATAAGCGCACAATTAATGCACTTTTATACTAACTCCCCAGACGTGCGATAAGTGCGTCTGCTGCCGGCTTGGATGAAGCTGGGTTCTGCCCCGTGATAAGTAAGTCACTTTCACACACGTGCGCTTCAAATTGCTCAGCACTACTGAATTTTCCACCACGCGATTTTAACTCATCCTCAACCATATAGGGCACGATCTCATCCAGCTCCATCGCCGTTTCTTCAGCATTTGAAAAACCGGTAACTTCTTTGCCATCAATATACGCCTTGCCTTCTTGTCCCATCACATCTTTGAGCACTATTGGCGCGTGACACACAGCTGCTACAGGCTTATTGGCTCTGAACATATTCTCGATTAGCGTGATCGAGTCGCGGTTATCCGCTAAATCATACAGCGGACCATGACCACCAGGGTAAAAGACCGCATCGAATTCCTCTGCTCGGACATCTTTTAACGGAATAGTAGAGGCCAGCCCAACGCGCGCCTGTTCGTCATCAGCGAAACGTTTTGTCGCATCGGTCAAAGCATCCTGCTCAAGGCTATTAGGATCTACCGGCACTTCACCTCCACTTGGCGACGCCAGTGTCACCGAATATCCAGCATCCACAAAGGCATAATATGGCGAAGCAAACTCTTCCAGCCATAAGCCTGTTTTGTTACCGGTATCACCTAATGCGTCGTGCGAAGTCATCACCATTAAAATGCGTTTTGTCATAAATTAAGTCCACCTGTTTGCTGATTCGTTATGAATGATTACTCGAACCAGAGACGCAAAGATTATTCATTACCCAAATTTAAGACAAAAAAAAGCGCCTCCAAAGAGACGCTTTTCGGTAAAGCTATCAGTAATTAGAATTCGTATTTAACACCGATACGCGCTTCCCACAAAGATGCGTCACCGATTCGAATTTCTGGATTCTCAGTGCCTACTTCTACTGTGTTGAATGGGATACCTTCTAAGATTCCCCAATCATCTTTTAAGAAGTTAGTGAAGTTATCAATAGTAAAGAATACAGACGCTGAGTGATCTGCAGAGAATGCTGGTAGTTCTTGACGAACTGACACATCCACTTTAAACCACCAAGGTGTTTCCTCACCATTACGCTCGTAACCTGGAGGCAATACCGAGTCGCTATCAAGATACGGCGTGAAACCAAAGATGCCGTTACCTGTATCCTGGTCGTAAACAAAGCTGTATGGACGACCAGAGTTAGCTAACGCGATCATTGAGAAGGTAGTATTTAATCCAGCGAATACTTCTTTCTCGTAACGTAAACTTCCAGTGAAACGATGCTTGATGTTCCAATCAGATGTAGAAGAAACTTCTTCATTCGGATTAGTAAACGCGCGGTAGTTATAGTTTGAGAACGCTACCGCACTAGTCATCGGCTGCACGTCTTCTGCATCGTTATATGCATAGCCCGCGGTAACACTTACCCCATTATCCCAAGACTTGTTGGCGCCAAAAGACAATGTATAAGACAACGAGTCTTCATCTGAATTGGTCAATACAAGTGAATCAATCTTCGGACTTTCATAATCAGCATAGCCTTCAGCAGTGGTACCCACGCGCTCCAGATCACCGCGCTTAATCATCGCTGCATCTTGCGTCAGAGACATTAATAAATCTGCAGTGACAACATAACCGCCATCAGTAATGTGCGTTACACCGGCAGAAAGCTTGATTTCACTTGGAATTTTAAAGTTCGGATCCAGGTAATTGATTTCAAAGTTATCACCGGTACCAGCCGCTACTGCATCATACAGTTCTGCTGGAATACCATAACCCGGACCAGCAGGAACACCGTCTTCGACACCTTTGTAGACTACATCATCGTCGAACAACGAACGAGAGCCGTCGGTATAGCCATAGCTACGTCCGCGGGCACCGAATTGCAGAATATTGTTGTTTGAGAAGTTATTCGATAACCAAACGTTAGGGTTTCCACCACTGAAGCGACCAATACCACCACGCAATTCAGTGCTATCGGTAAGCGTATAGGTTAAACCAATCAATGGCTGAATGAGTGCTTCACCATCCAGGTTCGATGAGTTGCTGAATCCATAATCTGCTACGAAATCAGGGTTCTCCTGTGGCGCATCACTGGTAGTGTACCAATCGTAACGTAGACCAGCTGTAATAGATAAGTCTTCCGTTAAGTCGAACTCATCCTGAATATACAAGCTGTTGGATGCATAACCCCATACAGCAGCCGCATCATTCGGATCGCCCGATGGCGCGTTATTGTAATAAATGGCGCCTGGCATACCCGCTTCAAATGCTGAAATACCGCCATAGAAACGCATCTCAGTCTCAGTATGCTGAACGAATACGTTAAACACGTCCAAGTCTTCTCTTTCGTAACCGAAAGTTAACTTATGGCCGTTATCAAAGTAATAGTTACCACGAAGAATTAAACCCAGTACATCGTAGTTAAGGTCGTTCGCCTGACGGCTGTCATCTGTTCCAAGATAAACATCCACACCATCAAGGACAATACGCATTTCACCGAAATCGTTACCACCAACCTGACCATTGGAAGAACCCAGGGAAATCTGACGGTTATCAAGCTCTAAGTAAGATAGGCGAACTTCGGTAGAAAACTTGTCAGTCCAGTCGGAGTAAAGTGCACCTACATAAGAGTTAAGCTCTGCACCACGCTCATACAAGTGATTTTGGAATTCAAATTCATCTAAATCACCATCCGACTCGTTATTGTTGTAACCGTCGTTATAGTTGTAGGTAAATGATGCACGGTGGTCATCATTGATGTTCCAGTCAATTTTTACCAGTAATTTTTCATCTTCTACTGGAAGGCTGGTTGGAACCGGGCCTGGATCGTATTGATAAAGATCGTTAGATATACGAACAATTTCATTCAGTTGTGCCTGCGTGATAGGTAACTCGTTAATTGCACCAGAACCTTGTACGCCACGGTCAAACAGATTTACACCTTCAAGTTTTTCATAGGCAGCATAAAAGAAAAGTGAGTCTTCTATAATAGCGCCACCAATATCGAAGCCGTAGCGCTTCTCATCGTAATCACCAAGCGTCAACTCTTCACCTTCTAAAGAGTCACCACGCATGCTGTCATTGGTATAGTCGTAGAAAACACCGCCGTGAATTTCGTTAGTACCACTCTTAGTTACAGCATTGATGTTACACGCAGTAAAGCCACCATAGATAACACTGAAAGGTGCAATTTCTACCGCTACCTGCTCAATTGCACTATAAGAAAACGGCATTCTTTCAGTCGGGTAACCGTTAGAATTCAGACCGAAAGAGTCATTCATACGAACGCCATCTAGCGTCAGGCTGTTAAAGCGAGGGCTCTTACCCACACACTGAACCTGGTTTAAATCGCCAGCACCTTCGTTTACGTAAACACGCGGATCGATACGAATGATGTCGGTAATGTTACGGTTAATCGCAGGCGCATTTTCAATCGTTTGCAAGCCAAAGTTCGCTGCCGGGCCCTTTTGACCAAAATTCATTGCAGCAAGGCGGGTACCTGTTACCTGAATTTTCTCGACACTGTCTTCGCCGGAGGTCAACGCGTAATCGAAGTTTAATGTGTCACCTAATGAAAGGTAAACATCATCAACAACCGCATCATTTAAATTATTAGAGTCCATTGCGATCTGATAAGGACCACCAACACGTAAACCACTAACATCGAACTCACCATTCTCGTTAACAGTTACAGTTTTAGTGCTGCCAGATGGAATGTGTTTGATAGTAACTACCGTACCAGCAGCTGGTGACCCTTGAGGGCCAATTATGTAACCACTGATTGATGAAGTTGTTTCTTGCGCCATTGCACTGGTCGCTATGCCAACAGACATAGCGACCGCAATCGCGACGCGACTTACTTTAGATTTAGCAAACATGTGTGTGTTTCCCTTTAATTTGGCTTTAAAATTTTTTTAGCCTGACTAGTTTTTTTGGCGGCGAAATTGTTCAGGTTTTTTATTGCACCTTTATGACAATCTCTAAACCATTTTTCATTGTGCTAACGTACTGTACCCTGGTGAGTCGTTGCGCTTTTATTCTTCTAATGCAAAGGACGAATTAACTAGATAAGACCCTTTCATTGCGGGCGCAATTGTTACAGATGTTCAATGAATAAACACCCTTTAATTAAATTCAACTTATTTTATAAAATAACCATATTATTCAATACTTTAACACCTTAAAGTAAGATTACCTATTGCATTAAATAACGTTCGCTGATGAAATACGGCAAATAAATAAGAAAAATTTTGCTGTAAAGTTTGATTAAATTTCGCCTCTCCAAAAACGTTTTACTCATTTTATGGTTGTCTTTGACGGTCATGTTTTTGTTTTTGGGAGTTAACAAAACCTACATCAAAACGCCCGATATACCGGCACAAATAACCCACACTTTACACTGTGAAACTCGCTTTTCTGAAAATCAGTCCAATTTTTCGGTTTATATCACCGACCGAGCGGTAGCAACTGAAACACTTAAATTACTTTGTAACAATTCGGTTATTCGACGCCAGTTCGGGCAAGTTGAAGTAAGAGTCGGACATAGTGATTTGGACACTTTCCGTTATATCAATCATGGGGTAAGTGATTTAGCGCTGATAAAGAGTAATATTGTAGAAGCATTTGTGGCAGATGAAATTTATGGTTATGAAGCGGTCGCAACGTACCCTGATTACCAGGCATATCTAATCGCATTGCGTGAAAAGCCTCAAATTAGTAAGGAATATCTGTTGGGACATCGGATCGGTTTGTTAGACTACCCCAGTAGTCGCTCGGGCCACATTGTTCCTAAAACCATGTTCAACTCGTTGGGCTTAAATGACAATACGGTCACGCTTAAATACTATAACTCTCATCGCGAATTAAGACGGGCATTGCTGGCGGGGGAAGTTGATATCATTTCTTCTTATTGGGATCAGGCTGATGCCGAAACCCTGTCCGTTAACTACATTACGCCGATTCAAGATACCGTAAGCGGTATGCGTTGGTATTTGAAGATGCAAACGCAAAATACTGACTTAAAATGTGCCGTCCAGGGTATGATCAAATCACTGGCAAACAGTCAAAGTAAACACTATTACCAGCGCGTCGAGTTGATAGGTGGTTGTAATGAATAGCTCCTCTTTGCCCGCTATAGCCTGGCACCGCCTTTTGTTATTAATGCTCTGTGCATTAACAATATTGCAATCAGCCGTTTTCCTCGGCCAATTGATAGGAGGCTGGTTATTGCATCACCAGGCGAATGATCAAGTCTATGAACGAATATTGTTAGACAGTTTTTACCTCGACGTAGGGAATGACGCCCTTTCAACCTCAGTAAACGAGCAGGATTTACGAAATTATCTGCACAATCTGAATGGGGACCTGGAAGAACACGCTATTCCTGTTCGCGTCATATCCATTCAGGAGGTGCAAAGGACGAATGGATTTGAGTCCGATTACAATCAAAAGCTGGTTAAGTCATTCGCCTCTTCAGAACAAACTGTTACCGTCACGCTAGCTAACTTACCGCTATTTTCATACTTGGCCTTTAGCCCTCTGAGCGTGTTGGCAGCTATATTATTAGGGGTAGCGTCCTATCACTCTAAGCGCAGAGACGACAAGCTCACTTCCGTCAGAAGGGCAAATAAGCCAATCACCCCTAAACTCGTTATTAATCTTGAAGATAAGACAATGACCAACAATGTTGATAGCAAAGTGGTGAATCTGCAAAACAAACCCTTTTGTTTTTACACCGCACTAGTGCAATATTGTATTGAGCACCCGGAAAGCATTTTATCTCATCATCAGGATATCCCCTCCGAGCTGACTGCATTATGCAATAAAGTTTTCGGTCGTCTGATAGAACTCGGTCATACTAAGCGGAAACGTCCGGACTTTAACGCTAACCTCGAAAAAACCTTGAGTGAAATCCGCTCGGCATTGGATGATTTGTTTGCGGATCACCCTTCTGTTAAAGAAAAATATTACCCTCCGCGTGCACAGGGAGAGGGTTCTCGTTCAAAACAACATTCATTTGCACTTCGCGATCTGAAAGGCACGGATATCGAAATCACCCACACTTAACAGTTATTTGTTCCATAAATGTACAATTTAGAAGGTTCTGATTGATTCATGCGGTGCAAACAAGTATCTTTGCACCAAGAAAAAATTGTCCTCACTCGCTATGCAATCGCCATTAATTATTGCTATTTCCGGTGCATCAGGCTCCGGCAAATCGCTTTTTACCGAAAATTTGTTTAACGCTTTTTCTGCCCAGGGCAGTCCTGTACAGATATTGCGGGAAGATCATTATTATCGTGCACAGGACCACCTACCTATGGAAGCGCGCGAAAAGAACAATTATGATCACCCTAATGCATTTGAACATGAGTTGTTGAAGGCTCATTTGCAGAGCTTACGTGAAGGCAAAACGATTGATTACCCGCACTACTGTTTTAAAACGCATACCCGGCTACCCGAGACGGAATGTCTTGAGCCTGCACCTGTAATCATTCTTGAGGGCATCATGTTACTCGCCCGTCCCGAGTTACTCCCACTCTATGATGTTAAAATATTTATCGATACGCCCTTAGATATCTGTTTAATGCGACGTATGATGCGGGATGTAAAACAACGCGGTAGAACGTTGGAGTCTGTGGCCAAGCAATATGAAGCCACAGTAAAACCTATGTATCACCAATTTATAGAGCCTAGCCGTTTTACTGCCGATGTAGTAGTTACGCAAGGTGGAAAAAACCAAATTGCACTGGATGTGATCAAATCGCATATCCAGCAAGCATTGCAGTAAGGAAGACAGGCCATGGTAAGTTTACTGGGCATTTTGCTGTTGCTCGGCATCGCCTTTGCTTTATCAGCTTCACGCAAATCGATTAATTGGCGCACGGTTGGCGGCGCATTTGCCATTCAGGCACTCTTGGGTGCTTTTATCCTCTATTTTGAACCAGGCATTAAATTGCTACTTAAGCTAACCGAGTTTGTGGGCGATATCATCGAATACAGTCAGCAGGGCATAAATTTCCTGTTCGGTCCGGTAGGTGACAAATCGTTAGGCTTTATTTTTGCCTTTAACGTTTTACCGGTCATTATATTTTTTTCGTCCCTCATCGCGGTGCTTTACCATTTGGGCATAATGAGCTGGATAATCCGCATTATAGGTGGTTTTTTGCAATTCGCCTTACGTACCAGCCGCCCTGAAAGCATGTCAGCGGCAGCCAACATATTTGTAGGCCAAACGGAAGCACCATTAGTTGTGCGCCCGTTTATTCCGCACATGACCCGCTCAGAACTATTTGCGATCATGGTGGGAGGCTTAGCATCAATAGCCGGCTCAGTTATGGCAGGGTATGCCAGTTTAGGGGTTGAGTTAAAATACCTGTTAGCAGCTAGTTTTATGGCGGCTCCTGGCGGCTTGCTAATGGCCAAAATTATTCAGCCTGAGGTGAACAAAGCCAACGACGAACTGGAAAATATCGACGCAGAGGAAACCACCTATGCTAACGTTTTCGACGCTGCCGCTACCGGTGCTGGCGCGGGATTGCAGTTGGCGTTAAACGTGGGCGCAATGTTGTTAGCATTTGTTGCGTTGATCGCCATGCTCAATGGCCTGATCGGCTGGACAGCTGCCCTGTTTGGCTTTGATGGCGTCACTTTCCAGAGTATTCTTGGCTTCGCCCTCCAACCCCTCGCGTGGGCTATAGGCGTGCCTTGGGAAGAAGCACAAATTGCCGGAAGCTTTATTGGCCAGAAAATAGTCGTGAATGAATTTGTCGCCTATCTTGATTTTGTCAAACAGATCGATACGTTATCGCCTGCTACCCAAGCAATCGTTACGTTCTCGCTATGCGGCTTTGCTAACTTTTCTTCCATCGCTATATTAATGGGCGGAATAGGAGCAATGGCACCCACGCGTCGAAAAGAGATTGCTTCGCTTGGACTGAAAGCCGTCATCGCCGCGACCTTGTCAAATTTAATGAGCGCGTCTCTGGCAGGTTTTTATCTATCGTTAGGTTAATTATTTTTACCGCGGAGAATTCTGCGGTAAAATACCCGTTTTAAAAGTAGGGCTATTATTCCATGCAGCCCATTAATCGATTTGGAAAGAAAGTTATGCAATTAGTCGCTGTTGATTATACGGCCGAAAACGCTGATGAACTGTTTGTGGAATCACTTCGCGAGACAGGGTTTGGTGTGCTAAAAAACCATCCGCTTCAACAAACTATGGTGCAGGAAATTTATGATGCCTGGCAATCCTTCTTTGATAGTGAGGAAAAGCATCAATACCTTTACAATAAAGACAAGCAAGATGGCTTTTTCCCAACGACCGTATCTGAAGTGGCAAAAGGCTTTACTCAAAAAGATATCAAAGAGTACTTTCATTTTTATCCGTGGGGCCAGTGTCCGGATGAGTTGCGACCACTGCTTGCATCTTATTATGAAAAAGCAAATACGCTTGCACGTGAATTGCTCGGCTGGATAGAAAAGAACTCACCGAATGAAGTGAGCGATAAATATAGCCAGCCTTTATCTGAAATGATCAAAGACAGTGATCAAACATTACTTCGTGTATTGCACTATCCCCCATTAAAAGGCGACGAAGAACCAGATGCTATTCGTGCCGCTGCCCATGAAGATATTAATTTGATAACGATCTTACCTGCCGCTAATGAACCAGGCTTGCAGGTCAAGGCGCAAGACGGTTCATGGCTGGACGTACCTTGTGACTTTGGTAATTTAATCGTCAATATTGGAGATATGCTTCAAGAAGCATCCGGCCACTATTTCCCGTCAACCACACACCGGGTGGTAAATCCTGAAAATGCCGATATGACTAAATCGCGTATTTCATTGCCATTGTTTTTACATCCACGCCCCGATGTGGTGTTATCAGATCGTCACACAGCAGATTCTTATTTGAAAGAACGCTTAAGAGAACTGGGTGTCGTTTAACCGATATGTGTGTGGCGTCCCCTGTGGGCGCCCTCTATAAACTAGATTGCAGCAGTGATAGTTTCCCCTGATATCGGTTAGCGTCCTGTTCGTTTTGTGCAAAACGTGCGGCTAACGATAAATAATGTACCGCTTTATTGATGTCTCCTTCTGCGTAGTAACTTTTGCCTAGACCAAACAGAATTTGTGACCTTTTGTGATCCAGCCGCCAGCCATCCCGATAATGTTTAATAGCCTTTGCATACTCTTTGTTCTCGAATGCCCGCTCACCTAGGATAAGGTGATAAAAAGGATTATCTACACGAGTTCGTTCAAGCCTGTTCAATATCGCTTTGCCCTCTTCCTCTCGGTTGGTCATTTTCATTAAGTGCGCTAAATTTTCCCATGCCGTCCAATTATTATCATCAAGTGCAAGTGAGTGACGATAGGCTCGCTCAGCAGCGTCGTTAAAATCATTTATGCGATACAGCACGCCCAGATTCGTCCAGATAGAGGAGTAATTAGGATCGGTCTGGGCGGCGGCTCTGAAATAGGCGTAGGCTTTGCTATAGCTGTTCCTCAATAGCGCATCCGCCCCTTTATTTGTGTAAAACATGGCAAGCGCTCGTTGCTTGCTTATTTGCTTTCTGGGGAAGTTATTACGTATGTCCTGAGGGTCAAAATCCACATCGATCGCAGCATTAAAAAATACGACGGCGCCCGGTGTAGCTAACGGTAAAATCCTCAGGTTTATATGACCATTGAGCACATCAAAACCCGCTCTTCTCACCCAGTACTCAGGTATATCCACCACATAAAATTCAGGCCGTAAACCTGCGTATTCAGCCATCGCATACGTCATGATTGACAATGAAAGGCAATTCGCAGTTCGGTTTGAAAAGGTTTCACTAGCTGTTGAGTTTGCACTGTTACTGTAACTAAGACCCATTTCGGTATAATCAAAGATATTTTCAACCAACTTTTTTATATTTGGTTTATCTATCAGACTGGGGTAATCGAGCTTGAGCGAGCGAGTAACAAATAGCTTAGCTTCGTCATTTAGAGAAAATACCTCATCTTCAGATTCAACTTCAAATAGTGTGTAACTGGGGAATAAGTCGTCTGCCAAATGTTCTGGTGAAGCAGCTGACAGGTCAGTTATTTCTGGGGTAGTTGAACATGCGCTTACCAAGCAGGTAATTATTAATAACGTAAATATACGAATCACTTTGACCACCAAAACCCAATTCAACTACTTTAAGTATAGTCAACGCCGCATATTATTTTTAATTCATCAGTACCGTTTAACCCGTCAAGAAAGCGCTTTAACGCAATCCACCATGAGTAAATGAAGGCAGACAGTTTCGCCAAAATACTCTATTGTTGAGTTATGACAAGCGCATCGATGCATAACATGGAGAACAACATGCGATTTCGAGCTTTAGGTTTAATCTTTGCAATAGCCTTTCACATTCTTCCCTCCTCAGCCCTAGCGCAGGAATACATGGAAGAGGAAAGCGACTTCATCGCGACTGCGGCTAAAGACCCTCAGTTCACAACCTTTATAGAGGCCATTAAAAGTGCAGGCATAACAAGAACGTTGCGCGACATTGGTCCATTCACCGTATTTGCTCCAACGAATGAAGCATTTAACGCCCTTCCCGAGGGCAAACTGACTAAATTACTCAGTAAAAATAACCGGGAATACCTGGTTCAAATCATCACTTATCACCTGATCAAAGGGAAACACGACGCCAGTGAATTAGGCAACAAAAATGAAGTTGAATCCGTGGAAGGTGCATTGCTATCAATCTCTGAGCAAGATGGTACGGTACGGGTAAATGACGCCGCGGTTACTCAAGCCGATATCAGCTCTTCTAATGCGACAATCCATGCCATAGACAAGCTCCTTATCCCAGAAGATGTAAAAGGTAAGCTTTAAAATACACCGGACTGACTATTAACGACGACTTATGCTAAATTTATTCAGCGACAACAACTAGATAGATTTTTCAACTTGAGGGATAAGCATGTTTGTTACTTATAATTTAGCCATTTGGGGACTGTGGTTTATCTTGATGCTTTTGTTTATTCAAAGCTTTGTTGCCACTATTGCTCACCGTAAGCAATCTCACTACGTGCCGGGTGTTGTTGACGAAAAACTGGGTCATGATTCATTCGTTTTCAGAAGTCATCGCACCCATCAAAATTCACTGGATAACTTGCCACTGATCTTATTTCCTTCACTCTTGGCAATCATGGTGGGCTTTGATCCCGCAACACTGGCTATCATAGTATGGATTTATGCTGCTGCCCGGGTGTTGCATATGGTGCTTTATTACGCAATTGCGACGGAGAAGAATCCTAGCCCCAGAAGTTATTTTTATATTATCGGCTGGTTAGATTGTGGCGTGTTATTAGTAATGCTGGCACTGCATCTTCTATGATCAAAAAAGGCGCCTGAAGGCGCCCTTTTTAAATAAATTACACCTGCTCAGCGAATGTCAATTGCTGTGACTTTTCAGCCTGTTTTGGTTCAATGTTAAAGACAATGAAAAACAAAAATGTACTGTAAAGTGAGGCCAACAGGATCATCACCGCGGTGGTATCGATATTAAATATCAAACCAATTGGAATTAACTGAGCAACAGGAACGAATGATAAAAACGTTTTAGCGCGCGTCATTAGTGCCAGCCAGATATGTTCGCCCTGCTTTTTAGAGACATTCAAACCATTACAAAAATACGCTAATACAAACGGCATAATTTGCGCGATACAGATGATCGCACCCGCGATAACCGCCACCAGCATAGAAGTCGAGTCCAGACTTGACGTTGTCGTTGGCACAACCAGGTTAGTTTGCACGGCCGCCTGCTGCCCCAGCATCGCTATCAATACATCAGCAACAATAAATCCGAGCCAGCTCAAGGCCAGAATAGCGACCACAGCGGGCAAGAAGACTTTCTGCTGATGGCGCACTTCGTCAATCAGTCCCTGTAAAGAACCGGTCCGATACAACAATGTGGCAAGGCAAACCGTAGATAAAATGGTTAGCGCGAAGCCTGCCATTTTAAGTGGAAACATCTGAAAAGGGATCATGGATGTCGCCAACGCAATCGCCGCAATTAAACCGGCAAAAAGCGGTCGCTTCAATACAAATACGCACATCTCCTTGTAAGCATTGATATAATCCTGTTTTTGAAGATTGGTGTTGATTTGCATACTTCTGACCTCACATTTCGAGGCCATTATGATACCAACAGGTGGTTGTTTGTTAACCGTTTAGATAAGGGTTAGAGTAGCAGCACCAATACCATGGTATATGCATCCATACGTGATTGATGCAGGAACGAACAAGATATCGCTACCCGGCGACGGGATAGCTCAGTTTCGCATGCTGGTGAACGCCAAAAATCAGCGATTTTTGGCTGGATTAGTCCGCCGTGCTGAGAATTCTGCGATGTTTACGCTTTGATTATATAGAGTTTGTGCAGATAGATGGTGCCCAGGGGCGGACTTGAACCGCCACGGCCGTGAGGCCACTAGCACCTGAAGCTAGCGTGTCTACCAATTTCACCACCTGGGCTTACAGCTGATTAAATAAGGTCAGCTGTGAGGAAGCGCAAGATACGCCGCCCCTAAATTTTTGTCAATTTGTTTTATGCGTTTATTTGCGTTTTCGGGTAACGAATGCCCTCAACCATTTGCTGCACTTGCTCCGGAGCCTCTTTGGTAAAGCGAGCGACGATAAATGCGGTAATAAAATTAATTAGCATGCCGGCTGTTCCAATGCCTTCAGGAGAAATCCCGAAAAACCAGTTTTCGGCACTGTTGTACTCTGGTGAAACAAACTTGAAATACACTATATAGCCAGCGGTAAACACTATTCCGCTAACCATACCACTGACCGCTCCAATACTATTCATGCGCTTACTGAAAATCCCCATAATAATCGCTGGGAAGAAACTTGAAGCAGCCAAGCCGAAGGCAAACGCTACGACCTGGGCTACAAAGCCTGGCGGGTTGATTCCAAACCACCCTGCAATGACAATTGCGATGCCCGCAGCGAGCCTTGCATAGCCTAATTCTGCTCGCTCAGATATGGATGGCATCAAATTTCGCTTTAATAAGTCATGGGAAACCGACGTTGAAATAACCAACAATAATCCTGCCGAGGTTGATAGCGCTGCGGCTACGCCACCTGCGGCTACTAATGCAATGACCCAGGCCGGCAAGCTGGCAATTTCAGGGTTGGCTAGCACCATAATGTCACGATCCACATGCATCTCATTACGCTCATCACCCGCGTAAAACATTTTACCGTCGTTATTTTTATCCTCCCATTCAATTAGCCCGGTTTTCTCCCAGTTTTTGATCCACGCGGGAGCTTGCTGATAGCTAGTCCCCTGCATGTCCTTGCCATTGATGGTTTCTATCATATTAGTTCGGGCAAACGCTGCCAACGAAGGCGCTGTAGTGTAAAGCACTGCAATAAATAATAATGCCCAGCCCGCGCTTTTACGTGCATCCCGCACCTTGGGCACGGTAAAAAAGCGTACAATTACATGAGGGAGGCCAGCGGTACCAACCATTAATGCAAATGTAATAAAGAATACGTCGATTGTACTTTTGGTGCCGCTGGTGTACTCGGCAAAACCCAGTTCAACTGAGATTTGATCAAGCTTTTGCAGTAGGTAGAGGTTAGAGCCATCGGTAAGCGTGGCACCGAAGCCAGTCTGCGGTAACACGTGCCCTGTTAACATCATAGATATGAAAACGGCAGGCACCAAATAGGCAAAAATCATGACACAGTATTGTGCTACCTGGGTATAAGTGATCCCTTTCATACCACCTAAAACAGTGTAGAAAAACACAATTGCCATGCCGATGAGAACGCCGGAGATAATGTCGACTTCGAGAAAGCGGCTAAACACCACCCCTACCCCCCGCATCTGCCCGGCGACATACGTAAATGAAATGAAAATAGCGCATATAACTGCAACGGTGCGCGCCGTTTGTGAATAGTAGCGATCACCAATAAAATCAGGGACAGTGAATTTTCCAAATTTCCTTAAGTAGGGTGCCAGGCACAATGCCAATAAGACATATCCGCCAGTCCACCCCATCAAATACACGGCGCCGTCATATCCCATGAATGAAATTAGGCCCGCCATGGAAATAAACGAGGCCGCCGACATCCAGTCTGCTGCTGTCGCCATGCCATTGAGTACAGGCGGCACACCGCCACTGGCCACATAAAAGTCATTCGTCGAACCGGCACGGGCCCATAGGGCAATGACAATATAGAGAGCAAACGACAGGCCTATGATAAGAAAAGTAAGTTGTTGAACATCCATGCCATCAATCCTCATCTAAACCATATTTCTTGTCCAATGCGTTCATTCTGAATACATAAACAAAAATCAGCACCACAAACGTGTATATGGCACCTTGCTGTGCAAACCAAAAACCTAATTTGAAGCCGTAAAAAGAAAACTGATTAAGAAAGTCGGCAAATAAAATGCCCGCGCCGAACGACACTATGAACCAGATAAGAAGAAGCTTAAACAATAATCGTAAATTGGCCTTCCAGTACGCGTGTGCCTGATTGTTTTGATTATTCATGAAGTATTAGCAGCTGACTTAAAAAACTTACCTTACATAAAAATTTGCTCATTCACTATACTAATGTTTGTTAAGCTTTTGGATCCTCTTGGGTTTCCTGCTCAATTTGGGGTGTAGAGTTTACCTTTCCCATTGACTGCCATTTGACCTTTGGGTTGATCAGAACGGGACGCGTTAAAACCAGATTATTAGGATAAAGAACGGTTTCCCGATCGGGTGTTACCAGGCGTGTGTTGAACAAATTTATATCGCCGATATACCCTTCGATATAGTTATCGCCATCCAATAAACGTATGTAATTACCACGGCGATAGGCCACGTTGGTCAGCAAAATGAAGTAAGCGGTGATATTACTGATCAGCGACCAGCTAGCAAACAGGGCCACCCCGGTCAGCGTAAGAATTGAAGTGGACAACACCAGCAAACCTGAAAAATCAATTCCCCAGGCCAATAGGATGAGTGAAAACGTCACTACAGCGGTCAAGATTCGAACTACGAATAAGCCATGTATTGCATTACTCGATTTTAGCCGGCTCTTTTCGATATTTTTTTCTACACGAGGTAAAACAAACCGAGTCATCGCCAAATAGAGAACTAACATGACCACGGTCCAAGTAAAGTGCATTTTGTAGTCTGACAGCCAAAGCGTCAGCTCATCGATCCAAGCCATTGATATTTTTACTCCAGTTATTTCAGCTACAGAATAAGAAAAATTTATTCAATTAGCACGCCCATATTAACGGGATTGTCGATACAACACATTGTTTGACTGTAAATTATTCAAATTATGGGGATAAAAATAAAATAACTTTCTTCTATACTGAAAGTGGATTACTCTCAAAAACGAACTAAAGCAGGCCATATATTGTCATCCAATAACTGCCAAAGTGCGTAGCAACCCACTAAATTTAAAAGAGAATATTCGCTATGCGTATAGCTATACTTTCAAGAAATGCGAACCTATATTCAACAAGAAGACTGGTAGAGGCTGGTCGCGCTCGAGGTCACGAGGTTGATGTAATTGATACCATGCATTGCTACATGGACATCACCAGCGCCAAACCTTCGGTTCGCTATAAAGGTAAACGCCTGCCCAAATATGACGCAATCATTCCCAGAATAGGCGCTTCGGTCAGTTTTTACGGCACCGCTGTGGTGCGTCAATTTGAAATGACCGGTACCTACAGTATTAACGAGTCTGTCGCCATCAGTCGATCGCGAGACAAATTACGATCATTACAATTGCTGTCCCGCAAAGGGATTGGAATGCCCCGCACCGGCTTCGCTCACCACCCTGACAAAATTGATGATTTGATTAAGAATGTCGGGGGCGCACCGGTAGTAATTAAATTACTGGAAGGTACTCAAGGTATTGGGGTGGTATTAGCCGATACCCAAAAGGCGGCCGAGGCAATCATTGAAGCATTCATGGGGCTTAATGCCAGTATATTAGTGCAGGAATATATTAAAGAGGCCGGGGGGTCGGATATTCGTTGTTTAGTGGTTGGAGGCAAAGTTATTGCTGCCATGAAACGCCAGGCTGCACCGGGTGAATTTCGCTCAAATTTACATAGAGGCGGCTCAGCCAGCCTGGTCAGGCTTTCGCCGGCAGAACGAAAAACTGCAGTTGATGCCGCTAAAACAATGGGGCTCAATTGCTGTGGCGTTGACATACTACGCTCTAACAACGGCCCAGTGGTCATGGAAGTTAACTCATCCCCCGGGCTTGAGGGTATTGAAACCGCTACCAATAAGGACGTGGCGGGCATGATTATTGATTTTATCGCAAAGTCAGCAAAACCAAATAAAACCAAGACAAAAGGTACGGGCTAGTGCACTCCGAACTGGAAATTGGGGGGGTAACGGTTGCCCCTGGCGAATCCGTCAAGATTCAGCTGGACATGCCGCCACTGTACACGTCGACCCACATGAGTATTCCGGTTTATGTAAAAAGAGGTAAGCGGCCTGGCCCTACCCTTTTTGTCAGTGCGGCGCTGCATGGTGATGAGCTAAACGGGATCGAAGTGGTATCCCGTTTGATTAAATCTAAATCAATACAACGATTAAGAGGTACACTCATTGCCGTTCCTATTGTCAACGTTTATGGGGTACTGGCGCAATCTCGCTATTTACCGGATCGTCGAGATTTAAACAGAAGCTTCCCCGGCAGTAAAAAAGGCTCGCTAGCCAGCCGATTGGCCAATCTGTTTTTCAACGAAATTGTCAATAAATGCGATTATGGGATTGATTTACATACCGGTGCGATCCATCGTAGCAACCTCCCCCAAATTCGCGCCAACCTGGACGATCCAGAAGTTCTGGAAATGGCAAAGGCCTTTGGTATCCCGGTGCTGTTAAATGCCGATATAAGGGATGGTTCATTACGCCAGGCTGCCAGTGATGCCGGGGTGAAAATATTGCTTTACGAAGCTGGGCAGGCGTTACGCTACGACGAATTCTCAATTCGTGCGGGAGTTCGCGGCGTTGTCAATACCATGCGGCATTTAGGCATGCTCAATAAAAGTCGTAGTAAAGGGCATGATATAAAACGCTATATTGCCAGAGAGAGTGGCTGGGTGCGTGCATCGGAAAGTGGCTTTGTAAACCATCTCGCGCAATTGGGTGATCATGTTTACAAAGACGATATACTCGCTAGTATAGCCGACCCGTTTGGCGATCATCGGGATAACGTTGTTTGCCCTGCGGAAGGTGTGGTCATCGGCAAACAAAATATCCCGCTCACTCAGGAGGGGGAAGCAATATATCATATCGCCTATTTCAAACGTCCAAGTTCGGTGGCTGAGCAGGTAGGAATGTTACAAGATCACCTTTTACCTGATGACCAACCCGAAACGTAAAAATTTATCTATCAAATACCAACAGGAACGAAGCCTATGCTCTCAGACACGAATGAAAAGCGATTGGTTGGTGCACTTGAACTGTGTGACCTGCCTAAACTGGCTATTACTGATCTCAATATCAGGGTTGATACGGGTGCCACTACGTCGTCACTGCACGTTGACAATATTGATGAATTTGAAAAGGAGGGCGAACTTTGGGTCAGCTTCGATATTCACCCGGACATTCATAATGTAGCTAAAATTGTAAGGCGAGAAGCCAAAGTGGTTGCTCAAAAAAAGGTGAAAAGTTCCACAGCGACGCGAGAACGACGCTATACCATTGATACCCCTATCGTGATGGCTGGCGAAACCTGGGAAATTCAATTGACCTTGACAGACAGGTCAGAGATGACATATTTGATGTTATTGGGCAGAGAAGCAATGGCAGGACGTTTTGTTGTTGACCCTGAACACGAATATATCCTTACTCAGCCGACATCTTAAATTTAGGTGGTAGATTGTTTTCAAAATCCGTCTTCATAATTGTCTTTTTCAATTTTCTGGCATTCGGAATACTTCCTCAGTCGCGAGCAGCAGAATTATCTCGCGACTCTGCTGCACCGACTGAACTCACCATTCCTCAGCCCATTGATGGTACAGGTCCAATTTATAACTATATTGTGGATATTTTGACAATGGCACTGGAAGTGACTGCTCCAGAATATGGTCCGGTCACGCTGTTAGCGGTGAGCGAAGCGACTCTGCAGAGTTATCAGTTACGTGATCTTGAACACCACCAGCTTGATATCACCTGGAGTGTCACGTCAAAACAAAGGGAGAAACAGCACAGAACCGTATTTGTTCCATTAGCCAATGGGCTGTTTGGCAAGCGGGTGTTAATGCTTCGCGAAAATGATTATCGGTTCAGCAAGCCTATGACTGAACACAACTTAAAGCAGTTACGTCTGATACAAGGACACGACTGGCCTGACGCCCAAATTTTTCGCGCGAATGGTTATAAAGTTGTAGAAGCAAACTATGGCGGTACTTTCGCGCTGCTTTCCGAAGGCTTTGCTGATGCATTCCCTCGTGGCGTGTTAGAGATTCATCAAGAACTAGCCGAGCGGGAAGATGAACTCTTTAAAGTCGAACGTCATCTCCTGTTTGAATACCCCAGTGCCTTATTTTTCTTTGTCGCCAAAGAGCGGAATATGCTGGCGATGAGAATAGAACAGGGCTTGAAAGAGCTATACGCCTCAGGAAAACTACAACAACGTTTAGCAGCGCAACCATTTTTCCAATCTGCCATGTCAACCATCGATAACCGTGCCGTCTATCGATTATCCAATCCGTTGCTTAGTGAAAAAGCCACTCAAGCACTTGAAACTTTTCGCTTCAGTATTGAGTAGCTTGCCTCACGTAGCGCACGTCTATTTATTCAGGCGCTCCTGAATAAGTTTATCTACGACTGACGGCTCTGCCAGGGTTGACGTGTCACCTAACTGGTCGTGTTCATTCGCAGCAATTTTACGTAATATGCGGCGCATGATTTTTCCCGAACGGGTTTTTGGTAATCCTTCAGCCCACTGAATTTTGTCGGGTACCGCTATTGGACTAAGTTCATCGCGGACCCACTGCTTTAATTCATTGACAAGATCATCGTTGCTTTCGACGCCATCATTTAAGGTCACATAGACATAGATGCCCTGCCCCTTAATGTCATGGGGATAGCCCACCACCGCGGCTTCTGCCACCTTTTTGTGAGCCACCATTGCGCTTTCGATTTCCGCGGTTCCCAAGCGATGCCCGGAAACGTTTAATACATCATCCACTCTCCCGGTGATCCAATAATAACCATCGTCGTCACGTCTTGCCCCATCTCCGGTAAAGTAAACGCCCGGATAAGTGCTGAAATAAGTTTTGATAAAGCGGTTATGGTCACCATATACGGTTCTGGCCTGACTCGGCCAACTTGACGTAATGACAAGGTTACCCTCGCCGGCCCCTTCAATTTCTTTACCTTCGGCATCGAACAGGGCGGGTTGTATACCGAACATGGGCTGAGTTGCAGAACCGGGTTTAAGGGAGGTGACACCGGCTAACGGCGTTATCATGATCCCACCCGTTTCGGTTTGCCACCAGGTATCCATGATGGGACATTTGCTGTTCCCAATAACCCGGTAATACCATTCCCACGCCTCCGGATTAATTGGTTCGCCTACTGATCCCAACAGACGTAGAGAGGAAGTATCACATCCTTCCACCGGTTTATCACCGTGTGCCATCAAGGCTCGTATAGCGGTAGGAGCAGTATAGAGAATGTTGACGTTATATTTTTCTATTACCTGAGCAATTCTGCGCACATCTGGATAAGTCGGTACCCCTTCGAAGAAGACCTGGGTGGCTGCGTTGGACATTGGTCCGTAAATAATGTAGCTATGCCCGGTTATCCACCCTACATCCGCGGCACACCAATACACATCATCCTGTTTGTAATCAAATACCGAACGAAATGTCAGATGGGTATAAAGTTGATAGCCGGCCGTACTATGAACCACACCTTTAGGTTTGCCTGTTGAGCCTGAGGTGTACAAAATAAACAGTGGATCTTCAGCTCCCATTACTTCAGGTTCACAGTGAGTGTCACAGCTGGTTTCCAACTCATCCCAACTAACATCTACACTATTGCCCGCTCCCATATCAGCCCCGGTCACCGTAAAAAACAGCACAGAACGAATAGAAGGGCACGCATTATTTTCCAGCGCCTTATCCACATTGGCTTTTAACGGGATAGTTTTACCGGCTCGACGGCCTTCATCTGCCGTAATTATGACCTTCGCACTACTGTCGTTTATGCGGTCCGCAATTGCATTAGGTGAAAATCCGCCGAAAATTACCGAATGAACGGCGCCAATACGAGCGCACGCTAACATTGCATAAGCCGCCTCCGGTACCATGGGCATGTAAATAGCAACCCGATCACCTTTTTGCACGCCCAGTTTTTTGAGCCCGTTGGCTAATTTACACACTTCATCGAAAGCTTGTTGATACGTGACTGCAAATGAATTTGAGGGGGAATCACCTTCCCAGAAAAATGCGGTACGCTGCGCATGTTGCGGTAAATGTCTGTCAAGGCAGTTGACACAGGCATTTAATTTTCCATCGCTGAACCATTTAATATCGACCCTGTCTTTGGTAATTACAGATTCATTCGCATTTTTGGGGAATGAAAACCACTCGAGCTGTTCAGCCTGCTCCAGCCAAAAGGTATCTGGGCTTGAAGTCGAACTTGCATACTTAGTGGCATACTCTGCAGCGGAAATGTTAGCGTGCTGCGCTATCGACGCGGGTACGGGATACAATTTATGGGTTGTCATATCAATGCCTCCAATGCAATTTAAACCGGCACTCAATTAATACAATTTGTAAATAATGAGTAAGAGGGTGGTTAATTTTCATTATCAATTACTGTACTGGTACTCTGCTTACCAGAGCAAGTGCTAATGCAAATAACTTCTTGAAACCGCTCGTTACTCCCGCTTTCGGGTTGCTAAAAACCAACCGGGTACTGATGTAGTACTTCGTGAATTTGTTCCAGCGTCTCGTCTGCAAGATTTAGCTCAAATGCAGCCAGATTTTGCGACAATTGCTCAACACTCGTCGCCCCAATAATCGTTGAAGTCACTCCCGGCACCTGTTTACACCAGGCGAGCGCTAATTGCGCCGATGTAATACCTATTTTTTCAGCGATATCCTGATAACGCTTTGTTGCCTCGTGCGCGGGAGGCTTATCACGAAATAATCCCTGTCGTTGCACATATGTCCAGCGTGAGCCAGTGGGCCGTTCTCCATTAATGTATTTCCCCGTGAGAATGCCGGTGGCCAACGGCGACCATGGCAGGTAAGCGATGTTTTCACACTGACAGTGCTCAATAAGATAAGGCCAGTCTTTGCTATGCAGTAAACTAAACTCGTTTTGGATTGATACTGGCCGCGCTATGCCCATTTCCTGACACAACCTAAGGTAAGTCGCAATTCCCCAAGGGGTGTCATCGGATAAGCCCCAATGACGAATCTTCCCCTCAGTCAAGGCTTTATCCAACGCTATGAGAATTTCGCGCATCCCTTCTATTTCAGCTTCTGCATCAATGTGAGCAGGGTTAGTTTTCCCTGGCCAGTGCTTACCAAAATGCGGTGTAGGACGGTTAGGCCAGTGTAACTGGTAAACATCTAGATAATCTGTCTTCAATCTGATTAATGAATCGCCCAGCGCGCTTGTAAGTGAGTCCCCACTTATCTTGCTTCCTCCGCGGATATAGTCAAGCCCGCTACCAGCCACCTTACTCATTATTACCAGCTGATCACGATAATGAGCATGACGGTTTAGCCAGTCACCAAGGATTCTTTCAGTATCTCCGTAGGTTTGTTCATTTGGCGGCGTCGGGTACATTTCTGCGGTGTCGATGAAATTTACCCCTGCATCTATAGCCATCGACAGCTGCTCATCGGCTTCTGCCTGAGTATTTTGAATACCCCAGGTCATGGTTCCCAAACACACTTCCGATACGCTTAACTGGCTATCACCCAACGGGTTGTACTTCATTATTTCCTCAAAAAATAGTGCTCGTTTGAATTAACCATAGTGAATCCCCCTGCACGACGCAATGACTTTACGCCTATTTAATTATTGGTCGTAATTTTAACGATCTAGGGTGAAACCCCTATAGATGATTAGTAACTGAACAGCCATGATTAATCCAACTTCTGCCATTAGGCCAGAAAATCCGAACATCAAAGCCGGAGGCTGTTATGAAAAAGTTTACCCTATCTGCTATTGCTGCCGCATTTATTGTGGCGCCCACTTCGCAGGCACTCGCTGATGCATACATCGGTGAACAGTTGGCCAGCAAATTACCGACGCTTTCAAATGTCGAACCCGTGATGGCAGTGGTCACCTTTGATCAACTCGAACCGTTAGCCGAGTCGCAAATCCAACAAATCCTTAACTTGGGCATTACTGAAGGCGTGCAATTTCGCTCTTTACCTATTATTGGTGTAATGGCGACTAAAGCACAAATTGAGACCCTTGCTGACATGGACGGTGTGCGTTCAATTTTTGCGAATCGGAAAATGGAGTACTACAACGCTGATGCAAGGGAAATCACTGGAGTGGACGACGTACAGGGAAATGACTTTGCGCAACGAAACGGTGTTGAATATACCGGCAAAGGCGTCACCATTATGGTGAATGATTCTGGCATCGATGCGTCCCACCAGGATTTACTTTTTGGTGACACCGTTGTTGAAAATGTACAGGCGCTGACCCATGCATCGGCCATTAGCCTCTCTGGGGTCACTGATGGGGCAACAGTCACAGGCCAGATCAACACTGATTTAAACTCCGGTCACGGCACCCACTGCGCCGGAACTATCGCTGGCAGTGGCGTTATGTCAGATGGCAAGTATGTTGGCGCGGCACCAGATGCCGATCTCATTGGCTATGGTTCTGGCGGTGGCCTGTTTTTGCTTGATACTATCGGCGGGTTTGATTTTGCCATTAATAATTTATATACCTACGAAAATCCGATCAAAATTATCAGTAACTCGTGGGGATCTAGTGGAAAATATGAACCATTAGGACCAGTGTCTTTGGCAACTTACAAAGCCCATAAACTAGGTATTGTGAGTGTTTTTGCTGCGGGAAACAGTGGCCCGGGCGAAGACTCTCATAACCCTTATGCTCAGATCCCATGGGGCCTTTCTGTTGGTGCTGGAGACAAGTTCGGTAAACTGGCCGACTTTTCCTCTCGCGGCCTGAAAAGTGAATCAGGCGATTTCAGCATGCCGGATGGCACGAACTGGACATATCACAATGATGTTTCTATTGTTGCTCCAGGCGTGGATATTATTTCCACCCGCGCCTCTACCAACTTAGTCGCCAATGGCGGTGATGCCGATGTCGAGGCAATTGAAACAGAATATATTCCGTTTTATACAATGATTTCCGGGACATCCATGGCGACACCGCATGTGGCAGGCATTATCGCTCTGATGCTGGAAGCGAATCCTAACCTTGATCCGCTGACCATCAAAAAGCTCCTTCAGGAATCGGCTACAAACATGCCGGGATATGAACGTTGGGAAGTCGGCGCTGGCTATGTGAATGCCCGCAGTGCAGTCGCCGCCGCACTGGATTATGATATGGATTACCGCACGACGGTGAATAACCTGCCTGACAAAACATTTCGTGCCAATGCGCTCGTGTCCACCAGCGATCGCACCGAAAATTTCGATGTTTTCTATTCCCCAGTGGGCGAGCCAGAAGTCTCTTATTTCGAAGTTGGCGACGATGAAGTGCTTATCAAAGCATCAGCCAGTTCACCGGCAAACTTAACCAAACTGGTCTTAGTGGCGCCCGATGGCACCGAGTATTTTGGTAACCTGACCACGCCGGTACTCAGCGAAACTATGCGTGTTTCCGCCCCAGGGATGCCTGGAACATGGGGTATCTATGCTTACGGTCTTACCTCGTTATCTGGCGTAGAAGCCGATCCTTTAGGCGTAACCAATGGCCCTGGTGTACCTGAAACGTTTGCTGTCACCGTTTCTTTTGAAGAGAGTGCAGGCTTCAACGGGATTGATGATATCGACGGTCATCCTCAACAAGGGGTCATCGAATTTGCAATTACAGAACGTTTAATGGATGGTTCCAGCAATCGCATGTTTAACCCGGACTGGAAATTAAAGCGAATGGATTTAGCTCGTTACGCGGTGATGGGTGGTGCGGTACGTCAATATCGTGACTTATTAAATGATCCTCGTCCGATTGAAGGTGAGATGCCATCTGATAGTCAACCATACTTAGAGGCTGCCTTGGTGAAAGGTGGCGCTCTTAAAGATGCAACCGCAACGCAAAACCCTGTGATGTTACCGCGAGACGGTGCCATTAAGCCTTTCGGCAGAGTGGATAAGTTGGAGCTCACCTATTCACTCGTTCAGTTACTTGGTATGCAGGAACTGGCCGAGGCATTCGATCCAAATGATGACATCATCGTAGATTATAAAGGGCAGCAAATCGTCTTGTCGGATCAGCATCTCATTCCCGATGATATGAAAGGGTACGTTCAGGCCGCCATCACTCTGTCGTTGATTAATGTTGAGTTTGGCGTCGACCAGGGAAGTTTTTCACTTGAGCCGACCCTGACAGCGACCTTTTCGCCTGAAACGCAGATTAGCCGGGCTCATTATGCAGTTATCGCATCGCGGTTATTCACCCAGTATTTTGAGTGATACGCTACGTGCGCCGGTATAATCTTGATACTGGCGCACGGCTGCTTTATGGTTGAACACTATTTTTGATGAGGTAATGCAAATGACCCAACGTAAGTATAGATTGTTGCTAACGCACGTTAAGCGGCTTACCGGTATCGTTTTTTTGTTTTTTGGTCTAGCCAATGCTCAGGCTCAAGTCGCGCTTCCCAATTCTCTTACTGTTGCTGACAATACCATTCAGGCATCCATATCGCTTACCAATAACACCGCAGTAGACGTAACGGTGGAATTTGAAAATAGTATTGGCTTGCAGCCTAATAATATTGATGTGCAAGCAACCCTGCTCAATCCGACCGATCCTAGTATTATTGACCGTTTGCCTTCTTCACTCATTAATGCTGATAGTGCGTTTCCCGTACTTGTATCGATTAGCCCCAAATCTGACGCAGGCTTCGGCTTTGAGGGTGTCGCCATGGTCGAGTTATACACTACTGCATTACATTACGAAGAAGGCACCCCACTTCGTTTATTCCGATCTCATGATAATGGCGATTTTGAAGATATTACGATGCTGACAGCATCTGGTAGCTTCCGGGCAAGAGGAAATACAGGCAGTTTCTCAGACTTTATTATTCTGGCCGACACCCGTGCCCTGGATGCGGTGTTAAACGAGAAGTTTGATTCACTAAGTAATGTATTATCTGCTAATCGCAATAGTATCGACGGTGGACTGTTAAACTCGATTGATGTGGCAATGGGAAGCCTTTATTCAACTATCACCCTGGAAAACTATTCGGCGGCGCTTACCCATGTGGATACATTAATTTCGTTACTTGAACCCGCCTCTGGAAATGCCATCCCAGACGTTTGGCGTTCAGCTAACGATATAACAAATGTAAAAGGTGAGCTATTAACTCATTTATACACGCTGCGTTACAGTTTACGGACAAGTTAATATGCCACTCCAGTTAGCTGTTTCCACTCCCCAGGGAACAGTAGCAGAGCATTTTCTGATTGAAGGTCAGCCCTATCACATTGGCCGTGCTGAAACGGCCGATGTGGTAATTAGTCATCCACAGGTCTCTCGTCAGCATGCCGTACTGAGTACTACCAGTGAACAACTATGGTCACTGAATGACACCAGCAGTACGGGGTGCTTTCAATCAGGTAAGAAAATATCGTCTTTACTCATCACCAATGAGCAATCCATTTTACTAGGCCCGGTGGCGTGCAGGTTAAAGCGGGTCAGTAATCAGGAAATGGAAAAATCTGAAAGCCATCAGATATGGAGAAAACGGCAACTTCAGCAATATCGCACTCAGCTTAGCCGATGTGACAATAGTCTATCGCTTATCCAAGTTGCCAGAGAGTATATGATCCAGTCATTAGGCTGTGAACGAGCAGCACTTATCTTATTTGATGCTGAATCCGGTTTTCAGCAAGGGCTGGGGTACGAGCCGTGGATGGATGCCGAAGGGTTTTCCGGTAGTCGCACCGTTATTAAAAACGCTA
Source organism: uncultured Alteromonas sp. (assembly GCA_964601635.1). Classification (GTDB taxonomy): domain Bacteria; phylum Pseudomonadota; class Gammaproteobacteria; order Enterobacterales; family Alteromonadaceae; genus Alteromonas. The sequence goes on along the minus strand of CAZROH010000027.1, from coordinate 7,691 downwards.
TTGCAAATCACTCGCCCCTTGCATTGGGTAATCTCAAAGCGGAGCAAGAATATGCATTACAACCAAGTGTGATCCAACACAACATTTTAGCCGCGCTATGCGTGCCGGTTTTAGTCGAACATCAAGTAGTTGGTGTGCTTTATGGCGATAATACCCAAGGCCGCCAATACTTTACCAATACCGATGTCGCCTTCGCCACCTCACTCGCAAACGTTTTATCTTTACGGTTATTATTCCATTCTATCGATCATAAGATTTCTTTACTTCAAAGTTCGTAGTAGGCTTAGAAATACATAAACAATAAGTAAAGTATAAAGGTGGGTGGTTTATTGACTGAGTCGCATGGCAACGCTTCAGCTGACTCGCTGGTAACTCAACAGCTAAATACTGCTCAACTCTCGCCAGACACCGTACTGGCGGGTCGTTTTACTATTCGAAAGCAACTAGGTACTGGTGCTCAGGCGGTGGTCTACCACGCTTTTGATGAATTATTACAGGTCGATGTTGCACTTAAGTTAGTTGATCACCTTTTACCTCATTCTGACGACTTACAAACGATCCGCCAAGAGGTGGTTATCGCAAGGCGTCTCAATCACCCCAATATTATCCGCGTTCACGACCTGTTCGTAGATGAACATCATATCTTTTTCACCATGGCATATGTTGAAGGAGAAGCGCTCTATCACAGGTTACAACAGCCCGTTAGCAAGTCCGAGTACCGCCAGTGGGCCAGCCAGTTACTGGATGCGGTCCATACCTGTCAACACGCAGACGTGCTGCACGGCGACATTAAACCCGATAATATTCTGATTGATAACGACGGGAAACTGGTACTTATCGATTTTGGTATTGGACAGCTCGGTGAACTGGCAACACAGACCAGCGGTCATCCGCAATACTCTGCGCCTGAAGTACTGCATGGTGGTCACGCGTCAACAGTTGCGGACACGTATAGTATAGGCAGGGTATTACAAGAAATTTTGAATTGTGTTTCAATACCCACGTTTTCACTGGCTGATAGATTATGGAAACGAAAGCAGCATCAGTTTTTAAAGACACTGACGCACAGACTACCAGCCAAACGTCCTGAAGTTGAAACAGCGTTAGCGCACTTTGCCCTTTCAGACCAGCGAAAGATGTCTGCACTGGCATGGCTGCTGACGATCACTGTTCTGTTGACCGTTACGGTGTATTTGGGCTTCAGGTATCTTAATGTAAGCAAAGTGTCGCTCCCCCAAGGACAACTCAACTTAATTGTGCAAAGCCAACAAAATATTCCTCTGCTGACCACATTAAACAAATTACTTAGCTTTTCTTTAAGCCAACACCCCGATGTTAAGGTTTTTGACGAGCAAAGCACGCAACCGTTAGTGACCAACTTATCACTTGATCCCATTTCCAGAGCCAGTGACAGGATCGCGCTGGCCACCCCATTAGATGCAGACTTGGTGGTGACATTAACAGCAGTGCCCACAGGCAATGAAACTTTCCTGTTAGATAGCACTGGTTATATGATGCCTGCAAACAGGCAGCTTTTTTCTGTTAATGCCAGCCTCCATGCACACTCTCTGAAAAGCGATCTGGCTGCTTTTTCAAAACAAATATTAGAGGCAATCGTTGTACACACCAATAACCCGATGCCTGCCCCTGATACGGAATTTATTTCCTCCCTTTCAGCATTAGAACATGCGCAAAACCTCAGCCAAAAGGATTTGATCTCGGCTATGCAAAAGAATGCGCCAGGCTCACCGGAGGGGTGGCTTGCTGGCGCTCAACTAGCCATGCAGGAAGGGCAGATAGGCGATGCCAACCGACAGCTGGATAAACTACTGGAGACCGCTGGCAGTCAGGAGTATTGGCTTTTGCAAGCGAACTACCTCAAAGCCCAAATTAGTGACGATTTAAAATTAGCACAACAATCCATCGATCGTCTGACGACACTATACCCAAACAATGCAAAGTTACTGGCGATGCGCGCGCAGACCCATTTATGGGCAGATAATATAAAAGCCGCTCTGGCTGATTATAAACAGGCACTGAAAATTACTCCTAATGACGCGCAATTGTGGTTTGAGCTGGCACGCCAGCAAATTATCAATGGCGACATTAAAAAAGCCATCGATAAGGCGTTAACCCAATCGCTGATCCTTTATCGACAACAAGAAAACGTTGCTGGCGAGAGCTTGATCTTAAATGCATTTGGCGTCGCTCACCTTAGGCTCGCTAATTACCAGATTGCACAACGCTACTTTTCGGATTCTCTCGCCCTGCGTACTGCAAACGATTTCCCTTCAGAAAGGGCAACTACGTTGGCGAACCTTGCCAATGTCGCTGCAATCGGAGGCGACTACCCGCTTGCCGAGAAGTCGCTCAGTGAAGCGTTACAATTGCTCGACGAACTGGGTGATCGGGTTCAGCAGGCACATGTGCTGGATACATTAGGATTTCTTTTTGAAGAGCAAGGTAATTATCGTGAGGCATTAGGCTACTATAAACACGGTCTGGATATTCGTGTGCAGCTAAAAGAAGAGAGCAAGCAAGCTGAGAGCATGAGTAATGTCGCGTATATGCACTTTCTGATGGGGGATTTTTCGTTGGCAGATATTTATTGGCAACAAGCAAAAGCCCATTTTGAACGTAACGGAGACCAAACACACCTGCTCAGAACAATCCAAAACCTGGCCCAACTGAGTCTTGCGAAGGGTGACAAACTTGCCGCGGCTAGAAGCCTCGCTGGTGTAGAGGGGGAATTAAATCCGCAGCAGGTGCAGGAACGCATGTACAACCAGCTGTTGTTCAGCTATCTCAATTTTTCTGAAGGGAAACTGGATAGTGCATTAAAAAACAGCGAGCAGGCTGAACAATTAGCCAGTGACATGGGAGATACCCGCGCACTTACAGAAGTCATGCTGTGGCAAGGGGAAGTATGTGTGTATATTGCCGACTGGCAGTGTGTTCAAGACCTGTTAAATGAGCTTACTGAGCTGGTGAATGACGGTATGAAAGAGCAACATGCGGTAGTGTCATGGTTACAGCTGGTCATTGATATTGAGTCAGCGCCGTCAACGCAGCGAGCAGACACATCATTTACGCTACCTTTTGAACAAGGTACCATCCCGGTATTAACTGAGCTTAAGATTCTGTTAGATTTACAACATCGTATGCAATTGCCAGCAACGAGTGCATTGATGCAGCGCATTAACAAATTAATAAAACCTGCATTTTACCAGGCCCACATGCACTGGCTTTATTTGAAAAACGACGAAGATGGTTTAAAACAACAAATTGAAACCCATCCAGGATATTGGCGAAATCATATTTTCTACCAAATAGTAGATGAATCTAAAGCTCAGCAGCTGACTGAAGAATGGCTGTCCAAGCTAAACGAAAATCAGACTCAACAATATCAGAGGACATATCTTGAGCGGCTCTGAGCACAGCCACCTGTTAGCCGAAATTAAGCGGCAGCAGGCGCTTTTAAAAACGCGGCTGGATCAGGAGCAGTCAACTCTCACTGAGTTGGCAAAGCGGTTGTGGGCACAACAGGAGTCGGATAAAGCACGACTTTCACGCGAATTGCATGATGGGGTCGGTCAATTACTGACAGGTTTAACCAGACGCTTACAAAGCATGGCACAAACCGACCCTGCTGTAGGTGAACTAGCTGAGTTAGCAGAGCTTGCTCTCAGTGATGTTCGCCAGCTCTCTCGTTTAATGAGTCCAACCATTCTGGATGATCTCGGTTTGAAACCTGCCCTTAATTGGTTATGTCGAAACTTGTTTGAACATGAACACGTAAGCTACCGCTGCGAGGTTGACGTACGCCCTGATTTACCTAAAGATATTGGAATATTAATTTTCCGTGTCGCCCAAGAAGCGTTAGTGAATGCGATCAAACATGCTCAGCCAGGCCAGGTAAATATAACCGTTAAACAACACTTCAACATGATAAAACTCGAACTGGTAGACGATGGGAAAGGATTTGCACGAGACAAAATAACGCCGGGAGTAGGTTTGGCGAGTATAGAAGACCGTGCCAACGCCTTTAATGCAGATCTCAATATCCACTCGGCTACAGGTCACGGAACCCGCATTTCATTAACGGTACCTTTATGAGCACCACAGTAGTAATAGCTGACGATCACGTACTTATGCGCCAGGGATTGGTTCAGATGCTAAATGCCACAAACACGATTCAGGTTATCGGCGAATGTGGTGACGGTGTGGAGTTAATAGAACAAGTTCTTAAACTCAGTCCAGATGTAGTAGTGATGGACATTTCGATGCCCAAGATGAGCGGTTTAGTAGCTATAGATAAGCTACTCGCTCAACGTCCTGCCAGTAAAATTCTTGTTCTATCCATGCATAACGAATTGGAATATGTGCAGGCCATGCAGGACGCTGGTGCCAAAGGCTACATGCTTAAAGAGTCTTCTAGCGACGAACTCCAAAAAGCGATTTTAGCTATCGCGAACGGTCACCAATATTTCTACAACCAACTCTCGGATACCACATGTTCTGCTGCGCCCACGAAGGTTACTAACAGAGCAAATCCACTTACAGCGCTGACGCGAAGAGAGCGAGAAGTTTTCTTTCTGGTTGCAGCAGGCAACACCAGCAGGAAAATTGCAGAGCTGCTGAATATGAGCCTTAAAACAGCAGAGAATCACCGTAGTAATATTTATAAAAAGCTCAATGTAAGCAGCTCGGCTGAACTGATTAGATTGGCCGGCAAAGCCGGCCTGTTAGAATAGTGAATTATTACTCTGCGCTTAATTGATCAAACTCAGTAATAATATAGGCTGTTTCTCCGCGAGATACGGTGTTTGCCGGGTTAAAGTAGGCTTTGAGAGTTGGCTCCAAATCAAATTGCCCCTGCTCAACTTCTACTGTTACATCAAGTAAACCTAAGGCAAGTGCGCTTTGTACGTAGCCACGCATTTCTGGTGCGATTTCATTTGTATCGACCACCTCGACAGCCTGATCAAACACCACTGCGATGATAGTACTGTCCGGATCAAATGAAGTGGCTACACTTTGTAAACCCAGTGACTGAACTAAGGAGTAGGCCAGTTCTTCACGGCTAATTTGATCTTCTGGGTGGAAAGCCGTAGCCGTTTTCGCCTTCATGATAGGTTCATCAGCGTGTTCCAAATCATCAAGGATACTTCCTCTTTCGCTAACTGAATTCAAAGCAGCTGAATATTCTGGTTGTGCGTCCTCAAACTGCAGTTGGTTACCTTTTGTAGATTGACGAACGTTTGCTGAAAGCGTCAGGGTGTCAGCAAGTTCAGCTCGCGTCATGTCATCATTTGGTAAAAAACCTTGGGAGGTGGAATCCATTAGATGACGGGCCGTAACATACTCAACAAAGGGTCGACTGGGATCTCCCTGCGTATCGGCAATGCCTTCAAAACCGGCGGTTTCAAGTAATCGAATAGTTACATCTGCTGTACTAGGAACTCCCACCCCATTGGTCAAGCCCAATGGATCGAGCGAAACCCCACTCACGCTGCCAATACCCCGGCTATAGAGCTTCCAGGTTCCGGCCATGCCCGGGGCAGCAGTACCTACCGCTGAGCCCAGCACAGGTAACCCAATACCCGAGCCATAACGATTACCTTCCGGGTCTTCTAAAACAAACGCTGTTGCTGTTTCAATCGTCGCGCTGGCCACTACCATAGACACGTTTTCAGTCACTTCAAACGTCTCTGTGGGCGATTCACCGGCGGGCAAATACGTGGTTGTCAGGGTAAAACTGTCTCCTTCTTTGACCAATGCATTGGCATTAAAATCACGATTTTGCTTTACCGTATCGCCAAACACTTCTTCACCATTAACTACTGCCGTAACGGCAGCATGGGCATTGACGTAGCCTGCCCCGGCTTCCCATTCTGCTAAACCGGCCATTGGTGTAGCGGTATTTTGCAATATTCGTTTTACATCCTGCCATTGAAGTGTGGGATCAGCTTCAAGCATTAATGATACGATCCCTGATACGTGAGGGGCTGCCATAGAAGTACCGCTTGATACGGTATAGAAAGGCAAATGCTCTGGTTCTATCATCTCGGCGTCATCCTGTGCACTTAAACCGCCTAAACTGGAAGTTGAGGCACGGGCAGAGATAACATCAACGCCTGGCGCGGTAATGGTTGGGCGATCTTCCCAGCTAAAAACTTCACCATCGACTACCACTTCGCCGCCTTTCCCATCCACACCACGTGAACTAAATTCGGCTAAATCACCATTCTTATCACCGGCCGCAACGGTTACCACCCAGGGCGCCTTTTTAAAATTACCTGTTATGGTTGATTCACCCGGGCCTGAATTGCCGGCGGAAAAAACGGTGATGATGCCGCGATCAGCCAAGGCTTTAGTTGCGACATTGGTTGGGTCGTCCGGATTGAAATCAGTTCCCACATCACCCGTATTACCGAACGAGTTAGATATCACGCGAATATTGTAATCGTATTGGTGAGTCAGGGCATAATCAAAGCCCCCTAAGGTATCCAAAATGAACAAGCCGGCGCCAGAACCATAGCCAATTATATCTGCGCCAGGGGCTACCCCTGCATGCAGACCACCACTTTTAGCTCCATTACCGCCTACAGTTCCAGCTACATGCGTACCATGACCTCCGCCAATATCTGTATTAGCTACATTTTCCTGATAGGTAATTGGAAGCATGCTATCAAGGCTATGTAAATTGGTCTGAGCAAGAACATTCTGTACTACATGATCTGGAAAAGCGAGATCACCATGAGTTCCATCAATGCCTGAATCATTGACCACCACACCAATACCTGCACCGGAATAGGGTACGCCCTGATTACGTAAACTGCTGTCATCACGCATCGCCCGCACACCCGTAATTTGCGTAGACTCGTAATTTTCTAGTACTAACGGGTCGTTATTCCATACGGACACTACATCAGAGCGGGAATAAAGCTGGTTAATTTGTTGCTGATTAGCAAGTAAACCGACGATGGGTAAGTTTTGCAGACTCACTCCCGTATCAATTCCTAAGGCCTGTATGGCATTCAACTGTTCACTTGTTGGCGCTCCCTGCCCTTCAAAAGTCACTATAACCTGATGTAAAGCGAGCGGCTCGGCATCGAGTTTTTCAGCCAGCTCTTCATCAAACGTTTTAGCGTGTATGCTGCAAGGTAACGCCATAGCGATAGCAAGTGATAGTAGTGATTTCGATTTCAACACATTCATGAGACACCTCATTTTTATTTGACTTGTTCAGTATCTATAAAAGATGCATCTTCGGGTATGGGGAGTTACCCCTAGAGTGAATTGCCTGCTTACAGGGTCGTCACTTCATGTCGAATGAAAAGGTCTTAGAAAGAAGTAGATGAGAAAATGAAAGAAACAACTTAAAAAACAGGGGTCCGCACTGTCGAGGACCCAAAACACGATGCAAGTAGACAAGACCGCAGCTTTGATAACGCGTGCTACTCTTCATCGGGAGACAAAAAGCGTGACGATTCTAGGTAACCATACTTTTACATAGAGTGCCTGCTTGCCCCCTATTAATGTATAGGTGATTGCCCCTAAAAACTTTTGTAGGTTTAATCTTAGTTACTCTTTTCAGTGATGATACCAGATTGCAACTCTGTTTTACTGCCATAAAAAAAGGCCGCTTGCGCGACCTTTTTTTGATGACTGAGTGTCAGCGTTGATTA
>CAZROH010000026.1:0-34777 GCA_964601635.1 uncultured Alteromonas sp. | reverse complement strand
AGGTTGCTTGCCATGGTATTTACGTTGTTGGACAAGTCGAGCCATGCACCAGCGACATTCGGAACATCTGCCTGCCCCCCTAACACACCTTCGGTACCTACCTCACGTGCTACCCGCGTTACCTCATCTGACAGTGTCTGCAGTGAGTCAACCATTCGGTTAATCGTGATGGAAAGTTCGAGTACCTCCCCCCCCTTGGCTTCCTCGGTGATTTTTTGGGATAAGTCACCGTTCGCTACCGCTTTGGTTACCGAGGCGATTTCCCGTACCTGCGTGGTCAGGTTACTCGCCATAGTATTTACGTTCTTGGTCAGCTCCATCCAGGCGCCGCCCACATTAGGTACTAATGCCTGGCCTCCCAGAATACCTTCGGTTCCTACCTCACGGGCAACCCGCGTTACCTCATCAGAGAAAATGTTCAGTGAGTCCACCATCTGGTTAATGGTTTCTTTCAGCTCGGCAATTTCACCTTCGGCGTCGATGGTGACTTTGCGGGTCAAATCCCCTTTTGCTACTGCGGTTGCAACGTTGGCGATTTCCCGTACCTGGGTGGTCAGGTTACTTGCCATGAAGTTTACGTTTTCGGTCAGGTTCTTCCAGGTGCCGGCAACGTTCGGTACGGCGGCTTGTCCACCCAGCTTACCTTCAGTTCCTACCTCACGGGCAACCCGCGTTACCTCATCAGAGAAGATATTCAGTGAGTCAACCATCTGGTTGATGGTTTTGGTCAGATCGGCAATTTCACCTTTAACATTGATTTTGATTTTTTGTGACAAGTCACCATCGGCTACTGCGGTGGCAACGTTGGCAATTTCCCGTACCTGGGTGGTCAGGTTGCTCGCCATGGTGTTTACGTTGTCGGTGAGGTCTTTCCAGGTTCCGGCCGCGCCAGGAACCACTGCCTGTCCGCCCAGGGTCCCTTCGGTACCTACCTCACGGGCAACCCGCGTTACCTCGGCTGAGAACAAGGTCAGTGAGTCAACCATGTTGTTGATGGTGTTTGAAAGGACGAGTACCTCGCCCCCTTTTCCTTCTTCGGTAATTTTCTGCGACAGGTCACCTTGTGCCACGGCGGTGGTTACCGAGGCAATCTCCCGTACCTGGGTGGTCAGGTTACTCGCCATGGTGTTTACGTTGTCAGTCAGGTTTTTCCAGGTTCCAGCTACATTCGGTACGGTGGCCTGACCGCCTAGCTTACCTTCTGTTCCTACCTCCCGGGCTACCCGGGTTACCTCATCAGAGAAAATGTTCAGTGAGTCCACCATCTGGTTAATGGTTTCTTTCAGCTCGGCAATTTCGCCTTTAACATTAATATTGATTTTCTGAGAAAGGTCACCGTCGGCTACTGCGGTGGCAACATTGGCGATATCCCGTACCTGCGCGGTTACATTGGATGCCAGCATGTTCACGTTATCAGTCAGCGCTTTCCAGGTTCCTGCCACGTCAGGTACCACAGCCTGACCGCCCAGTTTACCTTCAACCCCTACCTCACGGGCGACGTTGGTTACCTCGGCCGCAAAGATGTTGAGCGAGTCAACCATTCGGTTGATTGTGCTGGACAGAACCAGTACCTCGCCCCCTTTACCTTGTTCAGTAATCTTCTGGGTCAGGTCACCCTGCGCTACCGCCGTGGTTACCGTAGCGATTTCCCGTACCTGTGCGGTGATGTTGCTCGCCATCTGGTTAACGTTGTCGGTCAAATCCTTCCAGGTTCCCGACACGTTAGGTACCGAGGCTTGCCCCCCAAGCTTACCTTCTACACCCACTTCTCTGGCAACCTGTGTTACCTGCTCAGCAAACGTATTCAAACTGTGCTGCGTCCGGTTGATTACGTCGGCCATCGCCCGGAAGTCACCGGTTACCGTAAGACTGAATTTATCCTGCAGATTACCTGATGCAATGCTGTTCAGGATCCGGCTTACTTCCAATACCGGGTTTGAAATCGCTTCAATCAAGATGTTGATGTTATCAATCAACTCTTTCCAGACACCGCTAGCCGCTTTAAAATCGGCCCGTGCTTCCAGGTTACCTTCGATACCCCCAACCCGTGAAATCCGTGATACTTCGGTAGATACACCACCAATCATTTCTACCATGGTGTTATAGGCTTCAGCCAAATCGGCAAATTTATCATTACGTTCTTTTGACAGTCGAACCGAGATATCACCTTCCCGGAACGATTCAAGCGCGAAAATCAGACGATCTATTTGATCATGTACATAATCGGTATCAACGAACATATCATCATGAGAAACCCGTCGCGATTTGCGATTGGTCTGGTTTCGCGATGAGGTTGACTTTTTAGTCGGTCGCACCGTTGTTGTCGCAGATGATGCTGATTTTGAAGGTACCGCTTTTTTAGCAGAAGTGGTTTTAGTTTTCTGATTCGACGATGTCATATGAAGTTCTCTTCATTTACCGTGAGAACGTAACCTGGCAAAGGAGTGCATGATAGGTACGGCGCACGACTATATTTGTAATACTTATAATTAGTCACTGACCAAATTTTTTGTTTGGTCACACTATGCAAGACTTCTTGGAATGAAGTAATCCGCCCCCTTTAACGTGTCGTGTACGGTTAACGGATCACTTTTTTATTAAATTTTTTTAATATTTTAATTTTCTTAGCTTATCTTGCATTAGTCAACTGTACTTTTACAGCATTGAGGAGGCTCGCGATTTCATCGCATAGACTATGCTTTTATCTAGATGTGCAACACTGAAGTTATTAAAGCATTCTCTTAATTTGCACCATTCAACTGTATCGTTTAGGTGCCCAAAGAACAACCTCCGATGAAGTATAGGTGAAGCATCAATTATGAATATATTTAATAAAGTACTCATACTGGGCATCTTGTTATCACTTTATAACTCTGCTCAATGCCTTGCCCGAATGCCCCCCGACATTGCCCATCAAGCCATCATCGACATTCAGGCGTTATCTTCCGATAGGATGGGGGGGCGCAAACCAGGAGAAAGCGGTCACCAACTGGCTACAGATTATGTTGTGAAGCGATTTTCCGAGTTGAACTTAAAGCGTTTTAATACCAGTTTTCTTCATGAATTTAGCTATAAAAGTGCCTGGAACCACCGCCCGGGAAGAAATGTAATCGGATGGATAAAGGGCAGACGACATCCTGATTCCTACATTGTTTTTACGGCCCATTACGATCACTTAGGTAATAAAGGGGGCAAAATTTATAACGGCGCGGATGACAATGCTTCTGGCGTGGCGGCGCTTATGGCGATGGCCAGCCACTTTACTTCTCACCCGCCTCAACACTCCCTTATTTTTATCGCTACCGACGCTGAAGAAGCCGGTTTACATGGTGCGAAAGCATTTCTTAAGGTGCCTCCAGTACTTCGCCAAAAAATAAAACTTAATATCAATATAGACATGATCAGCAATGGTGGGCGCCGTCATCAGCTTTTTATTTTAACCTCAAATCGATCTCCGACGTATTCAACGCTGGTCAGCCAGTATTCGCATAAACACTCATCCGCACTATTTCGATTAACAGCCGGTCAACCCATTAACGTTGGCAGGACAAGGCTGGCAGGCAGCAAAATAAACTGGCGCAAAGCAAGTGATCATGCGGCGTTCGCCAAATACAACATTCCCTACGTGTACTTTGGTAACGATGTACATCCGCATTACCATCAAGTGACCGATACATTTGAAAATATTGATACCGTTTTTTTTGAAAATGCATTACATCACATTGGTCAAATCAGCATCATGCTCGACAGCCAGCCTTAAGGTAAACTATGAAGTCCTTTGCGATGCGCATTGCGATGATGTTATTTCTTTGAGTAAGGTCCACCAGATAATCCCAGCGAAAGCGTGTATCTCGCCATCTGATATACTGAAATGACGCAATAAGCCAAGCGGACTCACTGACATAAATGTTAGTTTAACTTTCCCGATTTTTTCATGCTTAGGCAGCAAAAATACAGAATTGTCGGTGCTTACGTTGACAAACAGCCGATTGCATTTAAAGATAAATGAAACTTTCAGCGTGACTTAAGTCACGTATTAAAAGAAAAAACAATGGAAACTGAAGACGTATTTTCTCTTTTTAATCAGGTCTTAGCGACCACCAAGGAAATTGTTTTAAGCCCGAGCTTCTTATGGCAATTGCTCGCAATAGCACTGATTTATCTGTTTGCGTTCGTATTTGCCAAATTAATTCGACGTCACGTACCTTTCATGCATCATTCCCCTGAACCGGGTGCACACGCGTTAAGAGAACTCAGTTATCGGCTGGGAGGCACGGTATTTCCCATCCTGGTGATCACCTCATTAAAATTGACAGCGGCGTTAAGTGAACGTTACCAACTCGACCCCTGGGTGTTAAAAATCGCCTTCATAATTGCGGTGCTGATTTTTCTCAATTCATTTATCCGGGCATTTGTTGCCAGTAATACAGTTGCCTTATTTTTACGTTGGATTGGCCTGCCAATTGTATTCTTACATATGGTTGGCGTATTGCCCGTTATTATCGGCGTCCTGGAGTCCATTTCTATCAATATAGGAAATGTCGACATTTCGGCCTATGGCGTCGCACGGGTAGTCATTTTCGGAGCCCTCCTTTTTTGGTTGGGCAGAGCGTCAAATATGCTCGGCCAGGATATGATCCGCAGCCATAAAACACTGGATATTACGACCAAAGAGGTAATGGCGAAGCTCTTTGAAGTCGCGTTATTCTGTATTGCCTTTTTATTATTGCTAAACATTATGGGCATAAACCTCACTGCCCTGGCTGTATTTGGCGGCGCCTTAGGTGTGGGGTTAGGGCTAGGTCTGCAATCCATTGCTTCTAATTTCATTTCCGGGATTATCATTTTACTTGACCGGTCGCTAACGGTAGGCGATTACGTCGAACTGGAAGAGGGACAAAAAGGATTCGTACGCGAGTTTAAAATGCGCTACGCGGTAGTGGAAACTTATGATGGTAAAGATATTCTGGTTCCAAATGAAAAGTTTATTAGTGGCTTATTGATCAATTGGACACATAAAGATCCGAAGCAGCGCTACCGCATCGATTTTTCAGTGGCGTACAAAACGGATATACGGGCGATGTGTGAAATCATTAAGGACGCGGTGTCTGAGCACCCGCAAGTTATCAGTGGTGACGATATCCCCTTTGAAGAACGTCCCGATTGTGAAATAGACAGTTTTGGCGACTCGGGCGTGAACATGTTTGTAGAGTTCTGGATGGAAGGCATAGACGATGGTAAAAACCGCGTGGGTGGTGATCTGCTGCTGATTGTTTTTGAAACCCTGCGCAAGCACGATATCGAAATTCCTTTTCCACAGCGTGAAGTCCGGGTGCTTAACGAAAAACCGCTTTCATTTACCAATACCACCCCTTGACCATGCCAGTCATTACAATTAAGCGCCCCTACTGAGGGGTGTTTTGTTTTTCAAGGTTTACAGCCCTAACAGCAACACAAAGAAAATAATTAATGCTATTGATATTGATTCTCATTTGATTTTAGGCATAATGTTTCCAGTTTTTAGAATTTAAGGAACGAAAATGCCAAATAAAACGCTTCTTGCTTTGTCTATCACCAGCCTCTTTATGCTTTCAGCTTGCGGAGGTTCGTCCAGTGATGACTCAACTCCACCACCGCCTGAGACACCTGCAAACTCTGCTCCATCAGATATTTCTTTGTCTCAGTCTACCGTTGATGAAAATAGCAAAGGCGTCACAATTGGCACTTTATCAGCAACCGACGCTGACAGCTCAGACACGTTTACGTTTTCAACTGAAAACGAAAACTTCGTTATTGATGGTGATAGTTTAGCGCTTGCTGAAGGCGTTTCATTTGACTTTGAGCAATCATCTTCCGTGGATGTTGATGTGACGGTCACCGACAGTGCCGATGCCTCCTTTACGAAAACGCTGACCATTGATGTCAACGATTTGCTTGACTATTACGACTTTGAAAGTGTCTTTGTTAATGGTGAATCGGCCGTCTCGTACAGTGGTCAAACCGCACGTCACCTGTTGATCAACGATTTAAATATCCTAATCGATACTAAGTTAGGTGACACCAATACATTTGATTCAGAAATGCCGTTCGCGGATCGCGATGCGGTGATCAGTGCCCTCAACTCCTATTTTGATGTCACTGATTACGAGGCACTTTCCGAAAGAAGTCTATTGACCACAACCGATCCTGAGTCAGAGCAACAATCTCTGGCAGATGTATCCTCTTCAGATAAAAATTTGGTGGGTAAAATTGCTGGAAACGATGAAATTGGTCAGCACAAAGACTGGAACACAGAGTTTGCTGGCTGGGGTGCGGTAGGCACGACCACTCCAGAAGCGCTGGTGAGAACATTCTTCAATGAATTGGCTGATAACGCGCAAACCCAATTAGACGGTACAGTACGTCAGGATCCGTTCGGTAATGATATTACTAAGCTCTACTTAACCGACGATGGGCGCGATCTTAAGCAGTTAATCCAAAAGTTTTTATTAATGTCAGTGGCATATTCTCAGGGAACTGATGATTACCTGGACGATGACATTGAAGGTAAGGGCCTCAAATCAGATCACACCAATGCTGATGCTAACTATACGGAGCTAGAGCATCATTTTGATGAAGGCTTTGGTTACTTTGGCGCTGCGCGTGACTATCTTGCCTATGCTGACGAAGAAATAGCCCAGAAAGGCGGTCGTGATGACTGGCAGGGTTACCATGATTCTGATAACGATGGCGACATCGACTTTGAAGCTGAATACAACTTTGGCCAATCAACCAATGCTGCCAAAAGAGACCTGGGAGCAACAACCGAGTTAGATCTAACGGCGGATGCAATGAACGCGTTCCTGGCCGCTCGTAAACTGCTTAATGACACCGCAGGTACGGCGCTTACGGCAGAGCAACTGGAAACGTTGCAAGCCCACCGGAATGTAGCCGTTTCTGCATGGGAACAGTCTATCGCAGCAACGATTGTTCATTATATTAATGATACCACGGCCGATCTAAATGCAATTGGCACAGCAGACTTCAGTTATTCTGACTTAGCGAAACACTGGTCGGAAATGAAAGGGTTTGCGTTGGGATTGCAGTTTAATCCGCGTTCAGCCATGTCTGATACAGATTTTGTCACCATGCATGAGCTTATGGGTGATGCCCCTGTTCTTACTGACACTGCTGCCGTAGAGGCGTATGTGACGGCCCTGGCTCAAGCTCGCGATTTAATTCAGGCCTCCTATTCGTTCAGCAATGAAGACGTGGAAAACTGGTAATTCAATACTAAATAAACAGGCTTAATAGTAACGAAGTCATCCGTCAAAAGATGACTTCGTTTTTGTGTTTTTGGAGAAGTCTATGCAACACCGCTTGGTCTACACCGTTACCGCAATGGGCCTTGCTTTCGCGTTATCTGGTTGTGGCGAAAGCACCAGTAGTGAAACTGGCGCTCAATACGGAACCCCCAGTTCTACTCCGGTAGAAAATAACTTTAATGAATCAGCATTGATTGCGTCGGTCGTTGACAATGTATTGGTTCCCACTTATCAATCTTTTTCTGCGCAAGCGAATTCACTGCATCAATCTATCGGTACATATTGTGAAACCTTACGCACCAGCAGTGATGTAAGTGTTTCACAAGCGGATGCAAAAGCAGACTGGAAAGCGGCCATGACCGAGTGGCAGTTGGCTGAAATGATGCAAATTGGTCCGTTAGCAGAAAATAATTTTGCCCTTCGCAACCGCATCTATTCCTGGCCCAATGTGAGTACTTGCGCTGTCGATCAGGATGTCGTTAATTCACAGCAAGATGGTTACGATATCAGTACTCGTACTGCCAGCCGTCGCGGGCTTGATGCGCTTGAATATACACTCTTCAGTACTGACTTAAACCACACCTGTACGGTTGCAGGCACCGAGCCCACTGATTGGGATAAGCTGACCGATGAACAGCGTCGTCAGGCTCGCTGTGATTATGCTGAAACTGTCGCAGCAGATTTAGTCAATAACGCCAATGAATTAGTAGCTGAATGGACCGGTGACACAGGCTACGGCAACGTACTTAAGGGAGCGGGCGAGCCAGATAACCAATTTGCCACATCACTAGAAGCGGTAAATGATATTTCTGATGCAATGTTTTATATAAAAGCCGTCACCAAAGATGCCAAAATCGCGACCCCTGTTGGCATTTTTGCCAATGACTGTGGTACCTCCCCGTGTCCGGAGAATGCCGAATCAGTCTACGCAGATCATTCTTTACAAAATATTATCGCCAATTTAAAAGCCCTGAAAACACTCTTCTTAGGGGGCGAAGAACTCAATGTGGGATTTGATGACTTTTTAGATGATGTTGGTGACACGGATACTGCGCAACGCTTACGTGCAGACATTGACAACGTTATTGAATACGCCGAAAGCCTTAATGGCTCTTTTGCCGAAACCCTCGAGAACGATCCGGAGCAAATAGAGCGCTTATATGATGATGTTAAGACAGTTACCGACACCATGAAAACTGACTTTATCGAAAGTTTATCTTTGGAACTGCCTGCTACATCAGCTGGTGATAACGACTAATTGTAAGATTACTATGAAAAAGCACACTCTCTCACTACTTGTTACCGCCCTGACTTTTAGTACCAGTCAGCTTCACGCTGATGACACATCTTCGGTAGAACATATCAGTATTATCGGTAATCAACAGCAGCTCGATACGGCGGCGGGTTCAGTTACCCTAATCAACGAAACCGAGCTGGAAAAACTGGAATTCGACGATATTGCCCGAGTACTTGCCACCGTCCCTGGAGTCAATATTCGACAGGAAGATGGCTACGGTCTACGCCCGAATATTGGCTTTCGTGGTGTCACACCAGAACGCAGCAAAAAAATTAACATTATGGAAGATGGGGTATTAATTGGACCAGCCCCATACTCAGCGCCGGCGGCTTACTACTTCCCGATGATGAGTCGTATGACGGCAGTGGAAGTCACCAAAGGTCCGTCAATGATAAAGTATGGTCCTAATACGGTGGCCGGGGCACTCAACCTTGTAACTCGCAGGGTGCCTGCCGAACAAACGCTGGGCCTGGATGTTGCTGCAGGTTCCGATGGCTACTATAAAGGACATCTTTATTTCGGAGATACGGTTGAAAGATTAGGCTTTCTAATTGAAGGTTTAACCGTTGCCAGTGACGGTTTTAAAGAGTTGGACAATGGCGGAGATACTGGGTTTGATAAACAGGATTACATGGCCAAAGTGCGCTACGATTTGAGTTCCAGTGAATTTGATCAATTTGTTCAGCTCAAAGCCGGATATGGTGAAGAGCGCAGTGATGAAACTTACCTCGGCCTGACAGATGATGATTTCGCCAGCACCCCATACCGCCGTTATGCTGGCAGTCAGTTGGACAACATGGATTGGAAACACGATCAGCTTCAATTCACCCATTTTATAGCCGGTAGTAATTTTGATCTCACGACGCGTTTGTATCGCAATAACTTCGAACGCGCCTGGTTCAAACTGAATGGTTTCGCCAGCTCGCTAGGCGGGCAGCTTCCTACTCTTCTCGAACTGTTAACTGATCCTGAAGCAGAAGAAAATCAACGTTTCTACAATGTATTACGAGGTGAAGCCGATAGCACAGTGCGAGAAAAGCTGGCACTGGGTAATAATGACCGGGAATTCTATTCTCAGGGTATTGCCTTTGATGGCACGATGGATATCAGTCTGTTAGGCCTTGACCACCAATTAAGTGCTGGTATTCGCTGGCATGAAGATGAAATCCAACGTAACCACACTGAAACGTCTTATTTGATGCAGAATGCAATGCTGGTGTTAGCTGGCGAAGATACGGTGGCCACAACTACCAATACCGAACGCACTGAAGCCACGTCTGTGTATTTTTCAGATACGTTCACCGTGGGTGATCTAACTTTTAGTGCAGGCATAAGAGGCGAATTAATTAAAGGCTCTTATCAGAACAGAACGCCCGGGCTTGAGCAGGATTATCAACATAAAACCACCCGTATATGGTTGCCGGGAGTGAATGCTTACTACGCAGTTGATGAAAATCACGGCGTATTTGGTGGTGTCCACCAGGGTTTTGTTCCCACCAGCCCCATCCAGGCCGAGTCAGTTGAAGTAGAAAAAAGTGTCAACTATGAATTAGGCTGGCGTTATGTTGAGCGCTGGCACCGGGTAGAGCTGGTCGGCTTTTTCAACGATTACTCAAACCTGATCGAGTCATGTTCTCAGTCCGCAGGCTGCGACACTGACCTCACTTTCGAAGCTGGGGACGTGGATGTGTATGGGATGGAAGGAAGCTATCAACACAATCTGTTTCTTGATAACGGTTGGCAGATCCCACTGTCCTTAACATACACCCATACGCAATCTGAATTTAAAAACAGCTTCTATTCTGCGTTTGAACAATGGGGCTATGTAGATGCCGGCAACCCTGTCCCTTACCTTGCGGAAAACATGATGTCGTTATCAGCCGGTGTGAAAGCCAGCCTTTTTGATGTGACAGTGATTGTAAGCTACTCCGACAGTATGCCTGAATCTGCCCAGTCATCATTAACTGGAGAATCTGGTGATAGTGCGTTAGCTGGTAAAGAAACCGATGCATTATTTAACATTGATTTTAGTGCTGGCTATAATTTCAGCGACAACAGCCGCGTATATTTTAAAATCGATAACGTGCTAGATGAACAGGATATTGTCAGTCGCCGTCCATATGGTGCTCGCCCAAGCAAGGCCAGACAGTTCCAGCTCGGTTACAAATATAGCTTCTAACGGGTAAGAGGCGAAAAGTAAAAAGTAAAATTATGATAGACCTGCTGCTAACCGAAATAGAACAAATGGCGCATTCGTTGTTGGATGCGAATAGTCGGCTATTTATCGGTTATATTGCAGGGGCAATACTGTGTGCGGCCGTGGTATATGCTTTACAATCCAGGCAGTGTCATCCCGTGGCACTGCTGCGCTTTTTATTTCCACGCAAGCTATGGTGGCATCGTTCTGCTCAGTTGGATTATCAGCTTTTCGTGGTTAACCGGTTGATACGTGCTTTTTTATGGGCGCCAGTGGTATTGACTATGGTTCCTATAGCACTGGCATTTACTGACATACTTGAAAGTATGTTCGGTCCTATACAGCCGGTGACTAAAGATACCACCATTGTTCTATCCAGTTTCACACTTATTCTCTTCTTATTTGATGACTTTAGTCGCTTTCTACTGCATTACCTGATGCACAAAGTGCCTTTTTTATGGCATTACCATAAGGTACATCATTCTGCACAAGTACTGACGCCAATGACCGTCTACCGCTCTCATCCACTGGAAAGCTTTTTATATGCGTCTCGTATGGCCATCGCGCAGGGGGTCGCTGTTGGTATTAGCTATTTCCTTTTTGGGCCTACACTGTCAATGATTGATATTCTGGGCGCTAACCTGTTTGTTTTTATTTTCAACATGTTTGGCTCAAACTTACGTCATTCGCACGTAAAGTGGCACTGGGGGAAGCACCTTGAAAAATGGGTGATAAGTCCGGTACAGCATCAAATTCATCATAGTACTAACCCTCGTCATTTTGATAAAAACTTCGGTACCACCCTCGCCATTTGGGATAGGCTCCTTGGCTCCTTGGTCATCTCGCAAAAGGGCCAGTCAATTCGGTTTGGCCTGGGTAACCACCAAAAAACACATACACATCTTGCGGACGCTTACTTTCGTCCCCTTAAAGAGCACTGGCAGTCCGTCAGGAAAAAGCAAAAGATAGCAGCGCCCACGGTCAAAGCTGTCCCCCCTGCGCAATGAGGTCATATGGCTCAATTGAAGACACTTGTTCAAGGTAGCAGTAATGATAAATTGCAGGCTTACTGTGTAATCCCTGCAATATCCGGGACAAAAGCGGTCATGCTCGTATTCTTCAACACTAAATCCAAACCTTCACAAGCGCTCAAATAACACCCAGTTTTATTACATTAGCCCCCTCTAAAATTAAAAAACGTTTAAAAACGCAGCTTCTCACGCTGTTTGGTACACGCTTTGAAAGTACCAGAGTGTCAGTTTCGTAGTTGTAGAAAGAAGTAAAACGAAATCGTTATAGAAGGAATGAAGTTATGAAGAAGACATTAACTGCAATTGCCGGAATCGCGGCTATTACATCTTTTAGTAGTTTTGCTCAAGTTCAAAATGAAAGCAACTTAGCATACGATGAGGGAGTTTATGTAGGTGCAAACTATGGGTGGCTTCGTGTTGATGGAGACGACGAGTTTGATGAAGATAAAGATGTCTGGCAAGGAGTTGTAGGTTACCGTTTCAACAAATATTTCGCGCTGGAAGGTGGGTATATTAACTTCGGTGACTATGGCAACGGAGTGGCAGAGGCGTCAACTGACGGTTTCACTACTGCGATAAAAGGTAGCTATCCACTTACCAACCAGCTTTCTATTTACGGTAAGCTAGGACAACTTTGGTGGGAAACCGACTATCGATTAGGTAATCTTAATGGTAAGTATGATGATGAAAGCCTGTTTGTCGGCGGTGGCATTGCATACGCAATAAATCCTCAATTCTTAGTTACCGCTGAGTACACTGTCTACGATGCTGATTTAGACGCTCAAGACGTTGCCGATGATCTAGACGACGCGAATTTTGACACAGACTTCAAACAAGCCAGTCTAGGTATTGAATATCGTTTTTAATTAACCCTTTAGCCCCCGCCGCTTCACGCGGGGGTATCCTTATTTGTATCGCTCTCAATACTCGCGTATCAACACATACTGCGCCCCCCACCCCCTAACCTGCGTAACCATTGATATAATCAATCAAAGTAGCATTAAAGTGAATTTATGATTATCAATGCATCATTTTAATTGCCACACGGATTTCTCATCTTTGTAAGGAACCAGTTAAATGGAACAGGTTTTGCCTCTGGGTGTGGCAATTGCGATAGCATCAAATTTAATGGTGTGTTTATATTTTCTAATGCTAAACCGCTACCATCAACACAATGACGCCTTTCTGTATTGGGCGAGTTCATGTGGTTTGTTTTCGATGGGTGCCACGAGTCTGTTCACAGCACACTACTTACAAAGCTTTACCGTGCTTGTCCCGCTGTCGTGTGGTGTATTATTTACAGCGTGTTACTGTCTGTTCATCGGTCTAAACCGGTTTGAACTGACCTCTTCACCCGCTAAACAAGAAAAACAAATAAACAAATTTTTTGTCCTTGGCATAACAGCAATAGCAGCGTCTTCTTTTTATCCGCACATTCTAAATGGTGTCACCTGTTTACTAATGGCAGCAATATTATTGCTCACTGAAGGTTGTTTCTGCCGTCGACGTACTCATGCTTTTATAGGTTATTCAATATTGCGTGTACTGTTATTGGTGCATGCCGCTGTGATGTTTGTACAGGGAGTGATGCTACTTTATCAACCTGCGGAAATGAACATCCAGTTATCAGGTACAAGGATTCAGGTGATGTTACTTACGCACCTTATGTTAACCATGGCTACAGCTCTGATCTTGCCAATGCTTCAGCTAACGCGAAAACAGCTACATTGGGAAAAACTAGCAAATACAGATGAACTAACCCGTGTCTTAAATCGCAGGGCCTTTTTAAATCAGGTAGAAAAATCCATCAATTCAGCGCATCGAACTTGCTTACTAATGATTGATATCGATCATTTTAAGCGGATCAATGACACTTATGGTCATCAGGCTGGTGATGAAGTGCTGAAGAAGGTGGCAAAGGGATTACAACGATTCGTCCGTTACCACGATGTGGTCGGCCGGTTAGGGGGCGAAGAATTTGCTATTTTGATGCCGGATGTCACACGCACGGAAGCCAAAGCGATAGCGGCAAGAATTCTCACCGGCGTCGCTGAACAATTAGTGGAAGTTGGCGAACATTCGTTGCAAGTTACCGTTAGTATTGGCGCAGCCTTTTCTCAACAAGGTGAAAAAAATTGGGATAGTTTGTTTGCCTGTGCAGATAACGCACTGTATCAGGCGAAAGATGGCGGAAGAAACGTTATTGCAATCTATGAAGAAACACCGTTAGCCCCCGCCTGCTAGTTTAATAACTTTGACCTGTGCGCTCATTTCTGCGCACAATCGCCTGGTCTAAAGAGACATCGTTGTTTAGCCAATACTGTGCCTCCTGAAAACTAAACCCTTCTTTATTCCATTTATTCGCTACAGAAAACGAGCTGCCAGCTCGCTTCCATTGCAAGGCAGTAATAGCGTCGAAGCCTGCAGCACTCCATTTCTGAGCCTCTGGCAGTGAAAAATTACCTTTTTGCCAGGTATTAACCTGCTGCTCACTGAAACCTGCATTCAGCCAGCTTTTATCGGAATGTGCTGCAGCAGTGCCAACCACCGTAGCACTTCCAATTATGACTGCAATGCTTAGTCTAACTATTCGCTTCATATATTCACTCTCCTGGATACCCGCTGCGAAACATAATACATAAGCTGTTACGGTCCATAAAAACAAACTGATTTACCCATCCTCACATTTTTTGAGAAAAAAATACAAAAAGTCATCACTTACTTTCAATTTCAACAGGAAAACTTTTCCATTCATTCCCCTGTATCTACATAGGAATACCGTTAATCATTGGTACTGAACAAGTTTTAAGTTCAGTTACATGCATGGAACGAATTCTGCAATAGACACCAGAGTGGCAAGTACCTTTCCAGCTTGGGACAAATACAGGAGGCCTAATGTCCGCAATCAATTCCATTTTTCGTGAAGGAGAAAACTGTTGGGTGACCAGCCAAGTAGCTCATGCGGCTCCTTTAATTGATGGAGCGGATTATTATCGTGCCTTGCACTCTTCCATCGTTAAAGCCAAACACAGTATTTTTATTGTAGGTTGGGACATTGACAGTCGTATACGCCTGTTACATGGAGAGGAGGAGGAAAAGGCTGAGGCCCCTTCTGTAATCAGTGACCTGTTAGCCTGGAAGGCGAAACAGGATCCGGAAATAAAAATTTACCTGTTACGCTGGGACTCTTCTTTGGCGTTTTTTGCCCAACGGGAAATGTGGGCAAAAGAAGTATGGGAAGAAAAAACCCCCGATAATGTCGCCACAGAACTGGATGACACTATCCCTATGGGAGGTAGTCAGCATCAAAAAATTGTATTGATTGATGATGAGCTTGTTTTTTCAGGTGGCATGGATGTGTCCACCAATCGCTGGGATACGCGTGATCACCCTGTGGAATCCGACGACCGCATAGGTCCTGATGGGACATATACGCCGTTGCATGACGTGCAAATGGTTTCTTCTGGGCCGGTAGTCGCAGAGTTTAGTAAATTAGTTCGGTGGCGTTGGACGCGGGCGTCAGAACATACCCCTATTGATATTCGTGAAGCAGCCAATACCTCATTGAGTGGTGGTATTCCGGAAACCTGGCCGGATGGTGTCGAAAGCTGGCTTGAAGAGTGTGACTGTGCATTAGCCAGGACCATCCCTTTTATGGACGATGCGGAACCTGTGCAGGAAGTACGAAATATGCTGCTGGATCTTATCAATCAGGCAGAACACGTGATTTATATTGAAAACCAGTTCACCACACGGCAGGAAATCGCTGAAGCACTTAATAAACGCCTGAAAGAATGCCCGACATTACATGTGGTTATCGTCAGCTCCTATGAACCCAAAGGTAAGTTCGAATGCGAAGCGTTTTGGGCCAGTAGAATTGATTTCAAACAGATCCTTGAAAAAGATATCGATCCCGAGCGGGTCATTATGACCTATTCCTCGATAGAAGATATTAAAGGAAGGAAAGCGTATAAACGTATTCACTCCAAAGTAATGAGCATAGATGACAAATATCTGGTTATCGGCTCATCCAATTTAAGCAATCGTTCCATGACGCTGGATACTGAATTGGATACCGTATTGTTTGGGAACAGTGAACACAACCGTAAAGCCATTGCTCGGGTACGGGATGACCTATTAGCTGAGCATACGGGTCGTGATGTCGAATCGACGGCGGAACTAATGCAGTCAGAGAATCCGGCACAAGCATTAATTCACGGTCAGATCGCTCATGGCTACATCTTAACTGAGGTAAGGGATGAAGTCTTTACTGACCAATCAGGTAAAAACTTCTTCCGCGCATTGTCCGATCCTGAAGAACCGCTTATTCCACCGATTGAGTTGGCCAGTGAAAAGATCCCTCCACTTCGCAATCCGCGACGCCGTACTGTGATGATATTGTTAGGCGTATTAGTGCTTGCTGCATTTGGTGGTGCTATATGGTACGCCAGCCATGCTATCCCATGGCTCAATGCTGAGAATATCAATGGTTTCTTAGAAAAAAGCCGTGGTACTTATTTCGCACTGCCCACTGTTCTTATGGTGTATGTTGTGGGAGGCTTTTTGTTCTTCCCGGTTACTGTTCTTTCCCTCGCTGTCGCCGCGATATTCGGGCCGATTTGGGGACCTATCTACGGTATGCTAGGGGCATTGCTCAGTTCAGCAGCAATGTTTGGCATTGGTATGTTGTTAGGTAATGCCGGCTTAAGAAAAGTGGGAGGGCCAAAGGTAGAAGCCCTCGATGATAAATTAAAATCTACGGGGATCATTGGTGTTGCTGCTATTCGAATGTTACCCATAGCGCCGTTTAGCCTGGTCAATTTGGTTGCAGGTATATCATCAATCACGTTATGGCAATTTCTTATTGGTACTTTTTTAGGTATGTTCCCGCCTATGATTGCAAAAGGACTTGTGGGTGATTCAATTACTCAGATTTTCCGTAACCCTTCTCCCCAAACGATAAGTTATCTGGTCGGCGGGATTGTGCTGTGGGGCTTGATGATTTGGGGCTCTCAGAAATTTGCCAAGTGGTATCAGGCGAAAAAAGAGAAAAAGGATAGTAACAAAGAATGTGTCGCTTAGTTACCTATAATATCCACAGTGGTGTTGGCACTGACAAGAAACAGGATTATCGCAGAATTGGAAACTTTCTGGCCGAGTCAGGCGCTGACATCGTGTTATTACAGGAAATGGATACACGACCAGATAGCAGGAAAATCAATCAGGATATAAAGGACATTTGCGCAGATAAAGTGTTTGAATTTGCTTCCTCACCAGCACTCACAGAGGAGTCTGGCTGGTATGGCAATGCCATCCTCAGCCGATACCCTATCATCAGCAACGAGACGCTGGACGTGAGCCAGGATGGCTTTCAGCCGAGGAACATTCAGACGGTGGTGGTGGAGACCCACAAAGGGCCTCTTACTGTCATCAACACCCATAAAGGACTAAAAAAGCAAGAGCGGCGCTCTCAGTTTGCTTTACTGCATGAGTATATTGAAGAACGGATGAAATTGCGTCCAAGCCCGCTAATTTTAGGTGGAGACTTCAATGAATGGCAGTTTTTTACCAGCGCATTTAAAGCACTCAACCGCATATTGGCCCCCACTAAGGTAGGAGCTACTTTTCCCAGTAAATTTCCGCTCTTTTCACTCGACAGGGTTTGGACCACCAAAGACATTGTGGTTCACAAGTGCAAACGTATAAAGAACGATAAAACTAAAATTTTCTCCGATCACTTACCCGTCCGGGTGGACATGCAATTACCCAGGCAGGCGTAACAAGGGTGATGATCGCGTCATCTTGCGTCATTTTTACATGGGTCAGATGGTTAACGCTTGCGACAGAAATAGGGTGTAAGTTGGAAAACCCAGTGGCTACGGCAACGAATTGATCATTTGAAAGTGAACCCGAATCGGGAGAAAGCTGATTAGGCTAAGTTTGCTGACCGAGGGGCAGAGTATCTTCCAGACTCTGCTTATAAACATACTCCCATCCCAGCCATGCAGCAGTCAGTAAAACTATGGCTACGACTCCATGTCCCATTATCGCAATAACCAGTGTAGTAATAAACGCTACCACGGGCACTAAATAGTTTTTAATTTTATCCAACGTGAGTTCCTTTATTAACACTTTGGCTTTCAGTCCTCCGGCTCAGTGACGCTGTAACTGAAATATCGTTAAGCGTAGTCGATAATTTTGGCCTTGCTCATTTAACTATTAAAGATTCACTGCATTTTTAATTAAGCGCTATCAACAAGTTTGTTGTTAGACGATCATTAATCGAAATTCAAACAAAGTGGCTACACCTAAATTTTTTAAAAAGCATAGACTGACCTGCCTGCATGCTGGAGAGCAATTAATACAGGGGCTTCATTGAGGACAAAGGACAAAATTAAGTTTAATTAATAAATAAGTTACATTTTTTGCTGCATCTGTTTAACAACGTCACTCGTTAGCCTTGAGATACTTAAACAAGGAGAAGTCATGTTAAACAAAAAACCTTTAGTTCTAGCAATAGTTGGGGCCCTAACAAGCGCCAGCGTCTTTGCTTCAAGTCACAGAGAAGCGCCTAACATCACCAAATACCCGAAGGTGGATTCAACTGATTATTATATTTTTAATAGTTATGAAGAAGGTCGGGGTGATTATGTCACTATGATCGCTAATTATATTCCGCTGCAAGATCCTTATGGTGGTCCGAACTATTTCTCTATGGATCAGTTTGCGGAGTATGCTATCCATATCGACAATAATGGGGATGCTGTAGAAGACATCAGTTTCACTTTTAAGTTCGCTCGTGAACTGGGTGCAGGAGGAGAAGGTATAGCCTTACCTGTAGGTACTGGCGAAAATGAAAAAATGATAAAGGTCCCCCTAAAAAATGTTGGCGGAATTAGCACTGGCGACAATGCTGCCAGCGTAAATTTCTTTGAATCATACACCATCGAAATGGTTTCCGGCTCAATGCAAAATGGTCAACGCACTGCAATAGCACCATCGAGCACGGAAACATTTGCCAAGCCTATGGACTACGTCGGTAACAAAACCTTCACTGACAAAGCAGGTTATGAAGCCTACGCGGCACAATTCATTTATGAATTTGCTGTTCCCGGCTGTGAGGGCTCAGGCAAAGTGTTTGTCGGCCAGCGCAAGGATTCATTTGTAGTAAATCTGGGTAAGACATTTGATTTGGTAAATTATGTGCCTGTCGATGGTGAGTCCTTTCCAGGAGGGATTATGCAAAATAGTGCAAATGATGATCTGGCTGATAAGAACGTTACCTCTATCGCAGTGGAAGTACCTAAAGCGTGTATCACAGGTGAAGGAAACGGTGTCGTCGGCTCCTGGACCACCGCTAGCTTACCGCAAGCTCGCGTACTCAATCCAAACGCGTCATTTGACAAGCCCGAAGTAAATGGTGGCGCCATGACGCAAGTGTCCCGCTTAGGTAATCCACTTGTAAACGAAGTGGTTATTGGTTTAGAAGATAAAGATCTGTTCTCTACCGCGCATCCCACTCAAGATGCCGCTTTAGCTGACTATGTCACCCACCCGGTGTTGCCTGAGATATTGAATATTCTGTTTAAAGAGCCAGTCAACACCACCCTGGGCACAGACTTTGAAACAATTGCTCCAACCAACATTCCCAGAACAGATCTGGTAGCGGCGTTCCTGACAGGCATTGAAGGGGTTAACCAGCAGTCTGAGGTAACGGCTTCAGAAATGATCCGATTAAATACCGCTATTGAGGCAACTGCCGCTGCAGACCAATCCGCTTTAGGTGTGGCAGGAGATGATTTAGCCGGATTCCCAAACGGCAGGCGCCCTGGTGACGATGTGGTAGACATTGCGCTTCGAGTGGTAATGGGAGCACTGTGCCACGATGTTCCCGTTAATGGCGAACCGACCAACCTGGGTTTCTGTGCACCAGAAGATGCTCCCGTAGGTGCCGCGGCATTTACCGACGGTGCGCCAATAGATGCATCCCTGTTTGACAATGCCTTCCCATATGTCACGACGCCACTGCCAGGCTCACAATAAGGAGGTCGACATGAAACATTTAGTTCTAGCTGGTTTTGTCAGCATAGCACTAAGCGGTTGCTGGTTAGATGATGATGACGATGAGGTTGTATCACCACCAATGAATTCGGCTCCATCAGCAGTGTCGGAAACATTCATCACACAAACAGACACGTTGATTGAAAATATGCTTTCTGCGAGTGACGCAGATGGGGATACCCTCACTTTTGAAGTGGGAGATGAGCCACGCAATGGTACGGTTGAAATCATGGCTGATGGCGCGTTTGTATATACACCAAACAGTGAATTTACTGGCGCTGATATGTTCACTTTTAATGTATCTGACGGTCAAGAATCTGCCAGTGGTCAAATCGATATTACTGTTGAAGTGCTACAGCTATCCTTTGTTGAATTTTTTGGTAACGCATTTAACCAAGAGTCAACGGATACACCACTTTCGGTAAACGGTAGAGAATTTACCGACGATGCGACAGACTCGTCATTCGATGAGTACTTAATGGAATAATTCCTTAATAAAGCGCGGGTCATGGATGACCCTATTCCAAGGAGATTAACATGAGTAAAAACTGGCGAACAGCCATTCATTTTATCAGCGCAATAGGAATAGTATTTTTCAATTACGTCAGTGCAACACAACTGCATTACCCCAGCAATGATACAGTCATTGCGAGTTGGAAGGTCACTAAATCAAGCAAGTTAACCGCGGAGCAAGCGATCCATGCGCTTGAAAAGGCGAACCAACTAAATAGCTCACCGTTTTTAACGTTACGAGCAAAACAAACCTTAGAGCATCTGGAGCAACAAGGGCAACTGAATAGCCATGCACTCCTGCTCAAAGCCAAATTACAACAACAGGTTCATCTGTTTTCAGAGGCTGAAACGACGCTGACACACTTACTGATGTCTACCCCCAATTATATCGGCGCCCATTTATTGATGTCTTCTGTATTAATCAATCAAGGTAAGTTCGATAAAGCAGCGTCACATTGCCAGAAGCTAGTTGGCAAGGTGGGTTATGTGACAGCTATGACGTGTTTACTTGAAGCCAGGTTTGAAAAACAACCCAGTGAAAAACTTTATCAGCAACTAATACAAATTAGCCAAATCAGGGTGTCCGAAGTTAATACGTTCAATAGCTGGAATGCTGAGGTACTAGCTTACATGGCACAGACCTTAGGTAAGCCATTACAAGCGATTCAACATTTAAATCAGATAGACTTAAAACAAGCGCCCGTCAGTCTGGTCGCATTATGGGCGGACATTCATATTTCCTTAGACCATTCAAGCCAAGTATTATCCAAGCTTGGTAAGTACCTTGAGCAACCAGAAAATACCGATGATGCCATCTTGCTTCGGTTAGCAGTTGCAGAAAAAAACGTGAGTTCTACCCACAAATGGCAAGAAATGATGGCTCAACGTGTGCAGCTAAGAGAGTGGCGTAACGATTTTGCCCACGCAGGTCAGTTAGCACAATATTTCATGACCATAACCCCCAATAAAGAAAAAGCACTGAAGTATGCCCGAAGAAACTGGGCGCATGCCAGGTCAGCGAAGGATCGCCGCTTACTGTCCGCTGCAGAACAGCTGGCCAATGAACGGATCAGTGAGAGCACAGGACAATGAAATTAAGTAAAAAGATCAAACGGTTATCGGGCCTTATAATCACACTAATAACGTTTAATGTATTATTGCCCGTCGCTTCTGCTCATGAAATTAGCTCTGGTTACCTCACCATAAAACAAAATTCCAGTGAGGAGTTGTCAGGACAGCTCTCTTTGCGCCCATACGACTTTGAGCGATTGCTTAATATCGACTCGAATAAAAATGGTGAGCTTACCTGGGGCGAAGTAAAACAACATCAAACCAGGATAGTTGTCGCGGTAAAAGAAGCGCTAACGGTTCTAAGTGGTGATCACGTTTGCTCATTGTCGACATCACCACTTGCTAACACCATTATCGGTGGTCAGTCACTCATTGCGATCCCACTTAGCTTTAAATGCGATTCAAACAAAGAGATAAGTATCAACTACCAAGGCTTTTTCGAACTCGATGAGTCCCACAAATTACTGGTTTCTATTGATACCCGTGACATCACCCACTCCGATGTGATCACAGCCTCAAACCGCCAGATTACGCTAGACGTCCAATCTACAACTACGTGGCATACATTCGTAACGTTTGTTAAAGAGGGGGTCATTCACATCTGGGCTGGTTTAGATCATATCCTTTTTCTGCTTGCGACTTTACTGACCGTAAATTTGGTTCGATATAACCACAAATGGATTGCCGAACATAAGATAATAGTGGTGTGCAAAGAAACCCTTTACTTAGTCACCGCGTTTACCGTAGCCCATTCAATCACGCTCACCGCCACCGCGTTAGGGTGGATACAACCAAATAGCCGTTATGTTGAGCTAGGTATCGCCATATCAGTATTGTTAACGGCGCTTAACAATATCTGGCCAATTGTATATAGAATTGGCTGGATTACCTTTGCCTTTGGCTTATTACACGGAATGGGTTTCGCCAGTGTGTTCGCTGATTTAAATGCGAAACAGGATAATCTGGTGCTTACTGTAGGTGCATTTAATGTAGGCGTAGAAATAGGCCAGCTGGTTATAGTTTTGGTTGTATTGCCATTACTTATCTGGGTGCGGAAAGTCAACTGGTATGCACGATTTGCGATGCCAGCAACGTCTTCGTTAATTGCATTGACCGCATTAAACTGGGCAATTCAACGATGGTAGCAAGGCATCAAAAATTAACTGAAAAATGCATTTTTGGTAGCGTAACTATTCGTTATATAAAAGCATTTTTCGATTCACATCATTCCTTGGCTCGACTACTATAGCAGGTGTAACTTATCGTAGGATAGAGTAGTAGTGTTCACTTTGAAAACAACAACATGCTTTGGTCATCGCATACATAGTTTGATGGTTTGGGGGTTAATTGCATATGTATTGTGCTTACCATACCCCGCTTTCTCACAACCTCAAACCAGCGCACTTTTTAACGAAGAAATTCGACAGTTACTGCAACTTACCTTGCAACGCCCCGCTGATGCCATAGATAGCGCACGAGATAAATTGGCTGTTGCAAAGTCTGATCAACAAAAAAGCGAGCTACACTTCGTTCTTGCCCGTGCTTACAGTGAATTACTGCTTCCTTTAAAAGCACAAGAAGAAGCACAGCTTGCTCAATCGCTGATAGAGAAAAGCAAAAATAGCGAGTATGCGCATTTTGTCGCTTTATCAATTGCTGAAGCCCATGCGATCTCTGGCCTTGCCGACCATATCGAAGGCACAGTATTAAGCGAGCTGGTATGGGCACGCAAACAGAACAATATCAATTTTCAAGCTTATGCGTTGCGTGTGGCAGGCCTTGTTCAATTGACACTGAACTCATCAGATAAGGCGTTATCTCGCTTTCAGGAAGGTTACGCCCTGGCCCAAAAGTTTTCGCTACGATTGAAACCTGCTGATTTCGCCTACTGGATAGCCATGGTTTACGAAAGCCGTGGAGAGCCTGAACTGGCGATACCCTATTTTAAAGAGGCACAAGAATATTATCAGAAACAAGCCTTATCTATAGGCAAAGTGCGTACCGAAATCGGATTAGGGAAAGCTCTTATCGCGACTGGACAAATCAATGAAGGATTAGTGGTGTTAAGAGATGCGGCGGAATTGGCATTGGAAATTCAAGATTTGCAAGGAGTCGCAAACAGTTATCGTCATATTGCTGAACAGTTGATATTGCGCAATGAAGCTGAACAGGCGGAACCTTTCTTACAGGATGCGCTAATCATTTTCAACGACGGTCATAACCCATTTATGCAAATAAGCGTGCTATTGGCTCTGGCTGAAGTCCACCTGCAAAAAGACGCATATGAGGAAGCAAAAACCTATTTGCAGCGATCACTGGAGCTGGCTGAAGGTGATGCCTTTCTTGCCCAGCGAATTGATATAAACAGGAAAATGGCACAAGTTCTGGCGGAGCAAGCAGACTACTCGGCCGCTTACGATTTAATGGTCAATAATGCATCCGCGCAAGGACGACTTTTTAAAGAAAGAAACAGCAAGCGATTATTAAGGCTTAAAACTGAATTTGAAGTAGAGCAACAACAAATTCAAAACGCATTGTTAACCGAACAAAATTTAAGACAGCAAGCAGAAATCCGGACCCGTCAGGAAACGCAAAAATACGGCTTTTTACTGATTTTCTTATTGATTGTTATCACTTTGTTATTGCTATGGTTGTACATAAAAGGAAAGCGTCATCGTCAGCGCCTTGAGGCTCTTGCCAACGAAGACGCCCTCACAACCCTTCTTACGCGCAGAAAAGCATTGGATTTAATCGATCAACAATTAAAACTTTCCCACCGACATGATGAAACGATTTCGCTGGCAATTCTCGATTTAGATAATTTCAAACGTATCAATGACGACTACGGCCACCAAACTGGAGACAATGTTCTGCGCTCATTTGGCATTCTTGCAACCAACACCTTCAGAAGTACGGATATTTTAGGCCGATATGGCGGTGAAGAGTTTTTATTTGCGTTCCCGCATACCTCAGTTGAACAAGTTGAAGAGTTATTGCAGAAATTTGCCGAGACAGTCAAATCCATCCCTGAAAAAATTGGTTGTCCGGATATAAATACAACCGTGTCGATTGGCCTGATCGAAGCGCGGGATAAGCTTTCAACCAGTGAGCTTATTGCATTAGCCGACTCCGCGCTTTACCAGGCCAAACAAGAAGGTCGTGACCGCATCGTTCGCTATCTGCCAGCCATACCAAATGACAGTTAACATGATCGCATCGACAACGCATCAGTGAGAAAAGGCTTTCTTTTAACTAAACGCCTGATTCCGTCTGCTCAAGGTGAGCGGATTGAAATGTGGGTTACTACTGCTGACGGACCTCAACGAGTTGTCAGCGAACCTCAACAAAATGTGTGCTTTGTTAGTCACTCGTCTCAAGGTTGGTTTCGAAAAGCGTGTAAGCTGGCTGGAATATCTGTTACTGCTGAATCCACCTCTTTAAAAACACTAGAGCAGGAGCAGGTCATCGCCCTTCGCCCCCACTCTGAGAAGCAGATGCGTCAACTGCGTAACCTCGCTGCTGGTGAAGGTGTCCCTCTTTATGAAGCGGACGTTAAACTTACAGATCGTTATTTAATGGAGCGGTTTGCCTATGGCTCAATAGATTATACTTCAACTGCCAGCTCTACCCATCAGCTACCGGAAGTAAAGATCAAGGGTGGTAAGTACTTACCATCTCTTACCTTTGTGTCGCTGGATATAGAATGCGATGAACATGAAAATCTATATTCGGTGGCGCTTGCCGGACCAAACTGGAACGAAGTGATAATCAATCACAGGACCTTGTCGGAAAACACTTCAGAACCATTTACGTTAACCGTAGTGAAATCCGAAACCGCCCTTTTGCAAGCACTGTGCAGGTCATTACAGCTGGCCGATCCCGACTTGATTTTGGGGTGGAACGTAAAACAATTCGACTTTGCAGTACTGGCACGCCGCGCCAAAGCGTGTGGTGTAAAGTTAATACTTGGCCGGGACAGCAGCGCACTGTCCGTTACACAATGGGAGTCCGGGCAAACGATTGTCACTATTGCGGGGCGCTCTGTTATTGATGGAATTGATGCGCTAAAAAGCATGGCCTTCTTTTTTGAGTCGTTTTCATTACAGTTTGTGGCCACCGCTATCCTAGGCAAAAAAAAGTTGATACATGAAGATGATCAATTGGCAGCAATCAAATCCCTTTATCAATCCGATCCACTGAAATTGACACAATACAATTTTGAGGACTGTGTATTGGTCAATGAAATTGCTGCTCAGACCAACCTTATCGACTATCTGATCCTGCGTTCACGCTTAACGGGGTTAGAGATGAGTCGACCCGGCGGGTCAGTCGCAGCCTTCCTGAATTTGTATTTACCGCGTATGCACCGGGCAGGTTATGTTTGTGGGGTGCGGCCAGAAAATGGAGGCCTGGCCAGCCCAGGGGGCTATGTAATGAGCTCTGTCCCAGGCCTTTACTCCAATGTATTGGTGCTGGATTTTAAAAGCCTCTATCCCTCTATCATACGTACGTTTAAAATCGATCCGGTGGGGTTAGCAGAAGGACTCGCTCATCCTGATAATGCTATTGGAGGGTTTAAAGGCGCTAAATTTTCAAGAGATACACACTTTTTACCCGATTTAATCACCCAACTTTGGAAAGAGCGCGACGAAGCCAAAAAAGCAAACGACCAGGCACGCTCACAAGCAATTAAGATATTGATGAACTCGTTTTATGGTGTGTTGGGTAGTGGGGGTTGTCCATTATATGATCCCAGGCTAGCCAGTTCGATTACACTGCGAGGACATGAAATCATGCAAACGACAAAACAATGGATTGAAAATGAAGGGTATAAAGTTATCTATGGCGACACAGACTCAACATTTGTGCACGTGGGAGATAACCTGAACTCCAGCACTTGTAATGCGATCGGCATGCATTTGCAGCAAATGATTAATCAAAAATGGGAAGAAGAGCTTAGGAATACCTTCGACTTACACAGCCATCTGGAAATTGAATTTGAAACCTGTTTTAGTCAGTTCTTTATGCCCACTATTCGTAATTCAGAGCAAGGAAGTAAAAAGCGGTATGCCGGACTAATCATAGACAATGATAAACAAAAGCTTGTTTTTAAGGGATTAGAAAATGTGCGCTCCGATTGGACCGCGATGGCAAGAAAATTTCAGCATCAACTTTATGCGTGTGTATTCAATGGAAAGCCAGTACAACAACTTATTGTCTCTTTGATTGAAAAGCTTAAATCCGGTGAGCTTGATGACCAGCTCGTTTACTCAAAACGCCTGCGCAAGCCCACCAATGAATATTTAAAAAATGTGCCGCCCCACGTCAGGGCGGCAAAGGTGGAAGACGAAAAACGTCTAGTCCAAGGATTACCTTTAAAGTTTGATCGGTCCACCACCGTGAAATACGTAATGACACTGCAGGGACCGCAAACCATTGCTTCTGTTAACAGCCCACTTGACTACGACCACTATGTGGAAAAACAGATCAAGCCTATCGCCGAGAGCATCCTGCCGGTTATCGGCGTTGAATTTGAAGCTCTGGCCAACTCCCAGCTAGGGCTGTTTTAACCATTAACCTTCTGTTTGTGCGGTGATCATAGTATCGCCACCACTTAGACGCACTTTTTGACCTGGCTGCAAACGTTCTGCCCCTCGAGTGATGACTGGATGCGTAGCTTCGAATTCGCCGAACACCTCAATTCGCTCGCCCACACCAATACCTGTAGTCACCGCAACTTGCTGCGCTTCACTATCTCCATTGACCTGATAAATGAATGCACCTGTTTTGCGCAGCACCAATGCATCCCTGGGAACTGTCATGCCATGGTGTTTTTCACTGTGAGGCAGGGAAACACGAATAGCACTGCCAATCGGGAAGTCAGATGGCTTCAATGCCACACGCAGTTCCATCATACGAGAATTGGCGTTACCTACCGGCACCACCGCGCGAACTTTTTCTAACACTTCGCGTTCACTGTTTTTGACCAGGACATGCAGCCCATCGGATACGTAAGGGATCACTGTCAATGGCGCTCGAATAGCGGCTTCAACTTGCGTTGGATTAACGATCCTCATCAGTGTCTGTCCGGTAGCGATGTATTCACCAGGCGCCTGTAAGCGCTCAACAACTAAGGTATCAAAAGGCGCTTTAACTTCGCTTTGTGCGATTTGATATTCAGTCATCTCCTTAGACGCTTTCGCCTGGGCTAATTCCTGACGAGCAATTTCAAGCTCAGCGCTGGTTTCGTCAAGCTGATCTTTGGATACATTTTGCTGTTCCGCCATGGTAAGAAACCGCGTCAATTTTCTATCAGCCAGTGACACTCTGGCCTCCCATTTAGCAATATTGGCCTTATCTTGCGCGAGACTTAGCTTTAAGCGCTGATCATCAAGTTTAATCAACACCTCTCCGGTATTAACCCGCTGGCCAACTTCTGCCATCCATATCACTCTGCCAGACACTTCAGATGCAATCTGCGCATCCACACGGCTAACCACAGTGCCCGGCACCCACACTTGTTCTGCAATTTCCTGCTGCAATATTTGGTCAACTTCAACCAGAGTGGGCTTTGGTGCCGGCGGCTCCTGTGCCAGCGCCCCCAGGCTAATTCCTAATGAAAAAACGGACACCGCGAGTGGCTTAATAAAAATCCTATTCATAACGATACCTTAAAATTTATCTTCAAATTTTTGCTGCTTTGCATCAATCAATGTCGCTGCCCCTAACGGTGGAGAGGAGATGGTTTTTCGCCAGGGAAGCCTGAACTCCATTTGCAGCAATGTGGGTAACAATAACAGGGTGAATATGGTACTGACGGCCATGCCACCAACAATCACAGCCGCCATTCCTCGGTAAATCACGCTGCCAGCACCCGGTAGGAGAAGCAGCGGTAACATCCCGAACAACGAGGTTAATGTGCTCATAAAGATTGGACGCAGGCGCACAAGAATAGCCTGATGCACCGCTTCCGCTCGCTCAAGCCCCTCGCGTTCACCTAGACGGGTTTGATGAACCAACAAAATTGCATTATTAACGACCAACCCCAATAAAATGACAAACCCGATCATGGTGAGTAAATCCATGGGCTGAAATTGAATTAAATTCATAATACGAATAGCAGATATGCCCCCGACAGTTGCCAACGGTAGCGCCAGGGCTACAAGAATGCTGTCTTTAAACGATCGGAATAAGCCTGCCATTAATACCACCAGCAAACCCATCGCAAGTAAAAAATTCTGACTCATGGTTTTAATGGCAGTTTTAAGACTATCTGCACTACCACCGAAACTGATATTGCCGTTTGGTGGCATAACCGCTTTTATTTGAGGTTCGATTTCTTCTTCAATAATGGTCATGGCCTCTTCAAGGGTCATACCTTCTGGCGGGTTGAAGTTCAGCGAAAGCGTACGGCGACGATCAATACGCTGTATTCGTGTAGGACCAACATCGCGCTTAACGGAAACCAGTTCACCTAACTGCACCATTTCACCACTGGGGGTGATGATTGGGGTGGCGGCTAATTCTTCTGGCGTTTCCCACTCTTGTGCACGAAAGATAATGTTTAACCGTTTGATACCATCAAAGTACTCACCCACATACATCCCGTCGCCCATCGCCCGTACTAAATTAGCCATATGAGGGCGGCTATAACCTACCTCCATAATACGGCTATCCTGGGGAATAAATTGCAGTTGAGGCTCAGCCTGTTCCAGGGGCGGATTCGAGCGTACTTGCGAACCAGGGAATCGCGCCTGAATTAACTCCATCCCTTTCTGAGCCGCAATGACAAGCCCATCCTGATCGGTCCCCTGTAAATGCACGTCGATGGAACGACCATTGCCGAAACCACCAAACAAATTCCCTTGCATGGCGAAGGTTTCTGTATCTGGGAGATCTTTTAAAATTTCGTCTCTGACGAGTGTTTCGAGCTCTTTAACATGATCCTGATCTTTAGCTCGAACCCCCAGGGTTCCGCCGTTTGTCCAGGTGATAATGTAATAGTTTTTAAGTGCAGGTGATTTTTCACCATCCATGTAGGGCTGCAACCGTTCTGCCACTTTCGCCATTATTTCATCGGAAATAAACTGATTACTGGCGCCTGCTGGAAAGTTAAAGAAGGCATCAACGGCATCTCGTTTAACCGGAGGCAGATAATCCAGCTTAGGGAACATCAATACACTGGCCGCGATCGGTATTGTCATCAGGGCTAAAGCAAGAGAGATACGTTTAACAGAACTATTGGTCAGGCGCATTATGCCTGCTGCTATGCGAGTCCACACCCGCTCAAGCTTATCTTTTGGGTGGTGCACGCTTAACAATTTACTGGCTATTACGGGCAGCACTGTAACTG
The DNA here is from genome assembly GCA_964601635.1 of uncultured Alteromonas sp. Lineage (GTDB taxonomy): Bacteria > Pseudomonadota > Gammaproteobacteria > Enterobacterales > Alteromonadaceae > Alteromonas. The sequence goes on along the minus strand of CAZROH010000026.1, from coordinate 4,950 downwards.
CAACGATGAGCGATATGCTAACAGCAATAGCGATGGTTAACGCCAGGTCAGCAAACAGTTGCCCTTCCACATCTTTAATAAATATCACCGGAATAAATATAGCGACAGTCGTTGCGGTTGATGCCATCAATGCACCCAGTACTTCCTTCGTTCCCGCGTAACTGGCTTCTGCTTCGTTAGCCTGGGTCTTTTGGGTGCGAACTATGTTTTCCAGCACGACTATGGCGGCATCGAGCACCATTCCAACGGCAAAGGCGAGTCCTGCCAGTGAAATAACATTTAAAGAACGGCCGGTGACTTTGAGCACCACAAATGTGCTAAGTAGTGAGATAGGGATCGCCATAGCCACAATTAATGTGGCGCGCAGCTGGCGCAGAAACATCCATAACACCCCCACCGCCAGCAACACCCCGATAAACAAATTACTGGTGACCAGATTAATGGCGCGATAGATAAATACGGAGGCATCAAATGATTGCACCATGGTCAGTTTTTCATCTGCCAACATTGTCCGATTAATGTCCTCCACCTTGTCTTTCACTGCCAGCAATGTCGCTAATACATTGGCATCATTTTCTCGACTAATTCGTATGGAGATAGCAGGATTACCATTTTGAATACTCATGCTGTCATCGTCAGCACGTTGAATTCGAATATCAGCGATGTCACGAAGATGGATGGGGCTGCCATTTCGCCACTCTAAAATCATATCGCCCATTTTTTGGGGCTCATACTTTCCTTCAAAGCGCAGCGTATAGCGTCTTCGGCCAACTTCGACAAATCCGCCTGATACATCTGTCGCACTGCCCAGGTAACCGGTAATTTGCGTTAAATCTATGCCAAATTCAGCAGCTTTATAGGGGTCAAATACAATTTGAAACTCTTCCTCACCGCCAACTCCACTTTGCATTTGAGCACTGGATACACCGGGTATAGCTTCTAGTTGCGGCTTTATTTCATCATCAAAATAAGTAACGTAATGATTAATTTCATTTGGATTGCCAGGCAACTTCTGCAAAAAAAAGTAGGTTAACGCTGGAGCGTCGCCACCTCCGCCACCCAGGCTAATATTCGGGGAAAGCGCGTCTCTTGGGAGTGGCGGCACGCGGTTCATCCGGCTTACCACTTCAATTAACGTTTTTTGCATATCTGTATCAAGATCAAATTCAAGGTTGATCCAGGCATTTCCCTGATTCGCCCACGCTGACATACTGCGGAGCCCTGCAATTCCCTGCAGTACTTCTTCTTGTGGTTCCAGAATTTCAGATTCGATCTCTTCTGGCGACGCCGCCCGCCAACTGGTTTGAATGGATATTTGAGGACGCTCGATATCGGGAAAAAGCTGTATAGGCAGCTTAAATAAACTGTACAGGCCGAGCGCTGCGATAATCGCTACAACAATTGTTACCCCTGATGCATTTTTGATGGCAGAGCGAGTAATATCCATGAATAGTTTCTTACAAGTAAATCCCGTGTGTTAACTATAAGTCGCAACGGGAATGTAAAAAGTTTATTTCCGTCAATCGCAGACTTTTTGAGTTAAACGGTATGGACTGATTTCGTCGCAAAAAAATTGAGATAAATGGTCGTAATAAACCCGCAAGTTATCTCCCCACAAAGAATATTTATCTAATTTGAAAAAATCGCCGGCTCTATATTCCGCTCACGTCTATGTGAATACTTTGTATAATTTTCAGACATTGCGTTGCTTAAAAGTAACTTTTAACCAGCCCTTTAGTCCTCTTTTTTATCTAAATATATGTAAGTTATAACTATTATTGATTGGCTTAGCTGATGCATATCAATGGGGAAGCTGAAGACTGAATTCTACCTAATATTAAGGAAGCCAAGGAGATCATGATGAAAAAGTTAATCACAGCAATTGCTGTAAGTACTGCCATCACCGCATGCACCCCCGCAGAAGAAAACATAAAAATTGATACCAATTTTGCGGAGCTTGACGAAGACCAGAACGGTTATCTCACGGAACGGGAAACAGAGAGCCATGCCATCGCCAGTTATTTTGAAAAAATGGATGTGGACTTAAACAAGCGTATTAGTGTGAATGAGTTTAATGACTATCTGACGACTACGCCGGAAGTGTTTAACGAAGATATTCAGACTGCGGCGGCTGTCGAATTAGAACAAGATGACAACAGGGAAGAGCTAGGAAATACTGACACTGTGCGCGATAATATGAATCGCGATGACGATAATGAACTTAAGAATACCGAAGAGTTTATGCCAAAATCAGACGATGAACTTATCGCGTCCAGCGAGTTCGATATGATGGATACTGACAGAAATGGAGAAGTATCAAAGTCAGAAGCGGCACGTAGCGGTTTAGTCGAAGAATTTAGTCGTGTAGACACTAATAACGACCAACTTATCACTATGGTCGAGTATTCAGAGTATCAGTCAAAAGGTCAGGACTCCAAAGGCGAATAAAACCTGAACACGACCAGGAAGACGCGTACCTCCTGGTCGTAACTCCTTTAAACTGGGGTTGCGCGAAACCAACCTGTCACTGATAACCTGGGGTTGAGAGCAAAAGGGGTTATGTAAGTTACCCCGTGGACATGCTCGACATCAAATAAACTCAAAGCATTGAATCCGGGTGCCCAACTGTCTCTGGGAGTTCCGTTACTCTCGTAAAACTGAAGCAAGCCTCCCCAATCAGGGTGCCAGCTTTCGGTAAAGTTAAGTACATATGCTACACGTCGCTGCTCACTGTGATGAACATCTTTATGGCGGGTCAGGAATTGCCCGGGAACATAGCGCGTAGCTTGGGCGCTTGCAGCAACAATATCTTCATAACCACTTAACTTTCTCACCCATGAAAGTACCGCCTCACTATTCAACCATTGGGTAAGTTCATCTAACGTTTGCACACCACATTTAGCGGCAGACAGATCTTTTCTGCCATAGATAAAGCCCTCTCCTCTTGAGGCATAATTGTTCGACTTCACTATGTAATGTTGCTTTGTTTGTTGATCAAATTGAGCCCACTCTTGAGGGCTGATAGACATATACTGGTTCTCATGGATAAGCGCTAAATCATAATCCAGCGCTTTTAAGTCTGAGTGGATTGCCGTGGCATTTTCTGTTGCGAGTACGTCCGTAAACCTACCACGTCGATCTTGTCGGTAAATGTCCAGAGCTGCCTCTAAGTTGAAACTGTTATTAAAATTAATTTGCATTCTATTAGTGCGCCAACTTTAGGTTAACGAAATGTAGTGACATTCTTCTGTCACCTGATAATTACTAAGATAAAAGGGTAAATCTATTTTATTTTAATGCAAGATTTAAAGGGAATTCTATAAAGCTGAAGAATGAGCTTAATTTTTCACTGCCTGATTGATTTAGGTACGTTATAGCTGAAATGTGGCCGTAATCTGTTAATTGTTGTTACGAGTTGACTCACAGAAGAGTACCGATGGTGTTCTCCCCTCACTAAGCCTTAATCCTGTAGCTTAAATGAAGACCCAATTCTCTTTGGCATCTCAAAAGCATAAAAGATTATTCTGCTCTCAGCTTTTGCTAATGCGTTAGGTTCCGATAAATTTATCGTGGCACGTAGCACTGCGATAAGATCCACACATTCGCACAACGCAAAAAAAATGGCCCGCAAAGGAGCCATTTATTTTAACGCATTACCAGTTTAGTACTTGTCGTTTAAGTGCGCACAACGTCCAAATTCAGCGCCTTTTTTAACTGACTCCACGACTTGTTTCGGGAAGCTAAGTTCAATATCAACACCATTTTCACAAACAAATGCTTTATTCATGTCGATGTCAAAGGTAACTTGCGCTCCCGCCAAGCCACCAAACAACTCTGAGCCATTGGCACTTATGCCAAACGGGTTATCGACTAAAATTTGCGAAGCTTCGACGACACCTTGTCTGCCAAAGAACTCGCCTAAACTCATCCAGCCTAGATCCTTAATATAGATCCCACCGGTAAAACCGCCTGACAACAAGCCCCCTGCACGAACCAAAATCACGCTGAGATCATCATTGGCATCCAGCACGGTCACACTGGGTACCCCAGCTCCTGCAGATACAAGAGATTCATGATCAAAGCCAAGTTCACAATAGTTTCTGAAGCGAGAGATATAGGCCACATCGTCACACCAGCGTAAGCTACCAATATTTTCCAGTGTATCGGTTTGGGTATCCCAAATTTCAACACCTTTAGCCGCACGGAAACGGCTGTTCAGATCCAATGCATTAAATGCAACATAACGGCCGTCCGCAGATATAACAGAACTATTCGATGCACCGAATTCGGTATACGTGTCGCGCAACTCGCCGTTTACCCAGGCTAGCTGTCCAAATCCATTTGTCATACCGGTAACCGTTTCGCCATTACCAGAGATCCGGTCTGCCCGAAGCCACGCTGTGTCGCGATTTAGTTTCGTATCTAAAATCTCAATTTTGCCTTTTTTCCAGATGGCAGGCACCCCTACACTTTTGGCTCCCTCGCCGTCTGCGCAAACTGCACCGACTTCTTCATTTTGGGGTCTGCGCACGTTACCCACGACTGTATTACCGTCATCGGCCATATCCCAAATGGAAGCAGACCCGACCCCTGAAGAGCCGCCAAGCGTGCACGTGCCATTACTTGGATCTTCTAATGGTGTAATGTTGTTAGAACGAATATCCCAAACCGCAGGTGTTTGCACGCCGTCATTGTCGAAATCTGTGACCCCGGCGGCTTTGGTAGCTGTTTTGTTCATTGCCACACTAGCAGCATTTAACATTGGCACACCATTGGCGTCAGTCGGCACTTTAAACAAACTTTTGTCGGTACTGTCGTACATGAAAATCATGCCACTTTGAGTCGTCCCTAACGCACGTTTTCCATTTTTCGAATGGTCTATCACAAATGCCTGCACTAAAGGCGTGTATTGGATACCGTCTGTGTAACCATTGAAATAGATATCAGCCT
>CAZROH010000025.1:0-36634 GCA_964601635.1 uncultured Alteromonas sp. | reverse complement strand
CCAATATAAATATGAATACCCTAATCAGCAAAAAATTGCTCGGCCGTGATGCGACTGCAGAAGAAGCCCCGATTGTACTGGATAAATATGCCAATACGGCTTCTGCGGGTTCTATAATTGCGTTTGCACTGAATCATGAAGATTTAGTCGAAGGTGATATTGGTGTTGTGTGTTCATTCGGAGCGGGCTACTCAATAGGTAGTCTCGTCATTAAAAAGCGATAAGACCGGGGCACTACTTAAGGTAGCAGGAGAGAAGGATGATAGCGGATATCGGCTATGGGCTAAGTTTTTTAGCTTATATGATGGTGATGTTGCTGTTGCTGACCGTTCGCAAGTCAGGGTTGGCAAAACATTTACTCGTATTAGGCACCATGGTAACCATGTTGTGGTCACTCGGCTTTGTCAGTGTGATCGCAGGACCGTTAGACTTAAATTACTTATTCACTGCTGATGCAATAAAGAAATTCGTTTGGCTGTTGTTTATCGCCAGCTGTCTTCGTAATGATTTTGAAAATATTTGGCAGGTGCTGACGCGCCCTGCCACATTTTTCATTCTGCTTCCTCCTGCAGTCACCTTACTCGTACCCACCTTTATGCCAGTTGCAGACTCCTGGTATTTCTTTATGCTGACAGTAATTTCGTTAGAAATACTGATTTTGCTGGAAGTGATGTACCGGCAGGCGGGCTCAAATCAATGGACCTATAAACCGCTGGTGCTCTACCTGGGCACGGCGCATTTATTTGAGTTTGTGATGTACACCAATGCCACTATGGTAAATCAGGTGGAAATTGGCTATATCGCTGCGCGGGGATACATTTATCTGCTGCTGACGCCATTGTTGGTCATCGCCATGCGTCGAATCAAGCATTGGGGGATTGATATTTTCATTTCCCGCGATGTGGTATTGCACTCGTCACTGCTGTTAGTGGCGGGGATCTACCTGTTTTGCATGGCGTTAATCGGCTATGCGATTAATTATTTTGGCGGTAGCTGGGGAGCCACAGTACAAATTGTACTGATCGTGATGTCACTGATGCTGCTGGCAACACTGATTTTGTCGAATAGCTTTCGTACCAAAATCAAAGTCTTCATTACCAAACACTTTTTTGCTAACCAATTCGATTATCGCGTAGAGTGGGTCAAACTTACGCAGGCACTTTCAAGCGAAACATCCAGTTTGTCTGAGGTGTATTCTAACGCACTCAATGGCTTTTTAGGGGCCATCAACTATGACGAAGGTGTGCTGGTAAAAGTCTTCACGGTTGATGTGGAAGAACTGGCGTACTGCAATGCAGATAAACTTAATGCTGCAGAAATGAAATTGATCCGTCAGCTGACCCAGTATTGTAATAAAACTTCCTGGTTAATAGATTTTGACGAATTTCAATATAAGCCTTTTAATTATATAGACTTACAATTAGACCGGGAAGCACTTAAAGAGTGTCGTTTTCAATTAGCGCTGCCAATTTTTAAAGCCGATGAAGTTTGGGGCTTTGCATTACTTTCAGCCGGTGAAGGGGAAGAAGTTACTCTTAACTGGGAAGTGCGGGACTACCTGACTGCGGTAACTGACCAGGTGGCAACCTATATTTTGCATAATGAAGCTGCCATGACCGTGGCAGAAAATGCTCAGTTTGCCGCGTTTAGCCGGATGTCTGCTTTTGTACTGCACGATTTAAAAAACGTCTTAGCGCAAATAGACCTGATCCTCTGCAACGCCGAGCAACATAAAAATAATCCGGAATTTATTGAAGACACATTCGAAACTTTGCATTATACCAAAGCGCGAATGGATAAAATGTTGCGTCAGCTTACGGAGAAAAAAGTTGATAAAGTCGGTAAAGACTCTGCTGAAACCTTATCTTCGATCATTTCCTCGGTAATAAATAACAAATGTCAGCAAACGTTACCTTTACCATCAATTGAAATTACGGAAGAGGCGGCTGTGGTGGTTGATCCGGAGAAATTTGCTAATGTTGTATACCATATTATTAGTAATGCACAGCAGGCCACCCTGGATAATGGAACCGTCAAGGTTCGGCTAGAACTGGATCGAGAAAAAAATCGGCAGTTGGTAAAAATTGAAGATACCGGCTGTGGTATGGATAAAACATTCATTGAACAACGTTTGTTTAAACCGTTTGATACCACAAAAGGAAATGCTGGAATGGGAATTGGTGCCTACGATGCCAAAAATTATATGGAATCGATTGGTGGCAAGTTATTCGTCACCAGCGAGGTAGGTGAAGGAACCTGTTTTACCTTAGCCTTCCCTTTAGATTAAACTAAGCCCTGTTTACTTTTTATAATAACAACACGGATAAAACGGATGACGAAGAATACCATTCTTGTAGTAGACGATGATTTAGGCATCCAAAAGCAGTTGAAATGGAGCTTTACAGATTACAATGTCGTTTTTGCTGATGATCGGGCCTCGGCCATTGCGCAGCTGCGTCGGCATGAACCTAAAGTGGTAACGCTTGATTTAGGCTTACCCCCGGACCCCGCGAATGCATCCGAAGGTTTAAAAACATTAGAAGAAATCGTGGCCCTGGCACCGCGAACAAAAGTCATTGTGGTGACAGGAAATAATGATAAAGAGAATGCACTGAAGGCCATTGATATTGGCGCTTATGACTTCTACCAAAAGCCAATTGATTCCGATACGATTAAGCTGTTGGTTCAACGAGCCCTCAATCTTGCTAACCTTGAACACGAAAACAGGGTATTGGCTAAAGCCCGACCCGGAATGGGACGTATTATCGGCAACAGCGAAAAAATACTGCAGGTGACCCGCAGAGCGGAAAAAATTGCTGGCACTGATGTCAGCACCTTACTGTTGGGTGAAAGTGGTACGGGTAAAGAAGTTTTTGCTCGGAGCATTCATGAGCATAGCCCTCGTAAAGATAAACCTTTTGTTGCGATAAATTGTGCATCTATCCCGGAAAACCTGCTTGAAAGTGAACTCTTTGGTTATGAAAAGGGCGCATTCACCGGTGCAAATAAAACGACCCTGGGGAAAATAGAGATGGCACAAGGAGGCACGCTGTTTTTGGATGAAATAGGCGATATGCCCATTGGCCTTCAAGCGAAAATGCTGCGTTTTTTACAAGAGCGAGTCATTGAACGGGTAGGGGGAAGAAATGAGATCCCGGTGGATATACGTGTGATCTGTGCGACTCACCGTGACTTGCAGAACATGGTAAAAGAAGAAAGCTTTCGTGAAGATTTGTATTATCGCATTGGGGAAATACCAATCTTTATACCGCCACTGCGCGAACGTGAACAGGATGTGTTATTACTTGCGCGTACTTTTCTCAATCAATACCGGGAAGAGTTCAATGCGAAAGCCAAGTCATTTTCAGAAAGTGCCATTCAGGCCATGATGACACATAGCTGGCCAGGTAATATTCGCGAACTGCAAAACAAGCTTAAATCTGCGGTTATTATGGCTGAGAGTAGCGTAGTTCAGGCAGAAGATTTGGGACTGATAGCCGGAAGTGATGAGCGTGAGCCAGAAACGCTCAACCTCCGTGAAGTTAGAGAGCAGGCTGAAAGTCGCGCCATCAGAAAAGCCTATCAGGCTGCAGATAAAAACATGTCGAAGACCGCGGAATTATTAGGGGTGACGCGACCGACGCTTTATTCCCTGATTGATAAATATCATATGGAAGATATTAAAACAGGGGTTTGATCTTGTTGGTGGCAGGCGTTAATTTTCGTCTGGCCAGTTTATGCTGGCCAGATTGTTTAATGAGGTGGCCAGGCCAACCGTTTTGAGTTCAAATTTTTTCGCTAGCGGAGAAAGCGAGGTTTCATCCACTTCCTCATCTGAGGCATACATTGCTCCCACCCAGCAATTCTTACCTGAAGCCTTAGCGGCATAAAGACAATAATCCATAATCAAAAACGTTTTCTGCCAATTGACGCGATAGGGTGATTTAGTAAAAAGCGGCATTGAGCAAAAGCCGATGCTGCAACTGGCCCGGATGGATTTATTGTCGTTTAGTTCAAATACCCTTTCGGCCACTGCGGTTCTGAAACGTTCTGCAAGCATGCACATTTCGTCACGATTTGCATGGCGACAGATCACTAAAAACTCTTCACCACCCCAACGAATAAGTAAGTCGGTTTGCCTGAAAACGTCATGGATCACTTCGGTAAATTGGACCAGGAAATTATCACCAGCCACATGGCCATTGTCATCGTTAATTTTTTTGAAGTTATCGATATCAATTAAAAAGCAAAGCAAATCGGCATCTTTGATTTCTTCAGTTGGCTTCGCTGTAGCGAAACTGTGTTGGCAACGCTGAATTTCGCCCGGCAACTGAGCTTCTAAATAGTGCCGGTTATATAACCCAGTGAGTCGATCACGCAAGCTGACCTGTTCAAGCGTTCTGTAGGCCTCGCCTAGTTCCTTGTTTTTTTGTACTAGTTCCTGTGTACGCTTGCGTACTTCTTGCTGCAGGTAAATATTTTGCCGTCGTTGATTGTAACGGCTCCACAATAAGAAGATAAACAACAAAGTCGCAGTCAGGCTACCAAGCGCCAGCGTTGTTCGTAAGTTGGTTTGCTCAGCACGCGCCAAGGCAATAGCCTTGTTCTTGCGTAACATCTCAATCGATTGAGCTTGTCGCTCAACTTCAATTTCAGACTGCATTTGTGCCACCGACATCGCGCTGTTTTCACTCATGATTTTTGACACAATTTGGTTTTTTTGCGACAGCGCGCTGAATGCTTTTTCGTAATTTTGCTGAGCCACGTACACGTCAACAATAACCTGTAGAAATTGCGTCTGCGTATTTAGTTCGTTACGCTTTTGCGCATCCTCCACCCCGCGTAAGGCGTGTATCAAGGCCATTTCATCGTTATGCAATGTTAAAAACGCCTCTGCCAGTGCCAGCTGGGCGTCGGATTTTAATTTTGGAAATGAGTCTTTGGTGGCTCTGGCTAACGCTTCGTTAAGGTAACTCAAGCCGGCTTCGGTGTTCCCCCTGGCTATTTCTACCTGACCTAATATGGTCAATGCTGAGCCATGATCACGGGGAGCGTCTAATTCGGAAAATATCTGTAACGCTTTTTTAAGATTGGATTGAGCTTGTTCGTACTGACCTAACTTAAGATAGACATTGCCCAGCTTGGTGTGGTTCTTAGCAATACGATGACTGGTTTGCGTTTGTTCGCTGATTGCTAACGCATCTTGCATATACATGAGCGCGTTTTCGTATTGAGCCATGTCTAAGTAAATGTCGCCAATATGTGAAAGTGTCTGACTGACCGAGTCCAGTCGATTCTGTTGCCGGAGGTCAGTCAGTGCGCGTTTGAAAGAATCTAATGCAGGTTCAAATTGACCCAATTCTTTTAACACAATTCCAATATTTAACTGTTGATCTGCTATCCCGAGTTTATTTTCTTCGGTCTGAAAGAGAGACAATGCACGATAATGAAAATTGAGCGCTTTGTTATACTCTGACTGGTAACGATAACTCGTACCAATGTCGGCCAGTATGACGGCAATTTGTTCAATTAATGCTTCGCGAGTGAAAATTTCCAGGGCATTGTTAAATGCCTTGCGCGCCAAATTGTATTTGTTCTGCAAAATGGAAATGTGGCCAAGTTCGTGAAATGCAGCGGCAGCGTCAATATCATTATTTTCGCTACGTGCGCGCTCAAGTAAGAGTAAAGAAAGGGATTCAGCTTGCGCAAGACGACCTGCGTCCTGATAAGCAACTATTGATTGCAGCTGTTCTTTAGTTTGCGCTGACGTAATTACTCGAATTGCATCAGACTTGGCCTCTGTTATAAAGCTGACAGCGCATAAAATGCACCCAATTAAGCGCATGTACATACTTATTCCAAGTGAGAAAGAATCTTTTCACAAATGCAACTGGATTTCTGTCGTCGGGTAAGCATCTTTGTCAATAAAAAACATGGCGACCGTTAGGTGCGCTTAGCCTGTCTTACCTGATATCGTCCTCAGTGGCGGAAAATCCTTCGCTAATCCCTTATCTAATTATTCTGCAGTTGAGCATAAAATCGCCAGTTTAAAACAAAGTATATAACCTCGTTGGTCATTGTCTAACACTTTTTGTTACGCGCCTTCCTCTTTTTTAAATTACCTGTCAGGGGCGGTTCTAGTTTTAAGCAGAATTGGGCGACTTTTATTTTTCAGTTAGCCAAATAAACAAAAATTCGACTATGCCTCTGCCACATCACCTTGCAGGGAGAAATGGGCAACGCTTTCTCGTATTACAGTACGTTACTTTGAATTAACTTACTGTCACTTCCCGTTTGCAACTGTTGATCAATCAAAATGCGAATTAGTCGAGACCTGGAAATACCAGTTCGCTCCGACAATGTACTTAACTGTGCTATCGCTTCTTCTGATAAACTGAATGTAGCGTGCTTTTTGTGTTTGCCTAAAGGGTCTGCTTTACCGCCGGCTACAAGGGTACCTCCAATGCGTCCATGCTGGATAAATGCGCGTTCTCCATTTGCATAATCGATCGCCTGGTTGATAAAGTCATTCACTGACACACAAACAGGTTTAGCTGATGGCTGAGACTTTCGTAGGCTGCACAGGCTCATACTGGGTGTCCTTCGCTCGGGCTAGTATTTCATCTAATATGCTTCGAATTTCGATAGCGGCTTTCCCATTAGGCTCACTTTCTATAACTGAGCGCCCGGATTCCTCTGAATCATCATAGACATTGCGACTGAAGGTGACCGAATTCAGTACTGATACATCGAACGATCGACATACTTCTTTTGCTTCTAATATGCGGCTGGTTAATGAAGGCAGCGAGGGGCATTGCGTAATAACAAATGCTGCGTTCAGTTTTGGATTTACCATACGACAGGTGGTAATGATGTCTTCCATATGGGGCACCGTTTTCAAGTCGCGTCTTTTGGGGCGAAGCGGAATGAGTACGTGGTCAGCGACAGACATGGAAGATCGTAAAGCAAGGTTATCCTGTCCGCCACAATCAATCACAGTATAATCATAATGACGATTCAAACTGATCAACTCATTGCGGATTTTTCCATATAATTGAATGCAATTTATATCGGGTAGCGAGTCGTCAGCTTTACGTTCTTGAATCCAGTCAGAAGTGGTGCGTTGGGGGTCGCAATCCACCATCAAAACATTGGCGTTTTTTTCTTTTCGAAGATATACCGCGATATTTTGTGCAAGACAACTCTTGCCACTACCGCCTTTCTCTCCTCCAACCAGGATAATCATTGTTACAGTCCTTAAGTCATCAGTAAAATTACAAAGTTAAACGTTACTTTTTGTTGACTGAAAAAGTGTACCTTGATTGAATCTGCTTCGATGCAACACTACCTGCAAATAAAGCAGTTCCTATCATTGGTAACCCCGCTATCGTAGCCTCTGCATTTTGCAGATGCAGGCAGTAGACCGGAGGCTTTGCGTCACAACCTTTCGAATTGCTTTGCCTTTTTCAATTGCAGATTAATTCCCACTTACCATAATGTATCAGCAGGCCTACGTGTTGAGCTTGAACTCGCTCTGGACGCCGGATGATTACACCTTGGTGAGAGTCGCTTTAATCCTAGCGTTAAAAAATTGATGTGATAGCATGAAGGTTAATAGTTAGGGATAAGAAAGTATACGTAATGCTTTACAGTCTTGATTTTTGGACTTATTTAGTTGAAGGGCTTTGAATGCGCATATTATGGCTTTGTGTTTTTTTCATTAATGGTGTCTTTGCAAAACAGTTGCCAGAGCCCATTGATGGTGCTTTTGATAAATTTGCGGCGCATTACCAACTGCAGTTGGGAAAAGTGTCTTCGTGTCGCGATCCAGAATTAAATCAGTTTCGCGTTTGCTCGCCTCTGTTACGCAACGAAGGGAATGCGCCCTTCATTATACATCATGGTAAAAAAACCAATAAAGTAGCGGTCCTTTTTCACGGCTTAAGTGATTCCCCCTTCTACATGCGTGCTATTGCAGCAAAGCTACATGCACAGGGACTGAATGTCATTGTGCCTTTAACGCCAGGTCATGGACTGCGCGAAGCAGATGCGGCAATGGAAGATCCTGATATGGTTCAGAGCTGGCGGCAACATGCAGACTCGGTCATGCAAATAGCCGCACAGCTCGGTGATGAGGTTTATCTTGGAGGTTTTTCTGCAGGAGCGACTATTGCTACCGATTATTATTTACGCCATCCCAGACAAGTTCATGCACTCATGTTGTTCTCCGGTGCCCTGGCTCTGTCGGATTATGCTGAAAGTATGGCAAAAATTTGGGGCACGAAATGGCTGGCACGGATTTTTGATGGTGATTATGAGTCCACTGGACCTAATCCTCATAAGTATCCACGGGTTTCTGGCTATGCGGGATTACAGCTGATGAGTGTAATTTATGATATCCGAGCTAAACTGGAAGCCGGTCAGCAAATTGAAGTGCCATTATTTGCGGCGCATTCACAGGCAGACCTGACCACGCCCTATCGTGGAATTGAAGATTTAATTAACCATACTAACGGAGCACATATGGTATTTCTGATTGATGAAGATTATGATCTTTGTCACGCTGATTTACCGCTCGATCATCGGGCAATAGCGGATATGCACTTTAAGAAACATGCTGTTACCAAGCTCGAAAAGTGCACAATACCGCAAGCTAATCCATTGTTCAGACAAATGACGAATATGCTGTCTACGTTTGTGTCTATTAATTAAAGCGAAAATTAACCGTGATTTGCGGCATAATCCTCAACTTGTTTCCACACGCGTAAGACGTTACCGCTCAAGATTTTCTGAATGTCTGCTTCCTTATAGTTGCGGTTAAGTAAACCTTGAACCAAATGAGGGAAGTAAGACACATCTTTAAGACCGATTGGGAGCGAGTCACCTACACCGTCAAAGTCTGAACCCAGGCCAACATGCTCAATACCCACTAGTTTCACGACGTGATCAATATGATCAAGTACTTCATCAATAGTCGAGTATGGATAAGGATTTTCTTTACGATAGACAGCCTCAAAGTCAGCCAGCTTCTCACTGTCCTTGCCTTCTTTTTCAATGAGTGCATTTTGCGCCTTCGCCAGACCATCACGCCACTGACGCGCTTCTTTGGTCACGAAGCTTGAGCCGAAATTGATCATGATTACACCGCCGTTATCAGCCAATGCTTTGATCATGTCATCGTTCATGTTGCGCTCGAAGCCCGGAGTGAATTTCCGAAGTGAAGAGTGCGAAGCAATGACTGGCGTTTTTGATAGCTCCAGGGTTTGATAAAATGCATCATCAGAGACATGAGAAATGTCAATTAGCATACCGATGTTATTCATTGCCGGGATAAGCGTTTTACCAAACGGGCTCAAACCTTTCCATTGGCGACGTAAGTCATAAGAAGAATCACTGATATGATTCGATTGCGAGTGCGCCAACGTGATATAGCGAATACCGCGATCAAAGAATATACGCAGGTTCGTCAGGTCGCCTTGAATTGGTGAACCATTTTCCATGCCCATAGGGAGTGAAATGAGTCCTTGTTCGAAATGTGCTTCGACATCGTCGGTAGAATAAGCTAAGGCGAATTTATCAGGAGCGCGGGCTACAATGGCTTCTACTGAATCAATCAGTTCATGGGCAAGTTGCGTCGAGGCATCAGAACCATCCATTGAGGCAGGTACATAAATCGACATAAAAGGAGCATTTAAACCACCTTCAATTGCGCGAGGGTAGTCAAAATCACCATCATCGGTAGCCTTAGTTACATCAACCCATTTTTCACGCAGTCGATAAGGCACGTCAATGTGGCCATCCACAATAACTGTATTTTTAGCAATTGCCCTTGCTTGCTCCGTGACATCTGCGGTGGCCATAACTTGCTGTGAGCCGGTTAAAAACAGCCCCATAGCAATCGTTGATAATTTGTTCACTCAGCTTGTCTCCATATCAATTTAATAAGGTAAGCCTAAGGGATTCAGGCAGTTACTACAATAGAATGAAGCGAAATACGATGCACTTATTATTTGTCGCAAAATTTGACAACTCTGCCTCGTGACTTGAGAAAAAAAATAAGCCATACTGCCCGCCAGATCCGCGAGTGCGAATTCTGGCGGTAGTAAAATAAATGGCGATAGTATTCATTTCAGCGGGTTGAATTGGCAGCCTGTTATTCGCCGGATAAAAGAAATTGGAAATAAATTATGGCAGCTAACTACATCCCATTGGATAAAGAAAAACACAAAGACATCAAAGTCGTGTCTCAACACACCTTTGAGTTTGCACAAAATACTCACCTTGCAGCGGCGTCAATAAAAGAGTTTGCCCGCCTGGCAAGTGCGATGCCGATTGTAATTATTAAAGATCCGAAAACTGAACGTCACCACGTTGTCGCAATGTTGGGCGTTGAACAAGGCCAAAACTTGTATTTGTCAGATGGCCAGTGGCATACACCACATGTACCAATGAACATCCTGCGTTATCCGTTTGATGTGAGACCTGATGGTGAGAAACTAGGCGTATTTATTGACGAAAACAGCTCACTTTTCGCAGAAGACGGCTTACCTCTTTTCAACGAGGAAGGCGAAGCATCTGATTTTCTGAAGAATCGCCAGCAGTTTCTTGCCGATTTAGCCAATAGCGAATTGACAACTCAGCGCTTCGTTAAACAGTTGAGTGAACTTGGGTTACTTGAATCTATTCGTATTCACGTCACTTACAAAGATGGTTCTCAGCGTAACGTGACCGGCATGATGAGTATTAACGAGAAAAAGCTAATTGAGCTGGATGACGCGAAAGTGGTTGAGCTTCATAAAGCGGGCTTCATGGGCGCTATCTATGCCATGATGATGTCGCTTGGTCAGCTTAATCGTTTGATTGAACTTTCTAAAAGTTTAGATAACCCAATAGTTAATATGCAAATTGGTGCTGATCAAGAACAGGCTCAGCAAGAAGGATCGACTCCTCAGTAACCTGGTTTTATCAGTTCGTTAGAAAAGGGCGAAAAGTAAGTGATTACTTTTCGCCTTTCTATTAATTGTTCTATGGTTTTTGCAATTATTTCTCTAAAATCAGCGCAGTCATCGATTTAATTTTTTCCTCTGCAAACCGTCCCGTCGCGCTTTTTTCTACTCAAATTCAGTTACTTCCCCATTGGTACTGTATGTATAAACAGTTAAAGCCCAGTGAATACGTGGCTTTGACGTGATATTTTTTCTTGACAGTGGGGCAAGGTGGTACCTAAACTGTCAATCAGTGGGTAAAAGTGGCAAATTGTGGATCGGTTAGCAAAGTTCTACAGACCAGAACACACAAGACTAGAAAAAAAACAGCAGCAACAATATAAAAGGCTAGGGGAATGTTCCGCGGCGCTAACGCAATCAATCTTGACACAAAAGGTAGGCTGGCAATACCAACCAAATACCGTCAGCCTTTGCTTGATGATTGCAACGGACAACTGGTCTGTACAATCGATACGCAACAAAGTTGTTTGCTACTTTACCCACTTCCCGAATGGGAAGAAATCGAGCTCAAACTGAGCAAATTCTCCAGTATGGTTCCTGCCGAACGTCGTATGCAACGTCTCTTACTTGGTTATGCCACTGAAGCTGAAATGGACAAAAACGGGCGCTTTGTGCTGCCTTCTCCATTACGTCAGCATGCCGGTCTTGAAAAAGAAGTCATGCTGGTGGGGCAACTCAACAAGTTTGAAGTCTGGAGTGCAGATAACTGGGCTGGCCAAATCGAAAATGATATGGAAGCTGAGCGCGAAGGTAATTTTGAACTTACCGAACGATTACAGGATTTCTCGTTATGAGTGCCGCCCTCACACACGCATCGGTGCTCCTTGATGAGTGTATCCATGCACTAGCCATCGATCCGGCCGGGACTTATGTTGATGCCACATTCGGTCGAGGCGGGCATTCGCGCGCCATACTGAAGCATCTATCTGATGATGGTCGTTTAATTGCTTTTGACCGTGATCCGCAAGCAATTGAAGCGGCGAAACTTCTGCAAAATGATCCCCGCTTTACAATTATCCATCGTCCCTTTGCAGAAATGGCTGAGGCATTGAGTGAGCTTTCATTGATTGGCCACATCGATGGCGTACTGATGGATTTAGGCGTGTCCTCTCCGCAATTAGATGATGCTGAGCGAGGTTTCAGTTTTCTGCGTGATGGGCCTCTGGATATGCGAATGGATACCAGTCGCGGGGAAAGTGCGGCGCAGTGGTTAGCTCGCGCTGAAGAACAGGATATCGCGCAGGTTATAAAAGAGTTTGGAGAAGAAAAGTTTGGTAAACGCATCGCCCACGCCATTGTCAACCAGCGCACGCATACGCCAATTGAGCGTACTCTTCAGCTGGCACAACTAATAGACGAAGCGGTGCCGGTTAAAGACAAATATAAACATCCAGCGACGCGTGCATTTCAAGGCATCCGCATCTACATCAACGCTGAGCTTGATCAATTGCGTCAGGGTTTAAAAGCAGCTACGTCAGTATTAAGGTCGGGCGGTATGTTGGCTGTTATTTCATTTCATTCACTGGAAGACCGACTGGTAAAACGCTTCATTAAAGAGCAAAGCAAAGGAAAATCTGTGCCTGCGGGCCTTCCTATTACGCAGGCAGAAATCGATGCTGACAAAGTATTAAAAGGAATTGGAAAGGCGATAAAGCCAAGTCAGCAGGAAATTGACAGAAATGTCAGAGCCAGAAGTTCAGTCCTGAGGGTGGCGCAAAAGCTATGAGCAAAACAGATAAGTCATCCTCGACTAAATTCAATTTACTGCTGATTTTAATCGGCGACCTTACCCGCAACAAGCTGCGGGTTTTGTTGTATTTGATGGTGTTAGTCAGTGCTTTTGCTGTGATCCTAAGTACGCACAATAATCGTCAGCAAATTATTGCGCTTGAACAGCAAATGCAGAAAAAAGATTCTCTGGATGTACAGTGGCGTAATCTGGTGTTGGAGCAGCGGGCGCTGACCGAACACAACCGAATAGAAGCTCTGGTCGAAAAGCACTTAAACATGCGCCGACCTACCGTGGATGAAGAAGTGGTGGTACGTTTCTGATGACAATTGCAATTCGCACTAACAATAAGCGCAGTGGAGCACGTCAAAACGTGACGCCATCATTAGTGCATTGGCGCTTTGTAGTAGTGTTGCTAGCCATTGTCCTGGTTTTTACCGGTTTAGCTCTTCGTGCAGCATACATCCAGGTCATCTCCCCTGATAACCTGATTCAACAGGGAGACAACCGCACGCTACGGACGCGTAATATGCCAAGCTATCGAGGGCTGATTACCGATCGTAATGGTGTGGAACTCGCCGTGAGCGTCCCTGTTCGAGCAATTTATGCGGATCCGAAAATCATCCATCAACAAGGTGGGTTATCCAAACACCGTCGCTGGCAAGCCCTTGCGGAGGTGTTAGGACAAGATGTGGAATCATTACGCAGTAAAGTCAGTAATCCATCCCGTCGCTTTGTATATTTGCAACGCCAGGTTTCTCCAGCGATGGCAGAGTATGTTGAGGAGCTTAAAATTCCGGGGATTTATCTACGTCAGGAAAGCCGTCGTTATTATCCTAATGGCGAAGTGACTGCACAATTAATTGGTATTACCGATGTAGATGATAACGGAATTGAAGGGCTGGAAAGGTTATATAACGACTGGCTAACCGGCACACCAGGCTCACGCGTTATTCGTCGTGATGCAAAAGGGCGTCAAGTAGAGATATTGCAGTCCGAAGCAGGAGAGGCGGCTGGAACTGTTCAATTGACTATTGATCAGCGGATCCAGGCGTTAGCTTATCGTGAAATAAAAGAAGCGATGCTGTATTACAAAGCAACCTCGGCATCCGCTGTGGTAGTCGATGTCCAAAGTGGCGATATTCTGGCAATGGTAAACGCGCCTTCTTTTAATCCAAACGATCGCGACAATGTATCAGCGCACCGCATGCGAAATCGCGTGATAACCGATGCGTTTGAACCAGGCTCATCGCTGAAACCACTGGCGGTATTAACGGCGCTGGAATTTGGTCAAACCAAGGTGGGGGATATTATTGATACCTCGCCGGGCTGGATGCGTCTGGGCGGAAGTCTGGTTAAAGATTTCCGTAATTATGGAAAGTTGTCACTGGAAGAAATTATCCAGCATTCAAGTAACATGGGCACTTCTAAACTGGCATTATCCGTTCCCAAAAACTTCCTTCTGGATACCTATTATAACCTCGGATTAATGACAGATACCGGCACCAATATGCCTGGTGAGGCCAACGGTATTTTTCATGAGCGTAGTCGTTGGTCAGAGTTTGAATTAGCAACGCTGTCTTTCGGTTATGGCATTT
This sequence comes from uncultured Alteromonas sp., assembly GCA_964601635.1. Lineage (GTDB taxonomy): Bacteria > Pseudomonadota > Gammaproteobacteria > Enterobacterales > Alteromonadaceae > Alteromonas. Next base: position 22,301 of record CAZROH010000025.1, on the reverse strand, counting down.
CCGTTACCACCGCACAACTTGCCCGTATGTATGCGACATTAGCGAATGGGGGGATTAAGCGCCCCCTCAATATCGTGCATAAACCGCAAACCACTAGCTGGAAACCGCAAGAAGAACGTGTGGTTAGTGAACAAAACGCCAAAGCCATCATCAACATGATGGAGAGTGTTACCCAGGAAGATGGCTCGGGTACCAAAGCCAGAGTTCAGGGGTATCGTGTGGCAGGCAAGACTGGAACAAGTCGAAAGGCCGTCGCCGGCGGTTATGGTGAAGAATATGTCAATATTTTTGCCGGATTAGCCCCTCTGACTAACCCAAGATTGGTTACCGTCGTATTAATAAACGAGCCAGGCGGCGACCTTTATCACGCAGGCGATACCGCAGCGCCAGTGTTTTCAAAAATTATGGGCGGAGCGCTGCAACTGATGAACGTGCCACCTGATGACCGTCAAGTCACCTCTACTCTGTGGTTAAAAGGAGCGGGCAATGGTAGTTAGTGCATTCGTTCAAAGTACCCGGGCGTTAATGGCCAAATTTGGCGTGGATGCACCGGATATTCGTATATCCGGGCTAACACTGGATAGCCGTGAAGTCACTACCCGATTGGCGTTTGTGGCTATCAAGGGGCATGCTCTGGATGGCCGGGACTTCATTCCCCAGGCGATTAGCCTCGGGGCCAAGGTCATTCTTGCACAAACTGAAAATGAAGCTGAGCACGGTCATTTAGAAATGCGTGGCAGTAGCGTTATTATTTCGTTATACAACCTGCCCGACATGGTTTCTTCGTTGGCAGCGGCCTTCTATGATTATCCTGCGTTAAAAATGTCAACCATCGCGGTAACCGGCACCAATGGTAAAACGTCAGTTGTGCAACTGGCGACCCAGTTAAAATCATTACTTGGTACGCGCAGCGCAGCGATAGGTACGTTAGGTCATGGCTTGTATGAAGGCCCGTCCACTGAGTACACGCCTGAGCCAGATGGCACCACCACCCCAGATCCAATCCGTATACAATATTTGCTGGCTGAATTTGTTCAGTTAGATGTAGGGCAAACGGCCTTTGAAGCGTCGTCCCATGCCATTGTGCAAGGGCGTATTAGTCAGGTTAAAACCGACATTGCCGTTTTCACCAATTTAAGTCGTGATCACCTGGATTATCACTCATCCATGGAAGATTACGCACAGGCTAAGCGCCAATTACTCAAACAAGCAGGGTTACACTCAATTGTTTTAAACGCACAAGATCCAGAAAGTCTTAACTGGCAACGGGTGGCAGACAAAGCCCTAAAAATTATCTGGACCGGCGTGGGCGAAGTTGACTCACAATTCACTTCAGAAAGCCACTGCATTGCCACAAATGTTCACTATCATGCAGAAGGTAGCAGTTTTCTTTTGCAGAGCAGTTGGGGAAGTGCTGAAGTGACGATCCCGCTATTAGGTACTTTTAACATATACAATACGCTTAGTGCAGTGGCAGCGCTGCTGGCACAAGGTGAGCGTTTTGATGAAATTGTAAATGTGCTGGACAAAGTTCACCCTGTAGCAGGCCGCATGGAAATTTTCCCCTTCTCAAGCTCAGGGAACGTAGTGGTGGACTACGCACATACGCCTGATGCACTTGAAAAAGTACTCACCAGTGCCAGACAACATACACCGGGTGATATTTGGTGTGTATTCGGATGTGGTGGCGATCGCGATAAAGGCAAACGCCCCTTGATGGGGGAAGTGGCAGAACGCCTTGCCAACCATATTGTGATTACGACAGATAACAGTCGAACAGAGAGTCCAGCTGCTATAGCAGAGCATATCAAACAAGGGCTAAAGAAGCCTGAAAGTGCGGTGTTAGAAGCAGACAGAGAAAAGGCCATTCGCTTGTGTTTAAACAAAAGCAAACCTGGCGACTTGATTGTCGTTGCTGGAAAAGGCCACGAAGATTATCAAATAATCGGTGACCACCGCACCGATTATAATGAGCGAGCAGTTATAGCCCGGTTACAACAGGAGTACAGCAAATGATAACAACAAAGCTGTCATGGATTGCCCAACAAACAGACGGCCAACTCAAGGGGCAAGATTTAAGTGTTGATAATATCAGCACCGACACCCGCACGCTGCAGGCGGGGGATGTTTACCTTGCGCTTGTAGGCGACAATTTTAATGGTCATGCATTTGTCAGAAATGCAAAAGAAGCGGGTGCAGTCGCGGTTATTGCCAGCGAAGAAATTGATACTGACCTACCTGTTGTTTTAGTCAAAGATACGAAGCTGGCGCTGGGCGAATTAGGCGCCGCGGTTAAACGAGCGGTTAATCCAAAAACCATTGCGATAACGGGCAGCTCGGGTAAAACCACGGTTAAAGAAATGACTGCTGCAATTCTATCCCGTCGGGGCAATGTGTTAGCTACCGAAGGTAACTTTAACAACGATATTGGCGTGCCCTTAACATTACTTCGCTTAAAGCCAGAGCATGATTTTGCGGTAATGGAACTGGGTGCGAATCACCTCGGCGAAATTGCGTATACCACGGATCTGGTCAAGCCGGATGTGGCGACTATAGTGAATGCGGCAGCGTCCCACCTTGAAGGGTTCGGAAGTTTGTTGGGGGTGGCACGTGCAAAGAGCGAAATCTTTAAAGGGCTGGATGAAAATGGCGTGGCCATTATTAATGAAGACAGTCAGTTCGCTAACTTTTGGAAAGGCAAGCTGCGTTTTAATAATGTACTCACCTTTTCGCCAGAACAAAAAAGTGATGCGGATTTTGTCGCACAGGAAATCACTGTTGGCTTAAATGGCTGCGCAGAGTTCGAATTGGTCTGCCCTCAGGGACACGTGTCTATCCAACTCAATATCCCGGGTATTCATAATGTAGGTAATGCTCTCGTTGCCGCTGCTTTATCCTTACAAGTTGGCGCGACGCTTGATGATGTGCGTGACGGGTTGCTTAATATGGCGCAAGTGAAAGGCCGACTGAATGTGAAAATGCTCACGAATCAGGTCAGGCTCCTGGACGATACATATAATGCAAATGTCGCCTCGGTGTCGGCGGCTATCGATACTTTAGCCAGCTTTTCAGGCAAGCGCGTGTTAATTCTTGGCGATATGGCGGAGCTTGGAGAAAAAGCCCGTTACTATCATGAACAGGTAGGTCAGTACGCACTGGAGCAAGGCATTGATACCATCGTAACCTTAGGCGTACTAAGCCAGTGTGCCAGCGCGGTGTTTGGAGCTAATGGTTATCATTTCAGCGACATCGAAAGCTTAATTGATAATCTGGAGAACACCCTGTCATTTGAGCATCGAGATATCTCTATTCTGGTAAAAGGCTCACGAAGTTCTCGTATGGAACGTGTGGTTAAAGCCATTGAGGAATCCCCTGTGGGAAAGCTTAATCGCCGTCGGGAGCGCATCGCATGCTAATTTGGCTAGCCGACTGGCTAACGCAATATGCGTCAGGATTTAATGTATTTTCTTACCTGACCATGCGGGCAATATTGAGCACTCTGACGGCGTTACTTATCGCTATTATCATCGGTCCGAAAATGATCCGAGCGTTACAACGTATGCAAATAGGTCAAACCGTGCGCGATGACGGCCCACAAAGTCACCTATCCAAAGCCGGCACGCCAACGATGGGGGGGCTGCTGATCTTATCAGCCATTGTGACCAGCGTATTGTTGTGGGCAGATTTAACTAACCGGTACGTTTTGGTAACGCTAAGTGTGGTCATTGGGTATGGCATCATCGGTTTTATTGATGACTACCGAAAAGTCATTCGCAAAGACCCCAAAGGTCTCATTGCCCGTTGGAAGTATTTTTGGCAATCAATTATCGCATTAGGCGTGGCCTTTTATTTGTACAGTTCTGCCGAGTTACCTGCGGAAACGGGGTTGCTGGTACCTTTTTTCAAAAATGTTATGCCGCAACTAGGGCTTTTTTACTTAGTCATAGTGTACTTTGCGCTCGTGGGTACCAGTAATGCGGTCAATTTGACTGACGGTCTGGATGGCTTGGCGATCGTTCCTACTATTCTGGTCGCCGGCGCATTTGCTATTTTTGCCTATGTGACAGGGCACGTGAATTTTTCAACTTATTTGAATATTCCACACATTCCAATGACCAGCGAATTAGTCATTGTGTGTACCGCAATTGTGGGAGCAGGGTTGGGGTTTCTGTGGTTCAACACCTATCCGGCGCAAGTATTTATGGGCGATGTAGGTTCTCTGGCATTAGGCGGCACGTTAGGGATTTTAGCCGTGTTGGTGCGCCAGGAAATCGTGCTTTTCATAATGGGCGGTGTATTCGTGATGGAAACGCTGTCAGTAATTTTACAGGTGGGATCATTCAAACTGCGCGGCAAACGTATTTTTAGAATGGCACCTATCCATCACCATTTTGAATTGAAAGGCTGGCCTGAACCCAGGGTAATTGTGCGCTTTTGGATCATGTCGTTAATTTTGGTGTTAGTGGGTTTAGCAACGCTTAAACTACGGTAGATATTTAATGATAGACGAATTGGCAAATAAAAAAGTAGTCGTGGCAGGGCTGGGTAAAACCGGTCAGGCAACGTTGCGTTTTTTACGTCAATTTGTTGCGCAGCTTAAAGTGTGGGATACGCGAGAGAATATAGCGGTTCCGGCAGATATCGAAGAACCTGTCGAACTAGGTACTCCTTCTTTTGATTACTGGAAAAAGATAGATGTGCTGGTAGTAAGCCCAGGTGTCGATCTTTCACATCCTGCCATCCATGATGCTCGTGAAGCTGGGGTTGAAATCGTTGGTGACGTCGAGTTATTTGCACGCATATCGCCGAGTAAACTTGTCGGTATTACCGGTTCAAACGGGAAAACTACTGTCACCCTTTTACTGACCCACATATTAAAAAGATGCGGAATGAATTCAATAGCCGCAGGTAATGTGGGAAAACCCGTATTAGAAATTGCGCAGGAACCATTCGACTGTGTTGTGTTGGAGTTATCCAGCTTTCAGCTTGAATCAACCTCGTCACTTAAATTAGACGCTGCCGCGTTACTAAATTTAACGGATGACCATTTGGATCGACATAAAACCATGTCGGCATATCTGCAAGCCAAGCAGAAAATTTTTACCCATTGTAAACAAGCCGTTGTATGGCGCGGTCACCCTGAAACCTACCCGATTGATAGCCGTATTCCAGTCACTACCATAGGTACAGACGCAAGTGCCCAGGGCTTTTCCGTGGCGGATGGCTGGATAACCTATGAAGCCGAGCCTTTGCTTGAAATTGCTAAACTTCCATTGGTAGGTGCGCATAATATTCTGAATGTCCAGGCAGCTCTGGGAATGGCTAAAGCATTGGGCTTACCTCGAGATGAAGCTGCCGAGGCGGTTTATAGTTTTATTCCGGCTCCGCATCGCTGTACACAGATCGCATTGCACAACGGCATCAGTTGGATTGACGATTCCAAAGCAACCAACGTCGGCGCGACTGAAGCCGCTATAGTTGGTATCGGCAAATTCAAAAGCGGAAAGTTAATTCTCATTGCCGGCGGTGACGGCAAAGGAGCTGACCTGTCTGTATTGCAGCCCGCTATCAAGCAGTTTGTTGATTATGTCATTGCACTGGGAAAAGATGGACGAGACATCGCAGCGCTGAGCGCCAATTCACAATATGTTGAAACCATGTTCGATGCCGTTAAACGGGCTTATGAGCTCGCCAGTCAAGATGATATCGTGCTGCTATCGCCAGCCTGTGCAAGCCTGGACATGTTTGACAATTATGAGCACAGGGCGCGGGTGTATGCCGATTCAATCCAGAAGGTGGTGGCATGAGCGAGACAGCACGCAGCCTGGTTACCTTATTCAATGCACGTCATGGTGCCAATGAAAGTCATGCCCCCTATGACGTGGGATTGGTTATCGTTGCCCTGTCATTGATGACTATTGGCTTGATTATCGTTACCTCGGCCTCGATGCCGGTTTCCGCAAAACTTTATGATGCGCCATTTTACATTGCGGTAAAACATGGCATTTATCTAATTATCGCACTTATTGCGGCGATGGTTGTGTTGCAACTACCCATGCATTTTTGGCGTATTACCAATCCCTATTTATTGCTATTGGCGATTGGCTTGCTGGTCGCAGTTTTATTGATCGGGCGGAATGTGAATGGAAGTACCCGCTGGTTGGTCATTGGACCTATCACAATTCAAGCTGCAGAACCTGCCAAGTTGTTTTTCTTTGCTTATCTGGCCGGCTATCTCGTGCGTCGCTACGAAGAAGTCACTGAGAACCTGAAAGGTTTCATCAAGCCATTGGTGGTATTTTTCGTATTAGCTATATTGCTTCTTGCGCAACCCGACTTGGGAACGGTAGTGGTGATGTTCGCGACGACCATTGGCTTGTTATTTTTAGCCGGGGCCAAATTATGGCAGTTTTTTGCCTTAGTTTTTGTAGGTTTGATGGCAGTAGTCGCGTTGATTGTATTTGAAGAGTATCGTTTGCGCCGGGTCACATCGTTTCTTGATCCCTGGGCTGATCCCTTCGGTTCCGGTTACCAGCTAACACAGTCACTGATGGCATATGGTCGCGGTAATTGGTTTGGTCAGGGGCTAGGCAACAGCCTGCAAAAACTTGAATTCCTTCCTGAGGCTCATAATGACTTTGTGATGGCAATACTCGCTGAAGAATTGGGCTTTATTGGGGTTATCGCGGTGCTGATGCTGACCTTCTGGTTAGTAATGCGAGCGCTGCAAATCGGTAACAAAGCCTTATTAAGACAGCGTCCATTTGAAGGTTACCTGGCGTACAGTGTAGGCTTGTGGTTCAGTTTTCAGACTGCCGTTAATATTGGGGCCAGTGCCGGCATTTTGCCCACTAAAGGGTTAACGTTACCGTTAGTGAGTTACGGTGGTTCGAGTATTATCGTGATGACTGTTGCGACCGCACTTTTATTGAGGATCGACTTTGAATTGCGTATTGAGGGCGTACAAGCACTCGACAGAAAAGTTAAAGCAAAAGCTGAACGTCGTCAGCAACAAAAAGAGGCCAGGCAAAAATTAAACGCTACATTGTCTTCTGTGTCTAAGGAAGCCGCTTATGAGTAAAACGTGTTTAATTATGGCAGGCGGTACCGGCGGACACGTGTTTCCTGCCCTCGCTGTGGCACAAGCGCTACAGGAGAAAGGCTGGCAGATAGAATGGTTAGGCACCAAAGACAGAATGGAAGCGCAAGTTGTGCCTGCAAATGGCTTTCCTATTCATTTTGTTAACGTGAAAGGATTAAGAGGAAAGGGACTGATGAGCCGATTCAACGGCGCTTTGGCCCTCATAGGGAGCGTTTTCGCAGCACGAAAAATCGTGAAAGAAGTGTCGCCTGACATTGTCGTCGGCTTTGGTGGTTATGCGAGTGGACCTGGAGGGATAGCAGCCTGGTTAGCAGGTAAACCACTGCTCATTCACGAACAAAATGCGAAAGCAGGAATGACCAATAAATTGTTAGGAAGACTGGCCAGGAAGGCATTGCTCGGTTTTGAAGAAGCCAAGTCTGACTTTGCTTATGCACCAGAACGTTGCGTCACGGTGGGTAACCCCGTGCGTAAAGCCTTTATGTCAACTGGTCATAAAAAAGTTGCCAATACACCTTTGCATTTATTGGTAGTGGGTGGGAGTCTGGGCGCCCGGGCGCTGAATATTGCGGTGCCACAAACATGTAAAAAGCTGCATGGCTTAGCGATATGGCACCAATGTGGTAAAGGCAATGCCGAGGAAGTCGAAGCCGCTTATGAAAATAGTGAAGGTGACGTGAAGGTTACAGAATTTATTGATGATATGGTCAGTGCTTATGATTGGGCTGATATGATAATTTGCCGCGCCGGCGCCCTAACAGTCGCCGAAGTTGCCGTATCGGGCCGCGCTGCGATCTTTGTCCCGCTACCACACGCGGTAGATGATCATCAGACCTTAAATGCAATGTCGTTAGTCAGTCATCAGGCCGCGTTAATGATCCCGCAAGCGCAACTTGAGGATAACCTTGGTGCAGCGGTCAGACAGTGGCTACAGGATCCACAAGCATGTTTAGCGGTAGGTCAGCAAGCACGAGCACACGCTAAGCCTGATGCCACAGAAAATGTCGTGCGAGAATGTGAATTAGCATTGGAGGCTGCCGCATGATAATGGCTCCAGATTTCCAGAACCCGCAGAAAAAGAAAGTGAAAAACATTTTCTTTATCGGTATTGGCGGTGCAGGCATGGGCGGAATCGCCGAAGTGCTGCTGAATGAGGGTTACCAGGTAGCAGGCTCAGATATACAACAAAATAGCATGACCAAACGTCTGCAACAGTTAGGTGCGACCATTTTTCAGGGGCACAATCATGCCAATGTTGAGGCGGCAGATGTCATCGTGGTGTCCAGTGCGATAAATGAAAAGAACCCGGAAATTCAGTTTGCCCGTGAAAATCGTATTCCGATTATTCGTCGTGCTGAAATGCTAGCTGAACTGATGCGTTTTCGCCATGGGATTGCGGTGGCCGGCACCCACGGAAAAACCACTACAACAAGTTTGATTTCAACTATTTTCGCCGAAGCAGGCCTTGATCCAACCTTCGTTATCGGAGGCTTGCTTAACAGTGCAGGCACCAATGCGCGACTCGGTAAAGGGTCATATCTGATTGCCGAGGCAGATGAAAGCGATGCGTCTTTCCTGCATTTACAGCCTATAGTGTCAGTGGTCACAAATATCGAAGCCGACCACATGGATACCTATGATGGCGATTTTGCCCGAATGAAAGACACGTATTTGGAGTTTTTACACAACTTACCATTCTACGGTCAGGCCATTGTTTGTGGTGATGATGAAAATATCCAGTCCATCCGGGAACAGATCGGTCGAAGTATTATCAGTTATGGATTTAACGCTGATAATGATGTGCAAGCGGTTAATGTGTCGTTAAGTTTCGGGCAGGCAAAATTTGATGTTATCAGAAAGCATCACTCCAATCTTAAAGTCACGTTAAATTTAACGGGTATGCACAATGTGCTTAATGCGCTGGCTGCTATTGCTGTTGCAACCGAAGAAGGTATTGAAGATGATGCTATCGTTAGCGCGTTGGCACATTTTGGTGGTATTGGCAGACGTTTTGAAATACTCGGTCAGTTTTCAACTAGCGTGGGTAAGGTAACCTTGGTCGACGATTACGGCCATCACCCCACTGAAGTTAAGGCCACGGTAGCTGCTGCACGGGCTAACTGGCCGGACAATCGCATTGTAATGGTGTATCAACCGCATCGATTTTCCCGCACACGCGATTTATATGAAGATTTTGTCGAAGTGCTTTCTGGTGTAGATATATTGCTGTTGTTAGACGTCTATGCGGCAAATGAAGAGCCGGTGGAAGGGGCAGATAGTAAAAGTTTGTGCCGCTCCATTCGCTTGCGAGGACAAGTAGAGCCTATCTATGTTGGAAGCCATAATAAATTAGCCGAAATTCTGGCCAACGTTATTGAGGATGGCGATATCGTAATGACGCAAGGCGCCGGGAATATTGGTCAGATTGCTCAGCATTTGGCGGCCAGTGAACTTGAGCCCGAGACATTGAAAGGAGAGGAAAAATGAGCTGGTTATCATTTTCTGCCTCTGAGTATGGGCGCGTAGCAGTTATGCTGGGAGGCCAGTCTGCTGAACGTGCCGTTTCTCTCAATTCAGGTAAAGCAGTGCTTAGTGCATTGCAGCGCCAGGGCGTCGATGCGTTTGAGTTCGATCCTGCCCACAGGCCTATTACCGATTTATTAACGGAAAAAGCGGACCGGGTAGTGATCATGTTGCATGGTCGTGGGGGCGAAGATGGTACTGTCCAAGGCGCGCTGGAATTCCTTAACATTCCTTATACAGGAAGTGGTGTACTTGGGTCAGCCTTATGCATGGATAAGATCCATACCAAGCAAATTTGGCAGAGTTTAAATTTGCCTACGGCGAAATATCAAATTGCAGACAAATCCTACTTTGAAGCTGGATCATGCAGCGTTATAATGCGCCAGTTGGGGAATGAGGTAATGGTTAAGCCGGCGCGTGAAGGCTCGAGCATCGGGATGGCCAGAGTGACGAGCGCAGCGCAACTGGAAGCTGCTATTCAGGACGCTTTTAAATACGATAATCAGGTCCTGCTAGAACAATATATCGATGGTGCTGAATTTACGGTGAGTATCCTGCAAGGCCAGTCGTTGCCTTCTATTCGCATGTCCACTCCCCATTCGTTTTATGATTATTCTGCCAAATATCAGGATAATACGACGCAATACTTTTGCCCCAGTGGCTTAGAAAGTGAAAAAGAGGCAGAGCTGGCCATGTTATCAACTCGAGCATTTAAATCGTTATCTGCTCGAGGATGGGGACGCATTGATGTGATGCAGGATAAGCTTGGCGATTTTTATTTGCTGGAGGCGAATACCGTACCAGGGATGACGGAAAAAAGCTTGGTACCTAAAGCGGCTAAGCAGGCAGGACTGGATTTTGATGCCCTGTGTATGGCTATACTCGCGACCAGCATGCCAGAGGCCACTGCTGATAAGGTGGATTGGCGATAATGGCTAAACTGCACACCTATTCTGTTCAGTTTTGGTCGGGAGTGGTGTTTCTACTGTTAGTGCTAATAGGTATGACAGTAGCTGGCGTGAAAACATATGACTGGCTGCAGGATGAGCAGCGAATGCCAGTGCAGGCGGTAGATTTTTCGGGTGATTATAAACATGTCAATGTGGTCAGGCTGGAAAAATTAATTCGTCAGTCACAACCAGGAAGTTTTTTTTCGCTGGACGTGAATGAGGTCTTTAAACTTGTCGAAGCGCAGCCCTGGATTTACCGGGCATCGGTTCGCAAGCAATGGCCGAACAAGTTGAAAATATATTTAGTTGAACAAACCCCGGTGGCGCAGTGGAACGATGATATGCTGCTGAATCCATATGGTGAGACGTTCAATGCTGATGGTGAAGGGCTGGGGCTGCCCAAGTTGTTTGGTCCGGGCGGTAGCGAGAGAACAGCGCTGGAAGGTTACAACGCAATGCACTCGTTGCTTGCCACCATGGGTATCTCCATACGCGAATTGTCGTTAAGTGAGCGGTTCGCATGGCAGGTTCAGTTGGATAATGATGTGCAATTGAATTTGGGAAGACAAGAGTTTATCGACCGGTTGCAACGGTTTGTAGATATATATCCGCTGTTGGCGAAACAGCCAAAGCAAGTGCGCTATGTCGATCTCAGATATGACACCGGTCTGGCAGTGGGCTGGGTTGATGAGACACAAAACAACAATAACGAAGAGAGTTAGTAGAACCATGTCGAAACCGGCTGAACGCAATTTAATCGTAGGGCTTGATATTGGCACCAGCCAGGTAAAAGCGGTCGTTGGCGAGTTGGTAAATGACGATCAAATCAGCATTGTTGGCGTCGGTACTCACGCAGCCAAAGGCATGGATAAAGGTGGGGTAAATGATTTAAACCTGGTGGTTAAGTCAGTCCAGCGTGCGGTAAATGAAATGGAATTGATGGCCGACTGCCGAGTGTCGTCGGTGTTTATGTCCATCAGTGGTCGTCACGTTAAGTGTCAGAATGAAAATGGTATGGTGCCGATTAACAATCAGGAAGTAACGCAGGATGACGTCGATAATGTGATCCATGCGGCACGCTCTGTACCGATAGCTGCTGAGCGCCGTTTGCTGCACGTGTTACCACAGGAGTTCACCATTGATGTGCAAGAGGGAATAAAAAATCCGGTCGGCATGTCTGGGGTCAGGATGGAAGCTGATGCTCATATCATCACTTGTGCTGACGATATGGCGAAAAACCTGACTAAATGTATTGAGCGCTGTGAGCTAAGTGTCGATCAGATTATTTTTTCCGCACTGGCCTCAAGTTATGCGGTATTAACCGATGACGAACGTGAGTTAGGTGTATGTGTGGTCGATATCGGCGGTGGTACCATGGATATCGTTATTTACACTGATGGAGCGATTCGACATACGGCGGTGATACCTGTTGCAGGTAACCAGATAACCAGCGATATCGCGAAGATTTTTCGTACCCCCATCAGTAATGCTGAGGAAATTAAAGTTAATTATGCCTGTGCATTAAAAGACATGGTGAGTATGGAAGAAAATATTGAAGTACCCAGTGTTGGCGGCAGACCGGCGAGAGCGATGTCGCGTCACACACTGGCTGAAGTGATCGAACCTCGTTATCAGGAGTTATTTGAACTGGTACACGATGAGATCCGAGCCAGCGGTTTCGAAGAACAAATTGCCGCAGGGTTAGTACTTACAGGTGGTACAGCAAAAATGGAAGGAGCTGTGGAATTTGCAGAAGAGTTGTTCCAAATGCCTGTGCGAGTAGGGAAACCATTAAATATTAAAGGGTTGTCTGAATATACAGACGACGCAAGTTTTGCAACTGCAGTGGGCTTGCTCCACTATGGCAAGATGCAAACAGAGAATAAAAAGGTCAGCAAGCAGAAAAACGATGATTCATTTATCAATCGTGTGCAAAGCTGGTTTAAAGGTGAATTTTAATTTTTAGGGGCGCTAAGGTCAGTGCATAACGGTTAGCATGGAGGCAGCAAACCGGCAGGTTATGAAATGACTTAGTGTGGTAAGACGTACAAAACCGGAGAGTAAGTATGTTTGAATTAATGGATAGTCATGGCGAAGAAGCCGTAATCAAAGTCATCGGCGTTGGCGGTGGCGGCGGTAATGCGATTGAGCACATGGTGTCTCAGAGCATTGAAGGTGTTGAGTTTATTGCAGTGAATACTGACGCACAGGTACTACGCAGTTCTAGTGCAGACGTTACTTTGCAAATTGGCTCTAACGTTACAAAAGGCCTGGGGGCAGGTGCGGATCCTAATATTGGCCGCGATGCTGCGCAGGAAGATCGCGAGACCATTCGTCAGTCGCTTGATGGCGCAGATATGGTTTTCATTACTGCGGGTATGGGCGGTGGTACCGGTACCGGTGCCGCTCCGGAAGTGGCCAGAATTGCCCGTGAAATGGGGATTCTTACCGTAGCGGTAGTGACGAAACCATTTCCATTTGAAGGTAAGAAGCGCACGGCGTTTGCTGACCAGGGGATCGTAGAGTTATCCAAGCACGTGGATTCCTTGATCACGATACCTAACGAAAAATTGTTAAAGGTGATGGGGCCGGGTACACCGCTGCTTCAAGCTTTCAGCGCCGCTAATGATGTTCTTCGTGGCGCAGTGCAAGGTATCGCTGAACTGATTACTCGTCCAGGTTTGATTAACGTTGACTTTGCAGACGTCAAAACCGTGATGTCAGAAATGGGTACAGCAATGATGGGTAGTGGCGTCGCCTCTGGTCCAGACCGTGCTGAAGAAGCAGCTGAATCTGCGATTGCCTGTCCGTTGTTAGAAGACATCGATCTGTCCGGCGCTCGTGGCATATTGGTAAATATTACCTGTGGACCTGACTTTGCTATTGATGAGTTTGAAACTGTGGGTAATGCAGTTAAAGCGTTTGCCTCTGAGAATGCTACTGTGGTTGTGGGTACAGTTATCGATATGGAACTGGCGGACGAAATCCGTGTGACCGTGGTCGCAACAGGAATTGGTGCAGAACGAAAACCAGATATTTCTTTGGTGAGTTCTGAGGGAACGCGTTTAACAAATTCAGCGCGCGAGTTCGGTGTCAGTACTGTTAACGAATCACGCAGTGTTGGTGGTACCGATGGTAATCAGGCGTTAAAGGTTGAAGATGAAGCGCAACCTGGCAACGATCTTGAATACTTAGATATACCAGCGTTTTTGCGAAAACAGGCTGACTAATATTCACTAACTGAGGAATTTTTACACGGTTATGTTGTCAAAAGCTGATGGTTTACCATCACTTAGCTTAGAATTGTAATTACTGTAATTATTGTAATTTTTTGACAAGTGGGTGATCACTCACTATAATTCGCGGCCGCTTTTGGAACAGGTAAAAAGCAACAAACAAAATGATTAAGCAACGTACAATTAAACATTCAGTTCAAGAGACTGGAATTGGTCTACATAAAGGGGAGAAGGTCACGATGACTCTCCGGCCTGCGCCTGCCAACACGGGAATTGTGTTCAGACGTATTGACCTGCACCCTCATGTAGATATTCCTGCGCGCGCTAATGCCGTAGGAAATACCATGTTGTGTACGTGTGTGAATAATGAGGATGGTGTTAGCATTCACACCGTAGAACACTTGGCTTCTGCTTTGGCAGGGCTGGGTATCGACAACATTATTGTTGAGGTTGATAGCAACGAACTGCCCATCATGGATGGCAGTGCCAGTCCGTTTGTATTTTTACTACAATCTGCCGGTATTGAAGAATTAAACGCAGCAAAACGTTTTATTCGGATTAAAAAGCCGGTCAGAGTCACTGAGGGCGATAAGTGGGCAGAATTACGCCCGCATGATGGCTTCCGTGTAGATTTTCGTATTGAGTTTGACCACCCGGTTATCAGCCAGACGCGTCAACATATGATCATGGATTTCGATTCCTGCTCATACGTCAATGAGGTCAGCCGTGCCAGAACGTTTGGATTTATGCGCGATCTCGAATATATGAATGCGAATAACCTTGCATTAGGTGGAAGCATGGAAAACGCCGTGGCATTAGATGAGTTTCGTATACTGAATCCAGAGGGACTGCGATACGAAGATGAGTTCCTTAAGCACAAAATTCTGGATGCAGTGGGCGATCTTTATTTAGGCGGGCACAGTATCATCGGCGAACTTAAAGCGTTCAAGAGTGGACACGGTCTTAACAACAAGCTGCTTAATGCAGTCTTAAATGACAAAGACAGTTGGGAATTTGTCACTTACGAAAATCAGGATGAAGTTCCAATTCGCTATGCGTCACCGCTATTAGCGTAAGTAATTAGAGTTTTTGTAAAGCCGCCTGTTAGGGCGGCTTTTTTGTTGGGCTAAAAAAACGTCGCTGATATTTGTTCCTAAATGCAATCGCAGGTAAACTAGTGCTCGATTTTTACAGGGTAACCCATGAAATTTACATTAACGATTAATAGTAAAAACAAGCGCATTGAGCACTCTATTAGTGCCCGTCGTTTGTTTAGCATTACTATTTTATCGTCTTTGTTTATTTTAGTTTCCAGTCGTTCGACTGAATCGACTAATGAAAATTTAGCCCGCGTTAAAGTGTCGCAACAACTGGTAGCAGAGATACAACAAGCAACCCAGGCATTGAGTGAACGTTCTTCTCTCGAACAAGCGGCCATTAATCAAGAACTTGTGCAAGCTAATGTCCAATTGAGTGAACTGCAAAGTAGAGTGGAATTAATCGCTCAAACTCTCAATATCAAAGCCAGTGACTTAGACGCAATTAGAGTTGAAACTGATAAACCGATTGCGCATACCAATCCGTTGCAAGATGACATAGAAAAATTGCAGCAAAGTCTGGCAAATAAGCAGTCTCAGCTTTCTATGCTTGAAAGTTTGGTAAGGGGACACCATATCGACAGTCAGGCTCAGTTATCTGGACGTCCGATTCAGCGAGGATGGTTGTCATCGTACTATGGAATGCGCGACGATCCCTTTACCGGGGAGCCAGCGGAGCATACAGGGTTAGATTTTGCTGGCAACTTCGGTGATGATGTCATCGCCACAGGCGCGGGTATTGTAAGCTGGGCAGGCAACCGATATGGATATGGTGATATGGTTGAAATTGATCATATCAATGGAATTAAAACACGCTATGCGCACAACCAGTTGATTCATGTAGCGGTAGGTGATCTTGTTACCAAAGGCCAGATTATCGCACAAATGGGAAGCTCAGGTCGTTCAACAGGCGCCCATGTGCATTATGAAGTGTTGAAAAATGGGCACCAAGTCAATCCACTACCTTTTGTGGATGGGCAGGGTAAGTAAAAATCAGAACAAATAAATGTAGGTAGCTAAAAGATAGCATCTTTTGATACCGCCTTAAGTTAAATCGCTCATTGATAGCATTTTATCGTTGAGTACAGGTAGTGGGATCTCAAAAACATGTTTGCAAGTGTCATTAAGAAAATTTTCGGTAGCAAAAATGACCGACTCTTAAAAAAACTACAAAAATCTGTCGTGGCCATTAATGCGTTGGAAGCGGATTACGAATCGCTGACCGATGATGAACTTAAGGCAAAAACTGCAGAATTCAAAGCCAGACTGGAGAAGGGTGAGTCTTTGGACGATCTACTCGTTGAGGCCTTTGCGACGGTCCGTGAAGCAAGTAAGCGCGTATTTGGGATGCGTCACTTTGATGTGCAGTTACTTGGTGGGCAAGTACTACACCAGGGCAAGATCGCAGAGATGCGTACAGGTGAAGGTAAAACCTTGACGGCAACGCTTCCTACCTATCTCAATGCATTGTCCGGTAAGGGTGTACACGTAGTGACCGTGAATGATTACCTGGCGAAACGTGATGCAGATTGGAGCAGACCTTTATTCGCCTACCTGGGTATGACAGTAGGATGTAATATTCCTGGCATGGCCCCAGATACCAAACGAGAAGCGTATAAGGCGGATGTGACCTACGGTACGAACAACGAATTCGGTTTTGATTATCTGCGTGATAACATGGCCTTCAGTCCGCAGGATCGTGTTCAACGGGAACTGAATTTTGCGGTAGTGGATGAAGTGGATTCAATTTTAATTGATGAAGCCCGTACCCCTCTTATTATTTCAGGCGCGGCGGAAGATAGTTCAGAGCTTTATCGTCGCATCAATACGATCATCCCTAAACTCGTTCAGCAGGAAAAAGAAGACGAAGAAGATGCACCTGGTGATGGTGACTTTACGGTCGATGAAAAAGCACGCCAGATTCATCTAACCGAAAACGGTCAGATTCATGTTGAAGAAATATTAAAAGACGAAGGGATGCTGCCGCAAAATGAATCCCTGTTCGATGCGGGTAATATCTCGTTACTTCACCACATCAACGCTGCGTTAAGAGCCCATAAATTATTTAAGAAAGACGTCGATTACATAGTTAAAGATGACAATATCGTTATCGTTGATGAGCATACTGGTCGTACTATGGAAGGGCGTCGCTGGTCTGAGGGCTTGCACCAGGCTGTTGAAGCTAAAGAAGGCGTGCGCATTCAGAATGAAAACCAGACTCTGGCGTCTATTACCTTTCAGAATTACTTCCGCTTGTTTAATAAACTTTCCGGTATGACAGGTACAGCGGATACTGAAGCGTTTGAGTTTAATCATATTTACGGTTTGGAAACGGTAGTCATCCCGACTAATAAGCCGATGATTCGTGACGACAAAGCGGATTTGATTTACCTGACCGCAGAAGAAAAATACGAAGCTATCGTTGAAGACATTAAAAAATGTGTTGAGCGGGGTCAGCCCTCTTTGGTAGGTACAATCTCAATCGAGAACTCCGAACTGTTATCAAAGGTCTTAAAGAAGGCCAAAATTCCTCACAAAGTACTTAACGCGAAATTCCACGCTCAAGAGGCGGATATTGTAGAGCAGGCCGGTAAGCCAGGTGCAGTTACAATCGCGACGAATATGGCCGGCCGTGGTACTGATATTGTGTTAGGAGGTAACTGGCAGGCAGAAGTTGAAAAGCTTGAAAACCCTACTGATGAACAAGTGCAGAAAATTAAATCAGCCTGGCAGGAACGTCACGATAAAGTGCTGGAAGCGGGTGGTTTGCATATTATTGGTACAGAGCGTCACGAGTCCCGCCGTATCGATAACCAGTTGCGTGGACGTTCAGGGCGTCAGGGTGATCCAGGTTCTAGCCGGTTCTATTTGTCGCTTGACGATGCATTGATGCGGATTTTCGCTTCTGAAAAAATGGCTGGCATGATGAAGCGTTTAGGAATGGAGCGTGGTGAAGCCATAGAGCACCCGTGGGTAACACGAGCAATCGAAAATGCTCAGCGCAAGGTGGAAGGTCGTAACTTTGATATTCGTAAACAACTACTTGAGTACGACGATGTTGCTAACGATCAGCGTAAAGTTATTTATGAGCAGCGAAATGAGTTGCTGGACGAGAGTGACATTAGCGAGACCATAAAGGCGATACGTGAAGACGTTGTGAATGGCGTTATCGATGAATATATTCCACCCCAATCGTTAGAAGAGATGTGGGATATCCCTGCATTGGAAGAGCGATTGAAAGCGGACTTTGCCGTCGACTTACCGGTGCAAAAATGGCTTGATGACGACGATAAGTTGTATGAAGAGAAGGTTCGTGAACGTATTCTGACGCAAATCGAAGAAGCTTACGTTGAAAAAGAAAATGCGGTAGGCGCAGATGTACTTCGCCAGTTTGAAAAGGCAGTCATGCTGCAAAATCTGGACAGCCACTGGAAAGAACATTTAGCAGCAATGGATCACTTACGCCAGGGGATCCATCTACGTGGATATGCGCAGAAAAACCCTAAACAAGAATATAAGCGTGAATCGTTTGAGTTATTCTCACAAATGCTTGAAGCGCTGAAAGTTGAGGTCATCACAATCTTGAGCCGGGTGCAGGTAAAAGCTGAGTCGGACGTTGAGAAAGTAGAGGAGCAACGTCGACAAGCGGATAGCACACCTAAAGACTTTAAACACGCCGAAGCGACAGCGACCCCTAATTCAGAAAGTGGCCGTGTACAAACAGCGGTAAGAGAAGGTCCAAAAGTAGGCCGTAATGAGCCATGTCCTTGTGGCTCAGGCAAGAAGTATAAGCAGTGTCACGGTAAACTCAATTAATGAAGATAGTGCAGGTTGCAGTAGGGGTTATCCGCAGGGCAGGTAAAGTCTTTATCTGTCTGCGGGCCGACCATCAGCACCAAGGTGGTAAATGGGAGTTCCCCGGCGGTAAAGTTGATGCTGGGGAGTCCGTGGTTGACGCATTAAAACGTGAACTACGTGAAGAAATTGGTATTGAGGTGATCAGCTGTCAACCCTTTCTCGACATTAGTCACGATTACGGAGACAAACAGGTCGCGTTATTAGTGAGAGAAGTTACCGGCTTCACCGGTGAACCGCATGGCGTGGAAGGTCAAGAGCATAAATGGTGCACAATTGATTCACTCGACGAAAAAGACTTTCCCGCGGCTAATGTTGCCATCCTTGATGCGTTAAAGGCCCTACAATAAAACTAAGTTTGCGGTCGCAAAGGCGACATGCTGTTTGCTGTAAGCTGCTTCATTAATAAAATGTGGGTAAACTTCGTCGTCTCCCTCCCAAAGCATTTCAGTCCCATCAAAACATTTAAATATGGGTTGGCCGGGTAGCAAGGGGACAAAATCATTATCCTGCAAGTGATGATGGATCATCGCTAACCGCTCGCCATCGTGGTCGAGAGGGAATGAAATGTTCTCGATAAAACGAAATGCCTGGCAAGGCTCAAGCTCGGTTAATTCACCTGCATTGAATGCTTCACAAAACGCTACGATGGCACCTGCTAATAGCGTAGTGTGCTGATACACGTCTTCGCGCAGGACCCCCTGAGGTTGACCGCCTACTTCTATCATTACACCGTGTTTTCCAAGCGTACACAAATACGGGTGTGCTGCATAAGGCTTTTCATCTTCCACTAAAATATTTGCTTCAGGTATAATTTGCTTCACATAACGTGCTAACGATACATAGAAGGAGTCGCTGGAGGGAAGGATTAATGTGGCTCCCATTTGACTCGTCGTATTGTGTATATCGACCACTAAATCATACTGAGACTTACCCTTAGGGCCAATTTTAGCATTGATATCGATAGCGAGACGGCTTTCTAACGTAATATCGGGGTTGGCAAGTTTCGTTGGGGAGAACTGACGGTTAAGGTCTTCGTCTATAAAGCGGACATTACGCGAAATCGCTTCTTCATTTGCCAGCATAGCGGAAAGTTCAATTGACGGGCACTTATATGGGCAGCCATCGCGTTGCCAATTTTTAACAAGTTGAATACCACTGGTTTCGTTACCATGTGTACCTGCCACAAACATCACGTTTTTAATCATAATCGTGCTCTAGTGCGTGAAAAAGGAATCACCTTGCTTTGCCAGTGCAGCCTCTATTTCTTCAATATCGACTGACGAAGATGCAGTTGTACCATGAGCGGGTTTTCCCGCGATGGCATTGGACTCACTCGCCCAGTCTCCCAAGTCTATCATTTGACACCGTTTTGAGCAGAAGGGACGAAACTCACTATTTTTATCCCAGTTAACATCAACTTGGCAGGTAGGACATTTTACTTTCATGGGTAAATCTTTGTTTAAACCGTTGGTAACGAAAGTCTAACAGGCAGCAAGGGAAAATGTTACTTCAGATTCAACCGAAGATGATTGATGTACATCTGGTTCGAACCACATAAACCGAATTGCGTAGCGGTATTTATTACCGCTGAGTGTGGGATAATAGCCTGGACTGACGTCACACTTTACCCGAATTAATTCGTTCTTGTCTTCTGCGGCTCCCTGATAAAACCCATGGGCAGCAGTTATATCTGAAAAATGGCCTCGTTCCCGCAAAAAAGACAGGCTGATGGCTATCGCTTCTTCAATAAATTTAAGTGCATTCATCCATTGCTGAATAGACTCCAGACGGGTGGGTAATGGCTGGGCCAACCAAAAATGTAAGTTCGGTAAGTCAAAACTGCATGCACCGCCTGGAATGACAAATCGTTGTCTGATGGAATTTAGAAATTTATCGTCTTTTAATTCATTTCCGAATTTTTTGCTGGCCTTAAGCTTTTCTTTCAACCTTAAAATTGATTGCAGTGCTTGTTCAAGTGCCGTGTTGTCGATATTGGGATGCTGAGACCAAAATACGAGATTGCGTTCGTGTACTTCAATGTCTTTTAGCACGTCAGTACGCAGATCAAGTCGCTCAACTAAATCAAGTAACGTAAACAGCCGGTCAAAAAAATACATTTGCAACGTGCTGTTTTCGCCCTTAGCCCCGGTTTTAAGCTGTAATAGCAGCTGTTCAACACGCAGGTAATTTCGCACCTTTTCCTTCAGTGGAAATTCAAAAACAGATCTAGTCATGTAAACCCTCATTGCCCTATTCGGTGCGCACTACACCGCAAAATCACGCAAAATTCAAGCTTTATACCTCCACAATGAAGGAAGTGATCAGCTTGTATTAGCAGTGTACACCAGTAGATCGATAAAAAGGAAAGTTGAATTTAAGCAGGATTAGTGAGAGGTTTCAGCGAGATACAAATGATGCAAATGATTAACTTGTGGTGGAATTAAACTTAAAGCGCCGTCATTAGAAATTACATCATCGGCTACCGCAAGCCTTTCCTGTCGGGAAGCCTGCGATCGCATGATGCTTTGAATAAGTTCCCTGTCACTTCCATCCCGTTGTGACGCTCGCTCAATTTGCATGTCTTCAGGACAATCTATTACCAGCACGCGATTTACCATACCGGTCAGCTTGTTTTCAATCAATAATGGCACGGCTAAAATACAGTAAGGGCTAGTGGTTTTTTCGATGGCCTCCAGCATCTGTCGGCGCACTGCAGGATGCAACAATTGGTTAAGCCAAACTTTGTCAGCTTCGTTGTTAAACACTTTTTCCCTTATGAACGCCCGGTTTAAGGTGCCATCGTGATTGCGCGCATCCAGACCGAAATATTCCGTTATCTTATTTAAGGCGGGCGTACCTGGCATGACGACTTCACGCGCTATTACATCAGCATCGATGACGTCAATACCTAACTTTTCAAACTCGCGACTGACTACCGACTTGCCACTGCCAATCCCGCCTGTCAGCCCTACAACGAATTTGTCAGTCTTTTTCATCGTTAAGCCAACACCCAGTCTAAGTAGGCTGTCACAATTTCGGTTTTAAACATCAGCGTCAGCCAGCCAGCCACAGCTAAGTAAGGGCCGAAAGGAATGGCTAAAGAGCGGCCTTTTTTCTGTACGACCATCATTACAATGCCAAACGCTGCGCCGACAAAAGAAGAAAATAAGATGATAATAGGTAGACCCATAAGGCCCGTAAATGCGCCTAATGCTCCCAGTAGTTTAAAATCGCCGAAACCCATACCATCCTTACCTGTGGCCAGTTTAAACAGCCAGTAAACTCCCCACAGACTCAAGTAGCCTGCTGCTGCACCTGATATTGCCTGCGTAGGGGAAACAAATACGTTTTGGGTACTTAGAATTAAGCCGAACCATAACAATGGAAGCGTTAATTGGTCAGGTAATAGCATTTTGTCTAAGTCGATAAAAATTAATGTGACCAAAATGTAGGTAATGAGCACAGCACTGAGCGCTTGAGCTGATGGCCCGAAGTACCAGGCGGTAAAGGTGGCTGCGCAGGCAGTTAACAGCTC
>CAZROH010000024.1:0-38779 GCA_964601635.1 uncultured Alteromonas sp. | reverse complement strand
GCCTGCATCAGCAGTTGGGTTGGCAATAAGCTTCCAGCAAGACCTCCCCAATGCTAGTTAAGCCTTCCCCGAATATGCGGCTCGTGTCGATCGGTGTTTATCAAAGCAAATTGCGTCACCTCTGCATCAGCGTGTTTCAACAACACACATGCGGCGGGCAAAAATATCGGTCTGAGGAATTCCGCATGAAGCTGAACATCCTCGTCATTATTGAGTTCTGGTTCTGCAAGCTGACTAACACACTTTGCCAAACTCCACATACCGTGAGCGATGGCTTGCTTGAAGCCAAACATTTTTGCACTCAATGCTGAAAGGTGGATCGGATTGTAATCATGGGATACTTTAGCGTATTGTCGCCCCATATCTGCAGGCACGTGCCACTCTGACACTGGCTTATAGCTTTCCCAAAACGGTTGTCGTGCCCCCTGCCCGCTACCTGAATGCTTAGCCACGTGAGGTGCGTTTACACGAACAAGATACGTCCCCTTTGCTTTATAAACACAGGTATCTTGCTGAAATGCTTCAACGATAACGTCAATCTCCCAACCTTTTGGGTGTGCTTTGAACTCACCAAGCTGAGCGTTAAGATTAAAACGTACCTGAAGGTCTACAGTGGCGCTTTGCCACACTTCATTAATCCGGTGTACAAGCCCCAGTAAAGGAAACGGATTGCGTTTGTCAGCAAGGCATTGCATCTGAATATCCAACGACATCATTTGCAAATAAAGTGGATGTAAGCTGGATTTTTCATCCCAATCGACCAGCGAGCAATATTGCCGATAATGATCAGGATTGATGAGTAACTTTTTGGCTGCGCTAACTTCAACAATGTCAGGCGGTTTAAATTGAGTGAGACGTTGCTTGTCCCCTCCCCTGATTAGCGCAGAAACAAGTGTTTTAATCATTAATTCTCCTGATAGCTGCCAGTACATTGTAATACTATCCTGCATAAGCGACGGTAGCTCTGTGTATCGCACTCACTTTTTAGCACCCACCGGGATGTATTGGTTGCTTCAACATCTAAAAAAATGGCGAAAGGCGTCACCCTGCATTTGGAACTTAGTTTCGCTGTGTTTTCTTCGACAGGCATTGTACCTGAAAGTGTCTGCTGCCAGCTTCCGTCGTCTCCCAACAAAAACGATTCATTCAGCAAAGGAGGCTGTTTGCGATGCTGCCAATAAAACAGGGCGCTTAACGTGCACGCGAGCAGGCTAAAATATACAGGTTCAAGCCATGTATAAAGGTTATCTGATAACGAATGCAGTACTCCCCATACCGCCATCGTCGGTAATAACCATTGATAATGACGCCAGCGGGAAGGCGTTAAATCAACCCTGAACTTTAACGCGGTTGACAATTATAGAGACCATTTCGGCGAGTTCAGGGTCTTCGCATTTCTGATGCCCCATAAACCAGGCAAACAAATCCGGATCATCACTGGTCAACAAGCGCTCAAAAATAAGCTGTTGTTCGTCAGTCAATTCGTCAAATGCCTCATCCATAAAGGGTAATAACAACACATCCAGTTCCAGCATCCCGCGGCGACAGGCCCACCTCATTCGCGATACTCGTTTAGCTTCTAACATACTTCAGTATTCACCTTAATTTGATTAAACGGAACTATAGCATGCAGTGCTTAAGCTGTTGACTGTACTTTGATACTTTTTATCGCAAATCCCTTGCTAATTACGTTATTCCCCCCATTGTTAGAGAGTACAATTGTTTTTGTAGGAAATTGCATGAGCCAAAATCATCAAAAGCAGCTTGATGCTTTAGAAAATTTGTCTGCTGATTTTATTATTCCACTCCCCCAGTTAGGAATGATTAGTGTCAGTGGCGAACAACGTAACGATTATCTGCACAGTCAGTTAACGGTTGATCTGAAAGCATTCCCAGAAGGAAAAAGCCGCTTTTGTGCACATTGTGACTCGAAAGGTAAAACCTGGTCCGTGATGCAGATTTGCCGTTTCGAAGATAGTGTGTTGATGAGTTTAGCTTCCTCCGCCCTACCCGCCAGCCTGGGTGAATTAAAGAAATACGGTGTCTTTTCTAAAGTAACAATAGAAGACGCGAGTAATAAATTTACCCAATATATCGGGCGGGGTGAAAAAATAAATGCGTTTATCCGGTCACAATTTAATAGCGTCCCTTCTGAACATGGCCAGGTGGTGGAAAACACCTTGGGCTTTGTTACATATTCAGATTTACTACCAGGCCTATATAGCATGTGCCTGACCCAACAGGGAGTAAATGCGTGGGAGCAATTTAAGTCTGACGAAGAAATTATCAGTTACGCGCCTTCAGTATATGAAGCGCTCGCCGTTAAAAACGGGATCCCATGGGTAACTGAGGACAACATTGGTCAGTTTGTTCCTCAGATGATTAACCTACAAGCGTTAGATGCCATAGACTTTAAAAAAGGTTGTTATATGGGTCAGGAAGTGATTGCCCGAACGCGATATTTGGGTAAAAACAAACGCGCGGCGATGATTTTTAAACTTGATGGAAATCATGCAGTTAAACCTGCTGAAACAATTGACTTACAACTTGGCGAAAACTGGCGTAAGGGTGGTGTGATTATTCGCTGTGCATCGCTGGCGAATGAAACCTGGTTGCTTGCTGTTGTCGCCAATGATACCGAGCAGTCGGCCACGTTTAGATTAGCTGACAAGCACGAGGTGACGTTTTCACCTTGCAGGTTGCCCTACTCGATTGCCGTTGACAGCGACAACCTGATTAAACGCCATTAACATTTTATTAATTTATTAACAGGAAATATTATGACAATTGCCTCTGGAAACGTAGTCACCCTTCATTATCAAGTTTCATCTGATGATGGTACGGTGTTGGACTCCTCCAAGGATAAGAACCCGCTTACTGTATTACTGGGCCAGCGCTTTTTAATTGAGGGATTAGAAGATGCGCTTATGGGTAAGAGCGAAGGTGATAAATTCAGTGTACATGTTGAGCCCGACAAAGGTTATGGTAACCGCAATGACCAACTTGTACAAAAAGTGCCGTTGAATATGTTCGAAGGTGTTGAAGTGGAGGTGGGAATGTCATTCCGCGCCACTACGGATCACGGCGAGCAGTCGGTAATGATTATCGATAAAGGTGACGATTATGCCGTGGTGGATGGTAATCATCCGCTGGCCGATGTGCCGCTGAATTTTGAAGTCGAAGTTGTAAAAGTACGTGAAGCGACTGAGGAAGAGAAAGCCCATGGCCATGCCCACGGAGAGGATGGCTGCGGTCACAATCACTAAAGACGTTAGGGGCTGCACCTGAGTTGCAGCCCTCGTCATTACATTTCATTTTGATATTTTTTTATAAAGTTCGTTGCTCTTGCTGAGGTGCCAATACCGTCCTGATTCAGACTTCTTCTAATCTGGTTTACGCTGGCCGTATTAACAAAACTCTCATTTTTGTAAAATTTCACATGATTATTGTCATACACAAGCCCCAACTCACGGAATAAATCAGGCAGTATAGTTTCGGGCTGCAAGACTAAATCTTCATAATTGATGGTTGAAACTTTTATATCGTCGACACTTAACCAATTTTCGATCAATGTATTTTCGTTTATGATCATTTGCTTAATTTGATCTATTGACCATGACCAGTCTAAGCTCTGACTGAAATAGGTTTTAAATATCGACCAGGCATTATCAAGCTCATCTCTTTTAATCCAAACGATGGGCGCGTTAGGAAATAACCTTTTAATTAGTGGCAAATAGCGACCATTACTAAGACTTTTATCAACAATAACGCGCGTTGAAGCTTTGCGCTCGTTCACTAACCGATAATATTCTGTTCTTATTTTGACGATCAGGTCTGCAGAAAGAACGTTTGAAAAGTCTGTCGCTTCAGATAACAGCTTTCCCTTTACAAATGGTTTTAATGCCATCTCCAACGCATTAACTTCCCCCATTGGCGTCACCTCTGCGTCAACTGATATAATTTGCTCTAGCAAGGTTGTTCCAGAACGCGGAAGGCCTAATATAAAAATTGGCGTCGACTTTTCTGAGCCTTCAAATTGCGTCCTTGGCGCCTCTTTAATTACGCGGTTAATCTTATCTATATTTGCCAATATCGTCTTGATTTGTGATTTATATGCGTCGTTTGGTTTCGCACTAGCCTTTTTCAAGTGGGCACAATATGTATACGCTTCCGATGCCTTTTCAAATTCACCTCTATCCCAATGAAACTTTCCCCTCGCAGAATAATAGCTTGCTTTTGAATCTATCGACGCAGTCATTTTTATTGCTTTCTCAGCGTCTAAAAATTGGCATTCGAGCTGTAAATCTTTTGAGAGAATATTTGTTGCTGATAGCGCTAACCAGGTTTCTCCGTAGTGAGGTACCTTCTCTAGTACTTGGCGAAAGATAGAAATAGCTTCCTGCGTTTTACCCAATTGCGCGAGCAATGTACCTTTAAGGTGCAAAACATTATGATCAGCGTGGAAATTTGATTCCAACATCTTCAGGCGTGCCAACGCTTCATCTTGCGCTTCACAACTGATTAAGGCCACCACCGTGTTTAACTGAAGCTTTACATCGGGCGTAACAGGCACCTTATAAAGGCATTCTATAGCCTTTCTATACGAGCCAACAACCATTGCCAATTTAGCGACGCCATACCAGTTCTCCTTTAGCTGGCTGCCTCCTTCTATCAGCGTATTGATTCCTTGTTCGACAGCGCGCCAATCATAGCGTTTCGCGCTTGCCACTAAGTTTTGTAGAATGTGTTGCATAATCACCCAAAAAAAGACCCGGTCTAGCCGGGTCTTTGTTCTATATCAAACGGTTAGAAAGTTACTTCTACACTGAAGCGAACAAATCTCGGAGTTTGGAACGCTGTAGCAAGACCATATTCTGGATCTGGCTCACCAACGTACTGGAACATATCTCCGAAACCAGCGAAACGCTCATTGACTTCATTTTCCTGAGTCGCTTTATCGTTATTAAATACGTTGAACACGTCAGCACGGAAAGTTAAATCTGCACTGTCTAGTTCAATCAAGTATTTTGCACTCAAATCAAGAGACCAAATGTTATTGGTACGCCCTTCGGAACCACGTGTAACTAGCTGACCATCTTTAACAAATGACTCTGCTTCATAATATGATGCAAAAACATCAGTTGGGTGGAAACCAAATGAGTTTTTAGGACGTCCTGAATACCACTGGAAGTTTGTTCCGACCGTGAAGTTTTCAAACAACTGGTAAGCGCCTGTCAACTTAACAGCATGACGTCTGTCGTTTGGCAAGTTACCGTATCCACCATCAGTAAGTCCTGGCTGGTCAAAGTTAGTCGTTAGCCCCGAATCATCTTGGTCATTATCTGAACGAACAAAACCTTCGTTATTACCCCAGCTATGACTCCATGTATAGGTAAAGCTCATTTGCCAAACATCATCCCAAGCACGGTCTACCGTGAAATCTACAGCAGCGTATTGGCGCTCTGCTTCCGGATATCCTAACATGTCGGCTGGAATGGTATATGTATCAAACGGAACTGGGCCATCACCGTCTGGGTCAGTGGAAATGGTGACGTCACTACCTGGGTTGGTTAAAACGTAGTAATGGAACCCACTACATAACGTACACGACTCACCTTCGAATTCACTTTCAATAAAGTCGTTAAAGCCTTTATCAATTGCAATATCTTCTAATGAGCTACCCAAATCACGATACGTCGCTTTTACACCAAAACTCCAGGAATCATTCAGTACTTGCTGATAGCCTAGAATAAACTCGTCTTGATACATTGGATCTAAGTCAGCGTTCACGGTTTCCGCTGTATTTTTCAGCGTACCATCACCGTACACTGTTAAACCGCCCACTTTGTCACCTAACACAGGAGTGAAGTCCGAGTTAATATCTGTCACTTCATATACTTGACGGGTATATAACTCATCACCTGCAAGACGAATGTTGGTATTGGTTGCTACTGGCAAGAAGTAACGGCCGTAGTTTGCAAATACTTTGCTATCACCGTCACCTAAAATATCCCAACTAAGCCCTAATCTTGGCGCCCATTGATCTGATACATCAACAAACTTCTCACCCGCTTTATTATAGTTTTCAAACGTTTCGTTTCTTAAACCAATTCGGGCAGTAATTGTGTCTGTAACAGTCCAAGTATCTTCTATGTAGTAAGCACTACTTTGAGTTTCGAAGTCACCTTGGTTGATGTAGAACTCTTCACGTACCAAACAATCTTCATTATCCGGTTGATCCAAATTATCACCACAATTTTGGTAACGGTAGGCTACGCCACCCGCTCTCTGGGTATTTTCTGTTGCTTCAAGATCTTCATCATCAATACCGAACGTCAAAGTGTGGTCAGCATTGATATACCATTCTACGTCGAAACGTAATGCTGTACGCTTATCTTCTTGAATACTTGGCGTAAACAGACCAAAGGCACCGTACTCAACTCCCGTAAAGCGATCATAAATAACCGGTCGATCACCTAAAGGATTAGCACCTTCGTTTAAATTACTATAACTTGCTTTATTAACTGAGTACTGTGCACTTACAGTGACGTTATCAGTAATGATACCGGTATACTGCAGACCATAGGTACTGCCCCCGCGTTCAAGGGTATAGTTACCTAAAGAAGCTCCTACATTATCTTCATCCGGGCTATATAAGAACTTTTCTGATTCCAGCTCTTCAGTGTTATCCCAGGCAGTAAGCTCAAGAATGTGATTGTCCGTGATATACCAATCAATTTTGGCACCAAGTAGCGTGTCATCACCTTCACGATCATAAAATGTAGCCGTTTCAGCATAGTCACGTTGTCTTTGCTTTTGGTTAACGATACCAAAGAAGAAGAGTTTATCTTCGATGAACGCACCACTAGCCCAAACGTTTACATTTGTTTCGCCACGCTCATCGCGTTTAAATACCTCAAAGTATTCTGTTCCCGCTTCATCAATATCTTCCTGAGAAGTACGGAATACATCTGGACTTTTAGCTCTTAAAGAAGATGGTTCAAAATAAGCACTTGCGCCCCATTTGAATTCATTGCTCCCGCTTTTGGTCCTAGCGTTGACAACACCACCAGTTGAACGTCCGAACTCCGCAGAATAGCCACCCGTTTTAACTTCGAATGACTCATACATCTCAAACGGAAGTTCTGAACCACCAAGGCCGTTTCTAAAGTTAGTTACGTTAATACCATTAACGTAATAAACGTTTTCACCAACTGAAGCTCCCCCGAAAGAAGCTAAGTTACCAAAATCAGAATCACCCGCTACGGTTCCTGGAGCAAGTAATGCAATGGAAGCAACATCACGAGGAACCGGGACTTTGGCAATGAAGTCCTGGTCAACATAAATTTGTGATTCACTAGAAGATACGTCTATTGCAGACATTCTAGCGCCTGTTACCGAAATGCGTTCAACTGCGCCTTCTTCCAGGGCAATGTCTAGACTGGTTCTGCCAGTAGGACGAACACTAAATTGCTTTTCCTGAACAATTGCGTAGCCACCTTTTTTGGCTTCTAAGCTGTAATTGCCTGGTGGAAGAAGTGGAAACGTATAGCTTCCATCTGATCCGGTTGTCACAGTACGTGTTAAGCCTGTTTCCAGGTTCGTAATGGTAACTTCAACTCCTGACAACGCTTGTCCCGAGGCCGAAGATACAGACGTACCAACAACGGTACCCTTTGACTCTTGTGCTAGAGCTGGAACTGCCATACCTAAAGATGCAGCCACAGCTAAAGCGGTTAGCTTTTTTCTATTTTTTAGCATAATGCTATCCCTGAATTTAAGTTTAAGTGATCTCTTTTTTTAGAGATGCTTATTTTTTATTTTCATGTTTACAGGATGTTATCCCGGCGCAACTAAACCATAGTATTGCGATTGGATCAACCGTCTGGAAATTAGCAATGCGTCAAGATTCCTTTACTATTCAAAGAGTTGACTTAGGATATAAGTAACGTGTAAAGAGGAGTTGGGCGGATAACGCCGGTCTGATATGACGTTGAGAAAATTATTTGAGGTGTCTATTAATGCTAAAATGCACCTGCTTTTAGAACACCCATTATAGCTAGATGATTCACTAGTCTACCGGGATAATCTTTTGCACTTAGCAATTTTAAAAATCTAGCTCCATATTGCTTTATGCCACATGGAGCTAAGTTTTTTCAGATGGCTTCTTCGTTCTGTTCACCGGTCCGAATACGAATCGCACTATCTAAGTTATAGACGAAAATTTTTCCGTCCCCTATTTTGCCTGTTTTCGCTGACTGTTCGATGGCCTCTACCGCTTGCTCAACCAAGTCATCAGGCAAAACCATTTCGATTTTAATCTTAGGCAGAAAATCCACCTGATATTCTGCACCGCGATAAAGTTCTGTATGCCCTTTCTGCCGACCGAAGCCTTTAACTTCCGTCACCGTCATGCCCGCGATGCCCACTTCGCCTAGTGCCTCACGAACATCATCCATCTTAAAAGGCTTAATAATCGCTTCAACTTTTTTCATTTAATTTTACTCATCGTAAACAGTAGGAATGGGAATGCGTTTATGTTGGGTACGCTCAAAAATATAAAGTAGTTTTTCTGTTACTTCCGAGGCAACCTCTTTTCCTTCTAAAAAGTCATCGATCTGGTCGTAAGTTAACCCTAGCGCTTCTTCGTCAGCCTTTTGTGGAGTCAGTGATTCCAAGTCAGCTGTCGGTGCTTTTTCAATGATATGTTTTGGTGCACCTAAATGCGTGGCAATATCACGAACCTGACGTTTGTTTAGACCAAATAAAGGCGCCAGATCACACGCCCCATCACCATATTTGGTGTAAAACCCGGTAATATTTTCAGCGGAGTGGTCTGTGCCGAGCACCAAGCCATCAACCATGCCGGCAATTTCATATTGAATAACCATGCGCGCCCGAGCTTTTACGTTTCCTTTAACGAAATCCCGTTTGCTTGAAGATGCTGGCATCAGCCCCTGCTCCTCAAGGGAGGCAGCTGTTTCTTCATGAATTGCATCAACTCCTGGTTGCACATTCACCTTAACTGTTTTACTGGGCTTGATAAAATCGATAGAGGCCATCGCATCGTCTTCGTCTGCCTGAACGTTATAGGGAAGACGCACGGCGATAAATTGATACGCTTCACCATGTTCTTTGTTTAATTCATCAACTGCCAGTTGAGCCAATCGCCCTAACGTGCACGAATCGATCCCGCCACTAATTCCTAGTACCAGCGAATTTAAACCGGACTTTTTTAAGTGCTCTTTAATAAACCTGACTCTGCGAGTGACTTCAAAGTTCACATCGATAGTGGGTTGCACCCGCATTTCCTTAATAACCGCTTCTTTTTGCATCATGTTTGCGACTCAATACCTATTTGAATATTGTTTTCGATTAAGCATGTTTTTCTATCTTGTCTGAGGATGAATTTAACAAGACTTCAAAAATATGACGATATCATATTTCCCGGTTATGTTTATGAGAGTCATGCCAAAATTACGATTAAGTATACCAATTTTTGCAGCAAATCGCGTCTAGGGTTCGGCGTTAAACGAAATTCAAAAGCGCACAACATGCTTTGCGCAGGTGTTCTATTTAGCTCTCCTCACTTGCGGAAAGTTTAAAATGAACACCGCGTATAAATTTTTTAGCGTTTAATCCCAGCAATTTGCGGGTGTCCTTTCAGAGGCGTGATTAATGGTAAGATGAACACAGTGTGTGTTTTGACTGACTCTATTGCTGGCAACCAAGGTATAGGTAAACGTGCTTACACCTTCTACTGTAATATCAAATTCATTAAATTCCGACACGCCCAGTTCACCGGCCTGAGCATAACGGCCATTGGCCAGCCTGAAGCGCTCTTGTAATGTTTGCAGCTCGACTAAATGTAATTGCAACTGTTTGATTTTATGCCGTTCCCAAAATGCGTTATACGCTGGAACCGCCATGCCGGCCAATATGGCCGCGATCGCCATGGCAACGATCGTTTCTGTTAACGAATATCCCTCAATATATTTTTGTTCCACATTGAAATCCTTGCTTTAGTACAGCTCAATTTTGCTCGCTAAATAAGTACGATAGGCACAACTTTACTTAATGAGCTGATCGAGCACAGCTGGCTTAGAGGACGGTAAAATGAAAACGGATGGGTTTACGCTGATTCAACTGATGGTAGCGGTTAGCATAACCTGCATATTAATCACGGTTGGCATGCCCTCATTTGCTGCATTTAAGCATCAACAGGCGTTACGTCAAACGCTGTCTCAGTCGTATCGCTTATTGAGTGAAGCAAGGCAGTTTGCCATACTGCACAAGCAGAATACGCATGTGGTCGTACAAACCGGTAAGAATTGGTGCCTGGGAGTATCGAAAAGCCCAACATGCGACTGTCATAGCTATGCAGGTTGCCAAATTCAGCAAAAAACCTTTCAACTCACATCAAACGGTAACACACTCGATTTAACTGACTCACAAGAACAACAAGCTCTGCTCATTACTTTTGCGGGAGGCTATGGCACAGCTTATGGCTCTGCTACCACGCTATCATTTGCAGGCGAGGCAGGTACAGGAAGTGTAGTTGTGAATAATCTGGGCAGGATAAGAGTTTGCACCCAAACTACCGCATTACTTGGGGTCCAAACGTGCTAAGGCCGCAACAGGGCTTTAACATGGTTGAGCTGATGATCACCATGACAATCTATACAGCCCTGTTTGCCGGTGTTATCTCACTAGTCACCCAATTACTCACGTCACAAAGATACATTTCTGCCGATTTGGAGCTTGAAAACGAGCTGAATTTAATCGGTGAAATTCTCCTGAGTGAAATTCGTCGAGCAGGGTACGATGAAAACGCAGCAGAATTGTTCTTATCTGAACAAACCTCACCATTTTCCTCACCGATTTCGCTATACGACACTGAAAACCAAAACGTTTACGATTGTATTTTGTTTAGTTATGACCGAAACAGGAATGGAAAATTAGACACCGAAACACCTGATGAACGCTTCGGTTTCAAACTTCATGACAAAGCCATTGAGATAAGACGAAGCGGGGCAAGTTGCGAGCAAGGAGGCTGGCATGATCTAACCGATCCTCGCACGGTCACGGTCACGCGTTTTTCAATAAAACCATACAGTTCATTAAACGGGTTACACTTTTTACATATCGCAATGTCCGCCCACCACACTCGGTTTACTCACCTTAAACGTGACAAACACCGCTTTGTGAAAATAGAAAATGCCGTATTTTAATTGCTGCAATGGGATGACGATGCTCGCCCCGATTACGCTGTTACTTTCACTGGTGATATCGGCGCTGTTTATCACCAGTAAAACCTTACAGACAGTGTATTCAGTTAATAGTGATTCACGAACCGCAGAAAAAGTACATTTACAGGCACAATCACAAGTTCATCAACTACACGCAACCCTGCTTGATCACGAGAAGAGCGTCTCTGCATTACCCAACGGACAAAGGTTGCGCCTAAAACAACAGGCAACAATAAATGGTACCGCGGTTTCAATTTTCACCGTGTCAGGACAAGCTCAAATGCATAACCACAGGCAAGTGATTACGGAGTCATTGATTAAAGCCCCATTGTTGCTGAATATGCCGCCGGCACCATTTTCCGCTGCTTCGAATTTAGCAAAACAGATTAGACTTGAGCTTGGGATACCAGAGATGGTCGTTGATACTGGCACCTATTTGAGTTTGTGGAGTCGGCTACCGACCAATGCAAACGCAAGCCACCAGGTCAGTTGTTTAGTAAGAAACATGAAAGCAGGAGGGTGCTTCCAAAAGCCGCTCTCTTCAACTACACACAAAGGCGCAGATTTTTATGATGACGATAGTAACTTTCCCGACGACTTAATTTCGTTCCTGTTTGGGATAGAAAGTCATTCACTCGATTTACTTGAAAAGTATGCTGCCCAGGCAATTTCTGACTGTGAAAACACCGGTTCAGAAGATGGTGGCTTCTATATCCTTAATGCAGATTGCACTTTACCTGCCAATATGACTATCGGCACCCCAACTTCTCCGGTTCTGCTGATAAGTAACAACGCCAATTTAATTTTTAAGTCAGACACGGCCTTTTACGGCATGCTCATCGCCCTGTGTGTTGATTCAGCCCAGTCTTATGACATCAAAATGCATTCAAACGCTTACATAGAGGGGGCTATGATGACTGACTGTGCCATTTCCCATCAATCCCATATTAGAGTGAAATTCAGCCCCACCATATTGGCGACGTTAAGAGAGATGCCATTTTTGCAACGTGTCCAGCGCATTCCCGGCACATGGAGAGACTTTTAACATGAATCAAAAAGGGTTTAGTTACATTGAACTGTCTATTGCCAGTACAGTTTTTTCAATGACTGCCGTAGGATTGCTCTCGCTACTAGCGAGTCTGACCACCTCTGTTCAGGAACTAAACTTAATCGGTCAAGTCAGGGAGCAAGCAAATATTGAACTGGTAAACGCACTTGCAGGCGCTGGTGTTCCCCCTATATCTTTAAAAATTAAAAGTAAAAAGTTAGTCACATCTTCTCCCCTCAGTAAAAAGGTAACACTCAAATCAGCAAAATTGACCGAAATGAGGTTTTCCAGTAGTCAGCAGGGGAAAGATTTTAACATCAGACACATCATTGCAACTACGGTACTTCCTTCCCCACCCGCTTCAATTTATACGGTTCATCAATTAAACCGCGCCTACAAACCGGTTAGGTGAATGTTTGATGGGTTTAAATTAAATGCGATTAAAACAGTTTATAGAAGCAATGACACAGTAACTGAGGAAGATTGGAGGTAATAAATAATGGGTTCTGATCCAGCGTCTTAACAATACTGAATCAGAATACAGCGGCAAGTTAGCTAACTTGCCTGATACGTAATTCTTTGGGCACAGCGAACTCAACATTCTCTTCGCGACCTGACCGTTCAGTAGCTTTACTAGCCCCCCAACTTAAGAGGTGATCAATTACACCTTTGACCAGCACTTCGGGTGCAGATGCTCCCGCAGTCACCCCCACATGTTGCACACCTTCCAGCCATTCACGTTGAATACAACCTTTATCAGCAATCAAATAGGCACGCGCGCCTACCTTTTCAGCTAACTCCCGAAGACGATTAGAGTTTGAGCTGTTTTGTGCACCAACCACTAGCAGTACCTCACAGTCCTGGGCCAGTTCTCGCACCGCATCTTGACGGTTTTGGGTGGCATAACAAATGTCGTCTTTTCGCGGCCCCTGAATGTCTGGGAAACGCTCTCGCAAGGCATCGATGACATCCGCGGTATCGTCAACGGATAATGTGGTTTGGCTACAATAATAAAGCTTCTCAGGGTTTTTAACGGATAAACTCGCCACATCTTCGATGGACTCTACCAGATAAATGCCCCCTTCCGGATTATCATACTGGCCCATGGTACCTTCAACTTCAGGGTGACCTGCGTGACCAATTAAAATACATTCAGTGCCTGATTTACTGGCGCGGGTCACTTCCATATGGACCTTTGTTACCAACGGACAAGTTGCATCAAACACTTTCAAGCCGCGCTCTGCTGCTTCATTCCTTACCGCCTGGGAAACCCCATGAGCAGAAAATATGACAATACTGTCGTCCGGCACTTCGTTTAACTCATCAACGAATACGGCACCACGCTTTTTTAAACCGTCGACGACGAAGCGGTTGTGCACCACTTCGTGACGCACATAGATGGGGGGCTTGAACATTTCCAAAGCACGCTCGACGATTGTGATGGCACGATCGACTCCAGCACAAAATCCACGTGGGTTAGCTAAATGAATCTGCATGGTAAATGGCCCTACTGTTGGTTTGCCAATGGAATTATATCAATTATTTCAACGTCGAAAATCACAGTTTGTCCGGCTAACGGATGATTAAAATCCACCGTCACCGAATCCCCCGCCACACTGCGGATAATGCCCGGAACTTCTGAACCGTCAGGCTGCGAAAAAGCCATAATCATGCCTTCTTCCAGTTGCATGTCACTGGTAAAACGAGTGCGATCCATATGATGAATATTATCCGGGTTTGGCTGACCAAATGCATCATTGGCCGACAACGTAAATGATTTACGCTGCCCTTTACTTAACCCATGTAAACACGCTTCAAAATTAGGAGTAAGGCTTCCATCGCCCAACACCAATTTAGCGGGCTTATTATTAACCCGCGTGCTGTCAGCGGCTGAACCGTCCTCAAGTTTTAGGTCAAAATGCATTATGACTTCGCAATTTTCTGCCACATATAATGGTGTATCAGTCATGCTTCGCTCCATCAACTGTAGCCTGGGAGGACGTTGTATGTTTGCCCTCTTTGTTGACAAACATATCAACAACTAACAAAGCGGCACCAATAAAAATCGCACTATCTGCGATATTAAAGGCTGGCCAATGCCATTGGCCGACATAAAAATCTAGGAAATCAATTACATAGCCGTAGGCAAAACGATCGTACACATTTCCTATAGCTCCGCCCAATATAAAAGAAAACGCAACGGGTAGCAGCGTTTGCTGTCTGGGGGATTGTTTTAACCACCAGAGAATGGCGATGCTTACTATCAAAGCGATCCCGGTGAAGAACCAGCGCTGCCAGCCGCCCGCGTTCCCTAAAAAGGAAAACGCTGCGCCATAATTGTGTACATAGGTAAAATTGAAAAAAGGAAGAACCTGAATGGACTGATAAAGATCCATTGAATTCATCACTGCAATTTTGGTCCATTGATCAAGGATCAGCACAATTAAGCTGATCCACAAAAAACGTAAACCGGTTTGGGTAAGACTCTTAAGCATAGTGACGTACTTCCCCCTCGCCTTCTACATTGGTAATACAACGACCACACAAATCAGGGTGAGTCTCGTGAGTGTTAACGTCTTCACGTACATGCCAGCAACGGGCACACTTCTCTCCAGCGGCTTTGCGCACTTCCACCCACAATCCGTCCACGTCAGTTTGAACGGCTGCAGCGGTTTTGTTCGTCTCGTCCGACACATGCGCTTTTGATGTTATCAAGACAAAACGCAATTCATCTTCTAACTGAAGTAACTTTTCTTTAAGTTCGTTATTCGCGTACAGATGAATTTCAGCTTCCAGTGAGCCGCCTAAGCGCCCTTCTTTGCGTTCTTTTTCCATAGCCTGATTCACCGCATCTTTCACTTTAAGGATTTGATGCCAGTAATCGTCATTTAACATTGTTTCGCCAGCAAATGATGCCAGCCCTTCGTACCAGGTTTGCGTAAACACAAACTCATCTCGCTGTCCTGGCATTTCCTGCCAAATTTCTTGCGCAGTAAAGCTGGTAACCGGCGCCATCCAACGAACCAAAGCTTCAGCTATGTGGTAAAGCGCAGTCTGACACGACCGTCTGGCAACGCTATCCTGCTTTGCGGTGTACTGACGGTCTTTGATGACATCAAGATAGAAGCTGCCTAACTCAATAGAACAGAAGTGCATCAATTTTTGTGTGACCACCAACAGGTCATATCGTTCGTACGCATCAACGATTTCCTGTTGTAACGATTGCGCGCGCTGAACGATCCAACGATCCAGGGCGACCATATCTTCGGCTTTAACCGCATGTTCCGCGGGTTCAAATCCGTTTAAGTTTGCGAGTAGAAAACGAGCGGTATTTCTTACTCGACGATAAGAGTCCGCTGCGCGTTTTAAAATTTCATCGGATACGGCAATCTCTCCGCGGTAATCTGTTGATGCTACCCAAAGACGCAAGATATCGGCACCTAACTTATCCGTGACCTGCTGTGGCGCGATAACATTACCCAGTGACTTTGACATTTTCTTACCATGGGCATCTACTGTGAAGCCATGTGTCAGCACTTCTTTATAGGGCGCATGACCATGCATGGCCGTAGATGTCATCAGTGACGACATAAACCAACCGCGGTGCTGATCTGAGCCTTCTAAATACAAATCAGCACTGGCAGGAATATCGTCCCGACGATCAACCACAAAGTAATGCGTGACCCCTGAATCGAACCACACATCTAAGGTATCTAATACTTTTTCATAGGCGTCTACCTCTGTGCCAAGCAGACTCTGGTCATCCATATCCCACCAGGCCTGGATCCCTTTTTGCTCCACCTCAACAGCAACTTGTTCAATGATATCACTGGTTTGAGGATGCAGTTCACCGGTTTGCTTGTGCACGAACAACGGAATAGGTACACCCCAGGTGCGCTGACGGGAAATACACCAATCAGGGCGACCTTCAACCATTTTCTGAATGCGATTTTGTCCCCATTCCGGGATCCATTCAGTTCGCTTGATTTGCTCAAGGGATTGGTCACGTAACCCCTTCTTATCCATGCTGATAAACCACTGCGGTGTTGCACGGAAAATTATAGGTGTCTTGTGTCGCCAGCAATGTGGGTAACTGTGCTCGTAATTAATATTCAGCAGTAATAAGCCACGTTCTTGTAGCGTTTCTATAATCGCAGCATTAGCTTTAAAGACAAACTGACCACCGAACAAGGGTGTGTTTTCAAGGAAAACACCGTTATTGCCAACGGGGTTATACACTTCAATGTTATAGCTTCGACATACATTGAAATCGTCCACACCATGGGCTGGTGCCGTATGCACACAGCCAGTACCCGATTCAGTAGTTACGTGATCACCTAAAATAAGGGGCACTTCTATACCTGCAAAGGGATGATGCACTTTACAGTTTTCAAGCGCCGCCCCGACACAACTGGCCACCTCTTTAAAGTCGCTTACGCCGTAACGCTCAACAGAGCTTTCCATCAACTCATGGGCTAACACGATCCACTCTTTGGTATCGGCAAGCTCGACTAAAGAATAGGTCAGCTCCGGGTGCAAACTAATGGCACGGTTAGCGGGCAACGTCCATGGTGTAGTGGTCCAGATAACCACACTTGCATTGTGCTTTTCTAATTGTTTTACCGTAACACCAAATGCATCAGCGATAGCTTCAACATCAGCTACCGGAAATTTAACGTCGATGGCTGGTGAAGTTTTATCTTTATATTCCACCTCTGCTTCTGCCAGTGCTGATCCACAATCTGTACACCAGTGAACAGGCTTAAAGCCCTTCTCGAGGTGGCCTGAACCTACGATTTTTCCTAAGGCGCGAATAATGTCTGCTTCAGACTGATAGTCCATGGTTTTGTATGGCTTATCCCATTCACCAAAAACCCCCAATCGCTTGAAATCCGCCATCTGACCGTCAATTTGTTTTTGCGCATACTCACGACACTTTTGACGGAATTCGGCGGCTGTTAATTTTTTACCTGGTTTTCCATACTTCTTTTCAACAACCAGTTCGATTGGCAAGCCATGGCAATCCCAGCCAGGCACATAAGGTGCGTCAAAATCTGAAAGCGTTTTTGCCTTTACGATAATATCTTTGAGGATCTTGTTTACTGCATGTCCAATATGAATATCGCCATTCGCGTAAGGAGGGCCATCATGCAAAATAAACGGTTTTTTACCTGCCTTCGCTTCACGAATTGCCTGATACAACTTTTTTTGTTGCCATTGCTGAAGCATTTTAGGTTCACGTTGCGCCAGGTTTCCGCGCATAGGAAAAGGCGTTTCAGGTAGATTCAGTGTTGCTTTGTATTCACTCATAAAGGTTTTCTTTCCCACTATTTTTGACGTGGCTTTAAGCTAAATTATTTTGTTAATGCAAGCTGCGCGGCGTCCGCATCTTGCTTAATCTGTTCTTTCAATTCATCAAATGTATCAAATTTTTGCTCGTCTCTGAGCTTGGCTACGGGATATACCACAATAGGCTGACCGTACAGTGACCCAGCAAAGTTAAACAAATGCACTTCCAGCAAAGTCCGCTTGCCTGATACCGTGGGACGAGATCCCACATTGGCTACACCATTATACATTTGCTGGTTAATTCCAACTCGAACCGCAAATACGCCATGAATGGGTGTATTGCAGCGATTCAGAAAAACATTTGCGGTGGGAAAACCAATGGTGCGACCTTTTTTATCTCCGTGTACGACTTTTCCGCGAATGGCAAAAGGTCTGCCCATCATTTCTTCCGCGAGTTCAAATTGTCCCGCATCCAATGCTTCTCTTATCGCCGTCGAACTAATTCGACAATTGTGCATTCTGAAGCTTCGTGTGCTGGCGACATCGAATCCGTCTCGCTTGCCCACCTCCTGCAACATCGAAAAATCGCCTTGCCGGCCTTTCCCAAATCGAAAATCATCCCCGACAACAAGAAATTTAACGCCTAATCGCTCAACCAAGAGATCATGTACAAATGACTCTGCAGACTGATTAGCAAATTCCCGGTTGAAACGCACGCATAACAACCTGTCTACGCCCAGAGCACTTAACATCTGGTATTTGTCACGCAGTACACTTATTCGAGCAGGTGCATGCTCAGGGCTAAATAGTTCTTCTGGTTGAGGCTCAAATACCATTACGGTCGCAGGAAGCCCCATCTGACGGGCTTTACGGATCACATTTGTCAATACCGCCTGATGCCCTCGATGCACCCCATCAAATTTGCCAATGGTCAACACACACCCCTGGTGTTGAGGGCGAATATTATGTAATCCCCGAATAAGTTCCACTACACGCTACTAATTGCTATTTGAGATAATTAAATAAAACACGCGATTATAAACGAGACGCGCAACATTACCAATCACCGATTGCACATTAGCAGACCTAAAAAGATGCGGAACGGAAATGTCTAATACGGGTACCAGAGATCAACATCACAACAGCAAATGTCACCACAGCCAATAAGATTGTTTGCGCGACGTGCCAAATCTGCTCAGTTAATGCCAGTGCATTGAAATTAATATGTGCGCCAAACCAAACAATAGCAATGCCCATGCATGTACTGGCAAGTATGATACGTAATAAAAAGTTACGGGTGAGCTTACTGATTTTAAAAACCCCCTGCTTACGCAAAGTGTAATATAAAAGGCCCGCATTCATTGTAGCCGACAAGCTGGTCGCAATGGCCAACCCAATGTATCCGTAGGGGATGGCAAATATAAGATTAAAAATCATGTTCGCCACCATACACCAGATACCGAATTTAACGGGTGTTTTTGTGTCTTGCCGAGAAAAGAACCCTGGTGCTAACACTTTTACCAACATAAAACTAAGTAAGCCGAAGGCGTATGCAGTGAGTGAATACGAGGCCATCCTTGCTGTTTCTGCGGTAAATGCTCCACGCTGGAAAATCACTGTTAAGATTTCTTCCGCCATAACGGCCAGTCCAACCGCTGCAGGTAAGCCAAGCAAGCAAACCATACGCACAGCCCAGTCCATGTTAGCACTGAACCCTTTCGCATCTTTCCCAACATGGTTTTTAGACAATGTGGGTAAAATAACCGTCGCGATGGCGATACCGAAAAGTCCCAGAGGAAATTCGAGCAGGCGATCTGAATAGTACAGCCAACTGATTGAACCGGTCATTAGAAAGCTAGCAATAAACGTATCGAATAGCAGATTGATTTGCCCAACCGAAACCCCAAAAAGTGCCGGGATCATGAGTGTACGCACTTTGATAACGCCAGGGTCGTGCCATCCCCACTTAGGCTTAACGAGCAAGCCTGCGCGATATAAAAACGGAAGTTGAAAAAGCAACTGTAACAAGCCACCAAAAAACACGCCCCACGCAAGGGCAAATGCGGGCTGTTCTAGATTCGGAGCAAGAAAAATGGCGAAGGAAATAATAGAGACATTAAGCAACACTGGCGTGAACGCAGCCACTGCAAATTTATTCAATGTATTAAGGATCGCGCCGGACAAACCGGTTAAAGAGACAAACGCCAGATAAGGAAAAGTAATTTTTAGCATAAGTGAAGCCAGTTCAAACTTAGCTCCATCGGGTCTGTCTTGCAGAAAATCAATAAACCAGCCTGTACCAAAAAGTGCGGCCAATATAGGGGATGCAATCACTCCGAGCAGTGACACAGAAAAAACAATTGCGCCTAGTGTGCCTGAAACTTTTGCGACAAACGCCCGCAATTGCGCTTTATCGTCGTCGTGGTGTACTTCGGTCAATACAGGAATAAATGCCTGAGCAAACGCGCCCTCGGCAAACAATCGGCGCAAGAAGTTAGGGATCTTATTGGCAAAGAAAAACACATCTGCTGCTGCCCCATCCCCCATTAAACGCGCTACAAACACGTCTCGCACCAATCCCATCACCCTTGACACCAGCGTCATTACACTTACGATCAGGCCAGACTTTATCAACTTTCTTGACACGTAAAATTCACTATCACTACAATGAAAAAATCAGCCGTTATCATAGCCTATGCGGCGAGCAGTAAAAAGCGTAAAACCGCCAGGTGATGGATTTTACTGGTAAAAATAGTTATGCCTTTGCCACTACGCGCATCCACTATGATAAAAACGCTAAAATAGTTTGACATTTGCTCAGTTGCTAGGCACAATCCGCACCCTCGTTTTTGACATGAATTTATTTTGGGAGTTACACCTTGGCTAACATTAAGTCTGCTAAGAAACGTGCAATTCAAGCCGAAAAGCGTCGTCAGCATAATGCCAGCCGTCGCTCCATGACTCGTACCAGCATCAAGAAAGTAGTAGCGGCTATCAATAGTGGCGACAAAGAAAGCGCTCAAACCGCTTTTGCCGCGGCCACTCCTATTCTTGACAGAATGGCTACCAAAGGTTTGATTCACAAGAACAAAGCTGCTCGTCATAAGAGCCGTTTAGCTGCGCAAATCAAAGCGATGAGCTAAGCAGTTCTTTTGCTTGTAGTTAAAAAAAGCGCCTGACGGCGCTTTTTTTGTATTCATTATTCATTGATCTTG
This sequence comes from uncultured Alteromonas sp., assembly GCA_964601635.1. Taxonomy (GTDB): domain Bacteria; phylum Pseudomonadota; class Gammaproteobacteria; order Enterobacterales; family Alteromonadaceae; genus Alteromonas. Next base: position 17,978 of record CAZROH010000024.1, on the reverse strand, counting down.
GATCACCACCGAAAGATCAGCTTTTTTCCAGCCTCTCTTTATGTAAACTGCGCGAAAGGTGCAAGTGTGTTAACCCCAAGCGAGCCCACAAACCCCGTCGATTGCAGGGATTTTAGTCACGCTGGCATGGCTTCACACGTCATCTCTCAGCAGCCTATTTTCTGTACACGACTATTGTTTATTAAATAGAGCGTGTTTACACTAAGTTTTGAGCAACACTCTTACTTTAAAAATTACAACAAATAATAATAAGTGAAGGACACACTATGAATAAGAGTTGGTTACGTATCTTTCTTATGCTGGTTATTTGCTGGCACACATCTGCAACTGCAACAGTTGATGCATCAATTTTTGCTGCTGACTGGCAGTATCACGAAGCCAAGATTTCTCCCAGCGGTAAGTACCTGGGTATCGTTATAATCGATAAGGGCAAGCGTCGCTTAGCGGTGGTTAACACCTCCGACTTTCAACCGGTCGGTGGTGCAGATTTCGGTGAAAAACAAGAAGTTGGTCAATTTTTCTGGGTTAATGACGAAAGGTTGGTAATTAAAGTACTTGAACATGAGCCGTGGGAAGAATCTCCGCGGTATTACGGTGAGTTATTTGCTATTAATTACGATGGTAGTAATGGCAAACTCATTTATGGATATCGCTCAGGTGAACAGCAATCAGGCTCAAACATTCGCAAAAAAGAATCCGTTTTTGGTTGGGCAAATATCATCAGTTTAATACCCGATGACGAAGAACATATTCTGATATCGTCTTCGCCAATGCAAAGTAATGGCCTGATAACCACCGTACACAAGCTGAATATATACAACGGCCGAATGAGTGGAATTTTAGCCACTTCCCCCTCCCCACACACTCATTTTTTTGCTAATCGAAAAGGAAAGGTGGTGGCTGCTGTTGGCTTAAATAAGCACAATGAAAAGCGGGCATTCTTGTACGATGACGAACAGAATTGGAAGGAGTTACCCTTTGAAGACTTTGGCGGTGACTTCACGCCAATTGCACTGGATAGCGAAGGCACGTCATTGTATGTCTTAGATAATCACAATCAGGATTTAACCGGGCTGTTCAAGCTGGACTTATTAACGAATGAGCGAACCCATATTTATACCGATGAAAAGGTAGACGTAACTTATGTCCAATACAATGCTTCAAAAGACGGCGTGTATGCACTTTTAATCGATGATGGCTATCCTGCCTACATTACGTTCGACACTAAAACAGAAGAAGCCAGAGTATACAAAGAGCTATTAAATACGTTTCAGGGTTATCGTTTAGATATTACCAGCTATGACTCTAAAGGAAGGTTTTGGTTATTGCATGCCAGTAATGACGTAAATGTGGGTAACTTCTTTTTGTATGACAGAAAGTCAGGACAGTTTAAATTTTTGTTTTCCCGAACAAAGGGCGTTGACCCCAAATCACTTTCCCAGTCAATTCCTATCAACTTTCCTGCCCAGGATGGAACTACTGTATATGGTTACGTAACGTATCCTGCCAGTGTCCCTGAAACTCAATCTGTTCCTTTGGTAGTATTGGTGCATGGCGGCCCTCACGGAGAGCGGGATTATTGGGAATATAACCGCGAAGTGCAATTGCTCACATCACAAGGTTATGCCGTACTCCGTGTCAATTACCGTGGTTCTGATGGTTACGGTAGAGAATTTGAAAATGCCGGTTATGGTGAATGGGGCAATCTAATTCAACAAGATATAATCGATGGTACCCGATGGGTCATTGCCCAAGGCGGTATTAAAGAAGATAGTGTTTGTATCATGGGAGCAAGTTTTGGAGGCTATTCAGCAGTACAAGCGTCTATATTAGCGCCTGATTTATACAAATGCGCCATCGCTAACGCGGGAGTCTACGATTTACCCAGATTGTTTGAAGAAGGTGATATTCCGAAAATGATTTTTGGTAAAGCCTTTTTAGAGAGTGCGATAGGCATGGATGACACCGAACTAAAACAATTTTCACCTGTTTATAATGTAGAGAAGCTCAAAACCCCCTTGTTAATTGCTCACGGTGAAAAGGATATGCGTGCTCCTATATCTCATGCAGAAGCATTACGTGAACGACTTGAACAATTAAATAAACCTTTTGATTGGTTTACCAGAAGTACTGAAGGGCACGGATTTTATAGCCAGGAAAATAGAACAGACTATTATGACAGGGTGGTGGATTTTCTAGCAATTTACTTAAAATAAATGTGTTAATAAATGGTGTGCAGGGAGAGTGGCCAACGCTCTCCCCACGTGCTATACCATCCCTTTTAATTTTCCGACGTTACGCGATAACTTGCAGTAGGTATAGGCGGTCTACATTTGCGTATTCGATGCCAATAAAAGACCGGCATTAAACGATCAACTTTGGTTCAGCTTGAGTCAAGCAATGATACGATGATACTTGTTATTTAAGAGAGCCTGTTGAAAGCACAGTAGGAAGAACCACTGAACAGTGTCTAATTGAAGAGTGACTTTTATCTTTTCTATATTTGGGGTTCCCATTGGAATGAATTATGTCAACTGTGGATACTGTTGACTCGGTTAAGGAGCTTGTATGCCAGCAATAGCACTACAGTCACAGATCACTTGTCCAGCATGTGGCGTGTGTAAAGTTGAGACCATGCCCACAAACGCGTGCCAGTGGTATTACGAATGTGAAGGATGTAAAACATTGCTCACGCCGCTAAAAGGTGATTGTTGCGTTTATTGTTCTTATGGCACGGCTAAATGCCCGCCCGTTCAGGAGGGGAATTCTTGCTGTAATCGGCCTTAACGAGTCGATGTCTCTTTTTGCTGCATTGCGGTTTAGAAAGCGCAATTCCTATACTCGATACGCGTCTTCCAACCGACTAACCCCTACACCGCTGCTTTTTGACACCTTTAACTGGGTGGGTATACGTTCTTTCATGGCTTCAATATGACTGATCACACCAATCATTTTGCCGGAAGCATTAAGATTATCCAGCGCATCCAGGGCAATATCCAAGGTTTCAGCATCCAGCGTGCCAAATCCTTCGTCCAAAAACAGCGAATCGATACTGGTTTTGTGACTAACCAGATCAGACAGGGCCAGCGCAAGCGCTAAACTGACTAAAAAGCTTTCGCCGCCGGATAAGGTTTTGGTGTCTCGTTCCACGTCTCCTTGCCAAGTATCCAACACACTCAATGCCAAGCCTTCTTCATCGCGGCGTTTAAGCAGGTAGCGGCCGTGTAAGCGGTCTAATTGCTGATTCGCCAGATACACTAAGTTATCTAATGTTAAACCTTGAGCGAATTTTCTGAATTTGTCACCACTGGCAGAGCCTATTAGCGAATGAAGGTAAGTTAAATCATCGTATTTGAGCTCCTGAACTGCCATTGCCTGACTTAACTCTTCTAACCGTTGATTTTCTTTCAGGTCATTTTGCAATTGCTGTTCAAGCTGTCCTTTCTGGCTTAACAGTTCGTCTTTGGTTGACTGTAATTGCTGCAACTTCACTGACACTTCATCTTTAGGGGTTTGCTCCCAGGATTTCGCTTGTTCAATTTGCTTTAAGGACATCACTTGCATGTTAGCTTCATCCAGCAGGGTTGAGGCCTTTTGTTGTTCGGCTTCTAACTCACTTTTTAATACAGCCAGCCTTCTGCGTTCATCTTCAGAAAGCAGTGCATATTCAAACTCTGACTCGGATAAAAACGGACTTTGCTTAAAGCCTTCCAGCCAGTTTCGCTGATGTTCTTCTGCTTTTTGCTGATACTCCTGATGTCGGTTTTGCATTTCCTTTATTGAAGCAACGATATCTGCGTGAGCCTGCTCTATTTGTTTATGTCTTAGATATTGGTGTTCTCTGTTATGTTCCGCTTGAGCCAGCATCTCTTTTAGTCGCCTTCGCGTTTCTGATACCGAGTCTTCACCAAATAATTCAATACGTTGCTGGTGAAGGCTAAGCTTCTGCTGGGTGAGCTCGTCGGCGTCTTGCTGAAGCTGTCGTAATTGCTGAGTTGTTTCCTCAACCTGGTGTTGCAACGCGTGGTATTCAGTTTCCTTAATTGACATATCCTGCTTTAATTTCTGTGCAGTCTGACTTTGTTTCTGAAACTCGGATAAATCATTTCGCTTACTGGCAATCCATGCGGCTAAATCTTTTGCTAATGGCTCAAACCCAACTTCTCTTATCTGCGAAAGTAATGCGACTCTATTGGCTTCAATATTCTGCACTATCTGCTCTTTACGTGCGTGCGCTTTTTCCAAAGACGTCAATGTGCTTTGCTCTTTCTGCACAAGCAGCTTAATTTCACTCTCAATTTGCTCCAATTCACGCTGTGCTTTGTCCAAACTCTCCCTGGCTTGCTGACAAGCCTTGGTGGTTTCCCGTAAGGCTTTCAATTGGGCATCGACGCTCCGGGATTGCTCATGTAGATGCGTTTCCATGGCAGATAAAACGGAAACATCTTCCAGCTTAAGATTCGGCTGCAATTCAGTCACGGTCTCCTGCCAGGACTCGTTTACTTCGCTTAGCTGATAGTTGAGGGAGTTCATCTTAACCTGCAGCTCGTCGTGGTATCTGCTAGTCGCATCCAGCTCGACACGGATCCGTTTCCCCTCCTGCTCAATCTGATTGCACTTCTCTTCAGCTTCGTCTTTTCGTTGAACTGTTTCTGGAATATCAACCACTTGCTCTGCCAGTCTGGGGTGGTCGGTAGCACCACAAAGCGGACAGGCTTCATTTTGACGCAGTTGCTGACGGTATTGCTGTAATTGCTCTTCCTGACTTATCAGAGCGGTCAGATCATTAAACTGTTGTTTATGCTGGCGAAACTGCTCTAAAAACGCTTCTCTGGAATGAGAAAGAGACACCACTTTGGTTTTGATGGCTTCAACATCAGCTTGGCCTTTTCGCTGTTCTTCACGTAACTGTAAATAATTTTGCTGCAATGATTTCGCTTTGTGATAGGCCGGCCACTGTTGATTTATCCTGTTTTGTTTGTCTGTAAGTACCTCTTCCTCAGTCACACTTAACAGCTGCCATTGTTCCATCTTTGCAGCATAAAGTTGCTGTTGTTCAACCACCTTGCTACGACAGGAATTTTGCTGCTCACGTAAAGCAGTTTTACTTGCGGAGTTGGCGTTTAGTTGCTGCGAAAGTGATTCTATTTCTTCATTTAAATCAACGAGTGACAGATTATCTTTTTCATTTTGCTGAAGCTGTAAAGCCCAACTATTCAAATACTCCCCTAACGTGGCATCCCGTTCATGGTTATCAAGGTAAGCGTTTGCCGTTTTGCTTTGCTGACCCAAATTATCGAGCATTGCATTAAGCCGCTTCGTTTGCTGCGCCCTGTCATTTAATTGGTTTTGCAGGCGCGTTACTTCCAGCTGCTTATCTGCCTGCTTATCGTTCAATGACGCGATTTGGGCATCTAACGGCAGTACCTTGTCTGTTATCAGTTGCTCTTGTGTCTGCAGTGTTTGTTTTGCATTCTGAAGTTCTAAATCGACTTTTTCAAAAGCCTGAGAAGCCTCGACTAACAATTTCTCCTGAGACAACTTTGTCTGTCGCTTTTCCTCTATCTGAGCTTGAAGTTTCTCCAGGTTCGTACGGGAATCGTTTTGCAAACTCCACGATAATCGTAGTCTTTCTGCGGGCTCGCTTCGAGCCAGCTTATTAAGCTCCCCTTGCGCATCATCAATGGCGCGATTGGCCTGTTCGGTGCGCCCCGCTGCCAATTGTTGTTTTTGCTGCGCTCCAATAAGACTTTCCCACCAATTCAAATGTGCCTGAGAGTGATTCAGCTGCTCATCTAACCCATTTTGCTTAGTAATAAGCTGATTCTGCGCGTCAATTAATTTCTGCTTCTGTTCTGGCGATAATAATTGGAAACCGTCTGCTTTAGCTCTTAATTCACGTAATGATTGTTTTGCCTCCGCATGATGCTCGTGCACACGCCTGGAAATTTGGCCATATATTTCTGTTCCGGTAAGCTCTTCGAGCAGCTCTGCACGATCACCTTCATTAGCATTTAGAAATGCGGCAAAGTCTCCCTGCGACAACATCATTGACTTGGTAAAACGGCTGAAGTCCAGCCCAGTGAGCTTTTCAACAGCTTCGCTTTTGTGCCTTATTTGTGTGGCTATCACAGTGCCTGATGTCATTTCCGCCAGTTCGGTATCAGCTTGCTGGAGGTTGCCGTCAGGCTTACCTCTTGCCCTGCGCATACTCCAAAAAGCACGATAGGCTTTGCCCTTCACTTCAAATTCCACTTCCGCAAGGCACTCGGAAGTCCCTCTGCTCATAATTTCATTTGATGAAATAGAAATAGCGCCCAGTCTGGGCGTCTGATGATATAGGGCTAAACAAATGGCATCTAATATTGTGGTTTTACCGGCTCCGGTGGGACCAGTGATGGCAAATAATCCATTCTCGATAAAGGGAGGCCGCGTGAAATCTATTTTCCATTCGCCTTTTAAGGAATTTAAATTTTTGAAGCGTAGGGATAAAATTTTCACTCATCTGCTCCCTGGTGTTGCACCTCTGATAAAATCTGCTGAAAGGTTGCACTGACTCGTTTACACCGCTGCTGCTCTTCTTCACTGTTAAAGTCTTCCATTTGCAGTCGTTTATCAAATACGTCTTGTGGATTGAGTTCTGCTAGCGTTTCTGTATGTTGTTGGGATAGTAACAGCCGTCGCTGATTACGCGCCCTGCGCAGTTGCAGGATTTCGACATTTAACCCTTCCACCATAGCTTGCACCCGCTGTTGCAGATCGGAAAGATAGTCTTGAGTATCCACTTCCACAGATAGCCACACTGGATTACTTTCATCTCTCCCACGAAATTGCTTTAAATCCTGCTCTAGTTTAGCCAGGTCACCTTTTAACACTGCCATTGGCTGAAAATTGGGGATAGTTACAGGCGTCAGAGACGCTAGCTGCGCTCCATCAAACTTCGCAATCATGACCTGTTTTGGGGTACCAAGTTCATCAAAGCTCAATGGAATTGGCGAGCCGCTATAACGAATATGTTCAGACTTCGCTACGACCTGTGGCTTATGAATATGTCCCAGAGCGATGTAGTCGGCTGGCGGAAAGCCGTCTGCGGCAAACCCGTCTAATGTACCTATGTAGATATCTCTGACACTCTCTGACTGACTGACACCTATCGCGGTCAGATGTCCCGTGGCAACAATCGGTACATTGGCCCCGAGCTCCTGTCTGCGTTTCCTGGCTAAGTCAAAAAGCTGTTGATAGTGAAGCTTTATTGCATCGCCAAGAGCCTGGCGCTTTTGTAGCCCGCTCTCACCGGACTGGCTTTGTAAAACATCTTTAGGACGAATAAAGGGTACGGCACAAAGTATTGCGCCTACCTCGCCGCCTTTGCTTGGGATAGTAACCAGCTGCTTTTCTAGCTCGATTCCGGTGCTGGCAACAACAAACGTATTTAGACAAGCCAGGATTTGTCTGGATTCATTTAATGTTGAAACGGAATCGTGATTGCCTCCCAGAACCACCAAAAAACAGTTTAATGTTTGTAAGTCTACGACAAACTGATTATATAATTCTCTGGCATAACTAGGCGGTGCCCCCGTATCAAACACATCACCTGCGATGATGACCACATCAATTTGTTCCTTTGAGACTAAATTGAGTAACCAATTGATAAAAGCCTGATGTTCATCTTTTCGGCTTTTGGTAAAAAAGTTCTGTCCTAAATGCCAGTCTGAGGTGTGCAGAATTTTCATCTTAATTGGTTGCGCTATCCGTAAAATGATTGTTTTTATTCGCCAGCCAGCGTCGAAATCGTCGGCCTACGGGAGTCAACGATCTTACCACATGCGCTATCCAAATAGGGATACTCCCTGACCTATCCATGCTTTTTGATATATAACTTTTACCTTCCATACGCTTAGATCCAGTGTTCTGAAATCATTCTTTAACTGTCAACGACGCGGCATGCAACAACCAACAGGCCCAGTTTCAAATACAACCCGCGGTCAGCATTAAGTAACTACTGCACCATTATTACTCAAGCCAATTGCACCATTAAATAAAACTTACCTGTCCTAAAGAGAGCAATGATAATGGCAACGCAATGACTGCCTAAAAAACTTTAATGAAAGGTTTGACTGAGGTAACCTTATTTGACGATGGATGATTTAGGGGAAGGTTTTGATAAGAATTATTGTACTTATCCCGTTGATATTGAGTTTGATATGGATCGGCTATTTAAAAGCAAACAACTATACCCTGGCTCAGGGTAAGCAAGGCTTCCTGTATATCTTTGTCATTTCCTCCGCCATTGCAATTTTCTATACACTAATGCTTTTTCTTACTCATTAAAAAAGGCGGGTAATTCCCGCCTTTTTAACATCACACTATATTTAAGGCTTTTTGATGCTCACATCGGCATCTGCACGAAGCGCTTCAACAAAGCTTTGGTACGTTTGCTGACTGTCCATAGCCGCCATACGCTGGCGCATAGTAGCAAGCGTAGTGGGATCAGGTTCTGCAGCGTGATTAACCTTAATAAGTTCAACCAGTCCCACATCCCCAGATGTTAACAAGGTCACATCTCGACGTTTGCCATCAACAGATAGTGCAAATAACGAATCAACCATATTACGCGCTAACTCTCCGCCCTGACGGGAGATCTTTTCGGCGGTTTGCCATTCGACATTTTGCTCTGAGAGCATATCGCTAACATCTTCGTCCGCATTTAACTTTTCGCTCACTGTCAGTGCCCATTCTTCTGCTGCTTTTTGCGCCTTCTGCGCACGTAAAGTGGCTTCGATGCCTTCTTTCACTTCAGCTAATTCCTGGGTACGTTGTGGTTCATGCGCTTTAACGCGAATAAACGCAATCGTATTATCGTCTAATTCAATGATGTCACTGTTCACCCGGTCTTGAATCAGCTCTTCGGAAAACGCGACTTCTATTGCGTTAGGCGTATTAATGGGCGCCGGAGGTGTGGTACGCGTGAACAAACCGGTCGTCTCGACTTTAGTTTGCGCGATATTTGCTACTTCCTCAAGAGAATCGGGCATTTCAAAAGCGACTTCTGCCATGCGGTTTTGAAGTTCAAAAAACTTCTCTGTAGCCTTTTCAGTGGCTATTTGATCACGAATATCGTCGCGAACTTCTTCCAGAGGCGTAACTGTTTCGGGTTTAAGCTCTGTTAATTTAATAATGTGATAACCAAATTCACTCTCAACCACACCTGAAACATCCCCTTCACTTTTAAGGTTAAAGGCAGCCTCATCGAATGCAGGATCCATCATATCTGGCGTGATAAAGTCTAAATCACCCCCGTTTTCTGCGGAGAAGGTATCATCAGAATGCGCTTTAGCTAATTCAGCAAAGTTTTCACCATCGTTAATTTGCTGGAGTAACTGCTCTGCTTCTTCTTTTGCTTTATCTTCATCTTCGCCAAATTCGATCAAAATATGAGACACACGGCGTTGCTCTTCTTGCACAAAACGCCCTTTATTCTCGTCATACCAGGTAGCTACATTTTCATCAGATACTTCGACGTCTTGTTTCAGATCCTCAACAGAAAGCATGACATACGCCAGTTCTACCTGCTCTTCGGTATCGAACGCGGTGATGTTGGCTTGATAGTAGTTATTAATATCGTCTTCGCTGACTTCAATATTAGCCGCGAACGGCTCAGCATTAATTTGCAAATAGCGGGCATCACGAGTCTGCTGCTGTAAACGGAATGCTTGCTCAGCTTCGCCTGGCAACACAAATGCTGTTGCTGTCAATGCGCGGGTAAGTTGTTCCCGTGTTAACTGAACGCGAAGATAATCTCTAAAATCAGCAGGTGAAAAATTATTTTGACGCAAGATACCTTGAAAGCGATCATTGTTAAATTCACCGCCAACCTGGAATTCCTGCATTTTCAGAATAGAGTCACGAATTTGTCTATCGCTTACACGTAATCCTAATTCCTGCGCCTTTTGTTTGATCAATTCCTCACCAATCAAACGCTCCAACACGCTTTGTCTGAACTGTTCTGTATACCCTTCACTAGAGAACAGGGATGAGATACCTTCTCCATACTGCGCTTCCATTCGCGCACGTTGATTCTGATAAGCCCGTTCCAGTGTTTGCTGGCTGATTTCTTCACCATTTACGATTGCCGCAGCTGAGCCGCCTGACGAGGTCAGATAGCTACCTACCCCTGCGAACACAAAACTCAGAACAACCAGACCGATGATTATCATCGCCCACGGCCCTTGGGAGCCTTCTCTGATTTTTTCTAGCATGACTTTACTTAAACTCCATTGCTTTCGAATAATCTGTTTTTGCTATCACTTAGAAAAAGCAGACAAAAATTAGGCTGGATTATACCTTAATTATACGGATAAACGCGAAGCCTTTGTGACCAGGCTAGCACTTGTGCTTCGGTTGAGTATGAGATCTGTAAACGCAAGCAATGAGGTTATTAACCAGATAGGTCAACTCGTACTTAACCGTTGCCTAAATAAAAAAGGCGATAGCCGTAGCTATCGCCTTTTTCTTCAAATTCGAGCTTAGTTACAAGCGTCTTTAAGTGCTTTACCAGCTTTGAAAGAAGGAACTTTCGCTGCTGCAATTTGGATAGTCTCACCAGTTTGTGGGTTACGGCCGCTGCGAGCTGAACGCTCACGAACAGAAAAAGTACCGAAACCAACTAGTGCAACCTGATCGCCATCTTTAAGAGCTGAAGTAACAGCGTCAGTAAAAGCGTCTAATGCACGGCCCGCAGCAGCTTTAGAAATATCTGCGCCAGCAGCCATTTGGTCGATAAGTTGAGACTTGTTCACGATTATGATCCCCTTCGATTGTTATTATACTGTTTGTCCTACCACTAAAGTATAGTGCCAGAGACGTTATAACAAGCTTGACTTCTAACATCAAGCAATCAGTTACAATTTATTAACTTTTTATGATTCGCTGCTATCCCTTTTGTGACAAGGCTTCAAGCGAGTACCCAGTAAAGGTAACACAAGTTTTGCTAGTTGAAAGCCCTAATTTGCAAAAAATTGCGAATTACTCGATTTTATGGTTATTTTTTGTACAAAATGGGCAAAAAAACGCTACAAGCCACGCTTTAAGTGGCCTGCAGCACTAGGTTTTATTGTTTTGAAGTAACAACCTGGAACGATTCGACTGGCTCCTGTAAAGCAATATCCAGCACTTCATCAATCCATTTGACAGGGTGAATGGCTAAATCCTTTTTAACGTTTTCTGGAATTTCCTCCAGGTCCCGTTCGTTCTCTTTCGGAATTATCACTGTCTTAATACCACCGCGATGAGCTGCAAGAAGCTTTTCCTTTAAGCCCCCAATCGCTAATACTTCTCCCCGAAGGGTAATTTCCCCAGTCATGGCAACTTCACAGCGTACCGGATTTCCGGTTAGCGACGAAACCAATGCTGTGCACATGGCAATACCTGCACTCGGCCCATCTTTGGGCGTTGCGCCTTCAGGAACGTGCACGTGAATATCGCGCTTTTCATAAAAGTCACTATTAATGCGCAACTTGTCAGCTCGACTTCTTACCACTGTCATGGCAGTTTGAATTGACTCTTGCATCACGTCACCTAATGAGCCCGTAAACGTGGTTTTACCCTTACCTGGTACGGCTGTGGTTTCAATAGTGAGCAGGTCGCCCCCGACTTGTGTCCATGCCAAGCCCGTAACCTGACCAATTTGATTTTCCTTATCCGCTTTGCCGTAATCATGCCGTTGAACACCAAGGAAATCTTTCAGGTTGTCCTGTGTAACGACAACCTTTTCTTTACTCTTATTGATAAGAATATCTTTCACTGCCCGTCGGCAAATTTTAGAGATTTCTCGCTCTAAACTTCGTACCCCCGCTTCTCGCGTGTAGTAACGAATAATGCCTATAATCGCTGAGTCAGTTATTTCTAATTCTTTTTTCTTCAGTCCGTTACGCTCCATTTGCTTACTAATCAAATGGCGAGTTGCGATGTTTAATTTTTCATCTTCGGTGTAGCCAGAAAGTCGAATTACTTCCATTCTGTCCATTAACGGGCCTGGCATATTCATGCTATTTGAAGTGGCAACAAACATGACATCTGACAGGTCATAATCCACTTCCAGATAATGGTCGCTAAACGTACTGTTCTGTTCTGGATCTAACACTTCCAGAAGCGCAGAAGCTGGGTCACCACGCATATCAGCGGACATCTTGTCTATTTCATCCAATAAGAACAATGGGTTTTTAACACCCACTTTGGCCATCTTCTGAATAAGCTTACCTGGCAATGAGCCAATATACGTTCTGCGGTGACCGCGGATCTCGGCTTCATCCCTTACTCCGCCCAATGCCATGCGTACATACTTACGCCCTGTGGCTTTGGCTATTGACTGCCCCAACGAGGTTTTACCGACCCCTGGTGGACCAACTAAACACAGAATTGGGCCTTTAAGTTTTTTAACCCGTTGTTGAACAGCAAGGTATTCAATGATCCGCTCTTTAACTTTTTCCAAGCCATAATGATCGGCATCAAGCACTTTCTCTGCTCTGGCTAAATCCCGCTTTACCGCACTTCTTTTATTCCACGGCACATTAGTCAGCCATTCAATATAGCTTCTTACCACGGTCGCTTCAGCCGACATAGGTGACATCATTTTCAGCTTTTGCAATTCAGCTTTCGCTTTATCTTCCGCTTCCTGAGGCATTTTGGCATCAGCAATCTTTTTACTTAACGCTTCAAATTCATCAGGAGCATCATCCAATTCACCCAATTCTTTCTGAATAGCTTTCATTTGCTCATTCAGATAATACTCACGCTGGCTTTTTTCCATTTGCTTTTTGACACGAGTGCGGATTTTTTTCTCTACCTGCAGCAGATCAATTTCGCCCTCCATCAACGCCATCAGATACTCCAGACGCTCATTGATGCTTTTCATTTCAAGAACTTTCTGTTTTTCCTGCAATTTCAAAGGCATGTGCGCTGCCATTGTATCTGCAAGCCGAGCTGCGTCATCAATACCGTTCAGGGAGGTCAAAACTTCAGGGGGAATTTTTTTATTGAGTTTTACGTAGCCTTCAAACTGAGAAACGGCTGATCGAATAAGCACTTCCTGTTCATTCTCGGGAATATTCTGATCAACGATCTTTTCCACGCCCGCAGAAAAATAAGGCTCAGATTGAGAGTATTTCTCAATTTCTCCCCTCACATTGCCTTCTACCAACACTTTGACTGTACCATCGGGAAGTTTTAGCAGTTGCAGAATAGTGGCAATCGTTCCAATGGAAAATATGTCATCGGCTTCAGGTTCATCAACACTTGCGTCTTTTTGCGCCACCAAAAAAATTTGTTTGTCGTTTTCCATTGCAGCTTCCAGACAACGGATAGATTTCTCGCGACCAACAAATAAAGGTATGACCATATGGGGATAGACCACGACGTCACGCAGGGCGAGCACCGGGATTTCACTGCGATTTTCACGCTCAGTTGTCATACGAATTCTCTTCTTGTTAATTGTGACTTTTTATATGGGGATAATGATACAAAGTTCAATTAAAACGCCTTCACTTAATCCATAAAAATGATTGAAAATACAAAGCATAACCAGATTTCATCCAGTTGCAACAGACAGCGATGTATCCACTAATCAACAAATAGGTTCATATCATGATAGCAGTTAATTGGATTTTGCTCTGAGATGAGGGATGGATGATAGAAAGTTTAATCTTATTGGAAACGCAAAAATCTGAAGCTCTCAAAACACGCAGATCTGGTTTCATTGCGGACGTACACTGTGTTGTAGAAGTGAGATACCTAAAAACATTCTTCCTTAAGTGCATGGTCAGGCTAGGCAAAGTCAACGATGGGTATGTGCTCATCCCGTTTTGAGAACGCTACGTTGTTACGCCGTTAATCTAATACCCCATGACTGGACGATAAGCGCCTCTGCCTGTAATCGTCATACTGATTCCGTCATCAATTGATTGCTATCAACATGTATAACGCTGGCAACAGCACGTTTGCCGAAATTCTCAATACAGCAGATGCCAGGGCGCTTATGGCAGCTTCAACTGTTTATTCTACTTCCATATCGAAATAAAAAAGCCAGTCGACAGACTGGCTTTGGAACGGAAATCAATTACTGATTATTCGGATGCGGCTTTCTTGTCGCTCTTGCCATAAATCAAAATAGGTTTTGATTCACCACGTATGACTGTTTCGTCAATAACGACTTTATCAACATTTTCCATTGATGGAAGATCGTACATAGTATCAAGTAATACCGCTTCTACAATCGACCTTAAACCACGCGCTCCGGTTTTACGCTGCATTGCCTTTTTCGCGATTGCATTAAGCGCATCTTCACGAAACTCCAGCTCGGTTCCTTCGATTGCAAACAAAGCACCGTACTGTTTTGTAATCGCGTTCTTAGGCTCACGTAAAATCTGAATTAACGCATCTTCGCTTAACTCTTCCAGACTGGTTACCACTGGCAAACGACCGATAAATTCCGGTATCAAGCCATATTTAACCAAATCTTCAGGCTCAACCTGCTTAAACAATTCGCTGATCTGGGTTTTGTTCTCTTTGGATTTAACATTAGCACCAAAGCCAATCCCTAAACCAGTATGGGCACGCTGTTCAATGACCTTATCTAAGCCAGCGAAAGCACCACCGCAGATAAACAGGATTTTAGACGTATCCACTTGCAAAAACTCTTGTTGCGGATGTTTACGTCCACCTTGAGGCGGTACCGATGCAACGGTTCCTTCGATCAATTTAAGCAGCGCCTGCTGCACACCCTCGCCACTCACGTCGCGGGTGATAGAAGGGTTGTCCGACTTACGCGAAATCTTGTCTATTTCATCTATGTATACGATGCCACGCTGTGCTTTCTCAACATCATAATCACATTTTTGAAGTAGTTTCTGAATGATGTTTTCGACATCTTCACCTACGTAACCGGCTTCCGTTAACGTAGTTGCGTCTGCCATTGTGAAAGGCACATCCAGTAACCTTGCTAGCGTTTCAGCTAATAAGGTTTTACCACTACCTGTGGGGCCAATTAGCAAAATATTACTTTTGCCTAATTCGACGCCTTCATGCATATCACCACTACGTAGACGCTTGTAATGATTATACACTGCCACAGACAGCACTTTTTTCGCGTGCTCCTGTCCAATTACATAATCATTTAAGTGATCATGAATTTCCTGTGGCTTAGGTAACGCATCCTGCTTTTGCTTCGGTGCAATTTCCTTGATTTCTTCGCGAATAATGTCGTTACATAGTTCGACACATTCATCGCAAATAAAAACCGAAGGACCAGCGATTAGTTTCTTTACTTCGTGTTGGCTTTTGCCGCAAAACGAACAGTATAAGAGTTTACTATCACCGTCACCGTTCTTTTTGTCACTCATTAATATCTGCCTCTACCTTTCCTGAACGCTATTAAGAAAATGGACGACACACGTTCAGAACTTATATAACTATACTACTTAGTTGTCGCTGCGTCAGTTCGATTTGTCAAAACCTGATCGATAATGCCGTATTCTTTGGCTGCTGTCGCACTCAAAAAATTATCTCTGTCAGTGTCTCTGGCAATCGTTTCGTAATCTTGACCGGTATGTTGGGCAAGTAAGCGATTAAGTTTCTCTTTGGTAGACAAGATCTCTTTGGCATGAATTTCAAAGTCAGATGCTTGCCCCTGGAAGCCACCTAAAGGCTGATGAATCATTACCCGCGCATTCGGCAGACAATAACGCTTCCCTTTCGCTCCGCCTGACAGTAGAAATGCTCCCATACTGGCAGCCTGTCCAACACACACAGTACTCACGTCCGGCTTAATAAAGTTCATGGTATCGTATATTGCCATTCCCGCCGTAACTGACCCGCCAGGAGAATTAATATACAAGAAAATATCTTTCTCTGGATTTTCTGCTTCAAGGAACAACATTTGCGCGACAATCAGATTCGCCATGTGGTCCTCGACCTGTCCAACCATAAAGATAACGTTCTCTTTAAGTAGACGGGAGTAAATATCGTACGAGCGCTCTCCTTTAGAGGTTTGCTCAACCACCATTGGAACTAACGCATTATTTATATCGAAATTATTTGTCATAGCGATTCTAGATTCTTCTCGTTGAAAACAAAAATGCTCGGAAGGTTCCGAGCATTTAAGCAGTTGCCGACAGGCAAAGTCAATGAGTGGTTACAAATTTACGCTTGTTTGTTCATAACCTCGTCAAATTCTTTCTTCACTTCAGTGGTTTTCGCATTTTCTAAAACCCACTCAACTGCCTGTTCTTCAAGTGCCACATTGCGCATTTGCTGCATTAGCTCTTGGTTATTCTTATAGTAGTCAATGACTTCTTGAGGATCTTCATACGCAGATGCAGAAGACTCGATTAACGCCTCTACTTTGCTGTCATCTACCTTAAGCTCGTTCTGCTTAATGATTTCTCCTAACAGTAAACCAATCGTTACACGACGCTTAGCATTGTCCTGGAATAAATCCGCAGGTAGCTCAGGCATATTCTGACCACCACCTTGCTGGCTAAAGCGCTGTTTAGCTTGCTCGCGTAACGCGTCAATTTCTTGATCAACTAACGCCTGAGGCAGATCCATTTCGTTCTTGTCTACCAACTTGGCGATGACATCTTCTTTTATCTTAGAACGAAGGCTGTGATCCAGTTCACGCTGCATATTCTTGCGAACTTCATCTTTAAGCGCTTCCACACCGCCTTCTTCTACACCGAACAATTTGGCAAACTCATCGTCTACTTTCGGCAGTTTTTGGCCTTCAACTTTCTTCACATTTACCATGAAGACAGCCTCTTTACCTTTTAATGCTTCAGCGTGATAATCTTCAGGGAAAGTCACTTCAACCTTCACTTCTTCACCCGCTTTGGCACCAACAAGAGGCTCTTCAAAACCAGGGATCATACGTCCTTTACCAAGCTCCAGTGTAAAGTCTTCGGCTTTTCCGCCATCGAATTCTTCACCGTCAATAGTGCCGACAAAGTCCATCACTATACGATCATCTTTCTTGGCTTTACGCTTAACTTCTTTCCACTCTGCATGTTGCTTTTGCAAAGTTTCCATCATGTTGTCCAGGTCAGCATCAGTAATTTCAACTACTGGCTTTTCAACTTCAATTTCGTCTACGCCTTTCACTTCTACTTCTGGATACACTTCAAACGCAGCAACGAATTCAAGATCTTCACCGTGTGCATCTTTAGTTAATTCAAACTTTGGCATGCCAGCAGGGTTAATTTTTTCCTGAACAATGGCTTGATAGAAGTTTTGCTGCATCACGTCACCAGCAACTTCTTGACGTACAGCCTGGCCATAACGTTTTTGGATGACACTTACTGGCACTTTGCCTGGACGGAAACCATTAATACGTTGCGTTTTTGCTAACTGCTGTAGGCGTGCCTTAACTGCAGAATCCACTGTCTCTGCTGGAACAGTAATAGTAAGACGACGTTCTAAACCCTGGGGCGCCTCGACTGAAACTTGCATTATTTTACCTCAACTGTACGCCTATGATGACGTTTACTTTCCACCCCCTACCCCGGGTCGTTAGCCAGCATATGACTAATACCAGACCAGGTTAGAGGTCTCGATAGAGCAGCATACAAAAAGCCACTCATACTCATTGGTTAAAAAAAGACGCGGTAGTATACAGTCAGCTGGCGCTATAGTCGAGAGTAAATGCAGCATTTACCTTAAATCAGGCAACGGATTTCAATGAATCAAGAGTTTATGATGCTCTGGCAGGATGAAATAGTGGCAATGGATTACGAATATGGTTATCAGGTTGTATTATCGACGAGATGGACATCTCTACTGAAACTATCACGCTCAGTTTGGTACTCACTCTCGCTGCAAAGCAGAATAAAGGCTGTTATCCGAGTTGCTTTCTCTGATTAGAGCAAATTATGACAAAATGGTCGGTGAGACAGGATTTGAACCTGCGACCCCTTGTACCCAAAACAAGT
>CAZROH010000023.1:0-41438 GCA_964601635.1 uncultured Alteromonas sp. | reverse complement strand
TGTGCTGGCTGCCGCTGAGCTGGCCTTGGGGCTTATCGTTTGACATGTAAAGCAGGCCGGCCGTTTTTTAGTGGCGCTTAAGGCGCGGCTCGATATCCGCAGCAAAAAACGCGTACACCGGCTCAATTTTCCTTTAACCACGCTTGGGCATCAATAACCTGAGGCAAAGTCGGGTCTGCGTCTGACCAGGCTTTTAAAAATGTGTGGTACGCTTCTTTA
This sequence comes from uncultured Alteromonas sp., assembly GCA_964601635.1. Taxonomy (GTDB): domain Bacteria; phylum Pseudomonadota; class Gammaproteobacteria; order Enterobacterales; family Alteromonadaceae; genus Alteromonas. Next base: position 41,219 of record CAZROH010000023.1, on the reverse strand, counting down.
GCGCTTTGGGTATCGCCGGCCAGGCCGTGGGTTACTGCGATACCGTAAAGCGGCATACCTGCATGGGGCCGCTGTTTTAGCACCGTTTGGTAGGCTTCGATAGCTTCGGAGTATGCTTTCATTTGTTGTAATACAGTCGCTAAAGACTCGGCTACCGGATGAATATTACTGCGCGGTTCGCCATATCTTAGTTCGGATTCCAGAGTAAGCGCGTGTTTCAACAGTGATACGCTTTCATCCAGGTTACCTTGCAATGCCGCGATCCTTCCCTGTAGTTCCAGTGCGGATATTTCTAAAGGTTGTTGCCGATAACCCAATGAGACACCGTCTCTGGCAGCGCGCCATAATACCGAATCCAGTGTGTGGGAATATTTCTCAGCCTGTTTTGAATTCCCGTCCGACACGGCTGCCATGCCGGCGGCATAGGCATGATAGGCCGATTGGATTGCTTGCAACTGGTCACTTTTCTCCCACTCTCGCCAACGCTCATTGTTTATCAGTGAAGCCGCTTCAGCAAACCTTTCAAGGCGGATGGCCATGTACGCACGCTCCATGATCGCCCTGGAAAGCAGCATTTCAAACCCTTTGATATGGCGGAATTCTGAGTTTTCGGTTAAATCAGACAGCGTTTTTTCATATTGGGCACCCTCTTCAAACCGGCCAGCTTCTGCTAAGTTACTCATCATAAAACTATAATTGTGAAGATAATTCCAGGTAAATACCGGGTCAATGTCGTTCTGCTCAAGGTAACGGGCATCGACCTTTTCAGCTTCTTTGAACTGTTCATGGGCAGCGGCGTAATCACCCATCAGATAATAGATATGGCCTGGCATGTGAACTATATGTCCTGAATTAGGCGCTAAACGGGCTAGCTTTTTGGCTGCATCCAAAGCTGATTCAGGATGCTGACCGGGCTCCTGGTTGTGGATCCAGTAATGCAATAAACCATGATGGTTGCTGTGACGGTCAAACTCTCGCTCCAACAATAGCTGGCCAAAAAGTTGGTCACGTTTAGGATCGCCATTGGCCTCATAGCCCCGTTCAAGAGTTCCCCACAGGGACAGGCGCGCTTCTATTTCATCCGGATACTTGTTCAGCAATGACAAAAGCAGTCGGTTGTGCTCTGCAATGCCCTCATCGCCTTCGGTTTCATAACGCGCGATCAGTGCGTTTAAATAATATTGTTCGCGCTCTGTCATTGAATGCTTAAGTTGCTGGATCGCTTGAATTGCTTGTTGCTGTACCCGCCTTCGCTCCTCGTCAGACAGGTTGGGCATACGTGTTGCCGCCAGGTATACGCCCCAGTGAGGCATGGCCGCTTCAGGATCGAGCTGACTTGCATGCTTAAATGCCCGGTACGCTTCGAAATACCAGAAATCATGCAGCAGCGATAAACCCTGATTAAAAAAGGTTTGCGTCTCATCTGATTGTGTAGATATAGGCATTTGACTGTTGCCGACACCCTGCATTTGTTTGGGAGGAGAGAGACTGTCGATGTATGCCAGCGTCGTCATGCCCTGACTCGGGGCGCAGGTGGCAATGATGGGCAATGTGCAGATGGCAACGACAAGACGACGAAGCATACTAACCACCTGTTGATTAAAAAAATTGTTTATAAATCATACAGTGTATAATGGGATACCGCCAATTTTCTGATCACGGTAGTTGAAGGCAGGGGGGACACAGCGTGTGTTTATAGGATCATGAAGCGGGTGGTCAGGACAGCGCGGTGGTAAAAAATCACGATAGGGGTTTAAAATGGTTTCTTCCCTCGTTACGCTTGGAGGCTGACGTTCATGAAAAAAAGCACAGGCTAAAAACTAACTGGTTGCAGATAAGGAATCGTTGGCGAATCAGCCCATCGCATTTACTCACCCGTAATCAGCTGACACTAACTTGCGAGAATAATGGCAAAACCCAACAAAAAAGGCCCGGTACGCACTGTGCAAATTTCCTGTATGCAGTGTAAAACCGTTCTGTTTAAATATCGAAAAGGCGGCAAAGGTGCGTTGGTAAAATGTTTTAAAGAACGCATTGTTGAAGATTATACTACCACTCCATGCCACTGCCCGGGATGTGGACAGGCGTTTGCAAGAGAAACGCTCATCCGCGGCACCCCTGCCTTCAAAATGGTGGGCGGTAAAGTGCACATGAAATAAGAAGCCGGCTTGGTGCGAAGCTGTTTCAAATTAAAGGGAGGCGGTAGCGAGACAAAGGTCAAACCGGTATAGCGGCAATCCGCTGGCTTTGTCCGCAGTCGCATGGGCAATTAACAGGTGTTGTTGTGCTTTGGGTAGCGTCGAAATTTCCACGTCCTGGTCAATTAACGGATCTCCTTTAAAATACATTTGCGTGGTTAATGCCACATGCTTCGGGTGAGATACCTTAAAGTGAATATGGCGGCAACGTTTCCCACTTCCACCCATGGCTGATAATGGATAGGCCCCCGGTTTGATTGTCTTAAAACGATAAATGCCGTCTGCATTCGTGTGCACAATTCCCCAGCCTTGAAAGTCAGGATCCAGTGGTGCAGGATTTTCATCCGCACTATGGCTGTATCGTCCGTAATGATTGGCCTGCCAGACGTCGACCTTGGCGTTTGCCAGCGGCTGACCGTGAATGTTAGTCACTCGGCCGTGGACCAGGATCTTTTCGCCAGTGGCGTTGTGAACGTGTCCCTTGATTTGACTCAAGTCCATATCGGTATCAGACTGGTCTTTATCTGGGTAAAAAGGCCCTTCAACCTGCTCCGGCGTTACCATGCTGGCTAGCGACAATCCCGGTGCCAGGCAGCAAAATCCGATACCCAGCCCAATTTGCTTGGTTAATTCCCGCCGTGAAACCTGTTTTCTTTCGACCATGCTGGTCACCTTCAGATGTTATACATTTCCTTAAGTATAGGTGATTTCACCCTTTATCATTGGCGATTTAATGGAGCGTGGGTGGGTAGGGAAGGTGCTAATAATGTGTATTGCAGAGCCAACAGTACATCGGACCTGACACTCTTTTTTCGTAGCGACATTTAAGCCTTAAATCACCCCTCGCTATATTGAGTTAGGTACTCAGCGTTCCGGGCTCCTCTTCAATTAAACTTTTCGACGGGGTTAAAATTGTCGGCGCGGACTGTTCCAGGGTCTCCGGGAAGTCCACATTAAAATGCAGACCGCGGCTTTCTTTTCTTTGCATCGCGCAGCGAACAATGAGTTCTGCCACCATTACCAGATTACGCAGTTCCAGCAAGTTGTTGCTGACTTTGAAATGGGCATAATATTCGTGAATTTCCTGCTCTAATAACTGAATGCGGCGCAATGCACGTTCTAAACGTTTGTTGGTGCGCACGATACCCACGTAATCCCACATAAATAAACGCAGTTCGTGCCAGTTATGCTGGATGATGACCTCTTCATCAGAATTGCTGACCTGGCTTTCATCCCAGGGAGCGATGGGTTCGGTCGAGGGCTTATCGGATAAGCGAGAAAGGATATGCTCTGCGGCCGCTTTAGCAAACACAACGCACTCCAGCAACGAATTTGATGCCATCCGGTTGGCCCCATGCAATCCGGTATACGCCACTTCACCGATTGCATAGACATTGTCCAGGTCGGTACGTGCATTGATATCCGTCATCACACCACCACAACTGTAATGCGCTGCGGGCACTACAGGAATAGGCTGGCGGGTGATGTCGATACCTAGCGAGCGACATTTTCGGTATATGTTGGGAAAGTGTTTTACGATGAAATCGGCACTTTTGTGACTGATATCCAAATACATACAGTCGGCACCCAGACGCTTCATCTCGAAATCGATGGCGCGGGCGACAATATCTCTGGGGGCTAAGTCACCGCGCTTATCAAAATTTTGCATAAAGCGGGTGCCATCAGCGTGACACAACTGCGCCCCTTCGCCTCGGAGGGCTTCTGAGATCAGGAAGTTACGCGCTTGCGGGTGGTAAAGACACGTGGGGTGAAACTGGTTAAATTCCATATTGGCCACCCGACACCCGGCGCGCCAGGCCATGGCAATGCCATCACCACTGGATACATCAGGGTTGGAAGTGTATTGGTAAACTTTACTGCCACCACCGGTTGCCAGAGTAATAAACCGACTGCGTATGACTTCTACCTGCTCCCGCTTGCGATTCCAGACATACACACCTTTGCAATGTTTTGCGGTGTGCTCAGATGCGATTAAGTCGATTGCGTTGTAGCGTTCAAAGAAATGGATGTTAGGGTGGGCCGCTACTGCATCATTTAACGTTGTTTGAATGGCTTCGCCAGTGGCATCTGCCGCATGCAATATTCGACGATGACTATGTCCACCTTCGCGAGTCAGGTGATATTTAGTCTGGCCATCTGAGCTCTCCTCAGTATCGAAGGGCACACCAAAATGAATTAACCATTCAAGCGCGTTTTTGGCTTCTTGAGCGGTGTACGTCACTATCTTTTCATCGCACAGCCCCGCTCCCGCATCCAGGGTGTCGGCCACATGGGATTCAATAGAGTCTTGTTCATCAAATACCGCCGCGATACCGCCTTGAGCGTAACGCGTTGAGCCTTCATTGCGATCACTCTTGCTTAATACAATAATTTGGCAGTGTTCTGCTAATTTTAATGCCAGGCTCAAACCTGCAGCACCACTACCAATAATTAAAACATCACATTGATGTTCAATAGCCTGATGTGAAGAAGGTAGTGAAGAAGATGTTGAATTCATGTATTTTAGCGGTGATGAAATCCCCAGGGTCCGGCAAGTCTAATGGAAGAAACGTAAAAAACAATGGGCAAAAGCCGGTTCTCGATCAAAATGTAGATCAAAAATTAAAAAAGTTGCGAACTTTTCTGTATTCACAAAGTCTACTTGAGTGCTTGCATGAGCTGTACAGAAGTAGATGTTAAGGAGAATAGGCTCGAATGAGCGAGCAAATAACCGATCAACAATTAGTTGAAAAGGTTCAGCGCGGAGATAAAAACGCGTTTAATCTTTTAGTCACGCGATACCAGCACAAAGTGATGCATCTGGTGTCTCGGTATGTGAAAAATACCGGCGATGTAGCGGATGTTACCCAGGATGCGTTTATTAAAGCGTATAAGGCGTTGCCTAATTTCCGGGGCGAAAGTGCATTTTATACATGGCTTTATCGCATAGCGGTTAACAGTGCGAAAAATTATTTAGTCGCACAAGGTCGCAAGCCGCCCGCAAGCGACGTGGATGCGGAAGAAGCAGATTATTATGAGGGCAGCGACGCGCTCAAAGAGCAATCTACACCAGAGCGCAGTTTGCTGTCCGATGAAATTGAAGCCACCTTATTCAGTGTGGTGGAAAAGTTGCCAGATGATTTACGTATGGCGATTACCCTGCGAGAAATTGAAGGGTTGAGTTACGAAGAAATCGCCAGCGTGATGGAATGTCCCGTTGGGACTGTAAGGTCTCGGATTTTCAGAGCAAGGGAAGCGATAGACAAAGTAATACAACCATTGTTAGAAAATTGAACTTTTTAAAAGTCAGGTAACCTAACATGTGTATTAACGAGGTAATTGATCAACATTGATCAGGAAAAGTGTATGACCAAACAGCAAGAAAATTTGTCTGCATTTATGGACGGTGAACTCGACCAAACTGAGATCATCGACGCAATAAAGCAGGACCCTGCGCTTCAGGCCAAGTGGCAGCGATATCATGTGATCCGCAGTGGTTTACGCAAGGAGGCAACGGTTGCTCCCCAGATGGATATTACGGCGAAAGTAGCAGCGGCCTTGGCTGACGAACCGACTGTAATGGCTCCTCGCTCTCGCTGGGAAGCAATTCCGCTGATAGGCAAAGTGGTTCCATTTGCTAAGCAGGCTGGTCAGTTTGCTGTGGCAGCTTCGGTAGCTGCAGCGGTGATAGTTGGCGTACAATACAATAATCAGCCTTCTCAAACAGAACCTTTTTCGACGTTCCCTACCGTTGGCCCTCAGGGGGGCTTGGCGCCAGTGAGTCTGGAGCAGACGCGAACATTACCGCGGGACGACATGGCGGTTATGCTGGAGAAAAAGCGTAAAATTAATGCATTGATTGCTGACCATGAACAGCAGGTCAAATTAAAGCAGGCTGAAGAGCAAAGTGCTGCTGCCGAAGAACAGCAGGGATCTGAAAACTAACATTAGTATCCAAGTCAATGAACATATTTTGTAGTTTAAACATGCCAGCTCACCGTCAGCTGGCTGTTTTATTTAAGCGATTCACCTTTTTTACGCTAGTTAACTTACTTATCATTTCATCTGATGGGCTCGCTCAGGAAGCTGAACAAACAGAAGCCAGGGAAAACGAAACAGTAATTGAACAAGCAGACCAACCTTCTGATTCTGAGCAAGAGTCAGAAGTAGAGGGAAGCGAGGATGAAAAACGTTACTCGTTAAGTGCAAAGCAGTGGTTGTCGCGCTTAACCGAATCGACTCAGCAGCTAAATTACCAGGTGTCGTTTATTCTTAGTCGGGCAGGTAACGAGACTGTCCCTTATTTATGGCGTCACGGGGTATTAGAAGATGGCACCACTGTGGAGCAGCTTAATCTTCAAAACGGCCCCGGCCGTGAGTTGATCAGGGTGGGAAATGTCGTCAGTGTATTTGAGCCTGATGTACCGCCTTACAGCCTCTATTCCGAATCGATCAATGGCCCCATCCCCAGTGAGCTATTGTATAATCCGAAAACATTAACCCAATCATATAAATTTATTAAAGTGGGGCGGGCGCGAGTTTCAGGCCGACCAGCTCAACAAATTCGTATTGTCAGCCTGGATAACAGCCGTTTTAGTTACCAGCTGTGGTTAGATGAAGCAAGTGGCATGTTGCTGAAGTTCAATATGTTGGATTTAAACGGCAACTTGCTTGAACAAATTCAGGTGACTTCACTGAGTATTCAACAAGCTCCTCATCCTTATTTTGCCCGTGTCAATCAGGCTACACTACCTAAACCTATGGTAATAACGCCTTCCCAACCCAGAAAGCACAATTGGGAAGTGGATTACCTGCCGCGCGGAATGAAAGAAGTGAAACGGGATATTCGACGTCTGGCCCTTACTGGTCAAATCGTTGAATACAAGATGTTCAGCGACGGATTGGTGGATGTGTCGGTGTACGTGCAAAAAGCGGAGGATGCCATCGGTACGGATTTGGTTTTACGCCACGAAGTGAACACCTTCCTCACTCTTACTGATGGGCAGGCACAAGTTACCGTTGTGGGCGAAATACCGTTAAACACAGCGAATGCTATTGCGACCTCGCTGAGCATGCATCAAACTGAAACCAATGGATGAGCAGATAAAATGATTGTTGAAAGCGCCACGGTGATTGACGTCAAAGGCGATGTGGTGACAGTGCAGGCGGCAATCAAAACTACCTGCAATGGCTGTCAGGCGAATGACGATTGTGGGACAGGCGTGATCTCCAGAGCTTTGGCACCAAAATCACAACAGCTTACGCTGAAAACACCGACGCCGGTTAAAGTAGGAGATGTGGTAAAAATTGGTGTCCCTGAAAAGGGAGTACTAACCGCTTCAGCGTGGCTTTACTTGCTGCCGTTAACGGTGTTTTTATTAACAGCGTTGCTATTCAATTTTATATTGCCTGTTGTGGGTTTCACCAACGAACTATGGGTGTTACTGGCCAGTAGTATTGTCACCTTCGTTGGATTTTTATTGAGCTCTCGCCACTTGAAATCGATAGAAACCGCGAAATTTCAACCCGTAATATTGTCAAATACCGACTTTCACTGAACATTTTGATGGCCAGGGAGGCTATTTAAGCAGCATTGGTCGCACCAATTTTCGTTCCATGTCAGGCTGGATTGAATGAGGTGACTCAGTGACTCAATGGAGTGAATTGTCACTGCGCAACCAGCAGTGACGTTCAGAGACTGTTGAATTTAAGCAAAATCGTCTGACCTCAGCGTGAAATGGTAACCAGCTTTGCCCGAACAATGATAATGGGGAGCATTGGATTGCCTGCTGGTATAATTCGCTTTTCACCTAATAAATAGGTAAAATCCGCAGACTTTTTTTCTTGGGTGTCATGACCAGATTATTTGGCATGGTGCCATTATCCTTTGATCACGCTTTACCCCTTGTGAGTAAAAAGTGAAAGGTAACGTATCAACAATTTTTGCAGGTGATTTCTAGCTTTATGCAACAGTCGCACATTCGTAATTTCAGTATCATTGCCCACATCGATCATGGTAAATCAACGCTTTCTGATCGTTTAATCCAGCACTGTGGCGGTTTGACAGAGAGAGAGATGGCTGAACAGGTACTCGATTCAATGGATTTGGAGCGCGAGCGGGGTATCACTATTAAGGCGCAAAGCGTTACCTTAAATTACACTGCCAAAAATGGCGAAACGTACCAGCTAAACTTTATCGATACACCAGGGCACGTTGACTTCACTTATGAAGTTTCACGCTCGTTAGCGGCATGTGAGGGGGCACTTTTAGTGGTTGATGCCGGGCAGGGCGTGGAAGCACAAACCTTAGCAAACTGTTACACCGCTATTGATATGGATATGGAAGTCGTCCCTATTTTAAACAAAATTGACTTACCCCAGGCTGAGCCAGAAAGAGTCGCCGAAGAAATCGAAGACATTGTTGGTATCGACGCCATCGACGCGGTACGTTGTTCTGCTAAAACCGGGATGGGTATTGAAGATGTACTGGAAGTGATCGTACAGAAAATACCTCCTCCGCAGGGAGCACGAGACAAACCTCTGCGTGCGCTCATTGTCGACTCCTGGTTTGATAATTATCAGGGGGTTGTCTCTTTGGTGCGTATTGTTGAAGGTGAGTTGAATGTTAAAGATCGCATTCAGATCATGTCCAATGGGCAGGTTCACCAAGTTGATAAGGTCGGCGTATTTACACCTAAGGCCTTGGATACAGGGGTATTGCGCGCAGGTGAAGTAGGCTTTGTTATCGCCGGTATTAAAGACATCTTAGGTGCACCGGTGGGCGACACCATTACCACATCGAAGCAGCCGGCCGAGAAAATGTTACCTGGTTTCAAAAAGGTCAAGCCTCAAGTTTATGCCGGTGTTTTCCCCATCAGTTCCGACGATTACGAAGATTTCCGTGATGCGCTGCAGAAATTGAGTTTGAATGATGCCTCCTTGTTTTATGAGCCAGAAAGCTCTGCTGCGTTAGGTTTCGGTTTCCGCATCGGTTTCCTTGGCATGCTCCATATGGAAATCATTCAGGAACGCCTGGAACGGGAATACAATTTGGATCTGATCACGACCGCCCCAACGGTAATTTATCAGGTCGTCACTACCAAAGGCGAGACGGTACAGGTAGACAACCCGTCTAAGCTTCCTGCTGTCAATGACATTGAAGAAATACATGAACCCATCGTAGAGGCGCATATACTGGTTCCGCAGGATTATCTTGGTAATGTTATTACTCTGTGTGTCGAGAAGCGCGGTATGCAAACCAATATGACATATCATGGTAAGCAAGTTGCGGTGACTTATGAATTACCCATGGCGGAAGTGGTACTGGACTTCTTTGATCGCTTAAAGTCAACCAGCCGTGGTTTTGCTTCGCTGGATTATAATTTTAAAAAGTTCCAAGCTTCCGATATGGTGAGAGTGGATATTTTGATAAATGGGGAGCGCGTGGATGCGCTGGCCCTTATTACGCACCGGGAGAATTCACAATCTCGTGGTCGTGATATGGTTGATAAGTTACGTGAACTCATTCCAAGGCAAATGTTTGATATTGCTATTCAGGCAGCGATTGGAAATCATGTGATTGCCCGCAGTACCGTCAAACAGTTGCGCAAGAACGTAATTGCCAAGTGTTACGGTGGTGATGTCAGTCGTAAGAAAAAATTGCTACAAAAGCAAAAGGAAGGGAAAAAGCGTATGAAGCAGGTCGGAAACGTTGAATTACCGCAGGATGCATTCCTTGCTGTATTGAAGGTGAATAAATAATGGCAAATTACTTTTCCTTATTTCTCGTTTTTTTAACGGTAGCGTCAGGCTTGATTTGGTTGCTCGACTCGTTGTTTTTTGCCAGCAAACGTAAAGCCCGGGCCGCCACCGCGGGTGGCCCTGTCAGTGGCTCAGGAAATGGCGCAAAGGAAAACACCGAACTCCCTTATATCGTAGATACCGCACAGCAAATTTTTCCGATAATCGCATTTGTGCTGGTACTTCGTTCTTTTTTGTATGAACCATTTCAAATTCCTTCAGGTTCAATGATGCCGACGCTGTTAGTGGGTGATTTTATTCTGGTAGAGAAGTATGCCTATGGAATTAAGGATCCCGTTTTCCGTAAAAAACTGATAGAAACAGGGACACCAGAAAGAGGTGATGTTGTCGTTTTTAAGTATCCTGAACAGCCCAATATTGATTACATCAAACGAGTAGTGGGGTTACCTGGCGATACAGTGGTGTATCGTAATAAGCAGATTTACATTAAACCTTCTTGTGATAATGCGACTGCAGACGTTTGTGGCAAACTTCAACCTGTGGAAGTGGAGTTTAAATCTCGCGGCGATTTTGTACAGGATATGGCCCCTCTTCTTCGCTATACAGAGCAACTTGGCGATGTTGCCCATGATATTCTGCGGCACCCTATGCGCGATGTTCATCCCTCTCATTTTTATACTCAGCCAGGTACCCGTAGCAACGAATGGCGTGTACCCGAAGGGCAGTATTTTGTGTTAGGAGACAACCGTGACAATAGCCGCGATAGCCGTTTTTGGGGATTTGTGCCAGACGCCAACCTGGTCGGGGAAGCGGTGGCAATCTGGATAAGCTTTGAATTTGACCGTTCTGCTGATAGTTGGCTTCCTTCCTGGATCCCTACTGGTGTTCGCTTTAGTCGAGTGGGTGCTATCGACTAATGCAGGGTATTGATAAGTACGCTCATTTTAATAAGGTATTGGGTTACACATTTGACGATGTGGGATTGCTTGAACAGGCGCTTACTCATCGCAGTGCTGCCAAAAATCATAATGAAAGGCTGGAGTTTTTAGGCGATGCTGTGTTGGGCATGGTCATCGGTGAAGCATTGTATAAAAAATTTCCGAAGGTTCCTGAAGGTAAGCTAACGCGAATGCGTTCTACCCTTGTTAAAGGGGATACGCTGGCCGAATTGGCCCGTGAAGCTAAAATGGGCGAATTAATTAAACTTGGTCCAGGTGAATTAAAAAGTGGAGGCTCAAGACGAGGCTCAATTCTGGCTGATGCAGTTGAGGCGGTACTGGGAGCCATTTATCTGGAAGCGGGGATGCAAACCGTTCAGGAAGTAATTTTAAAATTGTGGCAACAACGCATCGAGTGCCTGGATCCCAATGCTCACCCGAAAGACAACAAAACCCGCCTGCAGGAATATTTACAGTCCCGTAAAATGCCTTTGCCAACATATGAAGTCATCAATATCACGGGTAAAGATCATGCCCAAACTTTCGAAGTGAGTTGTCAGGCAGCAGGGCTTAAAGATCCGGTATTAGCGCAAGGTGAGAGCCGCCGCAAGGCCGAACAGCAAGCAGCCAAAATTACCCTAGAGAAATTGTTAAATGATGACTGAAAATATGACCACTCACTGTGGTCTCGTTGCTATAGTGGGTCGCCCAAACGTGGGAAAATCGACGTTACTTAATCATTTATTAGGCCAAAAGGTCAGCATAACTTCGCGGAAACCGCAAACCACCCGTCATCGTATTCTCGGGATAGATACAGAAGGCGACTTCCAGACAATTTATGTGGATACGCCTGGATTACATAATGACGAGAAGCGAGCCATTAATCGTTATATGAACCGTGCTGCCACTTCTTCACTGGCAGAAGTCGGTTTAATTTTGATGGTGGTAGAAGGAACACGCTGGACTGACGAAGACACTATGGTGCTGAAAAAAGTCCAACAGTCGGGTTTGCCCAGCTTTTTGGTAGTTAATAAAACCGACAAGGTAAAGGATAAAGCAGAACTAATGGAGCATCTGCAAGTCTTGTCGCAAAAACACACGTTTGACAACCTAGTGCCGGTGAGTGCGAAATTAGGTAAGCAGGTGAGTGTGCTTCGAGAGCTTGTGCAAAAAACATTGCCGTTAAGTGAATTTTATTTTCCTGAGGATTATATTACTGATCGCTCCAGTCGTTTTATGGCCGCCGAAATCATTCGTGAAAAATTAATGCGTTTCACCGGTGATGAATTACCTTATTCTACGACTGTTGAAATTGAGCAGTTTAAGATGGCCGACAACGGTGTTTTTCGCATCAACGGTCTTATTCTGGTAGAACGGGAATCACAGAAGAGAATGGTGATCGGCAAAGGCGGTCAACACTTAAAAACCATTGGTGAGCAAGCCCGTAAAGATATGGAAAACCTGTTTGATAACAAGGTGTTTCTGGAGCTTTGGGTTAAAGTAAAACAAGGCTGGGCCGATGATGAGCGCGCTTTGCGTTCATTGGGCTACGGTAACGACGACTAACTCCTTTACATAATCGCTTTCTGGGGGCGTTCATGGCAATTTCAGATATACGGCGACAATACAGCTTGCGCGCACTTAATGAGTCTGAGTTAACCACGGATCCTATTAATTTATTTGAGCGTTGGTTAAACGACGTGATTGAGTCGGGCGTGCCGGATCCTACCGCTATGACGGTGGCTACCGTAGCCAAAAACGGGCAGCCTTCACAGCGAATCGTTCTGCTAAAAGACGTAGGGCCAGAGGGGTTCGTTTTTTATACCAATTACGGCAGTAGAAAAGCGCAGGAATTGGCCGATAACCCAAAGGTATCGCTGCATTTTCCGTGGTTTTTTATGGAAAGGCAGGTTAGGGTTTGCGGCACCGCACATAAGATGTCAGTGGCCGAAAACGCGCGCTATTTTCTTTCCCGGCCTAAAGACAGTCAGCTTGCCGCAATGGCTTCTCATCAAAGCCGGCCAATTGCCAAACGTGAGCTTTTGATGACTCAATTCAGCCAACTTAAACAGAAATTTGCCAAAGGGGAAGTTCCTGTGCCTGATTTTTGGGGCGGTTTTCGTGTTAAACCACATCAAATTGAGTTTTGGCAGGGCGGTGAGAATCGTCTGCACGACCGCTTTGAATACAATCTGTCTGAATCAGGTGAATGGCACACTCAGCGGCTGATGCCCTAACGGTCAGAGTGAATGATTGATAGCCATTGCCATCTTGATTTGCCAGAATTTAAAAGTGATCTTGATGATGTGATAATGCAAAGTACCAAAGCAGGGGTTGAGCGATTCCTTATCCCAGGTACGACGCCACTAGGTTGGCAACGCCAGATCGCTATCCGCGAAGCGTACCCACAGTGTGACTTAGCTTTCGGCTTGCATCCCTATTTTTTGGATGACATTGCCGATAATGCAGTGGAACGATTGCATCAATTTGTCGATCAGCACCGTAAAAGATGTATTGCAATCGGTGAAATAGGTCTTGATGCTACACGTACAACCTCAATGGAGAAACAGCAGCAAATTTTCCATGCACAATTAGAGTTAGCCCAGCAGTTTCGCCTTCCCGTTATCCTGCATCACCGTAAAACTCATCACTTGCTTATAGAAGCGCTTAAGACAACAAATTTTGCCCATGGCGGTGTTATTCATGCCTTTTCTGGCAGCGAACAAGTAGCAAAACAATACATTGAGATGGGTTTTTTACTTGGTATTGGCGGGACGATTACCTATTCACGCGCAAATAAAACTCGTCAAACGGTATCCGCAATATCGCTTGAACATATGTTGCTGGAAACAGATTCACCCGATATGCCAATGCAGGGGAGACAAGGCGAACGCAATATTCCTGCGTATGTCACCGCTGTGATAGAAGTGTTAGCTGATTTGAAAAAGACCACAAAAGAGAAAATTGCGACTCAAACCACTAAAAATTATTTGCGCTTGTTTAGTTTGGCAGGGTAGGGAGTGATAGGGTTGTCAGGGAAAAAGCGACGCCTTAAAACCGGTCTCAGTTTATAAAAACTCCGAGCTAAATAAACGCCCACCAAAAACGTTATCATCATTAAAAGATAGACCATTTCAAGTCTTCGCTTTTCAAACTGAATTGATGAACCAAGTATGGTTGGGGCATCAAAAATCAGACGCAGGTAGCCAATCGTCTGACCACTTTCATTGCGAATATCTTCCACATGCACTATCCAGTTTCCGGTGCCCTCGGGAATATGCTTTAACAACATCAGGTTGTTTTCTTCGGGGCTAATCAAAATGCCTCGGGAGTCATACACATTGGCACTGACTAAAGCAGGATGTGAATTAACTGTCTCTAACAGTTTTTGAAGCTCTTCCTCTTTCGCCTGAGCAACAACAGGAGCAAGAATCATTGCATATTGATGAACTAATAAGGTACCCGTCTTACCCGCCTCAAACTCCGGCCACTGACGCGCGTGTTGCTGGTAAAGGTAAAAAAAGTAAATCAACAGGGCTATAGCTAAACATAAACTAAAGGTATGAATGGTTCGCTTTATCGCTTTGTAACCGCTATGCCTGACCGCGGGCAAGTTCCGTCGATCAGCCGCATTCACGCTTGATGTCAGGGTATGCCCGGGGGAGGACTGCCCCGAGAAGTCCATACTCATATAAACACTTGTCCGTTAAGAACTAAATTAACTGGCATATTACAATTAAATCAACACTAAATACCAGATGTGTATTTTCTGCTGCGTTTGCTTTAGGTAGGATTAGGTTTTTCATTTATCAAAAATTAAAGGCACACACTTGCAACTTCTTTCGCAATGCTACTCATCTTTACTGACGCTAAAAAATCGTTACCCACAGGGGTGGGCGTTTAAGCAAAATAGTGCCGACGTGGTCAGTGCGGTAAACAGCGATGCAAAATGTGAATACCTCACCATCGTTGGACAAGCGTTAAATTTGCATATCCTTTTAGGTGTGCAAAATGCGTTAGCAGATATTCTGACTATTAAATTATTTCAGTTTCACCCACTCTCTGAAAAGTTTGGGGAGTGCGTGGTGATTGCGCAAGTCACGGTTACGAGCAGAAATAAACTCGCTCAGGCCCTGTCTGATGTGTCCAATACATTTCATATAGAACTGGCTTTACAAAGCCAGCAACCAAAGTTAAACAAACCAGGCTTACTGGTTATGGACATGGACAGTACGGTAATTCAGATTGAGTGTATCGATGAGATTGCTAAGTTAGCTGGCGTCGGTGAAAAGGTGTCTGCGGTGACAGAGCAAGCGATGCGTGGTGAACTCGACTTTAAGGAGTCGCTGATCGCTCGGGTCGCCTGCCTGAAAGGGGTAGAGAATAAAAAGTTAGAAACGATTCGGGATAACATTCCGCTTATGACAGGCTTAACTACGCTTATTTCGCAATTAAAAGCGAAAGAATGGAAAATCGTCATCGCTTCAGGCGGGTTTACTTACTTTGCCGATTATCTAAAGCAGCGTCTGGGACTCGATGCAATTAAAGCCAATGTACTAGCGCATGACGAAAACAGGCTATCAGGTCAGGTTGATGGTGCTATCGTGGACGCCAAAGCGAAGGCTGATGCTGTGATAGATTATGCCAAACTATGGAATATTGAGCAGTCGCAAACGATTGCTATGGGCGATGGCGCTAATGATCTATCGATGATGCAAACTGCCTCTTTGGGAGTGGCCTATCACGCTAAACCGATTGTCGAACATCAGGCTGATGTAGCGGTTCGATTTGGCGGGCTGCACACATTACTGTATTTTTTAGGTTAGCTGCGACGCGCTTATTGGGACTGTTCTGACTCAAGCAGCGCTCTAATTCCACCATTTTCTATTTTAATCTGGGGCGTTAAAGCGCGATTGCGTTGGATCGCCTTGCTATCAATGTTGTATCGCATCAACACTTCATCGGTAATGTCGACCAGATGCGCGCATGCAACAATACTCCACATTTTCTCTTCTAATTCTTTGGCACGATGAATAGCGTAAACGCTGACATAGTTAAATTCAGATTGCAGCATTTCCATATCGGGCCTGCCGGTCGTTACCAGCATCACATTCATGGCTATGAACTGCCCACGATTTAGCGCTTCTTGCACAAATTTTTCTTTCATTTCTTCTGATACAAAGCGATTGTCAAAGCGCGGAATAATGGCCATCCGGCTTTCTTTGTGCGATGAATCAAATGCGATAAACAATTCTCGGCGGACCGGTTTGTTTTCCACTCTTACCTGTTTTACGCCATGCTGCACAAAGGGTGAGTCCAATTTGCGATCACGAAACATAAATTCCAGATTTACCTCATCCTTGTCGGCAAAGTGGCAGGCTAATTGGGTGATGCGATCATCCTGATGACCGATAATGGCACCTTCTGGTTCAAAACGAATTCCGTCTTTACTTAGCACGAATGCTAAAGAAGGCGCGTTGCGTGCGTTAATACAACGAAGGGCATGACCAATACCTGGAATTTCCTCTTCTTCGGGATAGCTCTTAAGAGATGAGCGGTTATGCTTAATGAGCTCGTCAAAGAATGCCCGAGCACTTTGGCCAGGAGCCCCGGCAACGGCTTTCAGGTGTAATACATTCTTTTCGGGATTGTAATGTACCACCTGATATTGCAGGGTCATAACATTATGCTTGGAGGTGATTTCCTGTAAATTGGGAAATCCGATTTCAACCTGATGGTCGATTTCACCGCTAAACTCGCCATTTAGTTCAATTCTAAGTCCGTGTACGGAAATATCTTCACTAATGCCAGTGAGTTGTTGATCATCAAGTTTAGTACGTAAGATAATTTTCGAACGTAACAAGTATCTGGATTCCAACCGCTGTTCATGAAAGCGATACCTGAACGCTTTAATCTCCGCTAGCGGACGGTTTCTGGCGTGACCGAAAACCCGTAAATGACTAAGACTGTTGCGGTTAAACTTATTTTTATTATATATCTGCTGGCCATCTTCGGATGTAACATCGGTTACGTGTACGATATAACGCAGGTTTTTTAAGCGCGCCATCAAGCGAGCCGAAGGGGGATTATTTTGTTTTTTGATTTTCGCGCCGACACTATCGGGGATAGAGAGCGGCGCATGGGCCTGCTCAGGCGACATTTCACAAATTGTTAGTTTAAAGACGCGCCAACTGGCCTTTCGAGAACCAAACCCTAAAAAAGCCCCCTTGAGTACATCCTTGGCGGCCAGTTCAGCAGGAGTCGCAGAGTAAAAATAGACTTTCTCATTTTGTAAATGGGTGAAGCTATACACAAATATTTCGCGTTGTTTTTTAGGCTTTTTAAGTAACGCTTCCAAACGACTATTATTAATTAAGTATCCGATTTTTAATTCGTGTTGTTCATCACTCCAATAATCAATGATCTCCCGGTTAACCTCATTGAGCATGGCAAAGCGGGGGATGAGTTTGTTTTCCACGACATCAAGATAAATTGGCAACGCTGGGCTGCGGGGGGAAAAATATTGCTCCAGTGACTTGTTTTGAACAGCTTCGATAGTATTACTTAGATTGACTTTGTAACGACGCTTATTTCCGTGAATGAAGTTTTCTAAAAACTTATCAAACGTACCGTTGGGAAACTCTTTAGCTCTGTGTAAGGCTATATACAGACTGTCTTTCTTTCGGATGGTGGCAAGCACGTTATAAACAATACCGTTCTTTTTGTCTAACGCGAACTCCTCCTCCAACCCCCGAAAATGGACAGTAACGCGCGCTCCTTTGTGCAGATGGACGTCTTTACTTAATTTGACACGGATACCATCAGTTGAGATATCGACGCTATTGCCGCGGAAGCGGCTGAAATCCTCTGTTACCAACTCTATGGCAACTGCGTAATTCATCCGTTCATGTTGGCGTTGTGCATAGGTGAGTAAGTTGACCACAGGAACGTTATAACGCTCCATGGATGAGGCCAGTCTGTTTTCGCCATCGGTTACAGGGGCTGCAATTTCACCGGATGCAGCGCGCTCGCGCATAACCCTGAGATTGTTATCAGTTTGCTGAACTGCTTCGTATACACCAAAACAATAATGACCAAATATACGCAGTTGGCGTTCAAATGTTTCGATGGCGATATCATCAAGGTAGTGTTTGATCCCATCGTGCTCATACAGGTTACACTCCCCAGTCACTTGACCACGTAAATCAATGGAGCGTACGCATTTTCTGGCGAGGCGCTTTAATTCCATTTTAA
This sequence comes from uncultured Alteromonas sp., assembly GCA_964601635.1. Taxonomy (GTDB): domain Bacteria; phylum Pseudomonadota; class Gammaproteobacteria; order Enterobacterales; family Alteromonadaceae; genus Alteromonas. The sequence goes on along the minus strand of CAZROH010000023.1, from coordinate 23,068 downwards.
TGATAAAACGCTTTTCTCTGGGAAGGTTGACCGTGTGCTCCTGCAATACCTGATCGAACTGAGGGTTATTCACCATCGGTTTTAGCTGTTCAATTATGTCAGCATACTGCTGCAGGTCTTGACTCATAGGATCGCGCGCACTTTTATATTTATTAGAATGGATACAACTTTATCGGCATTGCATCGGAATTATTGATAGGAGTTTGAACGATTGGCGTCGAAAATAGTTCAATAATCAACCGCCTATCAAACGTTCAGTGTACACCGATAATCTCAAAGAGGTAGAATACTCTGAAATTAACAAACTGAAAACCGGTTTATGGCAAAACGTAAAACCGCCTACGTATGCACTGAGTGTGGCGCTGAGTTTCCTCGCTGGCAAGGGCAGTGTAATGATTGCAAGGCGTGGAATACCATCAGTGAATTCGTGGTTAGTGCAGCGAAAACCTCAACGCGAGGGTCAACGTCGGGTTATGCAGGTCAAACCCAGGCCAAAGTTGAACTGTTAAATACAATTGATTTAGAAGCTCTGCCAAGGTTTGCTTCTGGGTTCCGTGAACTAGACCGTGTACTAGGTGGAGGGATAGTGCCAGGCTCAGCCATGCTGATTGGTGGCTCGCCCGGAGCGGGAAAGAGTACGCTTCTTTTGCAGGTGATGTGCCATTTAGCAAGAGAGAAAAGTGCACTCTACGTTACGGGTGAAGAATCTCTTCAGCAAGTCGCAATGCGCGCCAAAAGGTTAAGTTTACCAGACGATAAACTGATGATGTTGGCGGAAACCAACGTAGAAACCATATGCGAACTGGCTCAGGCGCACCGTCCTGCCATTATGGTTATTGATTCTATTCAGGTCATGCATGTAAGTGACGTGCAATCTGCGCCAGGCAGTGTGTCTCAGGTCAGAGAGTCGGCAGCGTACCTGACCCGTTTTGCTAAGCAAAACCATATTGCCATGTTTATCGTGGGTCATGTTACTAAAGATGGGAATTTGGCTGGTCCTAAGGTACTCGAGCATTGCATTGATTGTTCAATGATGCTGGAAGGTGAGAGTGATGGTCGCTTTCGCACATTGCGCAGCAATAAAAACCGTTTTGGTGCGGTGAATGAATTAGGCGTTTTTGGGATGACAGAAAAGGGCCTTAAAGAGGTCAGTAATCCATCTGCCATATTTTTAAGTCGGGGTGAAAATCAGTCACCTGGTTCAAGTGTCATGGTGGTATGGGAAGGTACCCGTCCATTACTAGTTGAAATTCAGGCGTTGGTTGATTATTCACAAATGGCAAATCCCAGGCGGGTAGCCGTAGGCTTAGAACAAAATCGTCTTTCCATGTTATTGGCGGTATTGCATCGCCATGGCGACGTACAAATGAATGACCAGGATGTATTTGTTAACGTGGTGGGCGGCGTAAAAGTGGCTGAGACCAGTGCTGACTTAGCGTTACTGCTGGCAATTATCTCAAGTTTTCGCAATCGCGCTTTGCCTCGCGACATGATTATTTTTGGTGAAGTAGGCTTAGCGGGTGAGATAAGGCCAGTGCCGAATGGGACAGAACGAATTAGCGAAGCGGCTAAACACGGGTTTAAGCGAGCCATCGTACCTAAAGCTAACGCACCTAAACAGCCCATCGAAGGAATGACAGTAATCGCAGCAGCGCAACTCACGGATGCACTTGAGGCGATTATAGAGTGTTGACTAGGCGGATTTAGCCAGGATACCGTCGATTAGGGCATTGAGATCTTGTTCGGTAAGGGCTTCATCCCCACTGTTCAATTGAATCAGCCGTCTTAGTGCTGCCAGGTTTTCCACACTGATATGATCTACCTTGCAGCCGATTAGGGTGTCCTCGTAATTTCGCTCATGAATTCGATAGAGCTGTTGCAAGTGCACAGTGATTAAAGGGCTATCGGCATTGGGCTTAAAATCGATGACATATGGCTCATGACTGTCAAAGGGTAACGCTTTAACCGTGTCTTCATTCACTTTCAATCGCAAACCTTGTAGTGAAATATCGATCACTTCAACCGGTATGCTCACTTCCTGATGGCTGAGTCTGCCGGGAACACCTAATGGTATACGTTGAAATTGGCGTTTATCTGTCATGTTATTGTGCTCGTTGCCACTACATCTCCTTTTTAGTATAGGAGATGATTGAAAATCAACCCATTTGTGCAATCAGTCGTATAAATTAACACAAATGACGAAACGGAGTGGTTATGAGTTCGAGTAAAAAGTCATCTTCAGAGCTGAATGAGGACCATGATATTCTTTCTGATCAAGATGCGGAAGCATCCAGCCCTGAAGACTCCTCTGTTTGTGGTGAAGAGGATCCGGGTGTCGCGTTGGAAGAAATGGTCAGACATCAAAAATCAGGTAATGAATAATAAAAAATGCCGGGAATCTCCCGGCATTTTCAAATTAGATAATCTGAATTATTTACTCATACGCTTATATTTGAGGCGATGAGGTTCAACAACATCTTGACCATAAGTCGCTTTCAACCAGCTTTCATAATCGTTGTAATTACCTTCGAAGAAATTAATTTTTCCTTCATCACGATAGTCAAGAATATGTGTCGCAACGCGGTCAAGGAACCAGCGGTCGTGCGAGATTACCATCGCACATCCAGGAAACTCTAGTAACGCATTTTCCAGTGCGCGTAACGTTTCGACGTCTAAATCGTTGGTCGGTTCGTCCAGTAGTAATACATTGCCGCCCGCTTTAAGCAGTTTGGCTAAATGGACGCGATTGCGCTCTCCACCGGACAAATCCTTGATGAATTTTTGCTGATCGGTACCTTTAAAATTAAAGCGACTGCAATATGCACGGCTATTTATTTCAAAGTTGCCGATGCGAATAATATCCTGATCGTCAGATATTTCTTTCCACACGGTATTGTTACCATTCATATGATCACGGAACTGTTCAACGCTGGCAATCTGTACGGTTTCACCTATGTCTATGCTACCTTCATCAGGCTGCTCCTGACCTGTTAGCATTCGGAACAAAGTGGACTTACCTGCGCCATTCGGACCGATAATGCCCACAATCGCGCCTTTGGGTACAGAAAAAGACATGTCGTCGATAAGTACTCTGTCGCCGTAAGATTTTTTCAACCCTTCAATATCAATGACTTTATCACCCAATCGCTCTCCGGGGGGTATAAATAACTCATTGGTTTCATTTCGTTTTTGATAGTCACCCGTGGATAACTCCTCAAACCGGGCCATACGCGCCTTACTTTTGGCCTGACGGCCTTTGGGGTTAGTGCGTACCCACTCAAGTTCCTGTTTGATCGATTTCTGGCGAGCGGTTTCAGTGCGCTCTTCTTGTTCAAGACGTTTCTCTTTCTGCTCAAGCCATGATGAGTAATTCCCTTCCCATGGAATACCGTGTCCACGGTCAAGTTCTAATATCCAGCCAGCAACGTTATCCAGGAAATAACGATCGTGGGTAATAGCCACCACTGTGCCTTCATAGTCGTGCAGGAAACGTTCAAGCCAAGCGACGGACTCCGCATCAAGGTGGTTAGTCGGTTCGTCCAATAACAGCATATCGGGTTTTTCAAGCAACAATCTGCACAACGCCACGCGACGACGTTCGCCACCTGACAGCTTACTGACATCTGCATCCCATGGCGGCAAGCGTAGCGCATCTGCTGCGCGCTCTAATGCATTGTCAAGATTGTGACCGTCTTTTGCTTGAATAATCGCTTCTAACTCGCCCTGTTCTTTCGCTAATGCATCGAAATCAGCGTCAGGATCAGCGTACGCTGCATATACTTCATCCAATCGCTTAAGGGCATGGGAAACATCAGCTACTGCCTCTTCAATATTTCCTCGTACATCTTTTGATTCATCTAACTGCGGCTCTTGAGGAAGGTAACCGATATTGATACCAGGTTGTGCTCTGGCTTCTCCTTCAATATCAGTATCGACGCCAGCCATAATGCGCAGTAAGGTTGATTTACCAGCGCCATTTAATCCCAATACGCCAATTTTGGCGCCGGGAAAAAAGCTGAGTGATATATCTTTAAGAATGTGCCGGTTAGGCGGAACAATTTTCCCTACCCGGTGCATGGTATAAACGTATTGAGACATAACGTGTCCTTGCCAAAATAAAGCTATATTGTAATCGGTTATCTGGCATACCTGCCAGAGCGATTCGGGAATAACCTGATCAACTGGTGTATTTTTAACCGTAAATAAACAGTCAAACCAATTTTTAGGATCAATAGAGGACGCCCGCCAGGAATTACAGTAACATATGCGCCCTCATTATTTTAAAGGAAGTCGTTACATGTCCCAGACAAATAAAAGTTATTCACTATCTGAACTTGCTGAAGCCGCGGGTGGGCAAGTAAAAGGGCGCGCAGATGTGATCATTTTTGGTGTCGGTACATTAGACGGGGCGACGGTCAGGGATATTTCCTTTTTAACCAATGCAAAATATAAGTCGCATTTGGCCACGACCAAGGCGGGAGCAGTGATTTTGCCGGAAAAGTTTGCTGATGCAGTTGATGTACCCGCCATAGTGCATAGTAATCCACACGCCGCGTTCGCTAAAATAGCGCAAATTTTTGATACCACGCCTAAGCTCGCGACCTCTATCCATCCATCTGCATTTATCGATGCAAGCGCTACCGTCGGTAAAAATGTAGCAATGGGACCGAATGTTGTTATCGGTAAAAATGCCGTTGTTAACGATGACGCTGTCATTGGAGCTAATACAGTCGTGGGCGAAGCGGCAGTAATTGGCAAGGGCGCCGTTATTCACCCAAACGTGACACTTTATCACGGCGTTACTATTGGAAAGCAGGTAGTTATCCATAGCCAGAGCGTAATCGGTGCAGATGGATTTGGGTATGCCAACGATCAAGGCACATGGTTGGCGATCCCGCAGACCGGCACCGTGAAAATTGGTGACGGCACACAAATTGGAGCAGCCGTTACCATAGACCGGGGCGCATTAGAGGATACGGTGATTGGCAAGAACGTTATCATCGATGATCAGGTTCATATTGGCCACAATTGTATCGTAGGTGACCACTCTTGTATTTGTGGAACATCTGGACTGGCTGGAAGTACCCATGTTGGTAAAAACGTTGTGATAGGCGGTGGTGTTGGCATAAACGGTCATATTTCCATTTGTGACAATGTGCAGATTACCGGATTTACAATGGTGGTGAGTGATATCACAGAACCCGGCGTGTACTCCTCAGGTCAGCCAGCGATGTCTAATCGCGACTGGCGAAAAACGACGGTCCGGGCACGCCAAATTGACACCTTGTTTGACAGGGTGAAGGCATTAGAAAATCAACAAAAAACGAACTAAACAAAATAGTAATTCCGGCAAGAAAATTAAGCGCTATTAAATAGATCCCGTGATTCGACCACAAATCGGTATACATGCGGGGTAAAATGAATAGAATAGGCGTTCAATTTATGCCATCTAACGTAGTTAAGGAGCCTCCATGTTACGTCGTGAACTGACAATCGCTGATTTTGATCCTGAGTTGGCAGATGCCATCGCCAAGGAAAACGATCGCCAGGAACATCATATCGAACTAATCGCATCAGAAAACTATTGTAGTCCGCGAGTAATGGAAGCACAGGGCTCTCAACTTACCAATAAATATGCAGAAGGCTATCCTGGCAAGCGTTATTATGGTGGTTGTGAGTACGTTGATATCGTTGAACAACTTGCCATTGATCGTGCCAAACAATTGTTCGGTGCTGAATATGCAAATGTGCAGCCTCATTCGGGTTCACAAGCGAACTCTGCTGCATTCATGGCATTGTTGGATGCGGGGGATACCGTTTTGGGTATGAGTTTATCTGAAGGTGGGCATCTGACCCACGGTTCACACGTTAACTTCTCAGGTAAAACCTATAATGCGGTACAATACGGGCTGGATCAGGCTACTGGCGAAATTGATTATGATCAGGTTCAGGCGTTGGCGAACGAGCACAAGCCTAAAATGATTATTGGCGGGTTTTCTGCCTATTCAGGCGTGGTGGATTGGCAGCGTTTTCGTGAAATTGCAGACAGTGTTGGTGCCTATTTGCTTGTCGATATGGCGCACGTTGCTGGTCTGATCGCTGCCGGGGTTTATCCTAACCCTCTACCACATGCGCATGTTGTTACCACTACCACGCACAAAACACTGGCTGGACCGCGCAGCGGCCTGATCTTGTCGTCGTGTGGCGATGAAACCATTTATAAGAAGTTAAATAGCTCCGTTTTCCCGGGCAATCAGGGCGGGCCTTTGTGTCATGTGATCGCCGCAAAAGCGGTTGCGTTTAAAGAAGCACTACAGCCAGAATTTAAAGAGTATCAACAACAGGTTGTTAAGAATGCCAAAGCCATGGTGGAAGTGATGCAGCAGCGTGGCTATAAGATTGTTTCGAATGGTACCCACAACCACTTGTTCCTATTGGATCTCATTGATAAAGATATCACCGGTAAAGATGCAGATGCTGCTTTAGGTCGTGCGAATATCACAGTAAATAAAAACTCTGTGCCCAATGATCCGCGTTCTCCTTTTGTTACCAGTGGTTTGCGTATCGGAAGCCCCGCTATTACTCGTCGCGGTTTTAAGGAAGAAGAGTCTAAGCAGGTAGCAAACTGGATGTGTGATGTGCTTGATAACATGGGCGATGAATCTGTTATTGAACAGGTGAAGCAAGAAGTGGTTAAGCTTTGTAAAAGCCACCCTGTTTACGCCTAGTCAAAGCTTTTAACCATAATGCTACCTCGTTAAGGGGTAGCATTAATCGAGATATTATATGTTTTGCCCGTTCTGTTCTGCACAAGAAACCAAAGTGATTGATTCCCGTCTGGTTGCTGAAGGGCAGCAAGTGCGTCGCCGCCGAGAGTGTCTGGAGTGTCATGAGCGTTTTACGACGTTTGAAAATGCTGAGCTGGTCATGCCCAGAGTCATTAAGCGAGATGGCTCCAGAGAACCCTTCAACGAGGATAAGTTACGAGCTGGGTTGCAACGCGCATTAGAAAAACGCCCGGTCAGTACAGAAAAAGTCGAACAATGCATCCTTTCGCTCAAATCCCAACTTAGGGCAACCGGCGAGCGTGAAGTTTCCAGCCAGTTCCTGGGAAACTTAATCATGAATGCATTGAAAGAGCTGGATAAAGTTGCTTACGTCCGCTTTGCCTCAGTCTACCGTTCGTTTGAAGATATCAGAGAGTTTGGCGAAGAAATTGCCAAACTGAATGACTAGTATTATGACCCACTGTGCTGATGCAACGGTTTCTCAGGATTATTATTGGATGGGGGAGGCCATTCGACTGGCGCGGCGAGGACAATATACAACCTCACCCAACCCTAATGTGGGTTGCATCATTGTTGATAGTAAGCAAAACGTTGTGGGTCAGGGTTTTCATGTGCAAGCCGGCACCCCTCATGCTGAAGTGCATGCGCTAGCACAGGCAGGTGCACATGCCAGAGGCGCAACAGCATACGTTACGCTTGAGCCCTGCAGTCATTTTGGCAGAACCCCGCCTTGTGCAGACGCCTTGATTCAGGCTGGTGTGGCTAAAGTTGTTGTTGCGATGACCGACCCCAACCCCCAAGTCAGTGGTAATGGCATTGCCAAACTACAGCAGGCCGGAATTGAAGTCGTTACCGATGTTATGGCTGCTGAGGCTACAGAAATTAATCGTGGGTTTATAAAGCGCATGATACACGGAACACCTTTTGTGACCGTGAAATTAGCGATCAGTCTGGATGGAAAAATTGCGCTTGCGAACGGACAAAGTCAATGGATAACAGGTGCAGCTGCCCGCGCTGATGTTCACCGGCACCGTGCCAAGAGTTGTGCAATACTCACTGGGTCGGGCACAGTCATCAAAGATAATCCAAGCTTGCTGGTCAGGAACGCCGAAGCCAATATAGCTGATTATCCGTTATCTACGTTACGTCAACCTTTACGTGTGGTCGTTGACTCCAAAGGCGAAGTGCCATTTGACGCGCAGTTGTTAAACGACGGGCAGGCAACGCTATTGGCAACGACTGAAACAGGCGCTGGTCGAAGCAAAAAAGTAGCGTCAGTCGTTTTTTCTGCGCAAGAAGGGCGAGTACCGCTGATTGAGTTGATGAAGAATTTAGGTCAACGTCAGATAAATCATGTTTGGGTCGAAGCGGGGCCGGGTCTTGCAGGCGCACTGCTAAACGTCGGTTTGGTAGATGAGTTAATTGTCTATCAAGCTCCTGTTATACTGGGCGACAAAGCGACATCTATGTTTACGTTACCTGAATTAACCGATTTGCAGCAGGCTTATTCACTGACGTTGAAAGAATGCCGACGCATTGGCACAGACAACAAATTAATATTTGGCGTGAAGCTAAATGTAGCACCTGAAAAAGCGTAGAAAGTTATGTTTACCGGAATAATACAGGCACTTGGCACCATAAGTGCGTTAGAGAATAAAGGTTCAGATATTCGTCTCACAGTTGAGTCCGCGGAGTTGGATATGGCTGATGTTAAATTAGGTGACAGCATCGCAACCAATGGTGTATGCCTTACTGTTGTCGATTTCGGCGATACGTTTTATCAGGCTGACGTTTCAGCTGAAACCATCAAACATACTGGCTTTGCAGATTATACAGTAGGCTCCCGAGTCAATCTTGAGTTGGCTATGCGGCCCATGGATAGGTTAGGCGGGCACATTGTTTCAGGTCATGTGGATGGCGTGGGTCAGGTGTCAAAAATTAACGAGCATAAAGATTACTTTGAAATTTGGGTTAAAGCGCCGGCAGAACTGGCAAAGTATATCGCTCACAAAGGCAGCATAACCGTGGATGGTGTTAGCTTAACGGTAAATGAGGTGAATGGCGCAGAATTCATGCTTTGGATAATTCCTCACACGTTGAAAGAAACTGTGATAGGTAATTATCGCGTTGGCACTAAGGTTAACCTTGAGGTAGACGTAATAGCTCGCTATTTGGAACGATTACTACTCGGTGAAAAAGCAGCGCAAACAACGTCGCCAGGAATCAGCATGGCATTTTTAGCCGAACACGGATTTTTAAAAAAATAATTCCCTACATCTTAAAAAGTAAATAAAAGTAAAAATATGGCATTAAACACAACTGCGGAAATAATCGAAGATATTAAGCAGGGTAAGATGGTTATCCTGATGGATGATGAGGATCGTGAAAATGAAGGCGATCTCATTATGGCCGCTGAACATGTAAACGCAGAGGCAATCAACTTCATGGTCACGCATGCGCGCGGATTAGTCTGTCTACCTATGACTACCGACCGTTGTAAGCGACTTAGGTTACCTCTGATGGTGGATAAAAATGAGGCGCAGTTTTCAACTAATTTCACTGTCTCAATTGAAGCCGCCAGAGGCGTATCTACCGGTATTTCCGCAGCTGACCGTGCCACCACGATTCTAGCCGCTGTGCATCCGCGTGCCGAAGCATCAGATATTGTGCAGCCAGGACACATTTTTCCTCTTATAGCGAAAGAAGGTGGCGTACTTAATCGTGCTGGTCATACTGAGGCAGGGGTGGATTTGGCGCGTTTGGCTGGCTGTGAACCGGCTGCGGTGATTGTCGAAATTTTAAATGAAGATGGTACCATGGCGCGTCGGCCTGAATTGGAAAAGTTTGCGCAAAAACACGATCTTAAGATTGGCACCATTGCCGATTTAATTGAGTATCGTAACCTCAACGAAACGACGATTGAAAAAGTGGCGGAATGTAAACTGCCCACGGTTTACGGTGATTTTGAACTGCATACATTCAAAGACGTTATTGATAACCAAATTCATTTTGCATTAAAAAAGGGGCCAATCAGTGCAGAAGATCCTACACTGGTTAGGGTTCATTTACACAATACGTTAAGTGATTTACTTGGCTCGACCAGAGCGATCAATCGCTCGATGACACTCCCGCAAGCAATGACGCGGATTGCTGATGAGGGTGGGGTGTTGGTTGTGTTAGGTAAAGAAGAAAACCTTGAAAATCAGGTTAGACGTTTTGCTGCTGTCGACCGCGGAGAGCAGGATGCGGGAGCTGAATGGAAAGGTTCGTCACGTACCGTAGGGGTAGGGAGCCAAATCCTGGCTTCACTGGGTGTACAGAAAATGCGCCTGTTGAGTAAACCCATAAAATATCATGCCCTTTCCGGTTTTGGTCTGGAAGTGGTGGAATATATTCACGATTAAACAGAGGGATCATTTCGTATCTCCTCAACAGATTTGTGCTATACTGCGCGCCGTTTTTTTATAGGAAGTGAAATCATGCAGGTTATCGAAGGCAATTTCAGAGCCACAGGCAAAAAATTCGCAATCGTCGTGTCACGCTTTAACAGTTTTATCGTAGAAAGCTTACTGGAAGGTGCGCTGGATACGTTAGAAAGACAGGGCGAGGTAGGAGATGACGATATCACGCTGGTTCGTGTTCCTGGCGCCTATGAGTTACCCGTCGCGGCTAAAAAGTTAGCGCAAAAAGGTAATTTCGATGCCATTATCGCCTTGGGCGCCGTTATTCGCGGTGGCACACCCCACTTTGATTTTGTTGCGGGTGAATGCAACAAGGGATTAGCACAAGTTGCGATGGACTCTGGTGTACCGGTTGCCTTTGGCGTAATTACTACCGATTCAATCGAACAGGCAATTGAGCGTGCTGGAACGAAAGCGGGTAACAAAGGATCTGAAGCCGCACTGAGTGCACTTGAAATGGTGAATGTTCTGGCTTCTTTAAACGATCTGTAAGGCGGATTTGAGTGAAAGTTTCTGCACGACATAAAGCCCGTGAAATTGCGCTCCAAGGCATTTATTCATGGCAAATGAGCAAAAACCCGGTTGAACAGATTGAACTGGCACTTGCAACCAGCAATGATATGCAAAAGGTCGACATGTCTTATTTTCAGGCCTTGTTACGTGGTGTAGTAGAGCACACAGACGATCTGGACCAAGCTATTCGACCCTATTTAGGTCGCTTGCCTGAAGAGTTAGATCCTGTCGAAAAAGCGGTACTTCGTTTAGCTACCTATGAGCTTGTCCACCGGATCGACGTCCCCTATCGAGTGATTATCAATGAAGCGATAGAGCTGGCAAAAGATTTCGGCGCAGAAGAAAGTCACAAGTTTATCAATGGTGCACTAGATAAAGCCGTTCGTAAATTACGCGAGCATGAGCGCGACTGATCACAGTGGTGCCTTTTGGCGTATTCTAAATTCAAAAAATACGCGGTATTCGGTTTGAAAGAATTTGATTTAATTGGGCGCTATTTTGCCGATGGAGGGCATCAGCGCAAAGACGTTATCATTGGTATTGGTGATGACTGTGCTGTTACGTCTTTAGCACCAAACCAGCAACTCGCAGTTACCACAGATACGTTACTATGTGGTGTACATTTTCTTCCTGATACACCTGCCCGCTCAGTTGCGTATAAAGCGGTAGCGGTTAACTTAAGTGATCTGGCTGCAATGGGAGCGGAGCCTGCCTGGATTTCACTTTCATTATCCTTGCCGGAGTTCGATGACGCCTGGTTGGAAGAGTTTGCCGCTGGTTTATATGAATTAACGCAATATTACTCAGTACAATTAATTGGCGGTGATACGGTTAAAGGGCCGCTCGCGCTGACTATAACAGCGCAGGGGTTTATTCCACCTAATAACGCATTAAGGCGCAGCGGGGCCAGACCTGGAGACTGGGTTTTTGCTACCGGCTCATTAGGGGATGCCGGAGCGGGGTTGGATATCCTGCAAGGCAAAATTAATGCTGATTATACGCAGCGGGATTATTTGGTAAACAAACACCTGTATCCTAGCCCCAGAGTGGCAGCGGGTACGGCTATCCGTCGAATTGCCAGTGCATGTATTGATGTCTCGGATGGCTTGATTGCTGACCTTCAGCATATACTGCACGCATCCAAATGCGGTGCACAGTTACATGTTGAGAAACTACCCCTTTCAGAGTCTCTGCTCGCATGCGTCGGGCAGGAACAGGCCATTCAGTATGCATTAACCGCCGGCGATGACTATGAGTTGGTATTTACTGTCAGCGAAGAGAATAAGGGGATCCTTGAAACCTCGCTTTCAAGCACCAATGTCAAAGCAACGTGTATCGGTCAAATAACGGGGCAGGGAAGTAAACTGGAATTAAAATTCAATGATGCGCCTTTCGCTGCTCCAGAGAAAGGTGGCTATCAACATGAATTTTAACACACGATTTAGTTGGTTGAATGCAGCCTGAATATCGCCAACGAGTATCGTTATTTAACCCGGTTCACTTCTGTGCGCTGGGTTTTGGTAGCGGCCTCATACCTGTTATGCCAGGCACCTTTGGTTCTTTGGCCGCTATTCCACTTTTGCTTGTTTGCATTCCGTTAGATATCTGGCAGTTTTCAGCGTTAACACTCTTGCTTAGTGTAATCGGCATCTTTATTTGTGGGAAAACCGCCGAAGACATGCAGGTGCATGATCATGGCTCAATTGTCTGGGATGAAGTGGCAGGTATGTTTGTCACGTTTCTCTTACTTCCGCTTACACTTCCCAACTTACTGATGGGTTTTATATTGTTTCGCCTTTACGACATCCTCAAACCCTGGCCAATCGGTGTCGTTGATAAACGCATGCATGGTGGGACGGGTATCATGTTAGATGATTTACTGGCAGGCGCTATGGCATGTTTGAGTCTTCATGCAATCAACTGGCTATGGCCGTTTTAATAGCAGTCCTGAATAGCATTAGATAAGCCTGCAGGGATCAAGTTCTATAATCGTATAGAACCAACGCAAGCCCTATTTACGGGCTAGTGCGTTTTCTACTTTGCGTATAATGCCAGCGGCATCCAAACCGAGTTCTGCATACATTTCTTGCTGAGTACCCTGAAGAATGAAGGCGTCGGGTAAGCCAATATGGAGTACGTCGGTCTCAAGCACCTCTTGATGGACGTATTCAGACACCGCGCTTCCTGCTCCTCCCATGATACAACCGTCTTCTAATGTTACCAGTAACTCGTGCTGCTCTGCTGCTTTTCTCACCGCTTGGTGGTCAAGTGGTTTAACGAAACGCATATCGATAACCGTGGCGTCCAGTTTTTCTGCGGCCTCTTCGGCAAAAGGCAGTAATGTTCCGAAATTGAGAATTGCAACCTTGTGCCCACTGCGTAGTGATTTTGCTTTTCCGATAGGTAGCGTCGTCATTGCATCTACCGTTGCTACTTTCTTGCCAGCACCTCTAGGGTAACGAACAGCAGCAGGTTTGTCTGCCAAATGACCAGTGTAGAGCATTTGTCGGCATTCGTTTTCGTCACTTGGTGTCATCACAATCATATTGGGAATGCAGCGTAAAAACGCAATATCAAATGCGCCCTGGTGTGTAGGGCCGTCAGCGCCGACGATCCCTGCCCGGTCGATGGCGAATAATACAGGGAGTTCTTGTAAAGCGACATCGTGAATGAGTTGATCGTAGGCTCGTTGCAGGAACGTTGAATAAATCGCTACTACCGCATTTTGCCCTTCTCTGGCTAGTCCTGCGGCGAAGGTCACCGCATGTTGTTCTGCAATAGCAGCATCAAAATACTGCGCCGGAAAACGTTGAGAGAACTCTACCATGCCACTGCCTTCACGCATGGCAGGAGTCACTGCCATCAATTTGGGATCCTGCGCGGCCATATCGCACAGCCAGTTACCAAAGATGGCCGAAAAGGTTGGTGCAGATGCGGCCGTCTTGGGCAGGGCATTCTCTTCCGGATTGAACTTGGGAACAGCGTGAAACTTGATAGGATCTTCTTCTGCAACCGGATACCCTTTCCCTTTACGAGTTACCACATGTAACAATTGTGGACCTTTGAACTTGCGCATATTGCGCAGTGTGTCGACCACGGCATCAACGTCATGGCCGTCAATTGGGCCGATATAGTTAAAACCCAGCTCTTCAAAAATGGTTCCGGGAACGACCATACCTTTGAGATGCTCTTCAGCTCTGCTGGCAAACTCTTTAATAGGCGGCACATTGCTGAGTAACTTCTTGCCCCCGTCGCGAATTTTATTAAAAACATTACCCGTTAACAGGCGGGCTAAGTGACTGTTAAGGGCACCCACATTCTCTGAAATCGACATTTCATTGTCATTGAGTACCACCACCATGTCTTTTTTGATGTCACCCGCGTGGTTCATCGCTTCAAACGCCATGCCCGCGGTCATTGCGCCGTCTCCAATAACAGCGACGACCTTACGATCCTGACCTTCTTTTTCTGCTGCTACCGCCATGCCCAACGCAGCACTGATTGAAGTCGATGAATGGCCAACTGCAAAGGTATCAAACTCGCTTTCAGCCGGCCATGGGAAGGGGTGAAGCCCATTTTTCTGACGGATGGTCGACATCTTATCAGCCCGACCGGTTAGAATTTTGTGAGGGTAAGCCTGGTGACCCACATCCCAAATTAAGCGGTCAAATGGTGTGTTATAAACATAGTGAAGCGCAACGGTCAGCTCAACCGTACCTAAGCCGGAAGCGAAATGTCCGCTGGTCTGACTCACGGATGCTAACAGGTACTGACGTAGTTGGTCTGCCAGTTCAGATAAATTGTCCTGTGATAGTTTTCTCAGTTGCGCTGGCGTTTGCGCAAGCGCGAGAAGAGGGTAGTGAGTCAAATCTAACGTCATGTTATTGTTCTGTACTTTTGAAGTTTAGTGGTCCCGTTTGACCACAAAGTCGGTAAACGCGGATAGAGCTTCAGTATTGTATGGCAAACTCGCCAATGCTTGAAGTGCTTGTTGATGAAGTTTGGCCAATTCATCTTTGGCAGATTGTAGACCAAGCAAAGCAGGAAAGGTATTTTTACCCTGTTCAAGGTCAGAACCTTGTGGTTTACCAATAATTTCCGAGTGACCTTCGACATCCAAAATGTCATCTTGAATTTGAAAGATTAGTCCTATCAGTCGGGCATAATCAATAAATGAGGACGCATCCTGCGCCGTTAAGTCAGGTGCTGCGGCGGTAACCATTTCAGCACATGCACATAGCAACGCACCGGTTTTAAGTTGATGTAATTGAGTCAGCTCGGTAAGGGAAATTGATTTCCCTGTTGACTGTAAATCAATAGCCTGCCCGCCGCACATGCCGAGATAACCTGCTGCCTTCGCTAAAATGGAAACCAGTTTTGCCCGTTGAGTTTCGCCAAATGCTGACATTGGGTGGTCCGCCAGCAAAGTGAAGGCGAGAGCTTGTAAGGCATCGCCCGCTAAAATTGCGGTGGCTTCGTCAAATGCTTTATGGCAGGTAGGTTTCCCTCTTCTTAGATCGTCATCATCCATGGCGGGTAAGTCATCATGGACAAGCGAATAAGCATGAATGCACTCAATAGCCATACTGATAGTGAGCATGTCAGTTTCATGTGTGCCCACTGCATCCCCCATCAAATACACCAGTAGTGGTCGGGTTCGCTTGCCACCGGACAACAATCCGTAATGCATGGCAGATTTCAGCGACGATGCATGTTGCGGCAAGATATCAATGATGGTACTCAGGCCCTGGTCAGTTTTTTCTCTGACTAGCTTGTGTAAATCTGAAAAATTCATAAAACTAGATGTGACTTTTACTAACGTTTTTATTCGGCGTCATCTGGTGTAAAGTCCTGCAATGTTCCTTGTTGCTGATCGTTTAGTAAAATTTGTACTTTTTGTTCAGCCTCTTCCAGCGCCTTTTGACTCAATCGAGACAATTTTATCCCTTGTTCAAATTTTTCTAACGCTTCTTGTAGAGGTAAATCTCCCGACTCCATTTCATTTACAATGGCATCAAGCTGTGCGAGCGTTTCTTCAAAAGAAGGGACATTTTTTTTATTTACCACGTTGGCGACATCCGCATTTGATTGCATCTGGTTACGCGCACAATAAACGAGGGCTCTTCACGGGTCAAATGGTTTGTCAGCAGCATTGATACAACTGCTGGTTTTACGCGCTTCATGCGTTCAAAATGACAATTGATTGATGAAATTTCAGCATAAATTGTGAATTAGATTATAGAATTTGTCGTGGTTGCCGATAGAATAGCTGGCAAAGTTTGTTTTGAACGATTTGAAATAATGCTTACGTTCAGTTAGTACCAAATTATTGTTTGCATTGAAATGAGGAAGGAATAGGTGGATTTAGCAACCGTCATAGGCATTTTAGGTGCCATAGGCTTCGTCGTCATGGCCATGGTGATGGGTGGAGACTTAGGCATGTTTGCCGATGTTCCCTCTGTTTTAATCGTTTTTGGCGGAACGCTTTTTGTAACCCTTTCTCAATTTACCCTCGCACAGTTCTTTGGTGCTGGCAAAGTGGCGGGTAAAGCTTTCATGTTTAAAATTGATACGCCAGAAGAACTCATCGAAAAGATTGTTGAGATGGCAGATGCAGCCCGAAAAGGGGGCTTTCTGGCATTAGAAGAAGCGGAAATTGATAACCCTTTCATGCAGAAAGGAGTCGATATGCTGGTTGATGGGCACGATATCGATGTGGTGCGCGCTACGCTGGCAAAAGATGTATCAATGACCAGCGAAAGACACGAATTCGGGATATCTATATTTAAAGGAATGGGCGATGTAGCGCCGGCTATGGGCATGATCGGTACCCTTATCGGACTGGTCGCAATGCTTTCCAATATGGATGATCCTAAAGCAATTGGTCCTGCCATGGCAGTGGCACTATTGACGACGCTGTACGGCGCATTCCTGGCTAATGTGGTCTGTCTGCCAATTGCTAAAAAACTTCAAAATCGCTCTCAGGAAGAAAAATTAAATCAAAGCCTGGTACTGGACGGCATTGTCGGAATTGCTGACGGTCAGAACCCGCGAGTTATTGAAGGTATTTTAAAGAACTATCTTGCTGCCAAAAAGCGTGGCCTGGGAACAGATGAAGAGTAACTGAAAATGGCTGAAGAGAAAGAATGTCCCAAATGTCCGCCAGAGGGTCTTCCCCCATGGATGGGAACATTTGCTGACTTGATGTCGCTGTTGATGTGCTTCTTTGTTCTATTGCTGGCATTTTCAGAAATGGATGTGCTCAAGTTCAAGCAGATAGCAGGTTCAATGAAATTCGCGTTTGGTGTTCAGAATAAAATCGAAGTGAAGGATATTCCAAAGGGGACCAGCGTTATTGCAATGGAGTTTCGTCCTGGCCGACCTGATCCTACCCCGATAGAAACCATCCAACAACAAACCATTGAGATGACGCAACAAATGCTGGAGTTCCAGGCTGGTGATGAGGACAGTGCTGGTGGACGTCAAAAGCAACGTGGTACGCAGCGAGGAGGGCAGGCTCAACAAACTGCCACCGATCAGTCATCATCCGCCCAGAAAAATGATAGTAAAGAGCAAACTAATGAACTGCTGAAAAAGGTCGCTCAGCAATTACAGAAACAGATCCTTGATGGATCTATAGAATTAGAATCGTTGGGTCAACAGATAACCATACGTATTCGTGAGAACGGCTCCTTCTCTGCAGGCTCGGCATTTTTGCAACCTCAGTTCAAGCCCATTCTGCGCAAGATTGGTTTAATTTTAGCGGAGGTTCCTGGGGAAATTGAGATATCAGGACACAGTGATGGTCAGAATATATCCAACGAGCTCTACCGCTCAAACTGGGACTTATCGGCTCAGCGTGCCGTTGCTGTAGCTGAAGAAGTTCGCCGGGCGCCTGGCTTCGATGAAGCGCGAATGCTTGTTGTAGGCAAAGCGAGTACTGATCCTTTGATCAAAAATGCTAGCACAGCCGCAGATAGGGCTCGCAACCGTCGTGTGGAGATCAATATCAACCAGGGTAAACCCATGTTGTCGAAGCCTATTTCGGTGATTGAAGGCGACGATTAATTGTCCTTAACTTACTGCGCAATGAAGTCTGTTCAACACATTGCGGATTGTTCTATACCCGCTTTATGGGGTGGTAATATCCTGGCTTCGACAACAGTATTTGTACCGTACTAATCGTGCGTTCAAGAAATCCACCCTCGCAATATTTCAGGTAGTAGGTCCAAAGCCTGTGAAACTGTTCATCATAACCTGCATGGGTGAGCTCATCTTTGGCATGGCAAAAGTGCTGGTACCAGTCATTCAGGGTTTTTGCGTAATCTAAACCAATATCATGTAAATCTCTGATGACCAGATTGCTGTTTCGTTTGAAGTGTTTATTAAGTACTTCAATTGAAGGTAAAAAACCACCAGGGAAAATATATTTCTGAATAAAGTCTACATTATTGGCGTAGCTATCATACCGTCTGTCGTCAATTGTGATGCACTGCAACAGCATAAGTGCATCGTTTCTTAACAGTGAGGAGCATTTTGCGATAAAGTTATCCAGGTAACTTTGACCCACGGCTTCTATCATCTCGACAGACACGAGTTTGGTAAAGGAACCGGTTAGTTCGCGGTAATCTTTTTTTAGCAACGTTATTTTGTGCTTTAGCCCTTCTTTCTCGATCCACCTCTGGGCATAAGAGTGTTGTTCTTCTGATATTGTGGTGGTGGTGACCGAGGCGCCGAAATGTTTAGCGGCGTAAATGGCCAGTCCTCCCCAGCCCGTGCCTATTTCAAGGAGATGATCTTCTTCGGTTAGTTGCAGTTTTTCACAAATTGTATGGAGTTTATGTTGTTGGGCATCGGCAAGGGAGGCATTCGGATGCGGGTAAATTGCCGCTGAGTACATCATGCTTTCATCTAGAAACGTCTTATATAAACGATTGCCAAGATCGTAGTGAGCTTCGATGTTTTTCTTAGCCTGATCTAATGAATTACGGTTAAGGAAATGCTGAATTTTCCAGTAAGGCATGGTGAGCCATTTAAACTTCTGCTCCCAATGATCCAGCATAGGCAGATTTCTGGCAAAAATCCGGATCACTGCTGTCAGGTCGGGAGTCGTCCATAACCCACGCATGTAAGTTTCTCCGGAGGCAACACTGCCTCCTAAAAGTAAGTGCTTGTAGGCAGACGGGCACAAAATATTTACGTACGCATGCAGAGCGCGGTCGGGTTGTCCGAAACAGGCTATTTCTTCGCCTTTTTCCTGAATAGTGATTTTACCCAGCTCAATTTGACTCAGTGCCTTAAAAAATATTCGTCGATAGAGTTTTTGCGCTATCGTCAGTGATAGATCTTCTTTTAAAACATTTTCACTTGTCGCCATCTGCAACCTCGTGTTTTCCCGAAGGGTGAGAATAAATTGGGGTACCTTTCAACCACAGTTTAAGAGCCTGACAATAGATACCGACTAACGTCTTTACCGACATACTGGGTATGGCCAGCAGGTTTTTTCTAAGGGTTTTAGTTGTTAAAGGTTTGCGATGCAGGACCAATCCTGCACTAAAATCTTTGGCATCCTGATGACAATCTATTGCGATCGACAAGCGCTCGTCAGGTATAGAAACGCGCCATTTGTAATCCATTTTCATGGGATTAAAGGGCGAAACGTGGAAGGCTTTTTTACTATTATCTTGTTTCTCTAAATTCACCAGATAACAGTGTGTTTCATGCCAGGGGGTATTACTTACCTCGGCTAGCATGTGGCTAAATTGGCCGTTCCGGTTGCGTAAAAAATAGAAGTTTACCGGACTAAAATAGATTCCGAGGGTACGCAACTGACCTAGTAGGAAAATTTCACCATCAAGAGGGGTACCGTTCAATGAGGACATCTTTGCCAGGACAGCATCTGACAGGGGAACCTTTTGGTCACCCAGATAATCACTGCGACGAAACTGTACAAGTGACAAGCGTGACGTGGAAAAGTGTTTTACCGAATCGGCAATGTGTTCGATCTCATCTAGATTTAACCAAAACAGAAACATTGAATACTCAAACGCATGCCGAGTAGGACGGAAGCGTTGATGAAACACTTTACCCTGATAGATAGCGCTTTGAATCAAAGAGTCTCTCCGAACTTCTTACACACGTCTAATGCGCTCCTGACACCATCTTCATGGAAGCCGTTGTACCAATAGGCTCCACAGAAATAAATATTTTGCTTACCGCATATTTCTTCTTTACGGCGCTGCGCTTGGATCATATTTTCAGTAAATTGCGGGTGTGCATATTGGTACTGACCTAAGATCTTCTCCGGCTTGATAGATGACGTGTCATTGAGAGTGATGCAAAACGTTTCATCTGCATTTAGTCGCTGCAGAATATTCATATTGTACGTAACCGATGCTGGTGCATCAGTGACATGGTTGCCATTTGATTTTAGACGATAGTTCCAGCTTGCCCAGGCTAGCTTTCTATCAGGTAGCAATGCGGTATCAGTATGCAGCACTACATCATTGTTGGCATACCGCATACTCCCCAAAATTTCCTCATAATCGGATTCTGCATTTTCGATCAAAGATAAAGCCTGTTCACTATGGCATGCCAAAACGACATCATCGAACTGGTAATGTGTTCCAGTGCTGTCAATTAGCACCACCGAATGTTCGTGACGTTTAACATTTACGATTGGAGTAGACAACTTAATATCATTTTCAAACGGTTTGACTAAAGGTTCAACGTAACTAGAAGAGCCTCCTGCAATCGTTCGCCATTGAGGGCGATGATTTATATTTAATAAACCATGATTATTGAAGAATTGCAGAAAGAATTGCAATGGGAAATTCTCGGCTTGAGCCAGGCTGGATGACCAGATAGCGGCACACATGGGAAGAATGTAATGTGTTGAGAACTGTTGACTTAGGCCTAACTCCCTGATGAATGATGCTAATGTTTGACCAGTGAGGTTTCTGTTTTCAGCAAGCAATGTCTTGCACGCTTTATTAAACCTGACAATGTCGTTAACTAATCGCCAGAATGAAGGCCGTAAAAGGTTGCGCCGCTGTGCAAATAATGAGTTTACGTTATTTCCATTGTATTCCAGCTTACTGGTTTCACAGTGGACTGAAAAGCTCATTTCGGTAGGCTGGCTTTTTACCTCCAGTTGCTCGAGTAATTTAATGAAATTCGGATATGTCCAATCGTTAAAAACAATAAAGCCGGTATCAATATTAAATTCCTGGCCGTGGAGTGAAACTTTTTTGGTGGCAGTATGCCCTCCTATGTAGTCGTTAGCTTCGAAAACCGTTATCTTATGATTACGACTTAACAGGTGCGCACAGGTTAAACCCGCAATGCCAGTACCTACTACTGCAATACTTCTTTTTGTCATTTAAACACTCACAAATTACTTCGCATTTTTTTCGAAATATATATTTGTAATGATGAAGGTAAGAGGTTTAAGCATTTCATTACAAAACTAAAACGGGTGGGGAAGGTAATATTATCTTTTTGCTGTTCAATTCCTTTGAGCAATGATTTGGCCGCCTTCTCTACGGAGATGATCATGGGCATCTCAAAATCATTCTTATCTGTAAGCGGGGTTTCAACGAAACCTGGAGAAACAGTTTGAACGTTGACACCTTGTGCGTATAAATCAACTTTGAGGCTTTGAGAAAAATAAAATAAGGCGGCTTTACTTGCGCCATACGCTTCTGAACGGGTAAAGGGAAACAATCGGGCCATACTGTCGACAATAACGAGAGAATTCCCCCTTTCGCTGCCTGGAAGGAGGGCGGCAACACAATTAATGACGCCAAAAAAATTAGCATCAAATACACGCTTAAACATGGCAGGTTCAAAATTATTCACATCTACGTATTCACAAGTCCCAGCATTCAACACTGCCACATCCCAGTTTACGTCTTTCAAAGCGTCAATTGTTTCTGTTTCATTAGTCACATCGAATCTGATTGTTTGGACTGGGTAAAGGCTCGCAAGATCATTTAATTTCTCCTTATTGCGACCACATGCGGTTACTGACCAACCGTTTTCCACTGCCTGTTTAGTTAGTTCAAGGCCGATTCCTGATGTCGCCCCTGTAACTAGCATTTGCTTTTTTTTCACCCTAGCCATAATTACTCTCTTAGTTTTCGTTTGATTCCTTTAATGACCCACTTAAGCAAAGGCACGTTTTCGTAAATTAGCTCCCCTACATCGAAATAATCCCTGTGATAGAAAATACCTTGCTGTCCCACCTTTAAATGAGTTACTCCTTCCACCACGACTGCTTTTGAAGATGCGGACACGGTTTTCAAAGACATCACCCAGGTCAGAAAGATCGTTTCGTGGTCGTCATTTGAAGTGTGGTTAACTGATTGAATAATAAACGTACACTCACTGACACTTCGGCGTAATTTTGAAAAGTAAGAACGGGTTTTGGTCAAACCATGTAAATGATTTAGTGGGTCTATAAACTCTACATCTTCTGTGTAGAATTTTCGCAAGTCTGAAAGTGGGCTGTTATGGAATTGCTCAAAATGTTTACAAAAAGCTTCGAAAGCATTCATAAATGAAAAAATTTTTATTTAGTTTCCTGTACATAATTAGAACTAAACCGGATCACTTTGGAAGCCCTTATTAAATAAGGCTTAGCATATCGATCCAAATAAACTTCCATAGCGTAGCTAGGCAAATTCTGCAAATCTTCTTTGGTGTTAATGAAAGCGGAAAAACTTCCTCTCTTTCCATTATCCGCTCATATTCTGCCTGGCGGAAGAATGTTCCTGCGTATCTTCGAACCCCGCTACATACGCATGGTCAAGCACGCCTGCGCCACAAACAGTGTGTTTGTTATCTGCATGCATGAGGCAAGGCTTAATAAAGTTGAAAGCCAGCATGTATTACCAATCGGAACCGCAGTACGAGTAATTGACTTCAATACACTACAAGATGGCCTTCTTGGCATAAAGGTTGCTGGAGAGTACTGTGTTGAGGTAAATGATGTGGTTACTGAATTCGATGGCTTGCAGTGTGCAAATTGCACAAACTATCAAATTTGGGAATCACAACAGTCTACCCCACAGATCGCTCCCTTGGACAAACGTTTAGAGGAAATCTTTGCGCACTTTAGGGAATTAGTTCAGCTATATGATGAACTCAACTTTTCCGATCCAAACTGGGTATTATTCAGATGGTTGGAATTGTTACCCATAGAAGCAAAGAAGAAACAGTCATTTTTAGCACAGAAGGACGCTAAAAAGCTGCTCAATTATTTATTTGCCTTGCATGAAGTGTTGGCGGATGACGTATCAAGAG
>CAZROH010000022.1:0-43191 GCA_964601635.1 uncultured Alteromonas sp. | reverse complement strand
ACCAGCCTGTGTTATGCAGAAGTGCTTACGCGCCGAACAGCGCTTTAATGCAGTAATAGAAAATAATAGACAGACCGGCTCCGGCAGGCAAAGTAATGACCCAGGAGACAACAATATTTCGTACCACACCTAAATTCAATGCAGCGATACCACGAGCCATGCCAACACCAAGAACGGCGCCTACCAATGTTTGTGTAGTTGAAATAGGTAAGCCGGTGCCAGAAGCAATAACCACTGTGCACGCCGCGGCCAGTTCCGCCGCAAAACCACGGCTAGGAGTTAGGTGAGTAATGCCTTTACCGATTGTGCGGATAACACGGTGACCGAACAGGGCTAACCCGGCGACGATACCGATTCCGCCTAATGGCAGGATCCACCAGACTAATGACGCTTTTGCTGCAATCTCACCGCCACTGGAAACAATGCTCACTACCGCAGCCAGAGGCCCAATCGCGTTAGCAACATCGTTAGAACCGTGTGCAAAAGCCATACAGCAAGCCGTTACTATCATCAATACCGCAAACACTCTTTCGACATTGGCAAACTGAGTCGTTTTATCTGCATTGACTTCAAACTTAATGCGTCTGATCGCAAAAAAGCCGATCAGGCCAATTAAAATGGCGATGCCAACAGCAATCAGATAACCCTGATCGCTGGGTATGCTCAATCCAACATGCTTTAGTCCTTTTTTAATGGTAACCAGCGCCATCACGAAGCCAGCAAGCGCCATATAAAAAGGTACGAATTTTTTAGCATTTTCAAATGGCTTTTCAGTATCGAAAATGAGCTTTTGAGCACTTTGAAATATCAGGTAAGCAATGAAGCCAGATATGGCCGGTGTGATAATCCAGCTACCAACGATACCACCAACCTTACCCCAGGATACAGCCTCCATACTCACGCCCACAGCGGCAAAGCCAACGATTGCGCCCACGATAGAGTGAGTGGTTGAAACCGGCCAGCCTAAATAAGACGCGACAGCTAACCAAATACCGGCCGCTAACAAGGCAGATATCATGCCGAACACCAGTAATTCAGGCGTGTCAGTAAAATAGCCTGCGTCGATAATACCTTTACGTATTGTAGAGGTTACCTCGCCACCGGCAAGGTATGCGCCGGCAAACTCGAACACCATTGCAATCAGAATGGCTTGTTTAATCGTCAGGGCTTTTGAACCTACTGAGGTGCCCATTGCATTGGCAACATCATTTGCGCCAATACCCCAGGCCATTAAAAAGCCCACACCGGCAGCTATTAATATTAGTATGGTGCCGTAACTCGTTAAAATATCCATCTGGTCTTACTCTTTAATTCGCTAACATTAGTTCTAAACGCGAACCGACGCGTTCAGATGTATCGGCCAGGCCGCCCACCCACTCGATGATGCTATATAAAAACATGACATCAACAGGGTTAAGCTCCGCTTCTATTGCTCTGAGCTTGCGGCGAATAGAAACCTGCATGGCATCGGTTTCGTCTTCGATGCGATCAAGGTGTTCTATCATGTTTTCTACCAAACGTACTTCACGGCCTTTAAAGCCGGTCTCTAATAAATCATCCAGTTCATTGATCACTTTTCTGGCTTGTTCGGTAGCGTCAAGGCAACGTACCAGGTAGGCCATGAAATCATCTTGAAGCTGTGCAGGGATAGGCAGTTCACGGCCTAACACCCGGCCAGAAATGTCTTTCGCTTTGTTGGCGATCTTGTCCTGCTGAGTCAGCAAATCCAGTAAGTCCTGGCGCTGTATAGGCATGAAAATACCACTCGGCAAACTAATGCGCAGTTCACGCTTAATGACGTCTGCTTTTTTTTCTAATTGCGAAATGGATTTTTGTAATGTTTCCGCTTTTTCCCAATCCTGTTTAAACACAGCTTCAAAAAACGGTAGTAATTGTTGGCTACAATCATGTACCACATTGATGTGGTCTTCCAGCGGCTTCAAAGGGGATTTGGCGAACACCCCTAAAAATGAATTTCCAGGCATAATGTCATTCACTTTTGTTAATTAATATTATCTGACAAGTGCACCTACCATCTTTCTTTTTGTAAGGTAGAAGCACACTTTATCTGAACCAAATTTGATACGGTCAATCCATCGAAACGGCGCGCATCATACACTAAGGTTTCATTGTTTCGAAGTTTTAGCGCCAATTTGGTCGTTTAAAAAGTAGACTATCCGTCTTTTATTCTCAAAAGGCAAATCTTAACTATAGATAAAATAAAACCTTTTTCTATTTAATAAACAGTCTGAACTTTACTTTTAATCGTACACACTTCCTTAACCACTGGTTGTTATTTAAGCGGGTGAATGACCTTATCATCCTGTCTTCAAAGCAATAGGAACAAACTCATGCTCAAAATACTTTCAATATTCCTGTGCTTGTGTTCGATTAACTTAACGCAGGCAAGCGAGGCATTAGATGGTGACTGGCAAGGAGAACTGATGGTTAGCAAGCGACTAACCTTACCGCTAGTATTTCATCTTAATACCCTTAACACAGACACTGCTAGCGCTTCTATTGATAGTCCGAAACAGCGTGCATATGGAATCCCGGCTTCTCAGGTCAAAGTCGAGGGGAATACGATTTTTCTCGATCTGGCTGCAATCGGCGCCACTTTTCAGGGTGCTGTTCAGCACTCAGTCTTGCAAGGCACATTTTCACAAATGGGGCGAGAATTTGCGTTAGAAATGCAACGTTTGAATGAAGAGCAACTGCAAGAGTATAAAGACGATCAGCGACGTCCGCAGGAGCCTACTGCGCCGTTTCCTTATGAGGTAGAAAAGGTAACATTTAAACATCCTGTAGAAGCCTTTGAATTAGCAGGGACATTAACCAAGCCCCATGGTGTGGGTCCGTTTCCGGCCGTATTACTGATCAGCGGTTCTGGTCCTCAGGATCGGGACGAAACTTTGTTTGGGCATAAACCTTTTTTGATCATCGCCGATCACTTAACCCAACAAGGTTATGCCGTATTACGTGTGGATGACAGAGGAGTAGGTCAATCTCAGGGGGTGTTTGGTGATACCACCCTTGAAGAGTTCACTACAGATATCGCCGCGGCCATTCAGTATCTGGCCTCCAGAGCGGATATTAATCAATCGGCAATTGGTTTGGCAGGTCATAGTGAAGGGGCAATGACCGGTGCTATGTATATTTCCCAGCATAAACAGCTTCGTGAGCAGCCAGATGCAGCATTTTTAATTATGCTGGCCGGCGTCGGAGTGACAGGTAAGCAGCTTTGGCTGGATCAGCAGTTTGCAGCGGTACAAAATTTGCCCGACGAAATTAGAGGCGAGGTGCAACAGGCATTGGCCAAAGCGGTCAGTTTAGCCCAACAAGGTGGAACAGAAGCTGAGCTTAAAGTTCACTTAAGAAAAGCCGGAGTGAGTGAAGCGCAAACGGCCCTTAATGCGCAATTTTTACCCTCCCGATGGGGGCGGTCATTCCTGCAATTCGATCCTCATCAGGTCCTCGCGCGCGTAGATGTGCCCGTTTTAGTGCTACATGGCTCATTAGACAAACAAGTTGACATGACCAGCAATTTACAAGGTTTAAAAACGGCGTTTGACCGTGCGAATAATAACCGTGTGGTATTTAAAGAGCTTAAGGGAGTGAACCACCTTCTGCAACCTGCCAGAACCGGAATGCCTGATGAATACGCCAGCATTGATGAAACTGTCAGCCAGAAAGTGCTAGATAGTTTGTCTCGCTGGTTGTCCGAGCAACCGGTTACTAAAGTGGCTGAACTAAACGCCTATTCTGAATAACGACATTTACCTTCACTTTGTGGGGTCAGCCGGAACAGCAGCGAATACATAACGGGCACCACACCTAACGTTAAGAAGGTGCCAATAGCCAGGCCAAATGCAATGGCCGCTGCCATGCCATAAAACAATACATCGCCGCTCAACATTAGCGGTACAAGCCCCAGTATGGTAGTAAATGCTGACATTAGAATAGGGCGCAGGCGCCTCACGCTCGCCGATACAACCGATTCTGATTCCGGTATGTTTAGGTTTTCAGAAAGCTGATATTCAGCTCGCTCGGTATCAATTCGCTCTATCAGAACGATGCCGTTATTGACGATAATACCGGCGAGGGCATACAAGCCAAGGATCACCATAAACCCAAAATCACCTTGCATAATTAGCAGCCCCAGCGCCGCTCCAATAACGATAAGGGGGATCGTTAAGATAATGATCAACGTTTTACGGTAAGAGCGAAATTGTGCGATGAGCAGTAATACAATCAATCCTAAACAAAGGGGCAGATACTTATTTAACGATTCTTGCGAATTAATTGATTCTTCGATTACACCATCATATTCAATTTCATAACCGTACGGTAAACTGGCCCGCAGCTGGTTGATCTCCTCTGCCAAAATGGGTTTTAACTCTTCTGCATTATGCACATGACTTTTGGCTTCCACGGTTATAGTGCGAAACAGGTTTTCGCGAGCGATGCGCGCAAATCCGGTCTCAAAACGAATATCCGCCACCTGGGTTAATGGGACACTTACCTTTCTGGATTGTGAGTAAATATTCACACTTTTGATGCGGGCAAGATTATAGCGTTCATCATCAGCCGCCTGCACTACGATGGGTAATATATCATCGCCTTCGAAAAACTGGGTAATGATGCGGCCTGAAAAATAGGTATTGAGCGTTTGGGCGATATCGCTGGAACTGATACCGGCGCGCCTGGCTTTTTGCTGGTTAATATCGAGCTTAATCTGAGTGACACGGTTTTCCCAGTCATTCTTTATATCGTAAGAGCCAGGCTGGTTGGCGAGTAGTTGTTCGATTTTTTGGGCAGTGGCGAAAAGCAAGTCCTTATCTGGCCCTTTTACCTGAATATCAATTTTACTTGAATCGGACGGGCCTAAAAACATCTTAGACACACGGGCAAATACACCGGGAAAATCATCAGCAAACATGTTACGTAAGGCATTGATCGTGGGGTCGGTATGCTCACGCTCGCCCACATCTATCATGATAAAGCCTTTGGACGGTTCTGGGTCCACTGGCGTCAAAGACAACACAAAGCGTGGGCCTCCGAAGCCGCCGTACCCCACATGTTTGTTCACAAAAGGAAATTGTTGTTTATTGTCCAGCCGCTTAAAGATGTTTTGCATCGCTGACTCAGTCTCACGAATTGAGCTGCCGGCGGGCAAATCCAGATAGATTAGAATTTGTGACCGATCCGAGTCGGGAAAAAATTTGGTAGGGACGAGTGTCAGTCCGAATACACCTAGAGCAAAAACACCCACCATACCCAACATAAATAAACCGCGTACATGTAAGACTTTACGCAGAAATGATTCATAAAATGGATTTAAGCGATTAAACAGCCGACTTAAATTGAAGGTTTCGTTTTGCTCATCTTTTTTGACGGTTTCCGGAATGAAATGATAACAAAGGTACGGCGTAATGGTTTGCGATAAAACCCAGGAAATAATTAAGGAAATCAGAATGATCAAAGAAACGGAACGGGTATATTCCCCAGAGGGGCTTTGAGCCAACATTAAGGGCAGAAACACCAGAATGGTGGTGAGGGAGGAAGTAAGTAATGGAAACGCCAATTCGCGACTACAATCATGCATCGCCTGCTCTCTGGTTTCGCCTAGCTCAAGGCGTCGCTTAAAATCTTCCGCTACGACAATACCGTTGTCGACTAATATGCCTAACGAAATAATTAACGTTGCCAGTGACATTCGCTCCAGTGCCATACCAGAGAGTGCCATTACCGCAATCGTTAACAAGATAACGCCAGGCACAATGGCGCCAACAATCAGGCCGGCGCGCACCCCCAAAAATAAAATGACGACCGCACACACAATGGTCAGGGTTTCCAGCACGTTGATGCTGACACCATTGACCGCAAGTTCAACCACGTCAGCTTGACGTGTTATTGTTTCCAGCGTAATACCAGCAGGCAGGGTTTCATTGAGCTCAGCCATGAGCTTTTCCATCGCCGGAGTAAATTTAAGAACATCCGTATTGTCGTTTTTGGCAATGGCGAAAATAATTGCCCGCTCTCCCTTATAAAATGCTGTCTGATTGGGCGGGTCGACTAATTTTCGGCTGATGGTGGCAATATCTTTGAGAGGGACAGTTTCTTCCTGACCGGGCACCGCTACCAAAGCGTTAGCCACTGCCGCTACTGATTCGAAATAACCGGAAGGCTGAATAGTGAAATTGGTACCATTGGCATCCACCGTACCACCAGGTTGAATAATATTTTGCTGTTGTAAACTTTCGACTAACTGAGCTGGAGAAATGCCCATCTGTGCCAGTTTACCATTATTAAATTCTATGGTGATTTGTTCCGGGATCACACCGAGCAGGTCAATCCGCTTAACGCCCTCCACCTTAAACATACTGTCTCGAATATGTTGGGCAATATCAAAGCGTTCGCCTAGTGGATAACTTTTATCAGCCATCAAGGCAACCGTTAACACTGCTACGTCACCAAAGTTGTCGTTAACCAGCGGCGTGGTTGTGCCCTCTGGCAACTGATTTCTAACCTGTTCTAATTCGTCACGTAAATCATCCCAAATTTGCTCTAACTCGAAAAAGCGATCCTGAATTTGTACATGAAGAATCGATTGACCTGTCATCGAAACAGAGCGGATTTCTTTTACTTCGGGTAACTTACGCGCCGCTTCCTCTAAGGTTTTGGTGACCAATAATTCAACTTTGTCAGCAGGTAATCCTGGGTATTGCGTCGTTACTACTGCTTCGCGGATGGTGACACTGGGATCCTCTTGCGCGGGCAAATTAAAATAGCTAAACAGGCCAAACAGCATCATCACCACAACCACAGCCAACATTAAACGGTTATGTACCAGGCTAAGCTCAGATAAGGATTTCATCGCCTGGCTCCTTATTCGTTGAATAATCGCGGTTTGCCGGAAGCCACGTTTACCTTTTGACCTTCCTTTAAGAACTCGACCCCAGCGCGGACCACCTCAAGACCCGCCCTTAAGTTGCCCTGAACCAGTGCGGTGGATTTATTCAATTCCAGCAGGGTAACGTGACGTTTTTCTACCGTTTGATGCGCTTCGTTTTGTTGTAATGTCCAAACGAAATGCGTGTTTTTATCATCAGCCCCTAATGCCGTAAGTGGAATAAGGTAAGTGTTGGCAGGCGCGTTCGGGGTACCGTACGAAAAGGTTACTTCAGCGCTCATGCCAGGTTGTAATGTGTCAGCCTGGCTGTTTAACCGGACTGTGACGGGAAACGCATTTGCGCTTTGCGCCTGGCTGCCTATTTCAAAGATCGTGCCTGTAAGTTCTGTACCGGTAACCGCAAATACGTCCACCTTGGCGGAATCACCAGTATGTAATCGGTTCACCAGGTTCTCTGGGACCAGCACTGACACTTCAATACCCGCGGTACCCTGAATGGTTAGTACAGGTTGTGAGGGGGTTATACGTTGTGATGGTTCTATATGTCGCTCTGCGACTTTGCCGGGGTACGGTGCGATAAGCTTGGTGTCGGCCAAATCTTCTTCTGCTAATTCTAATTGTGCCTTGGCAATTTCAACTTGATCTTTAAGTGAGTTAACTTGCGTTTTTGCCACATCTAATGTGGCTTGCGAAACAGAGCCTGAGGATTGCAGTTGCACTTTGCGGTTAAGGTCAGTACGTGCTTCACTCAAACGGGCGCGTACTTCAGAGAGTTGGCCTTTGCGTTGTTTAACCGCCAATTGAAATACTTTAGGCTCTATCGTCGCTAAAACATCACCTTTCTTAAAGCGATCACCTAAATTCACCTTAACGCTATCGATAACACCAGGAATTTCAAAGCTCAGCTGACTGGTTTCAGCAGGTTGGGTGACGCCCGAAAGCACATGCTGATACGTTCCATCAAAGGCTTTTACTGGCGCGGTTACCACTGTTCTGATTAATTCGGGATTTTCGACCTGTTTTTGACAACCAGCAACACTGAAAAGAAATAGGAGAATAAGGCTAGGTAAGCCATTCGTTTGCATACGTTGGACTATCCATAAAAGCATCGGGTGAGATTTCTATTACGCGTGATCCGTGGGTTTGGTTTGTTGAACGGTGGCGCCTATCGGGCCAAGTATCTCCATAAAAGAGTTTCGGGCAGACAAAGGCAGCGAGATGAATAACGTCACCTGATTGGAATACTGCACATTCCTAACTTTACCTTTATGCTGCTCCAGCCAGTGACGAATATACTGTTCGTGTGGGAAATCTGTTACAACAGTAAGTTCACTAACGGGGACTTCGTATTTTACTGGAAGTGCATCTATGCCCGCCTGTGCTGCCGCTGAATAGGCTCTTACCAATCCGCCGGCACCTAGTTTGATGCCGCCAAAATAACGCACCACTATCAGCATGATATTACCTATCTGTTTGTGTTGAAGCACGTTCAGAATAGGCTTGCCGGCGGTACCACTGGGCTCGCCATCATCTGACATGGCAATGGTGTCGGGGGCAGCCGGAGTGCCAATGACATAAGCCCAACAGTGGTGACGTGCATCCGGGAAAGCAGCTCTGGTTTGCTCGAGCATTGCCATCCCATCAGCACGAGAACCAGCGAAGTCAATTCGGGTGATAAATCGACTCTTCTTAATTTCTATTTCTGTCTGAACGGCGCTGGCGGGTACGATAAAGCTCATGTTTGACCAGTAAGGTGGGTGAATGCAGTAATGGTAACAGGGATAGATTTTATTCCCAAAAAGTTGCGCTTACGTAAAGCCTGATCAATATTAAGAGAAGTGGATTAGACTCCGCCTTTATATTTCAATATAGCAATCAATGTCAGCAACATTAAATGCTGCAAAAAGATGAAGTGCGTGGAGATTTGACCCGTGGTGCCACAAACAGAATTAGCCGAATTTATTGCAATGATTTCCTCATCAGTATTATGAAAGTATTACAAACCTTACCTCTCAGCACGTTAATCTTTAACACGTTTTATAGAGACCCTAGTTCGGCCATTACACCAATGGAAGCATTAACATTACCCTGTAGGGATTTTTCTCAACTGGTTATAAATGTAATCTGTACAGAAATCAGTAACCGCTTTACCAGGCCATGAAATATATCAGGTTAGATAATTTAAAATTATTTAATATATCCACCAATGCAATAATAGCTAATGGTGATTTTAGAACGGTGATGGCTACGGAATATCTTCAGGTCGAACATTTTTGGCAGGAAACTTGAAAGGTACTTGGAAGTTAACGCGAAAAAGAAGTAGTGACTTGTTAGTGTTGAGGTGAAATAAGAAGGCTTTCGACGGCTAAATAAGCCTTGCCTGTTTAGCATTGAATAATTTAATTGAGACAAAGACGAATTAGCAAAACGTTTAACGCAGATGCAGCGCTGCTTAAATGTAGCACGAGGTGCGAAGAAATTGAAAACCAAAGAATGTTCTGCCTATTTAGAGGCAAATAAAGAATCAATTTTTTCTGAATGGGAAAGTCTGGCAAATCAAAAGGTAGAAGCAGCATCCAAGACGCCAGATCTGATTGTCAGAAATTATCTTCCGTATTTTATGGAAAACTTGATAAACACGTTACATGAGTATGATGGAAACACGACGGAAACTGAATTTGCGGATACCAAGTTTGAAGCCAAGTACAGTCACGAACATGGTCGTTCACGTGCATCGGTCAGCCATTATGATTTACGTCAGGTGACTCATGAATACTCATTGCTAAGGCAGGTGTTACGCAATCGCCTGCTTGAAAACAACATTCTTTGTTTTACTTCGTTAGAGATCATCGACCGTTTTGTAGAATGCAGTAGCATGGAAGCAGGTCAGTATTTTATGGATTCTATTCAGGAGATGCAGGACAAGTTAACCGGCATTATCGCGCACGATTTACGTAACCCTATTTCGGTATCATTGTCCTACCTTGAAGTAGGGGAATTAGGTATTTTACCTCCTGATGGGGTGTATGCGGCACTTAAAAGAAGCTTGAATCGGTCAATTATCCTGATTCAGGATCTGCTGGATACGGCTCAGGTTAAAGCGGGAAGTGGTATGACTTTTCGCTTTGCCCGCACGGATATCATTAAACAGGTTAGCTCTGCGGCCAGGGATGCAGAAGAAATTTACGATAATCCAATTGCTTTTGAAGCGGACATTGAACATGCAGAAGGGATCTATGATCATACTGCGGTACAACGAGCAATGGAAAATTTAATTTCTAATGCGATTAAATACGGAAAAATTAAAGCCCCTATTACCATAAAAGTGCAGGGTAGCGATGATACCGTGTTGCTAAGTGTCCACAATGAAGGCTCGTTCATTGAGAAAGAAAAGCAAGAATCTATTTTTAACTACCTTTCCAGGGAAGCCAACGATGATAGTCGTCAAAAAGTGGGCTGGGGGTTGGGTCTGTTTTTGGTGAAAATGGTAGCCAAAGCACATAAGGGAAGAGCATGGGTGGAGAGTGACGAAAACAAAGGTACTACCTTTTTTATTGAAATTAATCGCTTTTCACAAGATGAAAACACCGCGTTTTCTCAAGTATTGTAACCCGTCATCAGAATTCTATATTTACAATCACCAGAAGAAGTCTGGTAACCTACTGGTAAAGTGATTAATTTTTACCCCTATATTGCATGAGGATTGCTGGGGGAAGGCTCATTTTACAGGTCTCAACTATGCTTTATTTGGTGAAACGGTGTTCGTATATTTTATTAGTTCCATTGCTTCTGACAGGCCTGCTTGGTTGTAATGACGAAAGCGATAAAGCGCCCAGCCCGGTGGATTCAAATGCCCCCGAAATTAAAAATGTAATATTGATGATATCCGACGGCGCAAGCGATGGCACCTGGGATATCTCAAGCTACTGGACCCACGGACAAGCACTAAATGACGTGGAGCCATACAATCGGTTTCCAGTACGGTTAGCGATGACGACCTATGCGCTTTGGCAAAAGAACTCTCCCGTCGATTGCACACAAACCAGGCAGCAAAAAGATGCCTATGATGCAGCATCAGCCTGGGATGAAACCCCGCTTAATGTTGATGAGGCTGCTGAATATGCTAAACCGTTTGCCGGTTATCGCTACTTGGGCGATAGGTACACGGATTCAGCTGCTTCAGGAACGGCAATGGCAACTGGAGAGAAAACCTACCTGGGTGCGCTTGGGGTAAATTATTGTGGAGAGCCACTTAAGAATTTGACGACCATAGCCAAAGAAAATGACTGGGCCACCGGATTGGTGACATCAGTGCCTTTTAGTCACGCAACGCCCGCTTCATTCGGTGCACACAATATTTCACGAAGCAACTACGTTGATATAGCTCACGAAATGCTTACCTCCGGTGACATCGATATCCTGGTTGGAGCCGGCCACCCTTACTACACCAACGATAATGAAAAGCGAGATTCAGCCTCGTTCACCTATATTTCAAAAGCAGACTTTGAACGTGCACAAAACGGTGATTTGACGTCGAAGAAACATAATCGTCCATGGAAACTGATTGACGAAAAAGTTGAATTTGCCAACCTGGCGGCGAACACCGCGTCTGACACCTTGTTGGCCCGCCCAGTACTAGGGCTTGTTCAAGTAAGTTCTACCTTACAAACCCGACGTAAATGCAGTCAAGGCAGCACCACCGCTTATTCTTGTCCGTTTAATGCAGAGATCCCTGCTTTAAGTATTTTAGCTGAAGGAGCGCTTAATTATTTAGCCCACAAAGGAGGGAAAAGCTTTTTGATGATAGAAGGGGGGGCGGTGGATTGGGCTGCGCATGCTAATAACACCACTGGACTTATTGAGGAGCAGGTAAGTTTTAACCAGTCGGTGGGCGCAGTCATGAACTGGATAGATCAATATAGTAATTGGGATGAGTCGATTTTAATCGTGACGACCGATCATGGGAATGCATTTGTATTGGGGAATCAGTCTGATCAGATCCCTTTTGCCCGCGTCGCCAATCCCGGCAAAGACGTGATGCCGCGGGTAAAATATTACAGTGATAACCATACCAATGAATTGGTACGCGTATATGCCATAGGGCAGGGAAGCTCACTGTTTACGAATTATATTGACGGTACTGATTTAAACTATGCGGAACACTATAACCACGCTGGTGCGAGTGGCGAATACATTGATAATACAGCGATCTTTCACGTTTTGAATGAGATCATTAGCGAGGGCGGGCCGTAAACGGTGTACTCCTGCGATACGATTTCGCTTCTGCGGCGTTACCGATATGAGCTAACTGATTTATTACGAAGTGAATTTGCTATCAATCAACAGGTTATATTTTTTTGTATCCAGCAACCTGCATTAACTCACCATGAGAAGCTTTTCTAATACCATTTTCATGTACTAACCTGTAACCAGGAGGCTGGTTAGTCCATGCATAAAATTGATAAAGCAAAGGTAATTGTCCCCATTTTTTCCGGTGGGGGAACCCGATTTCCCGCCCATATTGGTTGTCTAAAAGCGTTGGAAGAAATGGGACTCAATTTTCCAGCATTGGTCGGAGTATCGGGAGGGTCAATCATTGCAGCGCTCTATGCCTGTGGTAAGTCGGTTAAAGAAATGAAAGAGCTGGCAGAAATCACAGATTTCAAACAATTTGCTGATTTCTCGTTTCTCCGTCTTATCCGGGAAGGCGGATTGTCCAACGGCAATAAGTTTGAACGCTGGCTTGATGAAATAGTGGAAGGGATCACGTTTAACCAGATCCCTGTCCCCCTGCATATTTTGGCAACAGATATTAACGGTGGAGGGCCGGTATTGTTAAATAAACAATGCACACCTAACTTGAAAGTTTCCACCGCGGTACGTTATTCCATGTCTATCCCAATTGTATTTTCGTTCAAAGAATTTGAAGACCAGGTGTTGGTGGATGGCGCCATTCTGTCAGAAGATGAATTATTCAAAGATTGGCTTCACGATGGCACTCCGTCAGTGTGCTTTCGTTTAAAAAGCGAATCGAAGAAACAGCCATTAAAAAAGCGTTCACGTTTTCCCTTACCTACCTACTTATTGATGTTGATCCGTGCATTTATGAACGCATTAAGCAGAGAATATGTGCACGCAGAGTATTGGCAACATACGGTGGTGATTAATACTGGGAATATTTCGGCAATCGATTTTAAAGCAAACCATCAGGCCAAAGAACAGCTGTTTAATGTCGGCTACAACACTACACACACTATACTCCCGAAAAAATTGCAAAAAATGGGGCATTATTCCCATTAAATTACACCACAATTAGTTTAACCGTCTCTTTAAATAAAGCCTGCATTAAATCTTCTGGCTGAATTTGCATTTCATCCGCTGTCTTCTATAGTCATCGAACAAGTCATTGGAATTGACTCTAAATGACTCCTGTTAAAAAAAGGGTTTCGTCGTTTCTTACATTGACCACTTTAATGCTGGTTTCAGCAGGAATACTCTTTGCGTTTTATTATTTTCACGTTTTAGAAAATAAAGATTATCAAGACCGGCTTCATTTTAGAGAATTGAATCGTGTATCGAACTCAATTACAAACACCTATGAACAAATCACGGCCTTGTATAATAATCCGATTCAAAATACCTCTTCATCAGATAAAGTTAATAGCATAGAACAGTCTACTATTTGTGCAGGTTTTTTAGAGAGGGCGACACAAACTGAACGATTTAGCCGATTGACGCTTTCTGACAGACCACTTTCACAGGTAAACAAGAAAGCGGTTAAGGAAGGAAGAAAACCTGATTTAAATTTTAAGTTTTATGGCAATGGTTTTGCGCAATTTAATTACCCTGAATGCTTGAACAGGCTTCAATTCCCAACTGTTGATGCATTACCTAAAAACCTGAAACTTTTCCCTCTCATCTTTTTCACTAAAAAAGGCGGGACAATATTAGCCAGACAGCATTATAACAACAGCGATGTTGATCTAACGGACGTATCCGTTAGATCCTTGGATATTTTGCTTTGTAAGGCGAAGCTTGCGCATCGTTTCGAGCCTTCGGATGATGAAATAGCGGAGTGTCAACAAGCTGAAACCAAAGGGCCGGGTATCAGCACCATGTTGACGACAGATATTAGGGGCAACAAATTCCAGGCCTATATACAGCCGATGAAGATACTCTTGGGTGATGAGAGTGAAGGAAAGTATGTCATCGGCCTGGTTCCGGCTGTTGAAGCAAATATGGACCGGCTGGCGGTGTCACCCTCGTCAATTCGTGTGCTCGTGATCCTGTTTATAATTCTTATTGCCTTACTACCACTACTGAAAATACGCTTTGTAAGCAGCCGCTATGGATTCAGAACTCGCGATGTCAGTCAGGCCGGATTTGGTTTGTTAATAGCTGTGGGCATGACAACAGTCGGTGTATATGATCAACTGTTTTACAGCTATTTTTTACAGGATAAATCTGAACAGGCCAGGGCAATTTATAATGAGATCAGTCAGGATTTCAATAACGAAGTCACACAACTACTCACGACGGCTCAACGCTTTCAACATGCCATTAATAATTACCCTAAAAACTCGATGGAATTAGAATCGCTGATACGATGTCGTGAAGACAATTATACCAATCGTAACGAATCCGAAGAGAAAGAAAATGTGCCATTTAAAAGTCTTTTAGAGGCTGCAAAGCAAAAGTCCGGCGAAAAAGCTGCCGAGTATCTCATTCCTTGCTTAATCAACAGCGATAACGTCTTCTCAGAAAAAGACACGGAAAGTCCAGCGCTTATTAACAGTATTTCAGTATTGAATAAAAATGGTCTTTTCTCCCTTGAGTATCCACTATTGTTTCTAAGTGAGCGCGAGATCAATAATGAACGTTTTGACTTGTCTCATCGCGATTATTTTAAAGCGGCCAAAGCATGCCAAGTCTGGCAAATGAAAAAGGGCATTTGTAGTAGCGGCTTTTACATCCAGAGTATTCGCAACGTTGAGGACGGGGTGAAATCCAGCCAGTTCTCATTACCGCTATTTGCTAACAAAAACGATTCTCCCCAACTCATAGAAAGCAGTTCAGACCGCGACAGAAATATACTTATCTTCAATACCTTGATGACATCTTTGACATATCAAGCTTTGCCTCGTAATTTTGGGTTCGCCGTAATTAATCGAAGTGGTGATGTGCTTTACCATAGTGATCCCCACAAAAGTCTGGCAGAGAACTTTTTTATCGAAACCGACGGCGTAGAAGAAATTTTGCTGCAGGCGGAGTTTGCCGACCTTAACCGAAATCCGGTTAAAATACGCAGCAAGTACGAAGGTTCGAAATATACCATGCAGGTGGGCCCCATTGGTGGCGAAGTCTACCAAGATGTTCCCTGGAATTTGGTGGTGTTTTACAACGAACATGAAGCTGATATTAACAACATGCTGTTAATCTTTGTCGCTTCTATAATCTTCATCGTCTTCATGGTACCGCTTTATCTTTTCGCAAGATATGTCGTCAAGCAGCGCTTCTGGGCTGAAATTCTTTACTACAACGAACAGCGTAAACAGTTATACCCTATACTGGCAACCTTAATGTTGCTTACGTGTTTACTATTTCTGTGCAGTATTAATTTTCTAGAATATTTGTTATTTCGCTTTGCTTTCTGGTTAGCCATCATCGCATTTCTTTGCTGGTTATTGCAGCGGTGCTTTGCGGTGGATTTATCCATGCATTCCCGGTTTAAGTCACCGATTTATGCGTGCATAACCGCTTCTACTCTATCTTTAATCGCCGCAGTCCTGATAAGAGATACGTTCTTATCTCCGTTCTATCTCAATTATTTCACTTTCATCGTGAGTTTATTAGTGTTCTTTGTGGTAGCGATAATCACTCTGCGCAAAGCTCAAAACGCACCACTGAATATGCAAAGCAAAACAGTTGATTGTGATAGTAAACGTTACCCGTATTCGTATATCCTCTATTGCTTTGGTACGGTATGCGTTGTAGGAATAGGGCTCGCCGCCTTTGTCACTAATAGCGCTAACAGCTACCTACTTCAACGGCAAGCCGAACTTGAATCCTATGCCTGGTATGAGACAACGCAAGAAATTGCCCTGCAGCACAATGCCTATTTACATAATTTAGGCCAGTTCAATGATGATAAAAACCAGCGATTTACTGCGGGAGGCAACCTTAACCAACTTTTCCCGTCCGTTGATCTGAAAGAGAAATCAACACAATGTCTCAGCAGCATCCCAAACTTTCTTGTAGCCAGTAGGGTTGAAGAGGTTTCACAAATTGGTGGTGCAACCGCGTTTACTGATGAGGTTATTGACCAAATTTTCAAAACGCTAAGGTTAAATGAGCCTTTTAGTGCGAGACTCGGGTTTCTTGCAAGAATGGAATTAAATGATGAGGAACCGGAAAGAAAACCCGTAGATGCAGAGAATACGACGCATGACACAATTTACGATTTTCATTATCGCCCCGATAAGTTTTTGTTTTCAGCAATTTTCATCTTTTTCTGGGAGTTAGTGGTAGTTATTGCGTTACTGGTAGCTATATTTTTATATATTTTTGAAAGGATAATTATTCAGCGATTAATGGCAGAGCATTTAGTTGACCAGTTTATGAGCTCGAAATTAGGTAAAAAGCCATCGTTGGGTGACATTCTGGCTACAGAAAATGCAGCCCCCTGTCGGCGTAAATTACTCATGAACTTCTCGGAAGATGAAATCAAACAGTATATAGCCGAAGGCGGACATTGGTTTGCCAACAGGATCATTCATATAAAAGAGTGTATCGATCAGCACAATGATAAGTTCGTTTTACCCATGTCATTATTAGGTGAGAAGAGTTCTGCAGTGAATTCGGTTGTTATCGAAGGATTCGAGGACATAGCCGTGAATAAAGAAGAAAGGATCAAGGCACTAAATGCAATGCGGGAAATTTGTAGCTTTAACTGGCTGAGTGTGTTTATTTTAAGTGATACTGCGCCGGTTTATCGTTTAATTAAAATGAACGAGTACGCGCTCTCGCCTCATGAACAGGTTAATACTGATGAGCAAGTTGCGTGGGCAAAACTGTTTGCGAAGTTTGATAAGGTATATGGATGGAGTGCCATTAAGAAGCAGGCTGTAACGGACACACGCAATATTTTTGACGTAGTGGACTTCGAAGGCGAAGGATGGCGTGAACTAGCTAAGGTGAAGGAACAATTTTATCATTTTAATGACATCGACCCCGTGGCTTCGTCAGGCAAGATGGGGCTGGTCAATGAATGGGAGCCGGAACAAGTGATTGAATTTTTTCTCGCCCAGGCTGGCGCCTTTTACCGCAAACAGTGGGAACTGTGTACCTTAGGTGAAAAATTGGCGTTGTATCAACTTGCCGGAGGCGCGAAAATCAATCCTGAACGCAGTGATCTGATTGAGCATTTGCAACGACGAGGGTATATCTATCGCGATAAAGGGTGGCACATCATTAATGACAGCTTTAAAAAGTTTATTCTGCAAGCGGAGTCAGAAAGCGTTTTTTCAGAGTGGACAAATCAAGTGGAATCAAGTGTATGGCAATACCTTCGCATACCTTTGTTCACGGCATTAATTTTGGTCGGCGGGATCGTTATTTATTCAAGCGGTCAGGCTGTTGACTCCATTATCGCTATACTCACTGCCACACTTAGTTTGATCCCACTACTGTTGAAAAACATTCACTTAATTAAAACGGGTTATTCTGGCAGCACAGGATAATGTGGCGGATGGTCAATGGTGCCCCATCGCATCATTAAGCTTTGGGTCGCTATAATTTTCGTTTTCGCGTGTCGTTGGAGTGGCTGCGGGAACCAAGGTGTTGTATTCATATTCTTTGCGCTCTTCCTCAGACGGCAAACGCAGCACATGTATACCGGCCGTCGGAAAGTTCTCATTTATCAACCCCAGTTCAGCAAATCGAAAAAGTACGTCTTGGCAGGGATAGCTTCCCCACTTATGATGAAATCGCTCGGCATTACGCACAAAATCCACTAAATGATTGATGGGGCACAGATAGTGTTTGCGGTTTGGAATGAACGTGATGGTATCCAAGTTCTTAATGATTAACCCCGCGCCTAAACAGATCTGAACAAAATCTTCATCATTAATACCAAAGCCGCTGTAGGCTTCATCAAACCCACCTACCATTTCGACGTCAGATTTAGACATAAAAAACATAGATGGATTATTATTTACATTGAATGCATCGCGTTTGCCGATACAACCGATACGCTGGTAGCTGGCTTCGATAGCAGGGTAAGGGGAATTAAGTAAATCTTTTTCGACGCACAATACCCGGCTGGTGAGCACGGCTCCTTCCTTCCAGGCTTTGGCACACTGCTCGAGTAGAAACGGAGAAATAACACTTTCTACATTGAGATAAAGGCAGTGAGAACTTTTAGCTGACATTAAGCCTTTGTTGCGCGCCCGGGCAATTTCAAGTTCGCCACAGGATTCAAATTTGTGTTGAATAGGAAAGTGTTCGCTTTTGAGGAGAGAGAAATCAGACGGCGGACTCATCCATACCACGACTAACTCATCGGGATGGCGTGAACTGTCTTCAAACTGTTGAATCAGTCGAACCAGCTGTTGCGTTCGACTTTTAACTATCACTACCGCACTGATGGATAGCTCTTTTTTCATTTAGTAACTCCGAAGGATCATTTTCTCTAATTCATTGAATGCGGAGCAAGAATAGAACCAGCTATGCTATTTTTTAAGTTACTGTTTTGAATGTTAAAAGCCGCTCGCACTCTACTAAAGTATAGCACCGTGGCGGGATCACCGGGTAGTTTCTACAAGGTCACGACAAAGTTACATTGATCAGCATTGTTAATTGTCTATTTAATTATTCGACAGTCCGGTTTAGTGGCCTCCCATTGCCAGCGTAGCGAAATGTTTTTGTAAAATCATTTCCGCTAGAATTGAAGCGCCGTAAACCGAAGGATGGTTGTCATCCAAATATAAGGATTTGCCATTATCCACCGCATAGCATTCCTCTTGCCCGCAAAATGCATCCCGAGAATTGATAAAGGAAACGTTATGCGGGTAATCTGCATGTGCAAAATGGTCTAAAATGACCTCGTTACGCCGTTCGTAATAGTCTCTGCTCGTACCTTTTACTTGTGTCAGGTCTTGATTTTTTGCATGGGCCTGGGTGAGTAGAGTACGTAATTCTCTGCGGATCTCTGGTACTGGCAGCATGACATACACAGCTTGCTTTTTCTCAGCCAGCTGGATGATGGCAGCATCTAACGAGTCGAGAATACGGTGAACACGCTCCATATTTTCTTTCGGCGGCACATCAGGGTATGACTGCGCATGATCACCAAATAATGTCCATGACAGCCGATGCGTTAATACCACGTGCTGGATGTTTTTATCAGCTTGAATGTCTGCGAACGCCTCCTGATACCATCGAGTGCATTTACTCATGCCCACCTCCTGTAATAGAGATGGAGGGCAACCAGAAAAACTATACTGACGCAGGCCTTCGCCTTGCTCTTCTAAACGCTTGGCCAGTGCATAGGAAAGCTCTACTGAATGGCTATCGCCTAATACCGCCCACTTTGCTTTGTCAGCAACAAAATCACACGCTGAATCAGCAGGTGGTTTGTAATCATGCAGATGGCACTGATCGCGAAAAGGACTGTGTTTTGCGGTTTCAATAGCAAGTACTGTTGCTTCATCAAATCGTTTAATGACACCGTGTTGAGCCAGCACGAGTAACCCTGCTGCACTTAGCGAAGCGGCTAACCATAAAGGCTTTGCTTTCCATGCGTTGTTGAACTGGCTAATCGAAGGCCATTCAAATTGCTCTACATAACGATAGCTGAGCCAGCCGAGTGTTACTGACAATGGGATACCTACCGCCCACCAGTGCGGGATTTCATATTGGTAGCCGAACACTGCGATGGGCCAGTGCCATAAATAGATTGAATAAGACCATCTACCTAGAGCTTGAAACACCCTGTTGTTGGTAACAAGGTTATTTTGCACATTTGCCAAGATAACCAGTAAAGTACCCGCAACGGGAAGCAGGGCAGCATAACCAGGCCAGGCCATCGTATTGTCGACTATGGTGTAAGCCAGTGCAATCAGTAATAAACCGAACAGGTTGAGAATGCGTGATGCAGTTGCTGTCAGTGAGTGGGCGTAAAGCGCTGCTATACCGCCAAGGGTTAATTCCCAGGCACGGGCAGATATTAGAAAATAGGAGGCATTTGGCCAGTTAATCGATGAATATACGCCAAAAGCAAAAAACGCCACAGTAAGTAGCACCACCACGTGCTTTAAGTGCTTAAAAGAAAGAAAAGGTTTCAGAGACAGTAAAATAAGGGGATAGAAAATATAGAACTGCCATTCCACCGCTAGCGACCAGGTATGCAGCAACCACTTTGAATGGGACGCACTGTCAAAGTAGCCTGACTCCAGCCAGTACATAAAGTTTGATATGAAAGTTACACTGCCGGCTGCATGTTTACCTAAAGCGGTGTAGTCAGTTGGCAACAGATAGAACCAGCCGAAAATCATCATCACAGCACATAATAACGCGAGTGCAGGAATGATACGATTAGCTCTGGCGATGTAGAATTTGGTCAGGCTGAATGTACCTTTTTCCATCCCTCGGAAAATAATGCTGGTCATCAAAAAGCCTGATATCACGAAGAAAACATCGACACCCGCAAAGCCGCCAGGTAATAAAGTCGGGGCAAAATGGAAGACAACCACCGCTATAACAGCGATGGCGCGCAGGCCGTTTATGTCGTATCTGAAGTTCACAGTGCTCACTTTGCTTATTAAGACGCATATATATAAGCAATAACTGAACCTGTTATGAAACGATGGGAGCTTGAGTCGTTGTGGTAATAAAAAAGGGGCAGGTCAGAATTGACCTGTCCCTAAGGTTGGAGATTAAAGCGCGGGTGAGGTGGTGAAGGGTTTAACACCAATTGCTTTATAGATTTCCTCAGGTTTAAAGACCTGCTCTCCTTTTACTACTAATGCTGCATTGCGAAGCGCACGGATATCCTCAAGCGGATTCCCGTCGACCAGCACTACATCAGCCACTTTACCTGCTTCAATTGAACCGGTCTGATGGGCCACGCCCATCAGTTTTGCACTGTCA
This sequence comes from uncultured Alteromonas sp., assembly GCA_964601635.1. Taxonomy (GTDB): domain Bacteria; phylum Pseudomonadota; class Gammaproteobacteria; order Enterobacterales; family Alteromonadaceae; genus Alteromonas. Next base: position 22,130 of record CAZROH010000022.1, on the reverse strand, counting down.
ATTGACGCCATATTCAAGACTTCTGCAGCGGGGATCCCGGCATCTACGTACAGTTCCAGCTCTCGAATCAGTGCGAAACCTGCAATACTGTCTGTACCCGGTACAATTGGAACGCCTGCATCATAGAGCTTTTTAAGCATTTTTTGCATGGCTTCACCCGATTTCTGGTAACTTATTTTAAAATCATCCTCCACATGCATTTGCGCGCCTTTAAGTCCACGGGTGAAATTAACCGGCATGTTTGGCGCAATGTCCGCGAATTCACCGTCTACCTTTTGGTTTTCAGCCATCAAAAGACTTCTGAATGTTGATACGGTGGGATCAATCACAATTCTTTCGTCGGCGAGCAATTTGATAAACGCATTCATTTCCGGACTGTCCATAGGCAGTTTAGCGGCTTGCTCACCCATCAAGGAAAAGCGTTGTTTGGTTCGGGTATCCACTTCTTCACCGGCTAAGAAGTTGAGGAATAGCATATTGATATGCTGGATTTCATCGTAGCCATCTTTCACCGCTTGTTCAGCAGTCATAAATGCTGGAACATGACCACTTAAACGTAAACCGCGACTATGTGCCCGCTCAGCAATTGGCTTGACCCACTGAGGATCTATCGAAGAATACAGCTTAACCTGGACGTAACCGTTATCGGCGAAGAAATCGACCGTATCGAGTGCTTCCTCCAGCGACTTAACACTCAGGCCCGCTGAGTTTTCGCTGTATTGATCCATAAAACCCGCTCTATAAACGCGGGAGCCTAATACTTTATTACTATCGAATAAGGCTTGAATTTCCATGATATTGTCATGTTCGTTGCCCATGTCGCGTACACTGGTCACACCGTTGGCAATATTTAAAATGCCGTTATTCTTTGATAAGTGACCGTGCATATCCCATAAGCCAGGAATTAATGTTTTCCCGGTACCATCCACTTTGGATTGATTTGCTGCTTCCTCAATGTGCGCAGATACGTTAACAATTTTGCCATTTTCAATGAGCACGTCGTGGTTTTGTAGCAATGTGCCTTCTTTGCTATCAAACACGGCAACGTTTTGGATAAGCAATGACTTTGGGGAGTGGGTCAATGTATCGGCCAGCCCTTCAAGAAAAGTCTGTTCGGCCTCCTGCTGAGCCTTTTCAAGCTCTTTAAACTGTGCTTCAGTAAAACCATCGCGGATCACGTACATCGGACCAAAGCTCTTGGCAAAGAAGTTACCCTTATCATCATACCAGGCAAAATTAGGCGTCAACCCCAGGCCGCTGGTTGCCATCAAGTGAACAGTTTGTCCATTCAACTGACGGCTATCCAGTTTCTTGATCAACATCTTACCCTGCGGGTAAACATCTAATTCATATTGGTTATTTTGAAACGCATACCGCATGGTGGCGTTATCGGTCGCAAAATTGACAGAAGAAGGGGAATAGAAGTCCACGGAATCATCTGCTTTTTCGCCCGACTCGTTCAAGCTTTGCCACTTCGCTACCCCATTTTTATATTTAAACATTTCATCAATGGGAGCACCAAAAGGCGACGTTCCTTTCAACATCAATTTTACCGGTACGCCTTGGGCATTAAGTTTAAGTGTTTCGTCTACTGATACACGCCTGTTATTCCAGCCAAACTCAATTTTAGCGTGGTAGTTTTGGTCGTCGATTTTTTCCTGAATAATTGTGCCTGCTAACCCTTTTTCTGAATAAATATTGTTAGTGATAGTTTGCGCCAGCAGAGAAGTGGTTGATAATGTTAGTGTGCCGAACAGTAATGCCGATTTGAGTGCTTTGGATGCCTTCATCTGAATTCCTTTACAGTTTTTTCACCTTGATATTACAGTAATTATTATGCGGTCGAAGAATAATCATAGAACAAATCTGCGTTACTTTGTTTCAAAATATGTACCGGCTCCTGTTAGTAGCGAGTTAGACTTAAGTTTAAATAAATATCCTTATCCCAGTAAGCAAGGTATACTCGTCTTTTCATCAACAAATTAAGTTAATGACTGTGAAGTTCTTTAGATGTGCTTTAATATTTTGTTGTTTTATTACCTCTTCGGTCGTTGCAGACGAATGCTCTGTGATGTTAGATGCGTATGTTGAGGAACTTAAAAGTAGTCTCGACGAGCGGGTCGATTATTCGAAACCACAGGCTGTTTCCAACTCCGTAAGGGAACTGGAGTTCATTGAAACAAATCGAAATTTACTGCCTGACTGCGAGCTGACTGAAGGTATTTTAATTGTTGTCCCCCCCACCGAGGAAGCGCAGGAATAAAGTGCACATGTAGTTGCACCACAGGACGCGATTCTACTCTTTTTCATTCTTTAAAATTCATTCATCCATAGTTGGGTTCCATCGTACAAAGTCTAAAACCATTATGAACTGGAATTAGCCCTTTGACGCAAGGAGTTACGATATGGCAAAAGATAGCGACTTGAGTAACCGTGCTGAATACGATCAGGTTATTCAGGACATCGCCGATTACGTGATGAATTATGAGGTCTGCTCAGCTGAAGCGTTGGACACGGCGCGAAACTGTTTGATGGATACACTCGGTTGCGGCGTGTTAGCGCTGCGATTTCCAGAATGTACTAAACACTTAGGGCCGCTCGTACCTGGTACTGTTGTTCCAAATGGTGCTCGGGTACCTGGTACCCAGTTTTGCCTCGATCCGGTCAAAGCAGCCTGGGATATAGGCTGTATCATTCGCTGGTTAGATTTTAATGATACCTGGCTGGCGGCGGAATGGGGTCACCCTTCGGATAATCTGGGGGGGATTTTAGCCGTTGCTGATTACCTTTCTCAGTTGCGAATAGCACGTAATGAGCCAGCACTGACCATGCGGGAGGTGCTGGTGGCAATGGTTAAAGCACACGAAATTCAAGGCGTGATTGCCCTGGAGAATAGTTTTAACCGAGTCGGGTTATGTCATGTACTTCTTGTTAGAGTCGCGTCAACTGCTGTCTTAACCCACCTGATGGGCGGGGATCGTGATCAGATCATGGCTGCTATTTCTCAGGCCTGGGTAGATGGCTCTGCGTTAAGGACATATCGGCATGCCCCCAATGCTGGCTCAAGAAAATCCTGGGCAGCAGGGGATGCGACCTCTCGTGCGGTGCGACTGGCCGATCTGACGATGCGAGGGGAAATGGGTATTCCCAGTGTGCTGACAACCCCACAATGGGGCTTCTATGATGTGGCCTTCAGCCATACCAATAAAGATCTGAAATTAAAAGCAGAAGAGCAACGTCAGTTCAGGTTTCAGCGGGAATACGGCACCTACGTAATGGAAAATATTCTGTTTAAATTGAGCTTTCCCGCTGAATTTCATGCCCAGACTGCATGCGAGGCTGCGGTGGCGCTGCACCCTCAGGTGAGGGATCGCATCAATGATATTGATAAAGTCGTAATCACTACTCATGAATCTGCAATTCGTATTATCTCTAAACATGGCAAGCTGGCCAATCCGGCAGATCGCGACCATTGTCTTCAATATATGACTGCTGTTCCTTTGTTATTTGGTGAACTTGAAGCTGAACACTATGAAGACAGCTTTCACGCCAACCATCCTGAAATTGATGAGTTGCGTGAGAAAATGGAGGTAACAGAAGATAAACGTTACAGCGCTGATTACCATGAGCCAGACAAACGGTCCATCGCTAATGCAGTGCAGGTTTTCTTCAAAGACGGAACCTCTACAGACAAGGTGGCGGTAGAGTATCCGGTGGGTCATCGTCGTCGTCGGGAAGAAGGCATCCCAATACTGAAAGCCAAATTCAAACGCAATCTTGCCACTCGCTTTCCCGAACAGAGATGTCAAAAAATCATAAAGCTATGCGATGATCCGCAGCGGTTGGAAGCAACGTCAGTAAGTGACTTTATGCAGTTGTGGGTAATTTGATATTCAGAATTGAATAACAAGTGAAAACTGGCATAAATCAGGGTGGCTAAAGCTCACGCCAATTTTTCGTGGAACACTTTGTTCAGATCAATACCAAACTGACTCGCTTTGACTTGCCGCACAATTTGAACACTCCGGCTTTTTGCCAGATCAAGCGCTTTGACCGGTAAATAGTGTTTTGATTTTATCGAGTAAAAGGGTTTGACCGCTGGCAATAAAGGTTTGTCTTTATTCTCTTTGTAAACCATTGCAAGGTGTCCGTTGGATAGCTCCACTAAAGTCCCTTCGGGAAAAATCCCGGTACACTTAATGAACTGCTGAACCAGAGTGACATCCAGTCTTGCCTGACTGTCAGAAAGGAGTATTTTAAGTGCTTGCTGGTGTGTGATGCCATCTCGGTAAGGACGATCAGCGGTAACCGCATCATACGTATCAACAATTGCGACCATCCGCCCAAATTGACATATATCGTTTCCTTTCAGCTTTCGAGGGTAACCGGAACCATCTAGTCTTTCATGATGCTGGCTCACAATATTAATTATTTTCTCTGGATAGCCTTGCTGCTTTAAGTACTCCTCGCCGAGTTCAACATGACCCCTTATTATTTCCATTTCTTTTTCAGTCACTTTACCTGGTTTTAATATAATATCGTCAGGGATACGAATTTTACCGACATCAATTAAAAACCCAGCTAAACCTAAATCCTGTACATCCGCGATGGGGAGCTTTAAATGTTGAGCAAACTCAATTAAATGAATCGCCACGTTTAACGCATGCTCTAGTAAATAGCTATCCTTTTTGCGAATACGCGCTGCGCAGCCCATTGCATTAGGGTTGGATTCAATGAAATCCACCATTAAATCGGTAAACTCGGATGCGTAAGTGGAATTGAATGGCTTATTCTTTCTTACGCTCTCATGTATTCGTTTTTGTAATGATATGCCTGCACTATGAAGCTTCAAGGCTTGCGTTAAATCACTACCAGTACGCTTTTGTATCGGCTTCGAAGCGGTGGTGGTTTCAAGCGTGGTGGAGTTTTTGTCGGGACCCGATTGGCAGCGACTGGAATCAATGATAACCCGCTTTACTCCTTTGCTAGCAAACAGTTTTATCGTGGTGGAAGACTGTATGGTTCCGGCATTTTTAATGGCGAGGTTACCGTCCTGCCGGATAATTTCTACCACGTACATTCCCACTTCGAGATCATCAATATCAATTGTTTTAAAGCCAGCCATTATCTACTCGGATTTTAACAATACACAGCGGTTAGCACTGACAGCGCTTAGCACTTACCGGGCGTGGGTGATTCGCGTCAGCATCACTTGAAATTCTTCCAATCATTGGAAAAGAACTAACGACACCGTTAACACGCTAAAATTTTGGAATTTAACTACCTCATGACACAGTTGATTACGAGCGTTCAACGAAAAGAGTTTGCTAAGATCTTTCTTCCTTGCGACATGTATTTAAAAGAGAAGATTCACTATTTTCTGTTCGGGTTGTAGGATCAGCCATGCTTAAACTGAAGAAAACATCATCTCTGCCATCTCAAGGTAGCTTGCATAATATAAACCAGCAATTTCATACGGATTATGCAAAAAGGAAGGCCGAAATTAAGGAGGAAATCAGTCAGGCTAAATATCAATTAGTCGTCAGGCTGGATGATCGTATTGTTAATTGCGAGGGGGAGCGGACGTTTGAACACCGAGTGGTTGGCGGTAATTATCATCAGCTTAAAGCGGTCTCTCATTTGCCCTTACTCTTACATTATTGCAATAACCTTCACTTATTTGCAGATGAGGTAAATAAATTAAGCGCTGAGGCTGAGATGGACGAAGTCAAGGAGATCGCAGAGATTACCATGGGGTGGGTGCACAGGCTCAATGGGGGGCGCTTCACTACCCGCGACATCACGCATCTACGCGACACTCTGGCATCACCTTTTGCCCGTGTTATGAACGCTGCAGCTAAAATGGAAATCACGCATACTGTGGACATACTCAACCGGTTAAAAAGTACATCTAAAGTGCCTGCCAACAAAACATTCTACATTATCTTCGGTGGCCATCAGGCTCGTTACAGGCAATTAAGTACATTGATTTTTAAAAAGTGGTATTCCCAGCAACCGGATTGTTTGAATGAGGTTGATCACTATGTTCGATATTGTGAAGGCGGCGAACAGCTGAATGATGCGGTGGAGTTAGTCGCAACCGCTGTTGCCGATAGTGAGCTCGGTCACTTATTTCTAGGAGATTTTACAGCGCTGAATCAAGACGTTGTAGCGACAGCAGCAGCTAAACATTTAGATGAATATTGGCCGAGGTAAAATAAGCGTCGTCAGAAATTAACCGGTAAACTCTGTGCAATGTTAAGTTGAAATCCAGTTAAATAAGCAGGTAAAGTTGCTTTATTAGTATACAGGCTTACAAACGCGAATGTTTAAACGTATCAAACATAAAATGGCGGTCCGCAGGTTCACAAAGCGTGACTTGGGCATCATTGAAGATATTCCGGAAGGTTTGATCCCACAAATTATTGAGCATCACCGGTCATTGGGCTGGGAGATGAGTGGTTCTTTCAATCAGTTTAACTGGTCGAAAAACTGGTATGTAAAATTAAGAAAGGGGACCTGTGTGTTGGAGGTAAAGTGGAATCCACGTTACTTAGGCTCCATGGTTGGCCTTAAATACATTTTAAAAGAGGTTGCCGAACAATTTGAGCTGAGTTTACGGAACGCTCCAACCTTGCGTTAAATTTGCGATCGTTATCAATTAGCGTATGCGGTGACGAAGACAAACAGCATCGTTACTGTGGTAATCCAAATAAAAAGGCCTGAAACTCTCGTTCAGGCCTTTGCTTTATTTTACTGCCAATAAATAGCGGTTTAGCAAACCCTATCTACACACTTAAGGTTGATAAGAGGTATTCAGTGTAACACCGGAATAGCTGCTATAAGCTCTAATGCCAATGTGCCAGGTTCCCGCTTGTGGGTTATTGAATGAGCATGTCTCTTCATTGCCGGCTTCATATGGACGACAGTCATAGGTTGAGGTCGTAGGCTGGTTACCATAACGAATATATAAATCAGCATCGCCAGAACCACCGGTAATATCAAAATCTAGCGTAGACATACCTGAGGGCACTTCCAGCGTATAGTAGTTCCAGTTATTTGTGGTAGCCGAAATATCCGTTACCTGAGCTGTTGAACCTTGTCCGCCGGTGCTGCCTTCATCGTAATCGGCAACAAGTTGCACACCCGAGAAAGCAGAATAACCAATTACTTTCACGTAGTAAGTGCCGGTAGAAGGTGATGCGAAATCACAGTTTTCGGTATTACCCGACTTCCACGGACGGCAATCGTAAGTAGAAGTGGTTGGTGCGCTGCCAAAGCGAACATAAAGGTCAGCATCACCGGAACCTCCGGACATTGCAAATGACAGATTGGACGCACCGGATGGAACGTCAATAGCAAATTCGAGTTCCTCGTCTTTCGCCCCGGAAAGGTTAGTTTCAGCTACCCCTTTCTGCAGGTTTACCGGACCAGTAACCGGACCACTGCCGCAATTTGCAGCCATGTAGTCAGACGCCGCTTGGGTTTGCACCATTCCATAGCCTGTGCGGTTGTCTCGTCCCGCAACGTCCAGGTCATCTGCGGTAGCAGAAAGAGCTGCGCGTACTTCTGCTGCTGTACATGAACGGTTTTTGCTCCATGCAAGTGCAGCTACACCAGATACATGGGGGGTGGCCATTGAAGTACCATTGTAATAAGCGTAATCAGTGTTTCCCGCCACTTGTAGCGTTGCGGATGTGCCCGCCGCTGCCACCAACTGTTGGCCTAATGTACGGTTCACCGATACGGTAGGCATATCAACTACGCCAGTGCCATCTACTAAGAACGGGTTTTGCAGACCAGGACGTGCAGAGTTACTGTAAACAACTACACCGGCTGCGCCCGCATCAGCACAGGCTTTAGCTGGATCAACTTCCGGATAGGTGCTACCGGATTGGTTGGCATGGCGTTCGGCCACACAAATTTTACCACTCATGTTGCCACAGCTATAGGTGCTGCCAGAGCGTGAACATGCGCCGATAACGCCGGAGACAGTACCATTAACGTTGGTGACTTCATAGTTTTGACCGCTCTGTACATAGCGTGTCTGTGGTAATACCCGATCATCGCCAACAGTACTCCCGCTGAATGTCAGATAACCTTGTCTACCATCGTTGACACCTACAGAAGATAAGATCGCTTCACCCGGCCCTGACACTTCTACTTGACTGGTGTACTGTGAAAACTCCGCATGTATACCTGTTTCGTCAACGGCTGCAACCGAAATAACCGAGTCGTAGGATGCAGGGTATGAAAGAGTTGAATTGCCATCGTTACCCGCAGCAGCGACTAACAAGATACCATCGTCGTAAAAACCTTGTAGTGCATTTTGTTCCGTTGTCGACGAACCGGCACCACCTAATGACATGTTGACTACATCCGCACCTGCGTTAGAACAATCCTGGATCGCCGATGCTAAATCACTACTGTAACCCCAGCCTGATTCATTGAATACTTTGATAATGTGTAAATTAACATTTTGGTTAGGCAATACACCTACCACACCCTGGGCGTTGTTGATAGCCGCGATAGTACCTGCTACATGGGAGCCGTGGGACCCGCCAGGCGTAGACCATTGGCCGGTACCGCTATCGTTGGTACCGCTTACCATATTGCCACTCAAATCCGGGTTATTGATGTCATATCCAGAATCTATAATACAGACGGTCATATTAGCGGCTTCGTTATCAGATACCTGATCTGCCTGCACCGCACTGATCCCCCAGGGTTGGTTCTCAGCCATCAAATATCGGATAGGATCGATTTCCGCAAATTTAACTTTTTTGTTCTTTTTAACTTTTTCAACAACGGCATTTGCCGCCTTGTGATCCATTTTTTTGTCAAGTTTCAATGTAAACTTTGACTTACCAAGGGCTTTACCCATTTTTAACTTTTTGCCAGTTAATTTCTCCAGCTCAGCTAAAACGGCACTGGATTTTCCCCGTGCTTCCTTAGTAAATTCGACGATGATCTGGTCTGTTACCGCAGCATGTTCAAGTTGCTTTTTTGTTTTATACCACGTGGCAAAACCTGGATTTACTTCATCGGCTTTAGCGTGCTTTTGTGCCTCGACTTTTTTAAGAGAGGACGCTTCCACAGCAGATGCACTGGACAAACAGGCGAGTGCAATCGCACTGGCGCAGGCAGTGAACTTAAATTTCATATTGTTATTCCTTCTTAAACAACGACCCAACGTTGAATTTTTATTCAATCTTTTAAGGTCATACGTTGTCTATTTTTACTTGTTGAGTTGAGTGCTGAGCTCGTTTGAACTTCCTACTACACGATGGAACGTCAGTGACGACTAGCAACAAAAGTTGCTAACACAGTACTGATTAGTATTAGAAAAACTTTATCTAACATCGATTCCTTGAGGAGAGAAAACATTTTTCAGTGCGATTTTTAATCGCGGGTACATACTATTACGTGAATGAAATTAAATTGCAATATTATTTTTGGTTATGTTCCTCCTGCTGTGAATTGAATCAATATCAGGACGGTTTATATTCACAAAGGCTAATTTATAGTGGGTTCAGGTGCAAAAAGGGTGAAAGCGTATACAAATAACTTAAAGTTATCCTAACCCCCACAGCCAAAAAATTTATGTATTCGTGTTTGTTTATAGCGCTAGCTAAATGGTCTTGATTTTTTACCGGGACTAGTGCGTTGGGTTAATGGAAAAAGTGAGTATGGGGTCGATGCGTTTCGATCTGGAAAGAGTTGTCAATGAGGAAGAGGGAAGAACTTCCAACGGGGTGAATGATAATAAAGAGATTATTCGCACGCATCGAAAGCGCGGCTATCAATTGATTCAACCGATTGAGGTTGAAAAAAGTGAAAAGAAAAAAGCGGGCGCAAAGTCTTTTTATTTTATTGGTACTGTCATGCGTTTGGTGGGGGGATTGATCTTGGTGCTATGGAAATGGCCTTTTAGCTTTAATCTCGCCAATCAGGGAAGTACGGCTTCAGAGTTTGACCAGTTTGTTGAAGTGGTTATAGATAGCAAATTAAGCGATCTCCCAAACGTTACGTTCACGCTGCTTCACTGGCAAACTTTACCCATGCTTTAAGGTTAACCGCGATGACTTATACAAGGGTTGAGCATGTTCGTACTATGAAGATATCGGCATATCATATCCTGGTAATCCGGAGAAATGCTAAACTTATGAGTGCTTCATCTGCGCTTTTTGCTGTTGTAGAGCTGAGGCCTATATTACATAAGACAAATAGTGAACAAGTCCCGCAAGCCGCAACGTGAGTTGACTGACAGCGATACCGGAAGCATATGTCTGCGAAAACTAAATCCCCGAGAAGTATTTATTTGAGGGTTATTAGCAAAACCGATCTGGAGCAACATTGAAGACACCGGTAACTATGTCAGCACTGATACTTTATCTGATTATCTTTTTAGGGGGGATATGTACGGCTGGCCGCGCATGGGCGGTTTCTGCACTAACCCTGCCAGCTCAACAGAAATTTTATTCGGTGAGCTCATCCCTATCAGTCAGAGATGGATTATCTGAAAACCTTGTTCAGGACCTGGCGGTAGATGAATATAACCGTTTCTGGGTGGCCACTCAGGACGGCCTTAATTTACTGGATGCTAATCAAATTCATACGTTTTTACCTGGCAACAAGAAAAGCACGCTATCGGGTGGATTTACTTATGAACTGTTAGCGGATGGTAAGGGGGGGGTATGGGTTATCACAAACAATGGGTTGGATCATATCGGTGTTAATGATTTAAGCACAACGCACATAGACGCCGTTCCCGCAAATGGGATAAAAAGTCTGGTGTTATGGGACGAGGAACACATCGCGCTATTAATCGATAACCAAATCCATACCATTAATTTGCTCACATCAGAAATAAAGCAGGCCGCTATTAAAACCAGTCCGGTACGCACTATGGTGAGGGCAGGAAGCCGATTGGTGTTGGAAACCCAAGAGGGCTTTTACTCTGTTTTGGCAGGTAAAAGTGATTTGCAGCCTATGCATACGTTGCCACAATTTACTGATCAGGTGATCAGCTTTACTGCGGATAAACAAGGTGCACTTTGGATAGTCACGGTAGATGGAAATGGCTATCGCTGCACAAAGACGGACTGTCAATTAGTGCAACTGACCGATGGCTTCACGGAAAAGATAAGTATCGGTCACGTCATGGCAAAGGACGGGGACATTTATTTAGCCAGTACCCAGGGGCTGTTTATGGTTACCCATACCCTGGAATCAGTGTGGCAACTGCAAGTCGAGGGCCAGAATCTTTTCAATGAACACTCCTTTCACCATGAGTTGCTGGTAACAGAGGAGAACGATTTGCTGGTAGGGACCCTCAACGGGGTTTACTTTCTGTCTTCTAATTTTCGCTATATCTCCAGTTACACCGACAATAACCCGATGTTCCAGCAGCAGCTCACTGCCATGACGGCAATTCAAATAGAAGAGCAGGAAGCGCTGGCGGTGGCAGGTACGCAAAATTTATTTGTTATGAGCACTGAAGGTGGGCAATTGCGCATTCTCGACAAGTTTGTCTACCCGTCAGGTTTTGAACCCATCTCCTTTATTACATCAGGTCACCATCGTTTTCTTAACTCATACCGCTCCGGTACTCTGGAATGGACGAGTGATGGGTTGCGTCCGTTATCTGAAATTATGCCTGTTCTTGTTGGCAATACAGAAATGTTGACCGATGTATATGATTTTGAAAATGGTGACCGGCTGTTATTGTTTCTATCCGAGCTTATGCTGTTTGCAGCCAATGGTGCTCAGTATCAGCTAAAATGGCGCGCGCCATTACCAGCGGATGTGGCATTTAGTGTAATGATACATGATGGTCACCTGTTTGTTTCCACTATGGAAAGTGGCTTGCTGATAAGGCCCTGGAGTCGCGATGCTGTGCCTACCGACTGGCAAACACTGAGCCCTGAGTTAATGCAGGCCGGGATACGCCAAATTGACGAAAAGCTAGTGCTTATGACGCTGCATGATGGTTTATGGCAGGTCAAACAGGCTGGTGGCGCCTGGCAAAGCGTACCTATGCCCGACAATGACAAGCTGCTCAATTCGGCAGTTATGTGTTTGGCGCCTTATTTTAATAAACTCTGGTTAGCGTCAACTAACAATGGTGTCGCTATTTTTGATAATAGTTTCAACCTGCATCAAATATTGACTAGCCATGATGGTCTGGGGCACCGGGAAAACTTTCATTTTGGCTGTACCTCATTAGACAAAGCGACTGCAGTACTTGGCTTTCGGGGGATCAGCCTTTTTCACCAGATGGTGCCGCGTCGCATCAAGCCCAAGCTAAACTGGGTGGGGGCCTGGGCAGAGGATGAGCCTGTGTCATTAACTCAGTTAGCGGACGGTCTGGTGTCGCCCCGACAGCTAAGCTTCAGGGTGGCTGTCGGACCTCTGCCGATTACTACCCGTACTGCCTTTCAGTATCGCTTGAGAGCATCAGAAGGAGAATGGAAGCAACTGGACGAGTCACTGATCAATCTTTTGTATCTTGCACCCGGGGATTATCAGTTTGAAGTTCGCGCTTATTTGTACGATGGCAGTTATACCAACAGCCTGACCCTGCCTTTTGAAATTGCTCCTCCTTACTGGCGTCAGCCTCCGGCGCTGATGCTTTATCTGCTAGTCGCACTGGCAATTTTTGCGGCTATCCTCCGAGCCCGCGGGCAAGCGCAAAAGGAGCGCATGGCGTTATTGCAACAGCAACGGGACATGCAGGAAGTCTATACCAAAAGGCTCGAGTTAACAGTGCAGCAGCGAACCGAAGAGTTGAATCGCCGGCAGCAGGAAGCTTTGCGGCAGCAGCGCGACAGGATCCACTTTATAACCGGCGCCAGTCACGACCTCAAAAACCTGGTCAGCCTGTTGCGCTTAAATCTGGGGTCGCCTGGCAATAAAAAGGCGGGGGTCAGCCTTGATACATTGCGAGACGTGTCCAAAAATCTCAACGAACTGACCAACAACATCGTACAATTATCCAAGCTGGATATTGGCGTGATAAAGCCCAGCTATCGTGCGGTGAATTTAGCGAGCCTGCTCACTCGTGTTCATGCGCAGTTTTCTGCGGTCTGCCAACAAAAAAACATTCAATTTAGTATTGAATGTCAGGCAGGAGTAACGGTGAGTACCGATGCCCATCTACTCGCACGGCTGTTGCATAACGTGGTAGACAATGCCATCAAAAATCTGGCACGCGGCGGACATGTGAAAATTTGTGTCAATCAGCAGGAGTCCCGGTATCTGGTTGAAATAGAAGACAACGGACCTGGTATGCCAGCAGAAATTCTGAAACAGTGGCCGGAGCCCTTCTGGCGCGGCACGGATAAGTATACCGGTAGTGGTCTGGGTTTGTCGGTAGTTAAAAAACTGGCCGACTTACTGGAGATCCCGATTTCCATACACCATGTTGAGCCAACGGGGACCCGTTTTTGTTTGGCCGTTCCCGGTACTGTCGCTCGAAGTTCAAATGAGCAACACCATGGCCCGCATTTAATTGCCGTTATCGAAGATGATAAACAGCAGCTGACTAAATTAACTGAAAATCTGGCAGCAAAGGGCTACCAAGTTGAGGGGTTTTCATCACTAGCTGATTTTATGGCGCAACCTGATCGTTGTTATCGGGCAGTCGTATCGGATGTGGATTTAAGCGATCTGCAGGATGGTATTGACGCACTTCCGGAATATCAAACTCGGCTCACCGAGGGCGGAGTGGTCATTTATGTTTCCGGTCATCTATCTGCTCAACGACGTATTTCACAGCTTCAGGGTGTCCATTTTTTGCTAAAACCGATAAAGTTAACGAAACTGTACTGGCTCCTGAGGCAGGGAGTAAACCTTGAATAATGCGCATGTTGTACTGGCCGATGATCACCCACTGTTTATCTATGCCATGCAGGAAAAACTCTCTCATGCCATGGTTTCGTTGCAGATTGATTGTGCCCGCAACTATCAGGAGCTGTTCAGGCTGGTACAGCGTTTGGAACAGGATTTGGATCTGGTTATCCTGGATCTAAATATGCCGGGAAGCAACGGTCTGGAAGGGTTGAATTATCTGGTATCACAATTTCCATCGGTCCCAGTGCTGGTGGTGAGTGGACAGGATGATATTGATAACCGTCAGACGTGCCTGGAAGCTGGTGCTGCCGAATTTATTTCTAAAAGCGAAGAAGAGAATGTTCTGGTCGAGCTGGTTTGCAAGCTGGTGTATGGAGCACATCCTGTATTCGAGGTGGGTCACAGTGGCCAACATGAACCATCTGAAAACCTGTTACAAACGCTGACGCCCAGTCAGCTAAAAGTGTTGCGATTTTTGGCTGATGGCTTGAGCAACAAGCACATAGCGAGGGAGCTCGAGATTTCCGAAAAAACTGTACGGGTGCACGCATCAGCTATCTTCAAGCACCTGGGCGTCAAAAACCGTACTCAGGCTGCAGTGTTATTTAAAAATAGCCGGATGACAGAGACGAAAAAGGAGCCTTAGCTCCTTTTTTTCTGCACCTGACAGTGGTTATTTAACCCCTCTGCCGTCACACTGATTTGCCATCAGATAGTCATATGCATCTTTTGCCTGAACCAGGCCGTTGCCATATTTGTAATCTCTCCCTTCCTCACCAAGATCGCGGGCAGACGCCGACAAAGCTTGACGAATTTCGTAATTATTACACTGCGGGAAGTGACTCCACACCAAAGCTGCAACACCTGATACGTGTGGTGTCGCCATTGATGTTCCTGACATCGTGGCATAACCAAACCCGGGCACCGGTTCACCGGTTTCCTCATCCAGTGTTTTGGAGTAGGTAGAGATGACGTCAACACCAGGCGCTGCCAGCTCAACCTGGGTAGTTCGTTGAGAGAATTCCGCCCAAGCTTCATCCTTATCAATGGCTGCAACCGACACCACCGCGTTGTAAGAAGCCGGGAAGCTGTGAGTGGCGTTTTGATCGTTACCCGCTGCCGCCACAGCTAAGATCCCTTTGCGTTCGAGTCGGTCAAAGGCTCGTTGCTCTACTTTGTTTGCAAATGCGCCCCCCAGACTCATGCTGATAACCTTCGAGCCGGCGTTGGCGCAATCATTTACTGCTCCTGCTAAATCAGAGGCATACACCCAGTTTCCAGCATCATTGAATACCCGTGCAATATGTAGCTCCGGAGTACCAGAACCCAGCACTCCAGTCAGACCCGCATTGCCATCAAGCGCAGCAATTGTGCCGGCTGTATGCGTACCGTGACCGTGGCCATCCACATACCAGGGACCTGCACCCTCGCTATCACCGTCCACAGTGGCGCTAGGCAGATCCGGGTGACCCAGGGCGTAGCCTGTATCGACCACACACACTTTGATGTTACCCAGGTAAGTCAATTGGTCAGCCTGAACCATTGATAATCCGTATGGTGAATAATCGGCAAAGCCGGCAGTCGTCACATCCAGAGGAATAGCTTTGCGCGGGGCGTCCAGTTCAATGGATTTAACGGCTTTGTGGCTCTTCAGGTTGGCAAAACTCTCGGTACTGAGCACTGCGGAAAACGCATTGTCCTGATCCAGTTCAACTTTTATTTTTCCGCCGGCACTTTCAACTGCCTGAATAAGCTCGGCTTTGTTGCCGTTGTTGTACTCAAATATCAGACGGACATCTTTTGCCTGAGCAGAGAAGGTGCTAGTTAGCATCAACGCCAGTAAAGTTTTATTGTACATGTGAATACTCCTTATTATTCTTTTTCGCCGGGGCAGCTGTGGGATTGCAGGTTGCCGTTAATTGTGCCCGAATTGAAGTAGCCGTTATAAGGCCCTCCTGACAGGCTCAGCGCAGTTATCGCACCATGGAAGTTACCTTTGCCTTCACCGGTATCAAAGAAACAGACGTGTCCTGTACCTTCGCCGGGTGCCCCGGGGTTTTTGGAGTTGTAGGTAAACTGGGCTTCATACTGCCCATCACAGCTGCATTCAGCCTTCCCTTCAGCCAAAGCTTCTAGTGAAGAAGTACAAAAACCGACGTTGGTTATATCTGCGCGAAGCGCAACACCGCCGATGGTTTCAAAGTCAATGGCTGATAGATCCTGATAGTTAACCTGACCACTGACTTCTTCTTCGTCACACTTGGTGGCATTGAACGTAAAGACTGCATTTTTGTCGCCGCCAGCGGAATTCATGGTGCCGCCACCAGTGAGTTTCGCTTGGCCAACAAGTTCACAGCCTGATAGGGTACTGCCAGCCAGGATCAGCATGGCGATGGAAGTGAGTTTCTTCTTGAACATTAAATACTCCGAACATCTTGTTTTCAGTTTTATCTTTTAAAATCGTACCTGGGTGGAGCGATTTTTGGTGAGTGGCAGATGGGCTATCGGTTAATTACAGGTCCTTTAGACAGTAAAAACTTGCAAACTCACTAACAGTACATTTCTCTTTGTTGACCACAGCCGAGAAAAGTAGCGGTAAGACGAGTCAGTCAACATACTGCGAACATTTCTGCACTAACCACCATCTGGTAACTTCAGTGTAGGGGGTTGGAATTCGTTCGGATATGCACTTTATGACCTAGACAGGTACGTCATTTGTCGTAGATCCATTTGATGTGAAGTACTTGCGGAAGGCGTATTGGTTGACTCGAATCGGCATTGTTAAACCAACGAGACTGAACCTTCAGAGTATTCGAGGATGCGGTGTAATCCAGCCGTCGGGGGGAGTGCTTCAGGCGTAGAAAACGCCCCGACAGCATTTATGAAATATCATGCTACCAGTTTACTGTAGAGGCGATAAAGAAATGCCGATGTTTGAAAGCGGAGCCTGTGAGCAAATGAACCAAGTTAGATCGCTTAGTTTTTCGACCACTTATAATCCTTAAAGGCATCATCTAAAGGGGGTTGTGCAAGGTTATTAATATAGTTGCTCATGATTTTCTGACACGTCACACACAATTTCCAGAAGGTGTTGGTGTGTATAGCCTGCTAAATAGAATTGCTCGCGCTCACTGTCAGTTATATTGGAGCGGTTGCGTAAAATTGACAACGTGGTTTTTCTTAATGTTTCCAGCCGAGCCGTGACTGCTTAATGCTATTCGTTCGCGTCCATTCTCTTGCTATAAAAACGGTATTACAGGAAGGCATAATCGCTGCTGCCTGTGCCGCCAAACAAACCCGATATTAGGGCGAGTATTGATGTTCAAGAAGAGTTGTACTATATCAATATGAGCCTTCATTCATGCATAAAAAAGCATACTCATGAACCCCTTTCTGAAGTGGTTATCGATTAGCCTTATCATCCTGTTGATGATAGGTGGTACTGCTTACGCATATTTCGCCTATACCTCCCATACTATAATGCATCAAAAATATGAGGTGTCTGTTGAACCGATTGCTATCCCCTCCGATGCAGAAGCAATTGCTGAAGGTGAGCGCCTGGCCCGCATTCGCGGTTGTATGGATGGATGTCATGGTAAAGACATGCAAGGACAGGTATTTATCGATAACCCAATGATGGCGAAGGTTATTGCGCCAAATCTGACGCAGTTTGCTGCTAATCATAGTGATACCGATTTGATTAAAGTTATCCGGCATGGTGTTCGCACAGATGGAACAAGTGTTTGGATAATGCCATCGCAAATGTTTTTTCATTTAAGTGATAAGGAACTTGGGGCGATCATCGCGTTCATTCGTTCGGTACCCGTTAGCCAAGGACCTGATTTGGAATTTGCGCTTGGTCCTTTGGCTATGTTTGCGGTATCAATGGGGGAATTCAAAGCGCAAGCCAGTGAAATAAAGAAACAACAGCGACCCCGTTTTCAGGTTTCAGATCCAGACGACCCTCTGCAACAGGGCAAATATCTTGCGCTGACAGTGTGTAGTGAGTGCCATGGACAAGATTTCAAGGGTGAATCAATGGGAGATTTCAGCACTCCGGACTTGCGTGTGGTGCACGCTTATTCTCTTGATGAATTTAGGACGTTAATGCGAACCGGCGAGCCGGTAGGAGAGCGAGAGCTGAAGTTAATGGCAGAGGTGGCGCGCTCGCGATTCAGCTATTTTACAGACACGGAAATCGCCTATTTGCACACGTATTTGCAATCGCTTTAATTTATCAGGGCCTTATTGAGCGGACTAAGTGCACCGGGAAACACTGCATAGAAGAATGTAGTCGGTAACCGGATCACTCAGGGCTATTTTGCCTTATGTTACTAACAGTATGCGTTAATAATGGAGAACCTCTTTAAAGGAGAGACTTTCGCTAGGTTTTCGTGCCAATGATGAGTGACATAATGATGTCATGCTTAGTATAGCTGGGCTGCCAATGCCCATATTCGCCTGAATTGTTAGGGCAGGGCGGCTCCGCACACCCTTATTCAATTCTAAAGTCGCAAGTTATGAGCATTTTTCTATTTTTTTGAATAAAAAAGCATCTAATAATGTTTATTTTATGAACAAATTAGTCTAACGCAATTTTACCAGAGCCTGTCTACACTCTACGTCCAACACGTTTGAAAAGTAAATTAAAATGAAAAGTTTAACCAAGTTTTATCCCGCTATTTTCGGATTGGTGGCGGTGATATTTACGATGGCCGCCCAGGCAGATACAGTTAGTGAGATAACCCAGCTCATCAAAGATGACAATGCCTATACAGTAAAAAACCTGAGCTCACCCAACGACGGTATTCATAGCGAAGGCTCTCACCAATTCTGGTCGAGCGGCGGGTTGCTGCAATTTGTTCCTGCGGACACTCCTGCTGCTGAATTTGAAGCATTCAGCCTTACCCCTAAACATATTCATGTGATCCCGCTGGAAGAAGGTCAGTCTGCGGTGGCCATGTATTATGCCGAAGGCTCATATCACCCCAAAGGCAACGCTAAAGTAGACCATTATCTGACACGGGTAACGGAAGTCTATGTGAAAGAAGGTGGTAAATGGAAAGTACGCGCATCACATTATTCGCCGTTAACGGGCGGCTCAGGAACCAGTCAAACCAGTGTTAATTAGCCTTGGTACCTTTTTCACGGAAGCCCCGGCCAGAGGATGGCTGTCTCGTTTCGGTCAACGCCATTGAAAATTCAATCCGCAGCGTCATCATTAGGCCTGTAAGCGGAAGCTTCCTTCCTTCTTGAAACCACCACTCCATTTTGTTTGAAATTGGAGCATCTTGGTGATTAAGATATACTTAACATGATGTGTTTCATTTCAAGAATGCCTTAATTCGAGCGTTGTGAGGAGGTGGATGTGGAAACTGAACCTGCAGAAAAAAGAGCTGATGAATGGTCGTCTGTGTTGCTGGATATTGATTTATTGAAAACATTCAATGCAATTGCTGAGACCGGCAGTATGGCTAAGGCTGCGAAGATGGTATTCAGGACTCCTGCTGCGGTAAGCATGCAAATAAAAAAACTGGAAGAGCTGCTAAAATGTCAGTTGTTATCAAGAAAATCGAAAGAAACGAAGCTAACGAACGAAGGTGAGACGCTACTTCGTTATTGCAGGCAAATACTGAGGCTTAATGATGAAGCTGTCAGGCATTTTATAAAGCCAAAGCTCACGGGCAAGGTTACAGTTGGTTTGCCCGAGCAATTTGGCAGCTACGAGCTTCCGCTGATTCTTTCTCATTTTGCCAAGACACACCCTTCCGTCCAGGTTGACGTGGTTATGGATCAAAGCGCCATCTTATTGAAAAAGTTCGAAGATGAAACTATCGATATTGCCATGCTCTCTGTAAATATAGATACAAAATCTGAAGCAAGTATGAAACCTGTCCGTCTAGAAAAGATTGTTTGGGCGGCATTGGACGGCGGAGAAGCAATCAACAAAGAGCCCCTCCCTTTGGCGTTGGCCGAAAAAGGATGTAACTGGCGCGATCTCGCACTAAAAGCGCTCGATGCACAGGGGCGAAAGTATCGCCTGGCTTATTCCAGTGAAAATTGTAATGGCCAATTAGCTGCGGTAAGAGCTGATCTTGCTATTGCTGCGGTACCAGACACTCTGGTAAAACCACCATTAAAGAAAGTCCCCGAGTCCTTTGGACTGCCGACAATTGGTTATGCACAAACCTCGCTCCTGGTCAGAGAAGAGGCTACCGATGAGGTAAAGGCGCTGTCCGACTTTATGATGAATATACTCACAACCCAGCGCCATTAAAGGACAATCACAAATTTATATCACAGGTACGGCGGTATCTTATTAATGGCTGCCGTTTAGCTTCAGTCCGCCACTTATTTTTAAATAACAAAGCACGCAAATTCAATTCTGTTCACTGGCTTACCCTAACATGGTTAAGTTTTGCTTAACTTTTAATTCAATTTATTTAGATTGTCTTAACTGCACATAAGCATCAATAATAATTGCGACTTCAAAAAAAGGAGCAAGAGCATGAAATTATTGATTGGAATTATTTTCTCTCGTGCTGTTTGATGTTAGCGCATCAGGAGGCGAGGAGATCAGCGAAACTACGTTTTTAACTGACCAGGGATACCCTTACAAAACACTGGTACATCGCTCTGACAAGGTGTTAGTTAAGTATATGCAAGTTAGCAAGGATGCATTCACCTGCAGCGCAAAAATAATGAAAGCCAGTACGTTTTGGGAAACTGATGAGAAACGTGTTGATGCAGATAACTTCGCGTCGGATGCTTTTGCGGCATGTGTAGATCGCGAAATTGCAAAAGACATACTTGGACAAATTTTATAATTGTTATTACCTGAGAATTAGGAGTTTATTATGACCAACATTGCAAGACGTTATGCGGGTTTTTCTGTTGATAATACAGGAGGAAACCCAGCTGGCGTAATGATAGTGAATCATGAGTTGAGCGACGCGGAAATGTTAAGTATCGCAAAAAAAATCGGAGACTCAGAAACCGTGTTTGCTGTTCCCAAAGGAGAAAATCGCTTTACCATAAAATACTTCGCGCCAGAAGCGGAAGTCGACTTTTGTGGTCATGCTACGGTTGCACTTGGTAAAGCAATAAAAGACGACTTTGGCAACGGGCTATACTTTCTGGAGTCAAATAAAGGAACTTTAGAGCTTGTTATTGATGATAGTGAAGACATTTACTTTAGTTCACCAAAAACAAGCTCAAGGGAGCTGAGTCACGAAGAGTTGGATTTCCTGATAGCAAATAGCAGCATCCAAAGAAGTGATATCAGCCAGCATTTTACTCCTTCAATGGTTAATGCCGGTAATAATCACGCGCTTATTGTGGTGAATAATCCCGATGCGCTTACAAATTTTGAATATGATTATGACGCCTTACAGCCATGGATGAGGGAAAACAGGGTTGTTACCTTTGCTGTCGCTGCCACAGAAAACAATGGTGATATTCGAGTCAGAAACGCATTTGCATTCGGTGGTGTCTACGAAGACCCGGCTACCGGAGCAGCTGCTGCCGCAATTAGCGGGTTCCTCAGAGATAATGGACTATTTACAGGTAGTAACCTGGTCTTCCACCAAGGTGAAGAAATGGGTCAGGCTTGCCTGTTAAAAACACACTTTTCCGACCAGGCGGGGAGCGAAATTAGGGTTGGTGGTAATGCCTACTTTATTGGTTCCGTAGCGCTCTAATTCCCTTTTAATTCATTACTACTAATGAGAATGAGTGAAAATATGAGTACATTATTTACACCATTCAAATTTATAAAGGCACCCTTATCAAGAATCGCATCGTTAAGTCTGCGATGTTAGATAACCTTGGGAACGGTGCCGGTGTAAAGCTTCTAAACGTGCTCTTTTTTGCGGGAGCCCATGGCTTGCGGCATAGTTATGCGCTAGAGCGTTAGGTTTACGCATGAATAAGCTACTATTTCTGCTTATTAGTCTTTCGGTTTTATCGTTTTCCTATCAGCCCCCGGATTGGATCGCTATTGTTCGTCCAGAGGGAATCACAGATTCACCCTGGCAAGACAAATGAGTGTTAGATGCAAACAAAGGGTTTTATTTGTCTGGCTTTGCACCTCTCAACCCAGCAGGATAAGTTTTATGACAGCCTTATCAATTTGGTTCATACGCCCTACCTCCAATGTATCTTGCGCGTAATCCGGCCTTTGGTATTCACGTAATTCCTAGCGAAATTTGCTAGGTAGAAAATAAAACGTAGCTGTCAATGGGGGGCGGGAATGGGACGTTGAATCTGGAAGCTAG
>CAZROH010000021.1:0-47277 GCA_964601635.1 uncultured Alteromonas sp. | reverse complement strand
ATTTTGGGTAAAGGAAGCGAAGAACGTGAGGCTGTCATGTCACCCTGTCATTTATTAAGAGTATCGTTTAAAGGGAAAGCTGAATCTGAGCGAAATTAAGATTCGTTTCGCTTTTGAGAGCGTTTTCGCAATTGCTGGGTCTGCAAATGCAGACTTGCCCTGACTAATAGCTCTTGATCTTCTTCCCGGATACGATTGAAGATAAACGCTATATGGTATTCATCTGCAGCCTGCTGACAAGCAATAACTTCACCGTAACAAAAAATAGCAGCGGCTTCTTCAGTTAAAAACAGCTTTAACTGTGCATTTGTGCCGACAGGAATGTCTGTTTCATGATGCACAACAATGCCCCCGCCACCAAACTTCACCGCTTCGAAACGGGCTTGCGGTTCATCCTGTTGTTGCAGAATATAGGACATCATCAAGTCAATCTTACGGGATTGCAGGTTCAGATAGTCAACTAAATCACTGGCATGTTCGCTCAGGCCACGCAATGGTCTGAGAGATTGAGACTGCACCGTAGACATTTCGTTAGCAATTCGAAACGCATAAGGCATTGCCTCATCAAGCTCGTTTAGTTCTGGCAGTTTAGTGTCATCACTGAGCAACTGAATATTGATTTTCAATGGATGGGCAATCATGAAAAATTCATCAAATTGCGCCTGTTTTTGTTTAAGCGTTAAGTTGTCCATCTGCTGTCTTACTTCTCAACTTGTTAGTCTGCTAGCTTACACGTAGTATAACGAGTTTACTAATAATGCCAGTGCTCTTGAGTTGCCTTTTATATAGGGTAACCTTAATTACCTTTATAGGCACTGACAAAAGAATGTGATCATTTCTATTATCATGCAAAATTCGTTACCGGCTTTTATTGCGTTGCGTTACTCCACTTCTGGCAAACACAAAAGTTTTGTTGCCTTTATCAATCGATTTTCCGTCGCCGGTATTACATTAGGCGTGATGGCGTTGATCGTGGTGATTTCGGTGATGAATGGTTTTGAAGGCCAACTTAAAGACCGGGTGCTGGGGATCGCCCCCCATCTTGTTGTTAGTACAGGTGAAAAAGCCGTGAAAACGGATTTCTCCAGTCTGCCGGGGGTAGTACGCACGATGGACTTTCTGGAGTCTGAGGGCGTCATCCAGTCGCGTAGTGGTTTACGCGGTGTGCAGTTACAGGGAATTGACCCTAACGTCATGCACGACAACAGTATTGTGCAGTCTAAAATGCTGGTTGGGCAGTTTAATCAACTCCATGCCGGACAATACCGGGTAATAGTTGGGCGAGCGCTAGCGGTCCAATTGGATTTGCAAATTGGCGACAGGCTGAGGCTGCTGGTGGCAGGCGCAAGTGTATATACACCGTTTGGACGTATGCCTGCACAACGTTTGGTTACGGTAAGCGGGATCTATGAAGTTGGCTCTCAGTTGGATGATAAGGCTATATTCCTGAACGTTAAAGATCTACAGAAGCTGCTGCGCATGCCGGCGTCAGCACAACTTAATCAACGCTTGTTCTTAGAAGATGCGTTTAACTATCAAAGTACGGTTCAAGCCCTGGATAAGCTAGGCATCTCAAGTGAAAACTGGCGCAGTCGGCAGGGGCCATTATTCGATGCGGTAAAAATGGAAAAGAATATGATGTTTATGATGCTGCTACTGATTATTGCGGTAGCCGCGTTTAACATTGTGTCCTCGTTGGTAATGGTGGTAACGGAAAAGCAAGGTGATATTGCCATTTTACGCACTCAAGGTATGCCGCGAAATCAGGTTATGCGGATATTCATCTTCAATGGTGTGTTTAATGGTATGAAAGGTGCGGTAATAGGGGGCTTCTTCGGTATTATCCTTTCTACCCAGCTCAATAATATACTTGCGTTGTTGAATGTGCCCATTGCCTTTGCAGACAACGGCAAGGGCGTACCTGTGGACCTGCAGTGGACGCAAATCGCGCTGGTGATGCTATTTTCGCTTGGCCTTTGTGTCATTGCCAGCCTGTATCCGGCCTTTAAAGCAATGTCAGTACAGCCGGCCACTGCGCTACAAAATGAATAACTGGTTATTGTCAATTGGTCGTGCAAATTACGCGTGAATTCTCTATACTCGCGGTCTTTTATCAATCGCGCAGAAGTCAGTATGAAAAAGCATTTTATTACTTCCCAGTCTTTAATAGAGGATAGTTTCCGCCTCGCTGCCAAGGTGTATGACGACGGATTTCGTCCTGATTTTATCATTGGTATCTGGCGTGGTGGTGCCCCTATAGGTATTGCTGTGCAGGAATTTTTCGAATTCAGAAATACACCCACCGACCATATTGCGGTGCGGACCTCTTCTTATTATGGAATTAACCAGCAGTCGAAAGAAATTCGCGTTCACGGACTGCATTATCTCGTTGAAAATGCCAATGCCGGGGATTCATTATTAATTGTCGATGATGTGTTCGATTCAGGGCGCAGCGTGGATGCACTAATAAAACAAATCCAAAAATTAATGCGATTAAATGTACCGCAGGATGTGCGAATTGCCTGCCCGTGGTATAAGCCGGCGAATAATAAAACAGAAATTGAACCCGATTATTACATTAACAGCAGTGATGAATGGTTAGTCTTTCCTCATGAAATTACCGGGTTAACCGAAGAAGAAATACGCGAAGGTAAGACAGAGTTGAGTTCCGTTATGGATGTGTTGTTTAAAAAGTAGTCGCTGGTGCCATCGGCATTGCTGTAATTATTTTTTGTCGATATAAAATTTGTCGTGAAATGTATAGACCCATTCCGGTTTGTAGATTGTCAAAAGGGTTATCGTCATTCCATTAAGCATACCCTCAGGGAAGAGGAGCAGCGGAATAAGTATCAGGTAGTTATCTTTAACTATATCCCATTCATATAATCCATCGATAAAGTAATAGCCCCCGAGTAAGCCCATTTTTATGGCAATCATGGCTGCACCAGGAAAAAACGCGCAGACAAAAATATAGACAAACAAGTTGCGTGGGATGCGATGAAACGAAATTGAATAAATAATATAAGTTAACGCGATAGGGGCACATACGCCCAGTAATCCGTTGACACCAAGCATCGCCCAGTTATCCAGACCCACAGCTGTGGTACCTGCAAGTGCAAGCGTCGCACTTAGTATGGCGAATCGAAACCCTAAAGTCAGGACTAATGCGGGAAGCCATAAAAAATGCACATCCAGTCCGGTAAAAATTCCCGCTCTAAATATCCACAGAAAAAATACACTAGCTGCAGCACCAAACACTATGTGCTGGCGCTGGCTGTCAGCGCGGAATTGATCAAACGGTATGTTTTTTAGTACAACACCGATGACGAGCAGGTATCCAATCAGACTAATAAATTGAATGACTGTCAATGGCTTAGCTCTGTTTAGAGATCATATTCAGCCCAAATGGGAGCATGATCGGATGGTTTTTCGATACCGCGTAATTCGTAATCAATCCCTGCATCTTGCAGTGTTTCATGGACAGGCAGGGTACTTAAAATCAGATCGATACGTAAACCGCGATTATCGTTAAATCCTTTCGAACGGTAATCAAACCAGCTGAATTTATCATTAGTATGGGGGTGTAAATCACGGAAACTGTCTTTTAGTCCCCATTCATAGACGGCGTTTAACCATTCCCGCTCTTCCGGCAAGAAGCTACATTTACCGGTACGTAACCACCGCTTTTTGTTGTCTTCGCCAATGCCAATATCGTCATCGGTAGGGGAAATGTTTAAATCACCCATCACTATGACATTGTCTTCCGGTTGATGGGAGTTGTTCAGGTAGGTCATCAGATCTTGATAGAACTTTCGCTTGGCAGGAAACTTGGTTTCGTGTGAGCGGTTTTCTCCCTGTGGGAAGTAGCCATTCAAAATAGTAATTGGCTTATCGGATGTGCCTTTGATTGTAGCCATGATCATGCGTCGCTGGGCATCATCGGAATCCGTAGGAAAGCCCATTACGACATTTTCCGGCTCTTGTTTGGTCAAAAGCGCCACCCCGTAATGACTTTTCTGGCCGTGGTAATAAACGTGATAACCCAGTTCTTTCACCGCATCGAGAGGAAACTGTTCGTTGTGAACTTTAATTTCCTGCAGACCGATCACGTCAGGTTGGTGCTTTTCGATAATGGCCTCTAACTGATGCAGGCGTGCGCGAATGCCATTAATATTGAATGAGATAACTTTCATTTAGTTTTACTTACCCGACATCTGAATTGCTGTAGATGTAACGCATAGTACCAGATCCTGAACTGAATCAAAGCGTCTCAGGATGAATGGTAACTTCCCGCTGGTCGGAAGTGTAGCTACCTGCTGCATGTTGCATAATGGCATTAAACCAATTGTTGGCTTCTTTGATTAAGAGGTCAGGCTGAAGCGTCTCTTGCTCAAGGCATACACTGATGTATCTCTTTGTCTTCTGCCAGTTTGCTGATTGGGTTGCCATTTGATCATAGTAATGGGTTGGCAGGGCAAGCGCATTTTGTTTGCTCAGCCATTTTATCAGTATTTGAGCGCCCATGCTTGAGCCAGCCCAAACATAGGCATAGGCCATTAATGCATGAGTATCATCTTTTGCTGTGGTGACAGCAAGCGGGGAGAGTTCATGCCGGTCGCTGGAGAGAATGGTTAGGTCTTTGTGAAGTGCAGTTAAAGCTTCTTTTGCATTTAACAGTGCACTCAACGTCTGCTGATGCACACCGGGCTCGAATAAATGCAGAGCCTGATGAAAGGCAGTCATTGTTAAAAGCACACGTTGATACGACAATTTGTCGAACCGATCTACCCGCATCAGTGTTGAAAAGGGGTAAGTTCGCTCTAAGCCTTTATGTGAAGCCGAGGTTTCACGTTTTAATCGATTAAAAAATTTGTCGTCAATCATACAAACAATATTGAACTATTCCTTTTGAAAAGCGTTAAATCAGGTATGCATATATTCACTGTAAAAATATAAGTAACCCGTGAGGTCATCACCGGAGTCTAGCGTACCTTGAATCACCCGAATTATCCATCCGTGTGTACAAAGTCAGCCATTATTTTGCATGATCATGGGAGAGTTTTGCTTATGGCTGGCAAGTAACGAAGAATTGATTTGACTCGTTGCCAGTAGGGGGGGATTTTTCATTGTATGACCCGCTAAAGATCGTTAAATTTATTTGATTCAAAGCTGTGATTTATTGTTTTAGATATTGGTATGCCAGTGAGCTGAAATTTACCTGTTGAAATAGGTTAGTCATCACACCTTAGTTAAATGACCCACTAAAATGCCATTTGTTGTTTATTATTAAAGGAAAAGGCCCAACGTTACTATGCTTCTCAAGTGGCCAGGAATGTTCCAGTTCTGACCAATTTCGTATCAGAATAAGAGTGTATGTAATGACTCAACAATTTGTTTCAGACATGAATATATACACATTTAGAAGTCCTCAGTAACGGACAGTAAGTTTTAGGGAATAGGCAGAAGCAATGATGTTAATTCAAGACCGCCGCGTATTAATTGTGGAAGACAATTCTGCCGCAACCGCCACTTATCTTGCCAGGGAACTGCCCAGACTAGGTGCAGACGTCGTCGGAGTGGCAAGCTCCGAAGAACAGGCTTTTGCACTCATCGAAAAAACCTATCCTGAATTGATCCTGATGGGCGTTCATCTGGCCGATGGGACTGATGGTTTAGCGGTAGCAGAAAAGATTGCAGCACGTTTTACTATCCCCATTATCTTTACTTCACCTGCTCCAGATGACCAGACTGTTGATCGGGCTATCAGTGCCTCTCCTTTTGGTTATCTCGTTAAACCATTTGATAAAAAAACGATTAAGTCCACTTGTGAAACCGTATTGAATCGATATGCCCTTGAGCAAAAAATTGTCAATTCGGAAAAGCGTTTTAAAGTAGCGGCAGAGGCGACCCAATTTGGGGTGGCTGAGCTCGATGAAAAAGGAAAAATTTTTTCCTTTGACGGTGCGCAAAGTCTGCAAAACAGGTTGGGCGCAGGTACCAGGCTGGCACGAAAGGATTTTTTTGCGCTTTTTCCCGAACATGAGCGGAAGGACATTCTTGAAACCTTGGAAAAACGCTCAAGCCTGCGCAAAACCATCGTTTTAGAAGACGCTGTTAGTGGAAGGAAATATCTTGATGTGGTTTTCAGTGAAGTCGATTTACAAAATGAGGACGTCGTGATCGGTGCCGTCATTGATGTTACTGATAAGCAGCGCCAAATTAAGCAGTTAAAACTTTCTAATATCATCCTCGACCAATTGGTTGAAGGTGTCGCATTACTGGATGATAAATTTAATATCGTCAATTGTAACAAAGCGTTTAATACGTTATTAAGCAATGATATTGAGTCATTGATTGGCAAAGACATTCTTCAATTTGGTCTTGACGCATCTGATTTACAATCTGTGCTTACGACGTCACAAAATGTACGTAGAAAATTAATATTATTGACTACTGAAGGCGTGGAATTCCCCGCTTTTATTACCTTTACCAGGTTAGCGCGTCAGCATGAAAATATCTGCTATATGGCGACATTCTCAGATATTTCAGCGTTAACAAAAGCAGAAAAAAAACTAGAATCTTTGGTGTTTACCGATCAGTTAACCAATGCGGGTAATCGGAATTATCTCAAGCTCATACTCAATGATGTGGCTTATGCTCATACTATTCGGGCTTTAGTGTTTATTGATTTGGATGGATTTAAGTCGGTTAACGAAAACTATGGCCATAATGTTGGAGACGAGCTGTTATCTCAGTGTGCAATCCGTATTCGTTCAATAATCAGAAATGAAGATACGTTTATTCGAAACGGCGCTGACGAGTTTGTTGTCTTGGTACAGGAAGAAGGCGATTTAACACAACTCGCAAATCGCTTACTGGAGATTTTTACTGCTCCCATTGATGTGAATGATACCGAACTGAAAATTAGTGCAAGTGTTGGCATTGCTGAAATGGATAAGGCACACAAGCCCGAAATGTTGTTGAAACATGCCGATATTGCCATGCATGAAGCTAAACGAAAGGGTAAAAATCAAATCGTTTTCTTTTCGGATAGGCTCAATGATGCTGTCGAATATCGTTTGTATGTTGAACAAGGATTGTTTGATGCAATTGAGAGCAAAGCGTTATACGCGAGCTTCCAGCCCATTGTAGACAACGAATATAAAGTGGTGGCATTGGAGGCATTATGCCGGTGGCGCAGTCAGGATGTGGGAGATATCCATCCTGATTCATTCATTCCCATTGCTGAAGAAACCGGGTTGATCTATGAGTTAGGGCTAAAAATGCTGAAAGAAGTCTGCATCGCCTGCGTTACCTTGCAGGATGCCGGATTAGGCCACATAAAAGTGCATGTGAACGTATCGATATTGCAACTCAATTCGAAATTGCTGGTGGATCAGTTTTTAGAATACCTTAAGGATTTCGATGTAAAACCAGCGTCACTTGTACTCGAAGTAACAGAGTCTGCAATGCATGACGTCGGAACCAGACAAGTGTTACGAAATCTCGCTAAATCAGGTTTTAGTATTGCACTGGATGATTTTGGTTCAGGTTATGCGTCAGTATCTGAACTCGCAGAGGCGTATACCTCGATCATTAAGCTGGACAAGTCGCTGGCACCTGGAGAAGATAAGTCAAATCAGACCAATATAATTGCGGAAAGTGTTATCACGCTTTGTCAAAAGTTGGGGAAAGCGATTTTATTAGAAGGCATTGAATCACAACAACAAGCCGAATTTGCCCGCCAGGCCGGGTGCCATTTCATGCAAGGGTATTATTTTTCAGAGCCATTAACGCTAACCGAGGTAATTTCCTTTATCGAACAAAATGAGATCCGGCATTAACCACCTTTAAGTTAATGACAAACTACTCTCTGATGAGCCCAGACAGGTCTTTTTAAATACCAAGGCTGACTAAGATCTTTCCAGCCGCTCTTTGATAAATGTATGGGCAGTACAATTGTGGTTATAAAGCACAGGCATGGTGAATTTGTTGGGACAAATCATATCATTAATCATTTCATGCACTAATAGTGGGGACGGTGTGGATATCGCCACGTTACACCCTCTTTTGGAAGTTTCCGCTATGATGACATGACAGGGTAAATGCTCAATGCGATCTTCGATTAACTCAAGCATACTCAAGGTAATAAGTGGCAACGAATTGAGTCGTTTGGCGTGATTCTGTGCAATGGATTCTTGTGTCCACAAAAAACGTACTTCAACAATGTCCCCTTTTAAGCTCAAGGCGATATCTTCACGCAAATAAAGAACAAAATGCCTGAAATTGATGCTGACAACGTCGCGACTATCGAAGCGAGCCGGCAGCACAAATTGCGTGTCAATATTGTCTAATTGCATGTGCTATTCAAACTCTTGATTGAGGTTATGGTTATTGACGTACATCGAAATGGGGAACTTATCGTAGATTTTGTGGTTGGCCATATTGGTACTATGTACTACAAACAAATTAGCGTGTTTATCCCCGTGCTCTCTTGCAAACCTAATTACAAATTCATTGACGAATTCGTTTGCCTTTACAAATACATCCTGGATTAAGCCCATGGCGTGGTCATGCAATCGCTTCAGGCTTTGATTAAAATGAGTCAGCATGTCGATTATATCCAGATTTTCGTCTATTTCTTCAAAAACCGAGGCTCTGAACTCTGCCGGTCCTCCGATATAGTCTTTTTCAATGTAGGCATTGACCCGGTATTCTCGCTCGTAAGAACCTGCGTCGGTTGGTTTCATTTCTGAAGAAAGAATAAAGGTGTGAATACTGAGCCCATAGTGGGTCACATAATCATACAATGCGTCGATAAACCGATAAGCAAAAGAGCGGCGATATTCACTATCCATTTTTTGAGCCAGTGCATTTACCAACTCACGGTCTTGTGGCACACAACCTTGGACATGCCTTTTTAACTGACTGGTAAAAATACGAGCACTTAATACATAATTATTTATCGTTGCATTTAAGCGTGCTTTGCCTTCTTCAATGGCCTGAATGTCATCCTGCTTAGCATACTGCTCACCTAAATTACGCATCGACTTGAGAACTAAGTCATAGTTGGATAAAACCAACCTATATTTATGGGAAATGGCATAACCAGCAGAAAGCCTTTTTCGCGCCCGTTTTAATTCTTTGAACTGCTCGTGAGATAACTCAAGTTTGTTATCTAGCTTCCGCGAAACGATATAATACTTTGAATCCATCAACTAACACTGCATAAAAACTGAAGCAAGAAGATCACTCCGTTGAATAAAACATAAATAGAACTATGTTATGGGTGAATGTGCATTACATATGAGTTAGACATGAATTACAACAAAAGTAGTTACCCTAAAGGTATAAAGGTAGTTATTGCAAAGACAAGAACTTATAATAGCGCTCCGCGAGCCGATGTGTCCTCATCTTTCTGCGGATTAAGCAACTCGCCCCTCATCATTATCGGAGTTTAAAAAGTGTTTCCTCATACTGTCACCCCTGCATTACCTGAGCACGTTATTAATCAAGCGGCCTCACTTACCGCCGAAGAGCGCCTGGAACTTTTCTTAAGCTATGTCAGCAAAGCCGGAGAAGTTTGGACGTTGGTCGGCACCGATGGCTATGTGATGATGGAAGCGGCAGAGGGCAGCGCGTTACCGGTATGGCCGCATCAGCAACTGGTTCAGTGTTGGTATCGTACGCAACATACCGACGCGAGTCCCAGCGCCATACCGCTGAATGAATTTGTAGAAACATGGTTACCCGGTTTAGCAAAAAATCAAACCAATGTGGTGGTTTTTCCTGCTTCTGAGAATAGCGCTGAAATGGTGATGACAGCGGACGAGCTTAAACTAAGTATAACCGAGAGTGATAAGTAGGAATCGGGCATGTCAATTCCAACAGATTTGCTTCCGCTGGCGTCAGGCTTGCAAGCCGCCAACGGCTGGGATAACAAAATGCGACAGTTGGTTTTAGCATCCAGACAGCTACCGCTACTCGCAGTCGAAAAGCGAACGCAGGATAACTTAGTTAAAGGTTGCGATAGCGACGTTTGGTTGGATAGGGCTAATTCTGAAGCGGGTACATACTTTGAAGCTTACTCACCAAGTAAGGTCATCAGAGGCGTACTGGCGATTATCCTTGAACAATCAAATCAGCTCTCTACTGAAGCATTATGTGATTTTGATTTTGACGCTTTCACTGAAGAGCTGGCACTTTCACGCTTTTTAAGCCAGTCCAGAGGAAGCGGGTTACGTCAGGTTATTCAACGAATAAAAACCTTAGCCGCATCTTAGTTTTTGTTCTTTTGTTCAATCCACTGTGACATATACTGAGTGCTGCGCAAGGTCTGATGCCAAAGCACTGCTTGCAGCGGCAATCTGGCTCTGTAATGTTCAAGCTCAGTTAACTGTTGCGATATCCGGGACAACAACTGGCGTTTATTGATTGTCGAATCAAACCTGGGGTGTAACACGGCCTTAATTTTTGCTTGTTGTTCCAACCAGAGAGATTCGTTTACGTACATATCAATTGCAAACTGAGCAAACTCCTCGAAGTTATCGGTAACTGCGCCCGGCCAGGCACATTCTGACGCAATACCTTCCGCTCCAACAAACGTGGTAACACTTGGCATGCCAGCATGCATGGCAGCAATTAATTTGCCTTTTATTCCCGCACCAAACCGAAGCGGTGCCAGCATTACGCGATAATTTGGTAATTCATCTGCGATATTCGCTACCCAGCCCTTCACTAAAAAGCCACTTTTATTATCGTTAAGTTGCGTGGCTTTTTTAGGAGGGTAGGCCCCCATTACCGATAATGTGGCCTGTGGTAGCTGCTTACGTATTTTCGGCCATATATGCTGCTTTAACTGCAGCGTTGCATCCCAGTTCGGCGCGTGCCTGAAGTTGCCTATCCAAGCGAATCCTTGACGCTGAGAAAATGTCGCAGACGCGCAATTATATTCAGTTTCAAGGAGGGGAAGATGCATGAGTTGCGCAGCAGGAATGCCAAATTCATTTTGAAGCATTAAATATTCGTGCTCGGATATCACTAACGTTAGATCACTGCGCAGGATCGCTGCAATTTCACGCTGAGTCACATCAGATGCGATATCACTTATTGCCGGTGCGGGGGTATTGTTTTTGATAGCATTGTGACGGGTGTGTCTAAGACTGTGCAGATCTTCAGTATTAATGATCCGCATTGCTTGAGGACAAACGTTTCTTACGCGCCAGGAAAATTGCTCTTCGGTCATGAAGCGGTCAAATATAACAATATCGGGACGTAGCGCTTTAGCAAAGTCGTCGAAACTACTGTCATTCAGTGCGACTGTTGCAATGTTCACGCCCAGCGCACTAATATCAGCTTTGTGGAGGCTATCCGTCGCTGCGCTCACAAAGGTTACTTTCCAGCCACCCTGGAGCAGCGCGTTGACAATGCCCATCATGTTTTGTCCGGCAGCCGAAGAGTTGGGCTCCGGCCAGACAAAACCGATTATCAACGCGTGTTTATTCATTATTACTTCCGAAGAGCGGTTAATTGGGCCAGAATTGTATCAGAGAATTGTTTGCGGAGTGGCATTGTGTTGCACGTTGTATTTGGGGCAGGGCTGATTGGCAGTTTCGTTGGCGCCGCGTTAGTTAATCAGCATTGTAAAGTGAAGTTCGTTGCGCGCGGAGTATGGAAAGAGCGTTTACAGCGGCCATTGCTGCTGACCGACTTTCAGGGGAATAAAGAAGCCGTTACTTTAACTGGATCTATGTACGATAGCCATGAGAATGCCGACATAGTGTGGCTAACCACAAAGTGTACGGCAATTAAGTCATGTATAGATGATCTACAACAGATAGTGCAGCAGAATACGGTAATAATCTGTTGTCAAAACGGCGTTGGTACACATAACGAGCTTACCAGGCTGTTTCCGCATAATCCTGTGATAAGAGCAATGGTGCCCTTTAACGTTATTTTCAGCGCACCCAATAACTTACACAAAGGGTCGGAAGGTGCGCTTACTATTGAGTCACTGCCTCATGATCACAAGCAAATAGAAAAAGCGATTTTGTCTTGTGATCAACCTCTGATGCGGCTATCCGTAACCCAGGATATGGATGCTTTGCAGTGGGCGAAACTTCAACTTAATCTTGGCAACTGCGTTAATGCGCTGGCCGATATTCCGGTTAAGGCTATGTTAGAGCAACGGGATTATCGTCGGGTCATAGCGATGGCGATGGATGAATTGCTCATTGTTGTGCGGCATAAAGGCATTTGCTTACCTAAGGTCGCAAAAGTTCACGGGCGATTCTTACCGATCATACTGCGTTTACCCGATTGGCTGTTTAAGCGTGTGGCAACACAAATGCTGGCAATAGATGAAAATGTCAAAACGTCTATGTGGTGGGATCTGCAAGCTGGGAAACCCACGGAAATTGACTATTTAAACGGCGCTATAGTTGATGCAGCCAGAGAGTATGGCCTCCCTTGTCCGGTCAATTTATTTTTGATAAATGAAGTGAGACAGGTGCAAAAATGTTTTCCTAACATTAAAGATTTCAGTGGGATAGCTGGAGAAGAGCTATTAAAAAAACTAATCAATAAGGTGAAAAAAGATAGTTCTGGAAAATCAAAAACTGAAGATTAATTATTAAAAAGCCAGTACAATAGCTGGAACTGGCAGGTTAAATGGCCTATACGTACTAGTAAGGACAAACTTGATCATCAAAGGACCTGAAGTATGTGATCCATTCTGTTGCAGGATTACTTTCGGAGTTGCTAAATAATGAGCGTACAAGATATTGCCGCTAACGCGATGGACATTTATGTTTTGCCAGATGCGGTAATTCGGTTAAGAGAATGTTTGGATGATAATTCAGCGTCGATCGACGATATCGCTGAAATCATTGCGTTCGATCCTGCTTTAGCTGCTCAGATTCTTAAAGTGTCAAACAGCGCCCTTTATCGCTTCCCAAATAAAATCGAAACAATCGGTAAAGCCATTCAGGTTATTGGTACGCGTGCTGCTTACGATTTAGCTTTGGCCTATGGTGTGAGTCATGCGTTTAGCAATGTTGACGGAGCCGTGGTCGACCTGGATAAATTTTGGGAGCAAAGCGTTTCTTGTGGTTTGCTAGCAAAATTTATCGCAGAGCAGCGTGGTATGCGTGAGCCTGAAAGGCTGTTTGTATCGGGCTTGCTTCACAATATTGGTGAGCTGGTTGTTTCACAATCGCAACCCAAGCAGGCTGAGCGCTGTATGGCCTTTAACGAACGAGTGAGTCCAGCGGAATTGCAGCAAGCCATTTTAGGCTTTACCTACGCTGAAGTTTCCGCAGAGTTGATTAAGCAATGGGGCATACCGGAAGCCATTTATCGACCGATTGATCAAATCCATCAGGTATTTAACGAACGTTCGCTAGAAGATGAGCGTATTTTACAGTTAAGTTATGTACTTGCGCTGGATAATGTAAATCCTGAGATTTACCCCAGTTACAGTAATTTAGAGCCTCATTTGCATGAGTCGTTAGCGCTGGAAATGGATGATTTAGAAGACGCACTGGATATTACTAACTTGCAATGTTTAAGTGTTATCTCATTATTTAATCCCAGTGCGTTTATGCTCTACTAATCGAACACGGCAACGGTTTGGCGGCTTAAGGCCACTACCTGATTGTGTTTATCCCAGATTGTCGCCTCTACGTGGCCGTAACCATCAGCCGCTTGTCGCGTATGAGCCTGGTAAGCAAACCAGTCTTCTCCACTTACTTCACGGTGTGGATGGATAAATTCCACATTCCAGCTTATCGTGCTGGCCGGTGCAGGCCACTTTAGCATTTGCAACAGGGTGGGGGGCCAGGCATCAATCATAGCAATAACGTGGGCATCGGTAATGCGAGCAGGTGCTTTGGAAAAACGCATAAAGCCCTCATAGCATGCGTTTTTTTTCCCAGTAAAGGGGATACCCCCTGCCTCAATCGACAAATCGAAATGTTTGATAAATTTAGGCGTTACTTTAGGAATTTGTGGGATAAACTTGGCTTTATTAGGGGCGGGCATGGCGTGTTGTTGAGTATTCTCTACTTTAATTTTCGAGGAACGTGCTAAACCAAAGCAAGCCTGTGAAAAAACACAAACATGACCCCCCTGAATGATCTCGCCGGTATATTGGGAGACGTTTTTCCCTTTACGTAGCTGATTGACCCTGATGGAAAAAGGTTCATCAAGCGTCAGTGGACCAATAAAGTTAGTGGTAAATGACCTGAGTAGCCGGGTATCATCATTTACCACATTTTGAATGGCTGTATAGACCATCGCTGCTGAAATGCCACCAAACGAGGTGCGGCCTTGTGCCCAGTCCTTCGGAATAATCAATTCGCTGAATTCTGAGGTAGTGTCTGATTGTACAGTTGGTTCTGGTAAGCGAAGTAAGTCGTCGACAAACATTTGATCTGGTCAGATGAGTTGAGGTAAGGTGCATCATAACGAAATAAAAGGTCTGCGCCAACCCTGCCATATGGATCTAACTAAAAATGATGTCGCATAAGTCTGAAACCACTACATATGTTCATTTTGCCCACGCCAACGGATTTCCGTTTGGGAGTTATCAGACAGTATTCGATGCGCTGCCTGTCGACATAAGTGTGTTTGGCAAAGAAAAATTCGGACACGAGCGAGATTTTCCTGTCACCAGCAATTGGACTTATATTGTTGATGAGCTTCTTGATTTTATCTCACAACGAAATACCGCAAAGGATAAAACCGTCTTAATAGGTCATTCATTCGGTGCGGTCATTTCTTATTTGGCAGCATGCACGGCACCGGAAAAAGTGGCCGGCTTAATTATGCTCGACCCGCCATTAGTAACCGGATGGCGCCGTTACCTGATCAAGTTACTTAAAACGACGCCTTTGATTGACCGGGTTACTCCGGCTGCATTAGCTCGTTCCCGAAATACCCACTGGCCACATTCTACCGATATGGTGGACTATTTTTCCGGTAAAGCGCTCTTTGCGAATATGGATAAGCGATGTATTCAGGATTATGTGAAAAGTACGACTCATGCTGAAAAAAGTGGGATTAAACTGACCTTCAGGCATGATGTTGAGGCGGATATCTTTCGCAATGTCGCAGATAACCTCGATAAATACGCTGGGAAACTGCAGTGTCCCTCGTTATTGGTCACCGGTGCGTCATCGAAGGTATGTATGCCAGCCATGCGCGATCTGTTTATTAAACAGAATGAATTAGAACATATCACCACTAAGGGAGGTCATATGTTCCCACTTGAATATCCTGAGCAAACCGCCCAGATAATTGCCAAGACCTTGCATCGCTGGCGTGACAACCCTAGCTCTGTGGATTAAGCCCTCCAACAGGCTGGCCCAGCATCTCGCGGGTCACCAGTACCACGCCTTTTTCGGAAACCCTAAATCCTCGAGCACGGTCTTCATCATGGTTGTAACCGATGACCGTGCCTTCAGGGATAACACATCCGCGATCTATGACGACTTTTTTCAATTTGCAATGACGCATGATTTCAACGTCAGGCAAGATGACGGCTTCTTCAATCAATCCATATGAATGCACACGTACGTTAGAAAAGACCAGACTACGTCGCAGCGTTGAGCCAGAAATAATGCACCCTCCTGAAACCACAGAGTTTATCGCTTCTCCCCGGCGGTCCGGGTCTTCCCAGACAAATTTTGCTGGGGGAAGCTGCTCCTGATAAGTCCAGATTGGCCATGTACGATCGTACAGGTTCAGTTGCGGTACCGGGGCGACCATTTCCATATTGGCTTCCCAGAAAGAGTCGATGGTACCGACGTCTCGCCAATAGACATCTTTACCTGTGGATTTCTCAAACGGGTAGGCAAAAACGTTATTATCTTTAATGATCGCGGGAATAATATCTTTACCAAAATCACGCTCTGAGCCTGAAGTTTGTGCATCACGACGTAATTGTTCAAATAAAAACTCGGTATCAAAAACGTAATTACCCATCGAAGCTAAGCAGCGGGAAGGGTCATTGGGAAGTGGTGTGGGCTCAGCGGGTTTTTCCATAAAACCATGTATACGGTAATGTTCGTCCACTGACATTACCCCAAACGCACCGGCGGCTTCTTCGATTGGTACCGACATGCATGAAACAGTCATTTGTGCACCATTTTCTACATGATGAGCGAGCATCTGACCGTAATCCATGCGGTAAATATGATCGCCTGACAAAATCATCACATATTTGGGTAACTCATCACGAATGATATCAATATTTTGGAACACCGCATCCGCCGTGCCCTCATACCAGCTTTCAGAAAAACGCTGGGATGCGGGTAGAATTTCTACCGACTCGCCCAGTTCTTTTTTAAAATGACCCCACCCCCGGACTAAATGACGGATCAGCGAGTGAGACTTATATTGGGTTACCACTCCAATCCGGCGTATGCCGGAATTAACACAGTTTGATAAAGGGAAGTCAATAATGCGAAATTTACCCCCAAAGTACAGTGCTGGTTTTGCGCGCCAGTTGGTAAGCTCATGTAAACGCGAGCCTTTGCCGCCCGCCAGAATCAGGGCATAGGTGTCGCGGGTTAAATTACTGATGTAACGTGAACTCTTATCAACCATACGGCGGTGCTCCTTGTGATATGACACGGTACCGCTGTGTCGTAATATAAATCATGGTAAGTTATCGCGTTTTGCATTATTTATCTTACACACTAACTTAAAATTAGCCAGTAAACTCCTTATGCAGCCTACAAATCATTCACGTATTAATAAGAAAAAAGTTATTTTTGATCATGACGGTGGAATTGATGATTTATTGTCGTTGTTATTGCTGTTAACGTTCAAAGACATAGAGGTGGTGGGGGTAACTATTACGCCGGCGGATTGCTATCCAGATGACGCGCTTACCTCAACGCTTAAAATTCTGTCCCTGACTAATCATCACACTATCCCCGTGGCGGTGGGCAGTTTAGCGGGGCTTAATCCTTTCCCTCCTGAATGGCGGGCCCAACCTAAGTTCTGTCATGCATTACCGATGATGTTGCAAGTGCAGGAAAACCGACAAAATGTGATCCGGGAACCCGCGCATGTATGGATGAAGGACTACCTTGCTAACACGAATGATAACGTCAGCGTCCTGATGACAGGTCCGGCAACCAATCTTGCGTACATTATTCAGCATTACCCTGAGTACGTTTCAAAACTAGAGAAAGTGATCTGGATGGGCGGTGCCCTGAACGTCAAAGGTAATGTGGCCATGCACGATAGCGATGGCACGCAGGAGTGGAATGCTTACTGGGATCCTCTCGCGACGAAGACACTTGTGGAATCAAATGTTAATCTGACGCTGGTACCTTTAGATGTCACCAATGCGCTGCCTATTGATCGGACGTTTTTAATGCAGTTAGCAGAGTCAAAAGGAGAGCTGGCTCAGTTG
Source organism: uncultured Alteromonas sp. (assembly GCA_964601635.1). Classification (GTDB taxonomy): domain Bacteria; phylum Pseudomonadota; class Gammaproteobacteria; order Enterobacterales; family Alteromonadaceae; genus Alteromonas. Next base: position 29,852 of record CAZROH010000021.1, on the reverse strand, counting down.
GCTGGTCAATTCTGGGCTGCAACGACCACATCTGTTCCTACTTACGAATTTACCTATTATATGTGGGACGTATTAGCCACCGCATTGTTAGGGATGCCTGATCGGTTTTGGGTTGAATCATCAGTTAGGGTCCAGGTTGACGTGAGCTCGCCCAAGGCGGGTGCATTCAGAGTCTGTAGTCATAATGAGGGGCATTTGCTCCATTGGATCAGCAAAGTAGACGCGGATTATGTAAGACAATTTGTTATAACGCAGTTCAGTTGTGATTTTGACGCGTTTTTTACTGACAAATGTTAAAAAGTTGTTATAAGGTTATTAGGTTAACTTGTACACATGGAGAGGATCATGTCAGCGTTAAAAAAAGCATTCATAGCTGTAGTGACACTGCTTATTATTGTCGTCGCAGTGGGATTTACCTTACCAAAAGAATATGTAGTTAAGCGCAGTATTGTTATAAAAGCCCCCCCGCAAACGATTTATTCTAATGTGGTTGATCTCAAATCGTGGCCTAAATGGGGTGTGTGGTTTAAGCGAGATCCGGCAATGGAAGTCACCTATGAAGGCCCTGACCGCGCAATAGGCATGCGTTCAGCGTGGGTCAGTGAAAGTGAAGGCAGTGGTCAGATGGAAATTACTGATCTGGAGCACAACAAAAAAGTGGTGTATAGCTTATATTTTCCCGAGTTCGAAATGGGGTCTACAGGCCAGTTTGAAATTGAGCCGATGGGAGAAGAGGGCACCCGTGTGACCTGGATAGACAAAGGTCAAGTCGGAAACAACCCTGTAGAGCGTTATTTCGTCTTAATGATGGATGATATGATTGGGCCTGATTTTCAAAAAGGTCTTGAGAACTTAAAAACGGTGTCTGAACATCAAAGTTAACCGCACAAACAGATATAGAAATAGCGCCGGGAGGCGCTATTTTTCAGATTGCACTACCCTAAAGCTTGCGCCACTTTCGAAGAAGGGGGACGCTGGATAACTTTACTGATGCCTCGCGCCGCATGTAACAGCTTGTTTAGGTTTATCCCGGTTTTTATCCCCATTCCGTTGAGCATATATACCACATCTTCCGTAGCTACGTTACCACTTGCGCCTTTGGCATACGGGCAGCCACCTAAACCTGCCACAGCGCTGTCTATAGTGGTTACGCCATGCTGTAATGCAATAGTAAGATTAGCCAAAGCTTGTCCGTAAGTGTCATGGAAATGGGCAGCCAATTTGGTTACGGGAACCAGCTTACATACTTCATCAAGCATTAAGGCGGTCTTGACTGGCGTCCCCGTACCAATGGTGTCACCCAGTGAAATCTCATAACAGCCCATGTCTAATAACGTTTTACTGACTTTTGCCACTGCTTTGGGAGAAATCTCACCTTCATAGGGGCAGCCTAATACGCATGACACGTAACCTCTTACCTTGACGCCAGCCTTATTAGCCGCTTCAATAACGGGCTCGAAGCGCTGTAAACTTTCTTCGATAGAGCAGTTAATATTGCGTCGGGAAAAGCTTTCTGATGCAGCGCCAAACACCGCGACTTCATCTGCTCCTGCTTGCATTGCCGCCTCAAACCCTTTCATGTTGGGGGTGAGTGCTGAATAGGTAATATGATTTTTCCTTTTTACCCGAGCAAATACGTCGGCTGAATCAGCCATTTGGGGCACCCATTTAGGTGATACGAAGCTGCCAGTTTCGATGCGCGTTAACCCTGCATTGGCAAGATTGTGCACCAGCTCAACTTTATTCAAAGTTGAGACGTGTGCCTTTTCATTTTGTAGACCATCTCGTGGACCCACTTCAACAATGCTGACGTGGGTAGGGTAGTGTTGATTATTCATCTTCTTCAAACTCCAGCAGCGGCGCGCCACCATCTACCAGCTCGCCTGCTTTGTAGAAGAAGGAGATAACTTTGCCTGTGGCCGGAGCTTTGATGCTATGTTCCATTTTCATGGCTTCCATAACCATCAAGGTGGTACCTTTTTCGATCGTTTTACCAGGTTCAACCAATAATTCGACCACGGTTCCATTCATTGGGGCGTTAAATCCCTGTCCGCTATCGACGTTATCTTCAACCCCTAAGTCAGGAAGTTGGTGGGTAAAGTGATAGGCTTCATCAGCGGCGAATAACACAAATTGATTGTCTTTTTGTGACCAGGTGAAGCGTTGGCGGTGACCATCCAGATTCACCATTAATCCGTGCGCGGAAAGTTCCCCTGAAACCACCCACTGGTTTGATTGGTAACTGACTTTCCAGGTATTTGAGGTTATTCCGGCTTGTCTGTCATTCAACATGCTTACGCCGAGCTCAAATTCATTGCCCGCATAATTTAGTTTCAGCGCTTGTTGATGCAGTTCGTTTGCTCGCCAAGACGTGGGCAGTGACCATGGAGAAGTAGGATCGCCAGCTGACTTAAGGGTTTGCTGCTGCTCAATGAGTAACATCAACGCGGCCATTACAGGTAATTTTTCAACGTCCGCCGCCGTTTCCTCAGCGAATAAAACCTGCTTATTCTTCTCAATAAACGTAGTGACTAATTCCTGGTTACGAAAAGGCTTGCTGGCAGCCACGTTATATAAAAATTCAATATTAGTGGTAACCCCGTCAATATAGTATTCACGTAACGCTTTTAGGAGCCGTTGCAACGCTTTGTCCCGATCTTCATCCCATACCACTAATTTGGCGATCATAGGATCGTAATAAACCGAAACTTCGTCGCCTTCAAGTACACCCGTATCCACACGAACGTGGCGATCTTCCTGTGGTGGTTGCAATAAGCTTAAACGGCCGGTAGACGGAAGAAAATCATTATCAGGATCTTCGGCGTAAATACGCGCTTCAAACGCGTGCCCGTGCATGGTCAGCTCGTCTTGCGCTTTAGGTAGCGGCTGGCCCTGGGCAACATTTATCTGCCATTCTACTAAATCTTCACCGGTGATAAATTCGGTCACCGGGTGCTCTACCTGAAGACGGGTGTTCATTTCCATGAAATAAAAGCTACCGTCTTTGTCATAAAGAAATTCAACCGTACCTGCGCCAACATAATTGATAGCCTGAGCGGCTTTTAATGCTGCTTCTCCCATCTTTTTACGGACATCTTCAGATAAGCCTGGGGCAGGGGCTTCTTCGATTACTTTTTGGTGGCGCCTTTGAACCGAGCAATCACGTTCAAATAAATATACACCGTTGCCGTGTTGGTCACAGAATACCTGAATTTCCACATGGCGAGGCTGAGTCAGATACTTTTCTACCAGCATAGTATCGTCACCAAAGCTGGCACTCGCCTCTCGTTTTGCGGCAGCCAGAGCCTCTTTAAATTCAGCCTCACTGTTAACTAACCGCATGCCTTTACCACCGCCGCCTGCGGCAGCCTTCAACAGCACCGGATAGCCCATGTCATCGGCTGACTTCTTTAGCAGGCTTTCACTTTGGTCATCGCCATGATAACCCGGTACCAAGGGAACGCCGGCTTTTTCCATGATATGCTTGGCGGCTGATTTAGAGCCCATGGCTTCAATCGCTGAGGTGGGCGGGCCGATAAAAATGATATCGTTTTGTTTACATTTTTCTGCAAAGCTCGCATTCTCAGACAGGAAACCATAGCCTGGGTGGATCGCATCCACATTGAGTTTTTTGGCTGCTTCTATGATCCTATCAGAAACCAAATAGCTGTCTTTAGAAGGTGCCGCGCCGATGTGAATTGATTCATCAGCCTTGTGAACGTGCAGGGCATTGGCATCGGCATCAGAATACACGGCCACGGTAGCAATCCCCATCCTGCGTGCCGTTTTGATTACGCGACAGGCAATTTCTCCACGGTTGGCAATAAGTATTTTCTTTATCATGATTAGCTCTCCTGCCATGTTGCCGGACGCTTTTCTAAAAAGGCGTGCAAACCTTCCTGACCTTCATCGGATACCCTGATATCTGCGATCATTTTACTGGTATGTTGCATCAGTTCAGGCGTAAGTTGCTGGTAGGCTACTTCGCGAATCAACCGCTTAGCCTGCGCCACGGCATTGGGACCATTTTTGATCACCTGATCAATGATCTGATCAATAGTGACATCAAGTTCCTCTTCAGTAACCGACTCGCTTAATAGCCCTAACCGCCGCGCCCGCTGCGCTGAAAACACTTCCGCAGTTTGAAAGTAGCGGCGACAAATGCGTTCACCCATTGCCTCAATGACATAAGGACTTATGGTGGCAGGGATTAAGCCAATTTTTACTTCACTTAAACAAAATTTGCTTAGCTTGCTGCCAATTGCAATGTCACAACAGGCTACCAATCCCACGGCGCCACCAAACGCAGCGCCCTGTACACGGGCAATCGTAGTTTTTGGCAAGGTGTACAGTGTTTGTAACATGGAAGCGAGCGCCATAGCGTCACTTTCATTTTCTGCGTGACTGTAACCCGCCATTCTTTGCATCCAGCTTAAGTCGGCACCTGCACTAAAGCTTTTACCTTTGGCATCAAGCACAACAGCCCGTACCTGGTCATCTTCACCGGCACGCTTAAAGCACTCTGTCAGTTGGCCAATCATCAGATCATCAAAGGCGTTGTGTTTAGCGGGTTTATTAAGGGTAATAAACGCGACACCACGTTCATCAACGCGGTAAAGAATAGGTTGTTCAGTAGTATTGTCCATTTCAACTCCTTTCGCGTTACATGCGGAACACACCGAAGCGGGTGTCTTCAATTGGTTTATTTAATGCGGCTGATAAAGATAGGCCCAGTACCATTCGCGTGTCTGCTGGATCGATGACGCCATCGTCCCATAACCGAGCAGACGCGTAGTAGGGGTGCCCCTGTGATTCATAGGTATCGATGATAGGTTGTTTGAATGCTTGTTCTTCTTCTTCCGACCAGCTTTCATCAGCGCGTGCTTTCTGATCGCGCTTAACTTGCGCCAATACACCTGCAGCTTGTTCACCGCCCATTACGGAGATACGTGCATTTGGCCACATGAATAGGAAGCGGGGATCGTATGCTCGTCCACACATGCCATAGTTACCGGCACCAAAACTACCGCCGATAAGTACTGTAAGTTTGGGTACCTGTGCACACGCTACCGCAGTGACCATCTTGGCACCATGTTTAGCAATGCCACCTGATTCATATTGCTTACCGACCATGAAACCGGTGATATTCTGTAAGAACACCAACGGAATTTTGCGTGTGGCACAAAGCTCTATAAAATGGGCGCCTTTCAGTGCACTTTCACCGAAAAGAATGCCGTTGTTGGCAACAATGCCTACCGGATAACCAAAAATTCGAGCAAAGCCACAAATAAGCGTGGTGCCATACAAAGGTTTGAATTCATCAAATTCTGAACCATCGACAATGCGCGCAATGATTTCTTTTACATCAAAGGTTTTGCGCGTGTCTTTGGGAACGATCCCATAAATTTCGCTACTGTCGTAGAGTGGTTCACTGCTAGGTTTAACATCCATGGCAATCTGCTTGGTGCGGTTAAGCCGGGCTACTGCGTCTCGAGCCAACTGCAGGGCATGATGATCATTGTTTGCTAATTGGTCGGCGACACCGGAGGTACGGGTATGCACATCACCACCACCTAATTCTTCGGCAGACACCACTTCTCCAGTGGCGGCTTTTACTAAAGGAGGTCCACCTAGGAAAATGGTCCCTTGCTCTTTTACAATAATGGAAACATCCGCCATGGCGGGAACATAGGCACCACCAGCGGTACATGACCCCATCACCACGGCAATTTGCGGGATGTTTTTGGCGGACATATTCGCTTGATTGAAGAAAATGCGACCAAAGTGATCTTTGTCGGGGAAGACTTCATCCTGGCGGGGCAGGTTAGCACCACCAGAATCCACCAGATAAATACACGGCAAATGATTCTCTTCCGCAATAGCCTGGGCACGTAAATGCTTTTTCACCGTGAGCGGGTAGTAGGTGCCGCCTTTAACGGTTGCATCATTTGCCACAATCATGCACTCCACACCCGCTACGCGGCCTATGCCGGCTATGACGCCTGCGCCGGGTACATAATCATCATACACTTCCCAGGCGGCCAACTGTCCGATTTCCAAAAACGGTGAGCCTTTATCCAGCAAACCATTGATACGATCACGAGGCAGTAACTTACCTCTTGACTGGTGACGCTGGGCGGACTTTTCGCCACCACCTAGTTTAATCTGAGCTATTTTTTCTTGCAGGTCATTCACCTGCTTTTGCATGTGTGAGGCGTTTTCGACAAACGCGTCTGATTTTGCATTTACCGCTGTGCGAAGAATGGGCACGAGTTCCCCTCCTTTTGATCCTAAAATAGCCGCGAATGCGTTAAGCACTCGCGGCATTAAAAAGCGTGATTAGATTGTTATTCTGATTCTTTGAACAGTTCGCGTCCGATTAGCATACGACGAATCTCTGATGTACCTGCGCCGATTTCATACAGCTTGGCATCACGCAGTAAGCGGCCTGTTGGGTATTCATTGATGTAACCATTACCACCTAATAACTGAATCGCATCCAGCGCCATTTTAGTAGCCAGTTCAGCAGAGTATAAGATAGCGCCAGCAGCATCTTTTCGGGTGGTTTCACCACGGTCACAGGCTTTAGCTACCGCGTAAACATAAGCGCGGGCCGCATTCATTTGCGTATACATATCAGCGACCTTGCCTTGTACCAGTTGGAACTGGCCAATCGATTGACCGAATTGTTCGCGATCATGAATATAAGGCACAACCGCATCCATACAGGCCTGCATGATACCGAGTGGACCACCAGAGAGCACTAAGCGCTCGTAATCGAGTCCGCTCATTAGAACGCGAACGCCTTCGCCCACGTTACCTAACACATTTTCTGCAGGGACTTCACAGTCTTCAAATACCAGCTCACAGGTATTTGAAGAGCGCATGCCTAACTTGTCCAGTTTCTGCGCCTGACTGAAACCCGCATACCCACGTTCAACAATAAAGGCCGTCATACCTTTGGGGCCAGCAGCAGGATCCGTCTTGGCATAAATAACGAAAGTATGCGCATCCGGGCCATTGGTGATCCACATTTTGTTGCCGTTAAGAATATATTTGTCACCTTGCTTTTCAGCACGAAGTTTCATGCTGACCACATCTGAACCCGCATTAGGTTCACTCATTGCCAATGCACCGATGTGTTCACCTGAAACTAGTTTAGGAAGGTACTTTTCGCGCTGCGCGTCATTACCATTACGATATATCTGATTCACACATAAATTGGAGTGCGCACCATAGCTTAAACCGATACCAGCGGAGGCGCGACTGACTTCTTCCATGGCAACAGTGTGCGCAAGGTAACCCATATCTGAACCACCATATTGCTCGGAAACTGTTACGCCCAGCAATCCCATCTCACCCAGTTTGGGCCATAACTCATTAGGAAATGCGTTTGCTTCATCGGCTTTTTCGGCTAAAGGCGCAATTTCGTTTTGCGCGAACTGATAAACATGATCACGCAACATATCGATATCTTCGCCCAAATCAAAATTCAGAGTAGGGTAAGGGGCATTCATACAATATTTCCTCTTTTTAATTCTGCTAGTTCTTCTTGGCAACGTGCTTCGACGTCATCTAATTCGCTCATCAGCATTTGAATATCATGTAACTGTTGTCGAAGAACGGTACGCTTCTGTTCGGTCAGCGCCAGCATCGTTTCAAGCTGTACGGCTGAATTTGGGTTTGAATCATATAATTCAAATAAGTTCTTTATTTCTGCTAATGAAAAGCCCAGCCGTTTACCTCTTAAAATCAACTTAAGTCTGACGCGATCTTTACCCGTATAAATTCGGTTCTGACCTGTACGCTCTGGACTCATCAGCCCTTGTTCTTCATAAAACCGGATAGAACGAGGCGTGATGTCATAATCCCGTGCCAGTTCACCAATGGTATAAGTTGGTTCCTGTTGTTGACTGCTCATGGTTGACTATCCCGTTAATAATAGGCTGCTTTTCGACATTACTGCGATAAACTTGTAAAGCTTTTGACACAGCGCCGCACTAAACCACTGGCGACGAAATTGACACGCAGATGCATCAGGTTTACGTTAACGTAAATTGCAGTTAACGTTAAGGTAAAGTAACGCGAATTATTCGTCAATATCTGGCAACAAAGCGTTACGAAGAACCAACCAAAAGTACTACGGACTGAGTATATAGTTCTCAAGTACACTACTATTTTTCAGCATTTAGATAAGGGGAGAGGTTTATGCATTCCGATTCTGTAGTCATCGTGGCGGCCAAAAGAACACCAATGGGCAGTTTTAATGGGGGGCTTTCCGCCGTTACCGCCACTGAATTAGGTGCCGTAGCGATTGGCGCGGCGTGTGATAGTGTCGACGTTAATATTATTGATGAAGTAATTATGGGGTGCGTGTTGCCTGCAGGATTAGGACAGTCCCCAGCGAGACAAGCTTCACTCAAAGCAGGTCTGCCGCTTGGTGCCGGTGTTACCACCATCAATAAAGTGTGTGGCTCAGGTTTAAAAGCAGTGATGATGGCAAACGATCTCATTAAGGCCGGTAGTGCTGAGGTTGTATTAGCGGGAGGCATGGAGAGCATGTCGAATGCGCCTTATATGTTACCCAAAGCCCGCACAGGTTATCGTATGGGACACGGTCAGGTGCTTGACCATATGATGATGGATGGTTTGGAAAACGCTTATGATGGCAAAGCGATGGGTTGCTTTGCGCAATCGACTGCTGATGATGAAGGTATTACCCGCGAAAAAATGGATGAGTTTGCACTAAGCTCTCTATCGAAGGCCAGTGCAGCCATTGAATCGGGTGCATTTAAGAATGAAATCGCGCCGGTCACCGTATCGTCCAGAAAAGGAGATGTGGTGGTGGATACGGATGAAGGTCCAGGTTCAGCAAGACCTGATAAAATTCCACAATTGCGCCCAGCATTTAAGAAGGACGGCACCGTTACCGCCGCAAACTCAAGTTCTATCTCGGATGGGGCAGCAGCGTTATTAGTGATGAGTGAAGCAAAGGCTAAAGAATTAGGCATGCAACCGCTTGCCAGGGTAGTCGCCCATGCGACAAATTCTATTGAACCAGAGAATTTTACCGTAGCACCTGTTGGCGCCGTGGAAAAAGTATTGCAAAAAGCAAACTGGAACAAAGACGACGTGGATTTATTTGAAATCAACGAAGCATTTGCAATGGTGACGATGTTAGCGATTAGCAAATTAGGGCTTGATGAAGCAAAAGTCAATGTCAACGGCGGCGCTTGTGCACTCGGACATCCAATTGGTGCCTCCGGGGCGCGGATCCTGGTTACTCTGCTACACGCGCTTAAAACTAAAAACCTTTCTAAAGGACTAGCCACGCTATGTATTGGTGGTGGTGAAGCCGTCGCATTAGCGGTTGAAATGATGTAAATAAAAACAGGACGTAGGAGTGGATCCTACGTCCTGTAAAAAAATCCGACACCCTATTTTCATACTAATGTAAACGCAGACAACGGTGCGTTTATTTCTTATATCTGCGGTTTTTAGATAAATTATTGCGACGATTTTAGCATATAACATATAACTAATATGAATGTTTTTGCGTTCGTCAATAAATTAAACAAATGCGTATTTGGCTATATTTTCTAAGCCTTATAACATATTGATTCCCTTCTTCTTTTCTCTGTTGGCATGATTTCTGTCTTATCGCCAATTCGTACTGTCGCACTTCGTGGACAGGCGCACTGGATAAAAATAACAAAACAAATCAAACGGGTCTTATCGCAGATTCCTAAATAAACCATCGGGGTAGCTGTATTGGTGGAGTCATGTCGGCTTATATTCGTACACCTCTCTGATAAAAATAAAAATGTGTCATCGGGAGACGCAAAGCATGTTTAAAAAAAGTGTTGTCGGGACAATGGTGTCCCTGGCTGTAACTGCTTCACTTGCTTCGGTAGTGTCAGCGCAAGAAGTATTTCCTCATAACCCTGCTGCCATAGATAAGCTTAAAACAGCTAAACCTGTCAAAAAAGGCTCGGGGTTATACATTGTTCAAATGAAACAACCTGCTGGAGTGGCACAAGCTGAATCATTAGGAGAGTTAGCGCCCAGCAACCAGTTAGTTGCGCAAATGGGGAACCGGTATAATGCACAGTCTTCTAGAATGAGAGCGTATACCACCGCATTGGCAAATCGGCAGGCCAAGCTGGCAAAAGAGCTAGGAAACGTCAATGTCATTCACAATTATGTGCATAGTTTTAATGGCTTTTCCGCCAGACTGAATCGAACACAAGTTGAAGCACTTCGCCAACATCCCGAAGTGGTCCATGTATGGGAAGACGAGCTTCACCATCCGGCAACTGCAAATACCCCTCAATTTTTAGGGCTAACCGCTGCCAGCGGACAGCATACCCTTGGTATCAAAGGTGAAGATGTCATCGTCGGTATTTTAGACACTGGTATCACACCAGAAAACCCAAGCTTTGCTGATGATGGCAGCTATTCTGATCCGACTGCTCTTGGGTGGACCGGCATATGTGACACGGGTGACGATGAAACGTTTGCCTGTAATAACAAGTTGATCGGCGCTCGTTATTACAAAGATGCCTTCGAAACCGTTTACGATGTCCAATATGCGCTAGGTGAGACCGCATCTCCTCGAGATTCAGATGGTCACGGCAGCCACACCGCAGGTACCGCTGCGGGTAATGAGGGCGTAACCGCGGTCAGATTTGGAACTGACATTGGTACGTTATCAGGGATTGCACCGCGCGCACGCGTAGCAATGTATAAAGTGTGCTGGAATTCTGATTACGTTACGCCTGAGGGGGACGATGAAGCCGGATGTTTCTACGGTGATACCATGGCTGGCATCGATCAGGCTGTAGCTGATGGGGTTGATGTTATCAACTATTCAATCGGCGGCAGCCGTACTGATCTCACTATTCCTCCTACAGCAGCGATGTTACGTGCAGCTGATGCTGGTGTATTTGTCTCGGTGTCGGCAGGAAATTCAGGCCCAACGGTTGAAACCGTAGGCACGCCCGCGCCTTGGGTTATGTCGGTAGCCGCATCCACGTACGACGGTATGCGTGCAACCAATGCCATAGAGGTTACCAGCCGAGAGCCGGTGGAAAACTACGCTTTTATCGAAGGCGCCATTACTAAGCCGTTAGTTGAGACGGGGGATGTTGAAGAAGCTGTCGTCATCGGACAGCCCTTGCTAGGTTGTTATGATGCGCCGGAGTCACCTTCACCTTTAGAGAATGCATCCCAGGTTGCAGGCAAAATTGTACTTCTTTCAAGAGGGACATGTGCGTTTATCGAAAAGGTAGAGCGCGCTCAATTATCTGGTGCAGCAGGCGTACTCATTTACTCAGATGACAGAGTTCCGACAGCCCTCGGTGGTGATGGCTATAGCGCAGATATCCCAGGGGGAATGATTGCCCAGGAGCTGGGGCAAAGCTTTAAAGCAGCGATTGAGGGCGGTGAAGATTTGGTTGTTCGAATGAGTGCCAGTATTTTTACTGAAACGCCAGAAGTGGGCAACATGATGGCTGATTTCTCATCACGCGGACCAAATGCCTCCACCTACGATGTCATCAAGCCTGATATCACCGCACCAGGGGTAAATATTCTTGCCGCGACGTCTTCCACCCCTATGTTTGATGTGCAGGGAGAACAGGTTAAATACTTAAGCGGAACGTCTATGTCGTCGCCTCACATTGCAGGTATGGCCGCCCTTCTTAAAGAGCAATATCCGGAATGGACACCTGCTCAGCATAAATCCGCGCTAATGACCAGCGCTTACCAAAATGTGGTGAAAGAAGATGGTGAAACAGCCGCCGATCCATTTGATTTTGGAGCTGGCCATGCTGCGCCGGTATCGGCTATGGATCCCCGTTTAACCTACAATGCGGAGTTTGCCGATTATCTTGCTTACCTATGTGGAGTAGGTAACAGTGGCTTTGTCGAAGCGTCATCAGACACGACGTGTGCAGAGTTGGAAGCAAATGGATTCTCGTTAGATCCAAGTCAGCTGAATTACCCCTCGATTGCTATCGGTGAACTGGTCGACTCAGAAACGATCTCACGTACTGTAACTGATATGACTGGTGCTGGCGGTTCATACACGGTTTCTATTGAAGGCCTGGAAGAACTAAACACTGCATTTGCTACATATGATGGTGAAGGTGTTGAAACTGACAGTGACTTACTTGAAGTGGCAGTAAATGGAAAAGCCAGTTACAGCATTTCGTTTACGCGAGACGATAATACCGCAGAAGGTTGGCATTTTGGTGCCGTTGTATTAGAGGCCGCGGATGGAACGGTGGTTAGAAGCCCAATAGCCGTCAATGCGCCTTTACTAAAAGATATTGTGGTTCCGGAATACCTCTCACTTGACCTAAAACGTGGGCGGGCATCGTTCCCGGTTCAAATGTTGTACTCAGGAAGCACAAGTATTGACTACGCTGGTTTCGTACCTGCTACCAAATCGAGCAAAATGGTCGAAGATCAGGCAAACAGCTATTTCTTCTTCGAAATCCCGGAAGGAACACAAGTGGCCCGCTTTAAATTAACCAATGCGGACGTAGTGGTAGAAGGTGCCGACTTAGATATGACTGTTTTTGCCTGTACACCCGATGCGTGCAACAACGTGGGCTCTTCAGGAAACGTCGATTCAAATGAAGAGGTCTTGCTGATTAATCCAGAGCCGTTAGCCGATAGCGCCAATGGTTATTTCTATGCGGTTGGATTATTTGGTTACGACTTAGCTGGCGAATCGGGCACAGAGGCGACATTGTCGTACTGGATTGCAAATCAGCCTCATTTAAATACCCGGGTATCAGCTTCCAGACGAGCCATAGAAGGTCGCTATAACCATGTCCGTATCTCTACACGAGGACTCGATTCAGCAGAAACTTACATGGGTGGTGTCACTTTCTATAACGCCGAAGGCGAAGCGCAAGGCACTGCGGTAATTCAATTAAACCCATAGGAAATGAATGGGGTGTGTAATACACCCCAGATAAATCAGGATAAAAAATAATGAAAAAATTTAAGACACTTATCAATGTGATGCTTATTGCTAGCTGCTCATTTATAGCAGCCTCCAACGCCCATGCCGCCATAATTATACAAGATCTGATTGTGAGCGACATTACGATCGGTACCGTCGCGGTAGAAGTCGATAATGACATGATGAATATGGGCTACTTGGACACGGACTTCGATTTTCCCGAAGTTCAGGTACTTGATATGACGATTTTCGGTACTGCTGTAGAAGTGTTTGATATTTTCGCAGAAGTTAACACCGATAACCTCTTCTCAGGTATTCAGGCGTTATATTTCGATGTTGACGATGGCTATGACCCTTCCTGGGCTTATATATTCATATACGACACCGCGTTCCCGGATGATAACTTCGCTAATATTTTTGACGAAAACGAAGATTTACTGTTGTTTGCAGAAGGAGCCGAAGTGCAGTTAGCTAATCTTCAGTTATTTGATGTACCACTACCATCGTCATTGTCATTAGCCGGTCTGCTGACTTTGGTATTATTACGTCGTCGTCGTATTTAGACAAAACGTTTGCAGGTGTATAAAAATGAAAGCCTTTTTCCAATGAAAAAGGCTTTTTCTTTTTAAACACGAGTGTTCTCTCACTTCAATTATTGATTAGTTACGATATACTCAATGAGTCATTAACTAATGATTCATCATTTAAGTTGCTGTTATTGCCAGGGTGAGTAATTCATAAACGTGTTTTTATTTCTGCGATACTTTTTCCTGTGCCTGACGCTCGTCTTTTCGGTACCGGTGAAAAGCCAAAGTGGCGAAGCAATACCTTACTGCATTGACCCTGACTGGATGCCGTATGAGGCATTACGAAATGGAGCACATATTGGCATATCGGCTGATTTCCTTGCTCTTATCACTGAGTTGACTGATCTACAATTTAAGTTCGTAAAAACTGAAAGTTGGCAGCAATCCCTGGACTTTGTTAAACAGGGGCAGTGTGAAATGGTGACGCTGGTTAATCCGACACCATCAAATACGAAGTACCTTGCGTTCTCCTATCCTTATCTTGAAGCCCCCAATGTTTTAATAGCGAAAAAAGGTACGCCAATGATCCAGGGGTATTCAGGTATAGGGGATCGCGTGGTAGGGATCGTCGAGGGTTACCGGCATGCTGAGTTTCTGGCACGTTATTATCCAGAAGTTCAGGTTGAGTATGTCAAATCTGAAAAAGAAGGTTTACAAGAGGTCGCTCGTGGCAATTTGGATGTCATGGTCGGTGCATTATTAAGCGTAAACGTAAATTTAAATGCATTGGGTATGCAAACGTTAAATGTAGTGGGCTATGCTGAACCATTTGATTCATTGCGGCTTGGTCTTAGTAAAGAACACTCACATAACCTCGCGCGTTTGAATGCCGCATTAGATGCTATACCAGAGTCTCGCAAAGTGGAGATATACAAACGATGGAACACTACGTTTGTACAAGACGAATCATCTTTAACTGCGATAGTTACCACGGTTGCGATTGGCGGGGGACTTTTATTTTTATTAATCTGGTTCAGAAAGGTAAAACTTCATTGGCAAGCATTGATAGAGACAAAAACCAGCGAGGTTGAAAGATTACAATCTACTTTGCTCGAAAAAAATCGCACATTAGAGTTTTTGTCAAACCATGACCCTGTCACCGGGTTGTATAATCGAAATCATATGATGCATAAAGCACAGGAAGAAATTGCCAGATTTCAACGTTTTCACGCTGCGGTAAGTTTGATTGCAATTGAAGTGATGCGGGCGTCGAATGACAGTTCAAAAACTAACTCAGAAGATTTTGAAGCAATATTAAGGTGCGTTGCTGATGTTTGCCTGGCCACCGTTCGCGAAGTCGATGTAGCTGTCAGGTGGAGTGGGGAGCAGTTCGTTATTCTATGCCCTCAGACGACCGTCACTGAGGCCCGAGCACTCTCTGAAAGGCTGATGGATGGCTTTAAAAGCGAAGGAGCTGAGAAAGAAAGTAGATTGCACGTTGCTTTAGGTATAGCCGCGTTGCACGGCAATGAAACCTTTACTGATTGGTATGACAGGGCCGCCAAAGCCCTGTATCAATCGAAACGTAATGGTTTTAATGTAGTGTGCGTGGCCGACTAAACGATCGGCTCATAATGCCATTGATGACCTTCATATTTCACTTTTGAGCGATCATATTCGCGTTCAGAGCGCCAGTTGCGGTTATTTAGTTTCACCGAGACACCTGCATACAAGCGTTTATTGGCAACCAGGCTGATTTCATTTTGATATTTTTCTTTAGATTCTTTCATCATTGAAGCTTTGGCTTCAATCCATTCCAACAATGCTTCTTCGCTTTTAAATAACTCAAGGGCTTCATCGACCTTAGGTTTTAAATCAGTAGGGATCAGCTTATTTTTTATAAACTCCAGCTTCTCTTTGTGACGAAGGTTGTTTTCCTTGATTTGTTTTAACAGTTCATCAAGCGTATCTTTTCGTTCTAATAGCAAATTAAAACCCGGGCTGAAATCAACCTTAAGTGTGCTGCCTGAGACTGCACCCAAGGTCCCGGCGATGACTTTGTTTTGACTTACCACGTCACATGCAAATAAATTACCCTGAGGGTTATCAATTTGCCCGACGATGACAGAGCCACCACACTTCAGGCGGCTATACGCTAATTGCCGTCCGACGGTAATATTACCTGTGCATTGTAAATCGATACCTTGACCATGTTGAACGTGGATACTCCCAGCGGCCATCAGGTGGCAAGAGTAGGATGATGCGTTGTCATTAACTTTGCCCATCGCACCTTCGGTAATAATAATGTCTCCACCTGACTCAATTGAAGCCGATTCAACAAAGCCATTGACTGTCACATCGCCGGACGCCTTGATGATCATTTTTTCAGTCACGTCGCCATTGACCAGCACAGCACCGTCGTAGTTTATATGACCTGTCCCTACGTTCACGCCGCTGCAAATATAGGTATCATCAATATTCATGATCTGGTCACGATATTTAGGCATCCCCGCAATGGTCGCCACCAGGATGTTTTCATCCTTTTCACTGACCGCAGTATTGTCTCCCATCTTGAAGTCCTGCCACTCACCGGGGGTAGGTTCAAGAATGTTGCCTTTCACATCAAAGCCTTTCCTTCCTGGTGAGGGAGGGGTTCGTTTAAGGACTTCAGTTTGCGCCTTCACGCAAATGACTTCACCTAAGTTGCGCATATCGACCCGACTGCCGTCTTTGTTTTGGGGACGCAACACCCGTTCAAGCGCATTGGGTACAAGTGGAATAAAACGCGAATTCTTGCCTTCACGGGGAGGTAGCCCCTTGGCACAAACCTTTTCGATGACTGTCCCTGGTGCAACTTCTCTTGCCTGCTTTAAAACCGCTTTAATAGATTTAATGCTTAAACCTTTTTTCACCTTGTTTTTTTCTGCCAGGCTTTTAATGGCTGGAAGTGAGGGCAGCTTTCCGCCATAAGGGGTCGTTAATACAAGGGTGGCTTGCATATTTTCGTCTTCAAGGCGAAATTCAACTTCTGCATTGCGGCGCTCACCAACACGCTCGTTTACTACAGTTTCTTCTTCATTTTTGTAGTAGTGGTTAGCTTTATCAATAGCAGACTTTAAGGTGCTTTCCGAAATATAAAAATCGGCAAAATCGCTCTTGTTGATTTCAATCATGACCTCGCGCATTTCTGTTTCTTTCTCAAACAGCGCGGGCTCAAGTTTTATATCAACATAGTCTTCGGAATCATCTAAAAAAACAGTTACGCCATGCATCATTATTTCCTGTTATACAGGGTGGTTACTTTTATAACGGTTCGTACGTACCGTTACTTTAGGAATACTTTATAGTGAAGCAGATCTTAGCGTCAAAGGTTTTCTGCATATTGATATAAAGCTCTTAAAATGGCAGTACGCTGGGGGTTGTCCCGATGAAGATTAGCGAGTTGCTCAATTTCATATAAAAAGGGCTCTAACGTCAATGAAGCGGGGGACTGCGGGTCAGTCAGACGATCCCGACGGTGAGCCTGCCATCGCTGAACCTCCGCATCGCTTAACGTATGCGGAAAGTTTCGCGCTCGGTATCTGAACAATTGGGTTATCAGTTTAGGATTTTGTATTTCATGCTGAAGAAATCCCAGTTGCTCGGCTTCAGTTTCGTGCACACGGCGACACCAGTTTTTTTCTTCATTATTTAAAAAGCCACCGCTGTAGAGGGCATGATCTTCGTCAACTAACTCATCGTCACGGCTGTGTTCGTGCTGGTAGACATCTATAATTTTTTCTCTTAACGCTAAGTTTGTTGCCAGTATTTTAAAGTTGTGGGTACACTTTTCTTTATCTATACCAAGTCGCAATGCGTTGTCGTCAGTTAGTGAGTTGGCAGGGGCAATAAACGGTGATCGATTAATGTGCAGTAACTTCAGCCCAGGTCTCTCCCCATTCGCAAGATCAGCCGTTGACGTGTATAGCAAATCGCGAATTGCCGATGCGTCATTATCAATTAAAGGCGCCAGTGATTTGGTGAGATCCACAACAATGACGCTATTTGGCTGATTAGGATGCATGCCGATGGGTAACACCCAGGTACAACCACCCTGGGCTGCCGGGATCCGTGAGGATACATGAACCAGTACTTTGGGCTCGTTTAAATTAATTTGTTTAAGTACAGCATGTTTTTGTCGTAACGCGTAAAACCAGTCAAATAATTTAGGTTGTTTGTTCTTGATCAGTTTGGCTAACCCAATGGTGGCATATACATCAGACAGTGCATCATGCGCCTGACCATGATCCAGATCGTTGGCTGCGGTCAGTTCTTCCAATTTAAAACTCGGCGCACCATCTTCGCGCTTTGGCCAGTTGATACCCTCAGGCCTTAACGCATAACACGCCCTGACCAGATCAATAATATCCCAGCGACTGTTACCATTTTGCCATTCTCTGGCGTAAGGATCGTAAAAGTTACGGTAAAACAGGTAACGGCTAACTTCGTCATCAAAACGAATGCTGTTATAGCCCACTACACAAGTATTTGGTTGACTCATATAGGTGTGAATTTTGCGCGCAAACTCAGCCTCAATCATACCGTCGCGCAGCGTCTGCTGAGGCGTGATACCGGTAACCAGGCAAGCCTGAGGATGGGGCAGGTAATCATTGGCGATTTGACACATGATATTGATGGGCTTGCCAATCACATTTAAGTCTAAATCAGTGCGAATGGCGGCAAATTGACAGGGTAAGTCTTTTTGGGGACTGGTGCCGAAAGTTTCGTAGTCATGAAATAATAAACTTGGCGTATCTGTGTTCACCTTACCCTCAATGTGCTCTGCATGATGAAAGCGGGCAGTGTACATGGTTCCTTATCTTATACCAATCACCTGTGTTGATAAATCCATGTTAATCTAGGATAAAACAATTGCATTTAGAGGTAATTTCGAATGAAACATACACTAGCTTTAGTCCTCATTTTGTTGAGCTTTCAGGTGGTGGCAAATGACCAAAACAGTCAGGTCGCGATCGCCATACATGGCGGTGCCGGTACGATTTTAAAAGCGAATATGACCCCAGAAATGGAGGCCGATTTTACCGCCACGCTTTCGCGGGCAGTACAGCATGGCTATCGTCTGTTAAAAGAAGGTAAGCCGGGCGAAGAAGCGGTGGTAGAAACAATCCGCATTCTGGAGTCATCACCCTTATTTAATGCAGGCATTGGCGCAGTTTATACATTCGACGGTGAACATGAACTGGATGCGTCTATTATGCATGGAGGAAGTAAAAATGCAGGCGCAGTGGCAGGGGTGAAAACGGTATTAAGCCCGATTACATTAGCGCAAACGGTCATGAATCAGTCATCTCATGTGATGTTGTCCGGCACCGGCGCAGAGGCGTTTGCCAAAGAACAAGGCCTGGAGATGGTAGAAAACAGTATTTTTGATACACCTCACCGGTTAAAAGCGCTGGAAAAAGCCAGGGCCAGAATCAATAGTGCAGGAACCTATTATAACTTACAGCAAGGCAATGAGCGCTTTGGCACAGTGGGGGCGGTAGTCTTAGATAGCGAAGGGAATCTGGTAGCTGGCACATCAACCGGGGGAATGACCGCCAAGCGTTATGGCCGTATAGGGGACTCACCGGTCATTGGTGCGGGCACGTATGCGGATAATGAGAGCTGCGCGGTGTCAGCCACCGGGCACGGTGAGTACTTTATTCGCTACCATGTTGCTGCTGATATCTGTGCGCGTATGAAATACCAAAATAAGACATTAAATGACGCCGCTGATGAAGTCATAAATGGCGTGCTGGTTGAAGCAAAAGGAGACGGCGGCATTATTGCCATTGACGGGCAGGGCAACATTGCGATGCCGTTTAATTCGGCGGGTATGTACCGTGCGCGCATTGATACGAATGGTCAAATGGCAGTGGGCATCTATAAGGACTGGCAGCTTGAGCAAGATTGGCAAAAAAGCAAAAAATAGTCAGTTTTAACATGGCTGGAATGGCCTATTGCAACTAGACTTACAGTAGCACTTATAAAAGCGTGTTGACCTTGGCAGATCAATGCGTCCAGCCTAAACAGGCTCCCTGACAATTGCTTGTAAAGAAGAAATAATCACTCAGCCTGTTTTGTTTTCTGGCTTGTATTGGTGCATTAAGCGTAAGGTTTTTAATATTGATTTTAAACCTGGCTAAGAATTGAGCAGTAATGATAATAACAAGCGCAAGATTTCAGTATTAATCAATGAAATCTAAGGGGAAACAACATGGAATCTTTACAGGTTAGCGACTACATGAATACCCACCCGGTAAAACTGGGGGCTGAAATGCCGGTGGCCGAAGCAGTAGAAAGGTTACTGCAAAGTGGCCAAACCGGCGGGCCGGTTGTTGATGCAAAAGGTAAGGTGGTAGGATTTGTATCCGAACAGGATTGTTTGCAACGAATGATCGAATCAAGTTATTACCGGGAACAAGTTTGTCGAGTCAAAGAAGTAATGACATCTCCCGCTTTAACCGTCAAACCTTACTCTTCAGTACTCGAATTGGCACAAATGCTATTGCAGTCGAAGCCGCGGATCTACCCCGTGGTGGATGATGATAGTGTCTTAGTAGGCACCATTAACCGCGCTGCAGTCTTGCGAGCCATTGACCTTCAGCTAAGGTCGGGTTACCAACAAATGGCTAGCTGAAGTTGCTAATCGTTTAACGTAAATCATCTCCTGATAGCAGCAAACGCGCGTTTGCTGCATTAATCTTTGCTGGCATTCCTTTTCTGCTTCTTCTAGGATCGCACCCTTGAGTATAAGGAGTCTGGGTTTGCCTGATTTATCATCCCCGTTTATTTCAATTCCACAATTAAAAGCGGCTATCAGTACATGCATGATGGCCGATAGGTTTGCGTTTAAACGACGACTACACCATCTCTCGAAAAAGATTAAGTCGGAGACCAGCGAACAGAACGCTAAACTCGCGCAGTTAGCTCAGCAAATTGAGCAATCGCAGTTAAAAAGAAGTGAACGTGAAACTAGCGTGCCTTCGATAGACTACCCAGCTCTTCCGGTTAGTGATAAACGGGAAGATATTAAGCAGGCAATCAGCCAGAACCAGGTGGTCATCATTGCCGGCGAAACCGGTTCAGGCAAAACCACTCAAATACCGAAAATCTGTCTGGAATTGGGGCGGGGCGTGGCTGGTTTGATAGGGCACACCCAGCCACGCAGACTGGCGGCGCGCAGCGTGGCTAATCGCATTGCCGAAGAATTAAACACGCCGATGGGTGACAAGGTGGGTTTTAAGATCCGCTTTTCTGATCAGGTCAGCGACAGCACGTATATTAAGCTTATGACAGACGGCATTCTGTTAGCAGAAATGCAACAGGATCGGTTTCTTAATCAATACGATACTATCATTATCGATGAAGCGCATGAGCGTAGTCTCAACATCGATTTTCTGCTGGGTTATTTAAAACAGTTATTAACCAAACGCCCAGAACTGAAATTGATTATCACTTCGGCGACCATCGACCCTGAACGCTTTTCCCAGCATTTTAATGAGGCGCCGATAATAGAAGTAAGCGGGCGGACTTATCCGGTTGAAGTGCGATACCGTGACCCGGCAGAACAGCAAGACACCCCTGACTTAGCTGATTCAATCATACAGGCTGTGGATGAGCTGAGCCATGAAGCACCGGGGGATATTCTGGTGTTTTTAAGTGGCGAGCGAGAGATACGCGATGTGCAGGATGCATTGCAACGACGTCAGTATCGGCATACTGAAGTGGTGCCACTTTATGCGCGCTTGTCTGCATCAGAGCAAAACCGTATTTTTCAGTCCCACAGTGGTCGACGTATCGTACTGGCGACTAACGTTGCTGAAACGTCGTTAACTGTGCCAGGCATCAAATATGTTATTGACCCGGGAACGGCCCGGATCTCTCGTTACAGTGCGCGCAGTAAAGTACAGCGCTTGCCCATCGAGCCTATTTCGCAAGCTTCCGCTAACCAGCGGGCAGGGCGATGCGGAAGGGTGTCAGATGGTATTTGTATTCGTCTTTACAGCGAAGACGACTACTTGAGCCGGCCAGAGTTTACTGATCCGGAAATACTGCGCACTAACCTGGCATCAGTTATTTTGCAAATGCTGGCGCTCGGCTTAGGCGATATTGGTCAATTTCCGTTCGTACAACCGCCAGATGATCGCAATATTAACGATGGTTTCAGGCTGCTTGAAGAAATAGAAGCCACCACACGAGACCACGGTAAACACAAGCTGACGCAAATGGGGCGGCATGTTGCCCGTTTACCCATCGATCCCCGTTATGCCCGCATGGTGATTGAAGCCAAATCAACGAATGCGGTCCGCGAGGTGATGGTGATTGCTGCGGGGCTATCCATACAGGATCCCAGAGAGCGTCCTCAGGATAAGCGTCAGCAGGCAGACGAAAAACACAGCGAATTTCACGATAAAGCGTCCGATTTTATCAGTTTACTCAACCTGTGGAATGCATTCAGAGAACAGCAAAACGAGTTGAGCAATAGCCAGTTACGAAAGTGGTGTAAGTCGTACTTTATTAACTACTTAAGAATGCGGGAATGGCAGGATATCGTCAGCCAGCTTAAAAAATCGCTGGCAGATATAGGGTTGGGTATTGCCAAACACGAGGCTGACTATGACAGTATCCACCGCGCGATTTGCGCAGGACTGCTGTCACATATTGGGTTTAAGGACAAGGACAGGGAATATCTGGGGGCGCGTAACACCCGCTTTGCTATTTTCCCCGGTTCAGGGTTAGCTAAAAGTCAGCCAAAATGGGTTATGGCGGCGGAACTCGTTGAAACATCCAAGCTCTTTGCGCGCTTGAATGCGCGCATCGATCCACAATGGATTGAG
Source organism: uncultured Alteromonas sp. (assembly GCA_964601635.1). Classification (GTDB taxonomy): domain Bacteria; phylum Pseudomonadota; class Gammaproteobacteria; order Enterobacterales; family Alteromonadaceae; genus Alteromonas. Next base: position 7,470 of record CAZROH010000021.1, on the reverse strand, counting down.
CCGCTGGCACGCCATTTGACCAAATCTTCTTATTCTGAACCGCATTGGTCGAAAAAACGCGGGGCGGTTATCGCCTATGAAAAAGTCACGCTGTTTGGTCTGCCCATCGTTGCCAAGCGGGCTGTCGTTTACAGTCAAATCGATCCGGCGCTGTGCCACAGTTTGTTTATTCAGGAAGCATTGATAAACGGACAGACCCAACTAAAAGCCGACTTCCTCACCAAAAACTTAGCGCTGCTAGAAGATGCTGACGAACTGGAGCAGAAAACCCGCCGCCGGGATTTGATTGTCGAAGAGCAGACACTTATCGATTTTTACGCGGAGCGCATCCCACAGCATGTTAACAATGAAGCGGCATTTAAAAAGTGGATTAAACATCATAAAGATGTTGATTTGCTGCTCACCGAAGCGGATGTACTGAAGGAACAACCTTCACCCGCTATTGAAAATGAGTACCCTGATGAATGGCAACAAGGGCGACTGAGGTTGCCTTTGACCTATCACTTTGAACCCAATTCTCCTGTGGATGGAGTCACCGTCAACATCCCGCTCCCCTTATTAAACCAGGTGGAGGAAGTTGGATTTGATTGGCAAGTGCCGGGTTTGCGGCAGGCTAAGATCGTCGGATTGATAAAAGGATTACCTAAACGGTTACGTAAAAACTTTGTACCAGCGCCAAATTATGCACAAGCCTGCATAGCGGATATCAGCATGCAGGATAAAAAAGGCTATCCTGTCTCGCTCACCACTGCGTTGTCGGAAAAATTAAGACGCATGACGGGTATTCAGGTGACCGATGAAGACTGGCAGGAAGTGCAGCTGGAAAAGCACCTGATCATCCATTTTGCCATCGTCAACGAGGAAGGGCAGGTCATTGAAACCGGAGACGATTTAGCGGCACTTAAACAGGTTTGTCAGGGGCAGGTAAAGCAAACATTCGAAGCCGCCGCTACAGATGACCTGGAGCGCAAGGATATACAGCAGTGGGACTTTGATTCCCTGCCAACAACCTTTACCCAAAAAATGGCAGGGTTTGAGATACAGGCGTTCCCGGCGCTGGTGGTCAAGCAAAATAAAATTAATATTGAATTAATTGACGATAAAGATAAGGCGGAACGCAAGCATCAGGAAGGGCTGGTCTATTTGATTAAAAATGCAATGCCGTCTCCGCTAAGCTATCTGCAAAACAAACTTCCCAATAAAGCGAAGCTGGGCTTGTATTTTAATCCTTTTGGCCAGGTGAATGCCCTGATTGATGACTGCATTCTGGCGGGAATTAATCAGCTGGTGAATGCGTTTAAAGCTCAGGCTGATGCGCACATAAGAGATAAGCAAGCCTTCGAAAACTGTGTGGACTACGTCCGTGGCAGAATTAACGATACGGTGCTGGAGATAGCCAAACAAGTTGAAGCCGGGCTGACCGTAGCCCATGAGTGCCAAAAAAAGATGAAGGGGAATGTTCCGCTTAATATGATCAATGCCCTGGGCGATATCAAGCAGCAACTCAATGGTCTGGTGTTTCCCGGTTTCGTTTTTGCGATCGGGGCAGCGAAATTAAATGACTGGAACCGTTACTTGAAGGCGTTGGCAAGACGGCTTGAGAAATTGCCGGTCGATCCGAATAAAGACAGACTTGCACAACTGGAAGTAGAAAAAGTAACCCAAGCCTATCAGCAAGTATTGAAAAAGTATGCTCAGGACAAAGTGCCGGATGAGTTACGTGAGGTCAGGTGGATGCTTGAAGAACTGCGCGTATCTTTATTTGCGCAGCAGTTAAAAGCGGCATACCCGGTGTCAGCCAAGCGTATTCAAAATGTGTTAGCGGATTTTTAAAGTTTTGCTAAAACCAATTTCACATTGACAAGCAGAAGCTAGCACCCTATAACGGGTAGATACCATTTTTTTTATACCAGTTAAACATCAGGTTGAGTAGGGAGAGGTAAAGATGTTGGGATACGATGATAAGCGTAATTTTTTTCGTATGATGGTAAATTCCCCGTGTCAATTGCAAGTTAATGACGAAGAGTCCAGCCGCACGTTACAAGCGGTGTGTAAGGATATCAGTGCTACCGGCATGTCTCTGGAAGTGGAAGAGACCTCAGTTGAAATAGGTACGCAAGTTGAAGTTTCGATCGACTCAAACAGTTCTCAAATTCCTTCATTATCAGCTATGGCGACAGTGGTGCGTTGCGTTCCCGAGTCAGATATCAGTTGTGTTATCGGTGTGGAAATTTCCGAAATGAAATAGACCATGATGAGTTCACTTAAATTGAACTCATCATGCGTGTTAGTCTGTCACTTCACAAACCAGCCCTTTTAGGTAAAACCCTTCAGGGAATGCACCAAGTACCGGGTGGTCGGTGGCTTGTGACAGGCGTTCGATAATCTTAATGTTTTTTCCCGCATCCAGCGCAGCGTCGGCCACGATTTTTTGAAACAAATCACCGCTCATTAATCCGGAACAACTAAAGGTCAACAGCAACCCGCCAGGCTTGACTGCGTGGATGCCGTACATGTTGATGTCTTTATACCCTCTCGCTGCACGATTTAACGATGCTTTGCTGTCGACAAATTTGGGAGGGTCGAGGATCACCATATCAAATTGCTGTTGATTGGTATGATATTCACGCAACACTTCAAACACGTCCTGGTTCACCATGGTGCATTTTTGTTCGTCCAGCTGATTCAGGCGTAAGTGTTCAGCTGCACGATCTAACGCAGGCTGGGACACATCCACATTAGTGACATGCTTAGCGCCACCCTTTAACGCGTAACACGCAAATGTGCCGGTGTAGCTAAAGCAGTTAAGAACAGTGGCGTCCTTAGCGTATCGCATCGCAGCATAGCGACTATCGCGCTGATCCAGATAAAAGCCTGTTTTATGACCCTGGGCCACGTCAACGCGTATGCTAATCCCATTTTCAACGATATCGACATTTTCCGGAACGTTATCGCTAAGCGGTTGCACCAGCGGCTCAAGCCCTTCTTTTAAGCGAACATCCACATCGCTACGCTCAAGCAGTTCGATTTCAGGCAGCAGCTTTTTTAGCGCCCACACAATTTTATTTCTGTGTTTATCCGCCCCCGCGCTGAGTAACTGCAGTACAGCAACGCTGGCATAGACATCTACCGTAACACCAGGAAGGCCGTCTGACTCAGAGGCGACGAGTCGAAAAGCGTTGGTCAAGTTAGGATCAAAAAGTCGTTTTCTAAGGTGTAATGCTTGTTCTATTTTTCGTACAAAAAATACGTTGTCGATGCTTTCGTTTTGGTCAAATGTCCACACACGTATCCGAATTTGCGAGTCAGGTGAGTACGCGCCTCGCGCCAGCCACTTGCCTTTGCTATCAACCACATCAATGGTATCGCCCCTGTTACACCGGCCTTTGATTTTGTCGATGGCGCTGGCAAAAATCCACGGATGGCGACGAAGCAGGGATTTTTCTCTTTGTGGGGCAAGAATAGCAGTGGCTGACATATCGATTAAACTATTTGACTGTAATGGCGGCGAAGTATAGCGAATTAATCAGCGATTGCACCCTCAGTTTAATTTGATGTGAAGCGAAACCATGGGTTAGGCTGAAACAAATCAATCAGCGGGATGACGTTATGAAATTCATAAACTTTAAGCAAGGTGATGGCCCGGAAGGGCTGTTTGAAGATGAATGTGACGCTCCGGCAGTCAGCGCCGATCAGATCCGTATCCAGGTGCATGCGTTTGGTGTGAACCGCGCAGATACCCTTCAACGCATGGGGAAGTATCCCCCTCCCGCTGGCGAAAGTCCTATCCTGGGATTGGAAGTGGCCGGAACGGTTGATGAAGTGGGAAGTGAGGTATCCCGATGGAAAAAAGGCGAACGGGTTTTTGCGTTGGTACCGGGGGGCGGTTATGCCGAGCGTGTGTTAGTGAACGCTGATCATGTCATGCCCATTCCAAACGGTATTTCATTTACGCAAGCGGCAGGGATCGCGGAAGTGTTTTTAACCGCCTATCAAAGTTTATTTTTGGTCGGTCAGGTAAAATCGGATCAACAAGTACTCATTCATGCAGGCGCCAGCGCAGTAGGGCTGGCGGCCACTCAGCTTGCTACCTTGACTGGGGCTCATGTGGCGGTGACCGCCTCAACCGAAGACAAGTTATCGCTCTGCCAAAAGATGGGGGCAAAGGTACTGATCAATTATAAGAACCAGGATTTTGCTAATGAAATAGCCAATCAGGTAAAGGGTGGCATCAACTTCATATTAGACTTCATTGGTGGCGATTACCTTAACCGTAACCTGAAGGTATTAGCGGTAGATGGAATGATTGTCTATCTGGCCATGCTGGCCGGGCGCTATGCTGACCACCTTGATATGGCAATGCTGCTAAAAAAGCGTGCAACCATAGCCGCATCAACGTTACGTAATCGCAGTGATGTGTATAAAGCGCGTTTAGTCTCCGAGTTTACCCACGATTGTTTGCCCGCCTTTACCGATGGGAAACTCATTGCCAACATTGATACGGTTTACCCGGTGAGTGAAATCAGACAAGCCCATCAACGCCTGCATGAAAATGATACGCAAGGGAAGTTAATTATCGAGTGGTAATTAACTTCTCCTTGCTAAAGTCATCAAAGGTGTAAACGTGATACAAGTTAATGATTAACTCTAAATTCCGCTGACAATAATTGCAGTCCAGAGGCCAGCTTAGATTGCTCCTGACCTACTGTCTGGATCTGTTCTGCATTCTCCGCGGCTCTGCTGATGCCATCGTTAATTTCGACAATAGCTTGCGATATTTGCTCTGTTGCGGTGGATTGTTCAGTGACAGTAGAAGCAATTTGTTCAATAACCGCATTAATTTTGCTGATTTCCTGCGCAATGTTATTCAATACACTCTCAACATTGTTGGCTTGTGAAACGGCTTGCTCCGCACTGGATGTCCCCTCAGAAATTGCTTCAAAGGCATGCTGCGTTGAATTTTGAAAGCTGGTTATCAGTGTTTCAATTTCCTTGGTGGAGTCCTGAGTGCGCATAGCAAGGGTTCTCACTTCATCCGCCACAACTGCAAATCCACGGCCTTGCTCGCCAGCTCTGGCTGCCTCAATAGCGGCGTTTAACGCTAATAGGTTAGTTTGCTCTGCAATTGATTTAATGACCTCAATCACATTGGTAATTGCACTGCTGTCCTGATGCAATCGCGTAATAATCTGACCAATCCGTTTAATTTCACCTGCAAGCGCTTCAATTGTTGTACTACTTTCTTTTACCAGATTGTTGGCTTCTGCGGCTGTGCCATTAATGCTTCCCGAAGATTCCGCCACTTCATTCACGTTTTCTGCAACAGCATTGATAGTGGCAGACATTTCTTCAGCAGCCACAGCTACCTGATTTGCTTTGTCATTTTGCTCAGCCATCATGGTTTGGTTCGATTGCAAAACCTGATACGTTTCTTCAGATGCCGCCGCTAATTGTTCGCTTGATTTTCCTATTTCTCCTATTGCTCTAGAAAACTCGTCAAACATAATGTTAACTGAACTGGCAATTTCGCCCATTTCATCAAACGTGATTTTGCGAGCACGTAAAGACAGGTTTTTGTCATTAGCTGCCGCTGTTGTCACCGAAGTAATATTGAATATTTGACCCGTTATGTACTTAAGTATCTTTATAATCAGATAGGCAAGAATGAGAAAACTCAGCAGTAAAAGTGTAAGTAGCGTATAAAAATACGAAGAGGCAGCTGAGTAATTCGCGTTGGCTTTTGCAATTAAATCGTTGGCCAGTTTATTCTCAACCTCCTTAAAGGCATTTATTCTATTCGTGGCCACATTAATCCATTCACCAGTGTCCACGTTAAAATTTCCTTCGATTGCTTTTGCAAAGGCGCGTTGCCTGTATTCCATTACTTTTGCTACAGCGGGAATATTCATTTGTGTTTCATAATAGTTTTCGAAGGCTGTTGTTGTCCCTTTCAAGAATGCATCAACATGTGAATCCTGAAGCGTAATTAACGCAATGAATTTGTCGAAAAATCCCTCAGGAAAAGCGTTGGCGGTGAAAGTGGACGCGAGTACAGCCCTTTCAACTCCTGCTTTTTCTTTGGCCATGAGCAGATCATAGTAAGTATTGAATTCTCTAATGATTTCAGCATTCGCTGTTGCTTTTCCATAGGCGGTGATGGCTTGGATGAAGTTAATATTGGCGTTGGTATAAAATACTAGCGCTTCGCTAAGAGGAATAGACTGTTGGCGCACCTGTTCTCGGTGTGAACGTAACTTCTGTAGTTGTGCGTTCACCGCATTAATAGCGGGAGGAAGTTTGTCAGATATTGTAAGGTCACTGTAAGCCTTTGACCAAAGAGCCAGTTTTTCATCCGTAAGCTGGTATTGCGCTTGCAACTCACCGGAAAAATTTGTGCCTTTGGAACCCAAAAAACCACCGGTAAAGCCTCTCTCTTTTTGTAGCTCATGAACAAGATCATTACTTTTAACAGAAAAGTGTACGAGATTATCGACGGTATCAGCGTCTTGCATTTTTATTATTTCATTTAATAACGCTTTCCCAGTTAAAAATATAAGCAGTAAAATCGGCAAAATGAACATCACGAAAAACTTCTTTTTTAACGATAGACGGCGTAACCAACTGCCTGAACTTGAAGTTGAGCTGTTTGCTTGATGATTCATTTTTTTACTCGCTTTACAAAAAATAAGCCGCACTTTTTATGCAATTAGAAGCATTCTGTACGATTTCTATTAACTAATGATTACTAATATGAAATTTCAACTATTCGTTCTATAGCCGATCTTTTTCAGATATGTTGTGAAAGTAGACAGTTTGCTGCACTTTTTAAAACTCTGACTCTTGGCAAATTGATGCACAAACGTTATCGCTGATAATTTAAAAATCTTTAATGGAAATTCATGCTGGATTTAAGACGTGTCTTACCATTTGCAACAATGTAAATTCGTTCCCCTTAATGCTAAGCAGAAAAGCCTGCATCAGGCTGGGTTGGATTAGCAGAGGCCGCCTCGCGCGCAAGTTCATCGCAACGTTCATTTTCCGGGTGCCCTGAATGGCCTTTTACCCATTTCCAGTCGATGTCATGACGTTCAACGGCTTCGTCTAACTGCTGCCACAAATCCGCATTTTTAACCGGTTTCCGATCTTTGGTTTTCCAACCGTTTTTACGCCAGTTGTGGATCCACTGGTTAATGCCATTTTTAACATATTGGCTATCGGTGGTCAGAACGACCTGACAGGGTTCACTTAAGCTATTTAGCGCTTTTATCGCCGCCAGAAGCTCCATACGATTGTTGGTAGTATGGGCAAAGCCTTCCGCTAATTCTTTACGGTGCTGGTTGTAGATCAACACCGCTCCATACCCACCGGGGCCAGGATTACCTAAACAAGAACCATCGGTATAAATATTGACCGCTTTTTTTGACACGTAAGCCCCTTTTTTGTATCTCGTCATAGCTTCAAAGCAACAGC
>CAZROH010000020.1:0-47541 GCA_964601635.1 uncultured Alteromonas sp. | reverse complement strand
CAATATCATCCAATTGGTTGCGCTCTTCCCACGACAAAAACAGCCCGCGTGAACTTCGATAGATATCGGAGAACTGTTCACACGCATCCCCTACCGTCGGCGTATAGATGATTGGCATCATCTCTTCGATGTGCGCCTGGATCAGCCTGTAAAAAAGTGTTTCGTTATTATCGTGAATCGCACGCAGATAAATATGTTTGTTTAAGGCATCATCAAACGTATTGTACTGCATATACGCCCGCTCTACTTGCTCCTCAATGGTTTCATAACGCGGCGGAAGTAGACCGGTTAAGTTAAATGAAGCTCTTTCTCGTGCTGTAAAGGCACTGCCTTTATTCAGTAAAGGCGTCTCCAGCAATGAGGGTCCGGAGTGAGGAATATAAAGATACTTGTTAGAATCTTCTGACATTGTTTGTCCGCATTGTTTGTTCTAAGGCTAGCCAATCACTTCTGAGAAGGTGTTTAGTCAAACCGACTAAAACACCTCTTCAGGTTCGGGCTCTTCGGTTGAATCCAGTTCTGCAGGATCGATGATTTCATCTTCACGAATATAACTTGTCGGTTCAGTACCTTGCAGAAAGTATTCAAATAGTGTCGTATGGTCTGTGCGTCTGGTCAACTTTCCAGTGGTACGATCAATACGCACTCTGACAATATCCTCCGGAATGGGCATAGGAGAATAAGGAACATCGTTAAGGGCAACTTGCATAAAGCGTATCCACGCAGGACCTGCGGCTTTAGCCCCATCCTCTGAGCCGATCATCGCATTGCCAATCCAATTGAACTTTTCGGGATTACGGTTTATCAAGTTTTGATTTCGAGTGGCCCGGCCCAGATTACGATTCATATCGTCAAAACCGACCCATGCGGTGGCAACCAGCGAGTGATGAAACCCGCTGAACCAGGTATCGCGGGAGTCATTGGTCGTCCCTGTTTTACCGGCAATATCTTCCCGTTGAAGAATATTTCTGGCACGCCAGCCGGTACCCAGCCAGTAAGTCTTTTTATTCCAGCTACCATTCGCCCGTACCCCGGTACGCATCATTTCACTAACTAGAAACGCGTTTTGTGCACTTATCACTTGCGGAGCGGGTTGCTTGCTATCTTTTTCGTCTGTTGTATCGAGTGACATATCCTGATTGAGCTGCTCTGCAAGAAGCGCTTCGATATCTTTATCGTCTGTATGCGCATCTGATTGCTGCTCACATGGGTCACACGCCCACAACGGTTTAGCTTCCCATAGGGTTTTACCGTGCTCATCTTTGATATGGTCGATAAAATAGGGTTGAATTAAGAAACCGCCGTTCGCAATCACACTCATTGCGCGCACCATTTCCAATGGTGAGTGAGAGCCTGAACCAAGCGAAACAGTCTCATCTCTGGGAATTTCACTCTCATTGAAGCCGAAGCGCGCCAGATGTTTCACCGTATTATCTAACCCTACCCCACGTAGTAAGCGCACCGAAACCACGTTTTTTGACTTACCTAATGCTTTTCGCATACGAATTGGACCGTCATATTCCGGTGGTGAGTTTTGTGGGCGCCACGCCACGCCGGTGTCAGCATTCCACTGGTTGATAGGGGCATCATTGATTATCGACGCCAAGGTATAACCATGCTCCAGCGCTGCCGAATATACAAAGGGTTTAATATTTGAGCCTACCTGACGCTTTGCCTGGGTAGCCCGGTTAAACTGGCTTTGGTAAAAACTATAGCCCCCCACCACAGCTTGAACTGCACCATTTTGTGGGTCAATTGCCACAAAAGCGCCGCTGACATCAGGAGTTTGGGATAAACGCCACTCACCATCCTGCTCTCGAATCAGTATCACTGCCCCTTCGCTTACAATATCTGCCGCCGTTTCCGGCTCGTTACCTTGTCGGCTATCGGTAATGTAGGGACGCGCCCAGTCCAGTCCAGTCCATGCGATTTGCCGCTGCTGTCCGGTTCTATCAAAAACAGTAATGGATTTTTCATCGACTTTTAGTACAACGGCTGGCACCAGCGGTGTATAACTTTCAACCTGTTTTAAAGCCTTAATAATGGATTCTTCATCCCAGTCATCACGAGTCAGCCGTTTGGTATTCTCTTGCTGGGCTTCGTCGCTTACCCCTTCGCTGGCTTTAGTGAATTGTTCATCCTCTTCATTGACAGGCTCATTCCACAGATATAGTTGTGGACCACGATAACCATGACGTTCGTCATAGTCGTGGAGGTTTCTGACAACGGCATCCTGGGCGGCTTTTTGCAAATCTGAAGGTGCGGTTGCATAAACTTGATAACCGCCGGTTTCTGCTTCCTCTTTGCCATAAACTTCAATCATTTCAGAGTAAATCAAATCGGCGAGGTATGGCGCATCTAAGGTAATCTCAGCGCCATGTTTACGCGCAGTCACCGGCTGGCGCGAGGCTTCTTCAAACTCTTTTTTGCTGATGAGTTCTTCATCTAACATACGCAGCAAGACAATTCTTCGCCGTTCAATGGATCGATCAGGGCGACTGATTGGATTGAGCACCGAAGGCGCCTGCGGTAAACCGGCGAGCGTCGCCATTTGTGCAAGGTTCAATTGCGCTAATGGTTTCCCATAATACACCTGCGCAGCTGCCCCGAACCCAAATGCACGATGACCTAATTCCACTTTGTTTAAATACAATTCAAGAATTTCTTGCTTAGTTAATTCTTGTTCCATATGCAACGCAATGAAAATTTCCTTCACTTTACGGATATACGTTTTTTCACGGGTAAGGAAAAATCCCCTGGCAAGCTGCATACTCAGTGTACTTGCCCCTTGTTGTTTTTCACCTGTCAGCACCAGATTTACTGCTGCCCGCAAGATACCAATCGGATCAATACCATAATGCTCAAAGAAACGGCTGTCCTCTGTCGCAATCACCGCATTGATAAGATCCTGCGGAACTTCCTCAAGTTTTACCGGGATCCGCCGTTTAACTCCATATTGAGAAATCAATTTGCCGTCATGCGTGTAAATTCGCATAGGGGTCTGCAGACGCACGTCCTTTAATACAGTGACGCTTGGCAGGTCTGGTTTGATATAAAAATAGATACCAACTAACGCAACACTTCCAACGAGAGTTGACACTATAATGAATAAAATTAGATATTTGATGTACTTCACGAAGATATGATACCAAGGCTATTTCGCCAAAATGACTTATATTTTATACGTACGTGTTTATATTAGAACCCTACTTAATAAAAAAATTGCGTAATATTCTAACATCGGAATTTTAACCATTCAGGTCGGAAACCAGCAGATGAAACAGCTGTTTAAAAGAAAACTGCCGTCTATTGTGGGCCTAGACATAGGCACACGTCAAATAAAAGCAGTGCTATTGGAGCAATCCGAGGCTGGATATACCCTCCAGAACTTCGCTTGTGAGCCCATTAGCAAAATAGCGTTTGCTGAGCGTGAAATAAAGGACTATGAAGCGGTTAGCATGGCGCTTAAAAAAGTAAAAAACGCTATGAAGGTCAAAGATAAGTCAGTTGCTCTGGCTGTATCTGGTGCCTCCGTTATCAATAAAATGGTCTATATGGATCCTGAGCAAAACGATTTTGAGATGGAGAGCCAAATTGAAATCGAAGCCGACAGCTTGATCCCTTATCCGCTGGAAGAAGTGTATCTCGACTTTGAAGAAATGGGACCAAGCAAAACCCACGAAGGCAAAGTGAACGTTCTGCTGACTGCCGCCCACAAAGATTTGGTGGACAGTCGCATTACACTGGCCCGTGAAGTTCAATTTGAGCCTAAAGTAGTCGATATTGAAGGTTATGCATTAGGAAATGCCATAAAATACTTTTATGCCAAAGAAGACACCGACACCCGGGTATGCAGTGTCAATATTGGGGCTTCGTTGTTACAGGTATGCGTGTGGGAAAAAGGTGAAGTGATTTACACCAAAGAGCATGCATTTGGCACCAATATGCTGATACAGGATCTTGCCGTAATCCATATGATTGAGCGCGAGGAAGCTGAGAAACAATTACTAAACAATACACTACCCGCAAACTGGGTAGATGATACTCTGCCTATTTTTTCCGCCAATTTACAACAACAAATCAATCGCGCCTTACAAATGTATATGAGCAGTTTTCACACTGATCGCCCTACCAACATCTTGTTGTCTGGTGGCGGTGCGGCAATGATACCGTTGGTAGACTCGCTACAACAGGATTTAGGAATCAACGTCGATATCTTTAACCCTTTTTCAGGCATGAAAATTAATTCCAGGCTTGATAAAGAAAAACTAGCCAGCGTGGCGCCTCAATTTGCCATTGCCGCCGGTTTAGCCAGCAGGAGTTTTTCCCCATGGCACATATAAACCTACTTCCCTGGCGTGAAAAGCAACGTCAGGAGCAGAAGAAACAATATCTACTTGGTCTGGTCGCCGTTGCTGCCTTAGTTGGTCTGGTGGGTTGGTTCGTTGGTCAGGCGATTGATCAACAGATTGCCAATCAGAATGGACGAAATCAGTATCTGCAGTCGGAAATTAAAGCGCTTGATACGCAAATTGCAGAAATTCAAGAAATCAAAAAGAGTAAAAATGCGATCGAGCAACGTATGGCGCTTATCGAACAACTGCAAACCAGCCGCAATGTTGCTCCATTGATGTTCGATGAATTAGCGAAAATTGTTCCTCCTGGCGTCTCGTTCAAATCAATGCGTCGCACTAATAATGTCATCGAGATTCAAGGTCTCAGCGATTCTAACAACCGATTATCTGAATTTATGCGTCAGTTAGAACGCTCTAAAGTCTTTACGGTTGGCGAGCTTTCTTCAATTGTGGCGGACGACAGCACTTCTGGTGCGGTCAGTGATTTTACTCTTAAGTTCAATATCAGTCCGGCAATTTCACCCCAGCCAACTGAAACGAACGCAGCAGGAGGAGGCACAAAATGAAGTTTGATGTTGCCCAACTCAAAACGCTGAATGAACTCGATTTTGAACAAATCGCGATTTGGCCTAAAGAGGTTAAAATCGTGGTCACGGCATTTGTTGCTATCGTTGTGGCCGCGTTAAGTTATTACTTTTTAATCAGCCCCAAATTGCCCATATTGGATACAGTCGAGGCAAAAGAGCAAGAGCTTAAGCTGCAGTTTGAAGCAAAATATCGTATTGCCGTGAACCTTGAGGCATATAAAGAACAGCTAAAACAAATCGAAGCTGACTTCTCTTCAATGCTGCGTTCACTGCCGACCAACAATGAAACGCCGGGATTGCTGGACGATATTACCTATGTGGGAACGACGTCAGGATTAAACTTTCGACTTCTGAATTGGCAACAGGAAGTGCCAAAAGAGTTCTATACGGAACTCCCCATCGAAATGGAAGTGTTAGGTAACTATCACAATTTCGGGGAATTTGTAGCTAAAGTAGCAGATTTACCGCGCATTGTGACGTTACACGACTTTACCCTTAGTCAAGAGCAAAATGGTTTACGTCTGCAGTTACAGGCGAAAACTTACCGTACTGCGCTGGCACAGCGTCAAGAGGAGAAAAAATAATGAAATATTGTTTTTCTGCTCTGGTGGTTGCGAGTACATTCCTCACCACGGCCTGTTCACCCAGTCTGGATGATTTAACCGCTTATACAGCGCAAGTTAAGTCCAATACACAGGTGAATATAGAGCCGTATCCGGAATTTAGTAAGCCACCTTCAGCACAATATACGGCTCAAAATTTACGTAGCCCATTTACGCGCCCTAAAGAAAAAACAGCCCCCGTGGCTGTGGCCAAGCAAGCTAACTGTTTGCAGCCTGACTTTAGCCGCAAGAAAGCCAAGCTGGAGCAATATGGGTTAGACGCCCTGGCGCTTTCGGGTAGCTTCACCTCGCAAGGAACGCACTGGGCGTTGTTTAAATCAAACGACGGAAGCTTGCATAAAGCACAGATTGGCAGCAGGATTGGGCTGTTTTACGGAAAAATAAAAGCAATCAACAACAAATCAGTTAGAATCGAGCAATTGTTACCTGACGGTGCAGGGTGCTGGCAACGCAAAGAAGTTACGCTGACCATGGCCTCGGCAGCAGGAGAAAATGAGAATGTCTGAGCGATACATTTTTAATAAACGGCTTAAACGCAGCAATAGTGCCTGGTATTGGTTAGCAAGCACAGCAGCGTTTTTGGTTATATTCAACTTTTTGGTGCAATCCAAGGCCAATGCACAGGAAGACCAGACGACCCTGCTCGACCCGTATAAATCTGAACAAGAGGTTTTTTCTTCAACACTCAACGATGTTCAGTTTACGCGTCAGGCTGGTAATACCGCGTTAACCACGCTGGTTTTTAACAACGAAAAATTCGAACCTCAGTTAATCGAGTCTCAGGGCGAGTTGACAATAACGCTTCCCGGTACTGAGCTTGCTGAAGATCAGCTGGTTGAGTTAAACGTTGAGCAGTTTGGTACAACGGTAACTGCGATCGAAACTTTTCAGGAAGAAGACGCAGCCCGCGTTGTCATCCGATACGATGGTCTGGTGTTCGCTCAACATAAACAAGATGCAAAAACGTTGCGCATTGAAATTAAACCAATGAGCAAAGAAGAAAAAGAAAAGCTGAATGAAGACACTCAGTATAAGGGCGACCCGATTTCACTTGATTTTCAAGACGTACCAGTGCGTGAAGTCCTGCAAATTATTGCACAAGTAAATGGATTCAACCTGGTAACCACGGATACAGTTACAGGCAATGTCACCATACGTCTTTCGGGCGTTCCGTGGGACCAGGCACTGGACATGATCCTGAAAATCAAAGGACTGGATAAGCGTCTGGAAGGTAATATTTTGCTGATTGCACCTTCTGAAGAATTAAGTGCCAGAGAAACACAACAACTACAATCGAAACAACAAGTGGCCGATTTGGCACCGCTTAAATCGACCACGATTGTTGTGAACTATGCCAAAGCAGAAGCGCTGGCTGAGATACTGCAATCAGAAGATGGTGGTATTTTATCACCGCGTGGCACTGCGACAGTAGATGAGCGCACGAATACAATTTTGATCCGTGACACGCAAGAATCAATTGATGAAGCTCGTTTCATGATTGATAGCCTGGACGTTCCGGTTAAGCAGGTGCTCATTGAAAGCCGCATGGTTACCGTGCGTGACAATGTAGGTGAAGAACTGGGTGTTCGCTGGGGCTTCTCTGACAAGCAAGATGATGATGGCGTATCTGGCTCACTTGAAGGAGCGGAAACCATTGCCGGAGGTCAAATTCCTGCAATTGCCGATCGACTCAACGTTAACCTGCCCGTGATCAACCCTGCCGGCCGTATTGGTTTCCAGGTAGCGAGCTTACTCGACGGCACCATCCTGGATTTAGAACTGTCAGCCCTAGAATCGGAAAATAAAGGTGAAATCATTGCCAGCCCACGTATAACAGTGGCAAATCAGCAAGAAGCCTATATTGAACAGGGTACAGAGATCCCGTATGTACAAGCGGCATCAAGTGGCGCGACGTCTGTTGAATTTAAAAAGGCAGTGTTAAGCCTGAAAGTGACACCACATATTACTCCGGACAACCGCATCATACTTGATTTGGTGGTCACTCAAGATACTCGCGGTGAAACGGTGTCTACCTCAACGGGACCAGCAGTAGCGATTGATACTCAGGAAATTAAAACGCAGGTATTGGTAGAAAACGGTGAAACCGTGGTGTTAGGTGGAATATTCCAACAAATCAATACTGATGATGTGTCTAAAGTTCCTCTGTTTGGCGATTTGCCTGTAGTAGGTTCATTATTCAGAAACACGTCAAAGCTCTATCAAAAACGTGAACTGTTGATTTTCGTTACCCCTAAAATCGTTACAGAAAGATTATAATTTAAAAAAAGAGGGCGATTTGCCCTCTTTTTTTCATCCCCTTTCCTGCCAAAACCCGTAAAAAGCCGCAGTTTTTACACTTATTTTTAAAATGCTGTCAACAAAACTTGCATCAGTCATTGAGAAACTGAGATAATCACGCCCTCGAAATTTAAGCGAGGTTTAAGGAGTGTGCTTATTGGGCAATAGATAGGCACAAGTTTATGGGTAGTCAAGAGAGGCATATAACACTACCCTCAACATCAAAAAAGTTGTGAAACAAGCAAATATGGCTGAAAAACGTAATATCTTTTTGGTTGGCCCAATGGGTGCAGGCAAAAGCACCATCGGTAGACATCTGGCTGACGAACTTCATCTTGAGTTTTTTGATTCCGATCAGGAAATTGAGCGCCGTACAGGTGCTGACATCGCGTGGATATTCGACCTTGAAGGCGAAGACGGTTTCCGTAAGCGGGAAGAAAACATCATTTACGACTTAACCGACAAGCAGGGAATCGTACTGGCTACAGGTGGTGGCTCGGTCGTCAACAAGTCTGTGCGCAACCGTTTATCCGCGCGCGGCATTGTAGTATACCTGCAAACAACAATTGATAAGCAAGTTGCCCGTACTCAGCGTGACAAGCGTCGCCCGCTATTGCAAAACGGCAATCCTGAACAAGTACTAAGAGACTTAGCTGGCGAACGTAACCCTTTATATGAGGAAATTGCTGATTATATTGTTGAAACCGATGATCAATCAGCACGCGCAGTAGCGAATCAAATTATTAGTCAAATTGGCTTATAAAGGAAATATTCACTATGTCATCAATCACGGTGGAACTTGATGAGCGTAGTTATCCAATCACAATAGAGGCCGGGTTGCTACAACAACCCGGCTTTTTATTACCTTATATAAAAGGTCCGCTAGCGGTTGTCATAACAAACACTACGGTATCTCCTCTTTACCTTCAAAATATACGTTCGGGCTGTGGTGATAAACAACTTGAAGTCATCGAACTTCCTGACGGCGAGCAATATAAATCGCTTGCACAATTTGAAAAGGTTATGACCCGCCTGTTGGAACTCAATGCCGCACGCGATACAACTCTTATCGCTCTGGGTGGCGGAGTTATTGGCGATCTTTGCGGATTTGTCGCTGCGACTTACCAACGCGGCATCCCCTTTATACAGGTTCCAACTACCCTTTTAGCGCAGGTCGACTCTTCCGTTGGCGGTAAGACAGCGGTTAACCACCCCTTAGGTAAAAATATGATCGGTGCCTTTTATCAGCCAGCGTACGTCGGCATAGATGTAAGTGCACTTCGTACGTTACCTAAAAGAGAATTTGCCGCGGGCATGGCTGAAGTCATTAAGTATGGCATTATCTATGATGAAGCTTTTTTCAGTTGGCTTGAAACCAATACGCAGGCGTTACTAGCGCTGGATCCAGAAATACTGATAGACGCAGTTAGCCGGTGCTGCAAAATAAAAGCAGATGTTGTCGCTCAAGACGAAAAAGAGAGTGGCATGCGCGCTATATTAAATTTAGGCCACACTTTTGGCCATGCTATCGAAGCAGAGCAGGGGTTTGGCAACTGGTTACACGGTGAAGCGGTTGCTGCTGGTACTGTAATTGCAAGCAACGTTGCAAAGTGTATGAATTGGCTCGCAGAGTCAGATTGTCGACGTATTGAGTCTTTGTTTCGAGCGTTTGATTTACCCGTGACCGGCCCGGCGTCTATGAATTATGATGCCTACATCAAGCATATGGTGAGAGATAAAAAAGTCGAAGCGGGCAAAATTCGCTTTGTGATCCCTCAACGGATTGGTCAGGCTGTGGTGACAAAAGACGTAACAGAAGCGACATTACGTCAAATTCTTGGCTAAAAGGCGTTTTTGTCACGCTGTATAGTTTCTCGATTACAATACACTAAACTATTATTGAAAGTAACGGGCGTCTTAGGGTATTCAAAGTGCATTCAGAGTTGCATGACCGATTGGAGTATCTGGTTAACTATTCCTCACAGCTAATTTTTGTGAGTAGTGACTCCGTTGCCCAGCAACAGAAAACACTGGAAGCCTTCGTTTTTAAACAGCCTGACGAAACGGAAATTGCCTATATTACGGCAAGTCCTGAAATGGAAACTGCAGATTATCGCGGTCAACTATGTCGTCAGTTATTGGGGCAAACAGTCGGCAGTTATGTACGTCCACTTAACGAACTGCTCGCCTCGTTAAACAGCCATGACGGTCCAATACTGATAACCATCACCCAGGCGCAACATCTTCCCGATACGTTATTACAGGAATTATGGGACTTAGTCTTACAAAGTCGCTTTGCCGCCAACAAACAGCACCTGAATGTATTAGTGTTTGGGGAAACTCAGTGGGCTGAGCGCGCTAAACAATGGCTACCGGCAAAGAATACCACCACCCCATTGTTGATTAGTAGCCAGTCTGTTCTGCCCTCTAACAACGAACTCACTGTCGACAAGCTTATTGCACAACGTAGAAAAGATTTTGAAAAACACCTGGCGGCTCGCTACGCACCTGCAGCGTCTCTGGTTGTCAAACGCCGAAATCCAGTTGTCTTCTGGGCGTTCATTACGCTTATTTTCTTAGCCATTTTTGGTGCATTGGTGAGTTGGCTATACAACGACAAGTTACTTGCACTTTTTCAGCCGCTGGAAACTACCGAAGAAATAGCGCCGGTTGACGATATTGAAGTGGGATCTGCGTTCAACGAACTAGTCAGTGAGCAAGCCGAACCACGCCCGTCATCCGACACACCTAAACCCAAAGAGTTAGGTGAGGAAACCGAAGACAACGTTGTTACCGGTGACGATGCTGAGCTCATTGCAAACTGGCAGGATGCATTAACCAGTATAGATACAGGAACAGATACAAAAACAACGTCTGAAGAGCCAGCAGAACCAAACATCGACAACGAAGCTAATGATGAAATTGCAGATGCTCAACAAGACGCTCAATCGCAAAATGACATGCCAGCTAAGCCATCCCAGAGTTCGCAGCTTGGCACTGCAGCTGAAACGTCGATTGCGCGACTAAGCGCAGACGATATTCAAACGGGGCATTATTACATTCAACTATCTGGCCTTAAAGACTATAAGCTATTGGCTCAATTCGTTACCGACCACGATCTGGCAGGGGTGGTCAACATGTACCAAACACAACGCTACGGAGGGGACTGGTTCGTGTTGCTGTTCCACCAGTCTTTTGCGTCATTAGAAAATGCCAAGAGTGCATTAAATAATTTACCGCGTTACCCGACCAGAGACAAAGCCTTTGTTAAGTCAGCCACCCAAATTAAAGCTGAACTTAATCAATAACTTTGACATCTTGTTCAATTGGTTGTTGTCGGCAGTCTACTAGCCCGTTACAATCTTCATTAAGGTATGTAACAACCGCCGGCCGACCAGAGTAAGCTCTATCATCCGATTTCGTGGTTTTTATAGTTAACAATCATGTAGATTTCGTATTACACATGGCAAAACAAAAAAACCGGGCATTTTTAAAATGGGCGGGAGGAAAATACGGGCTGGTTGAACACATCGCGTCACGCTTGCCCGATGCTGATAAGCTTATTGAACCGTTCGTAGGTGCTGGCTCCGTCTTTTTAAATACGCAGTATAAGCGATACTTACTTAACGATATCAATCCTGATCTGATCAATCTGTATAATCTGCTTAAAAATCAGCCCGACAGTTATATTCAGGATGCCGCAACGTTTTTTACGCCAAAGCATAATTGCGCGGATACTTACTACGCATTGCGTGAAGAATTCAACCAAAGTGCTGATGTGTATTACCGCTCACTCTTATTTTTATATTTTAATCGCCACGGCTACAATGGTCTGTGTCGCTATAACTTAAGCGGAAAATTCAATGTCCCATTTGGTCGGTATAAGCGCCCCTATTATCCTGCCCAGGAAATGGCGGTATTTGCAGAAAAATCTCAACAAGCCGTGTTTACCTGTTTACCTTTTGAGAAAGTGTTTAGCCGTGCGCGCATAGGAAATGTCATTTACTGTGACCCTCCCTACGCGCCCATAAGTAAGACAGCGTCATTTACCAGTTATGCTGCCAACAGTTTTGGTGAAACAGCACAAGATCAATTGGCAGTGCTAGCGGTAAAAGCCTCCTCACGAGGAATACCCGTACTCATATCCAATCACGATGTGCCACTAACACGAAAGCTTTACCAACCCGCTCGATTAAGCCAGATATCGGTGAAGCGTTCGATTAGTCAAAATGGAGCATTACGAAAACCAGCGTCGGAGTTGTTAGCGTTGTTTTCACCCACGCCTGTAGAAACCGTTTAGTACGCGTTGCCCTTACGTGGTTATGGTTGCCACCAAAAACAACAGACCCGTCACCAACGCCGCAACGAATACCATTCCGACGATGATATACACGACTAATGAACCGTGTTCAAAATCACGTGAGTAATTTTTATGCGTCTGCACACCAAACGCGCTTGCCAATACACTACCGATGACGTCTAACAGTTTTGGCTTAGCAGACGCTCTCATATTAGTCTCGGCTTGCGGAAAAATCCGAACTGGTGTCACGGTTTAATAATTCTAACAAGTCGAGAAAATGGAACTGATAAGTTTCAGGCTTACCAAAGAACCAGGAAAACCAGCTCACTTGCGCTGCATGTTGCAGAGCACACTGATTTTGAACATGGCTTGCGGGTAACCCAGGATTATACTCAGTGACCGGCTGGAACTGACAAAGGTTGTCAGTATTGACTGAATTGACAGATAAACCCATCCATAGGACGGCAGTAGCCCCGCCGACCGTGAGTAAAGTTTTAGTTCTTCCCTTGTTGAACATTTCACATCACCGCTTAAATTTTAACCTTATTATACGCGTTTGGTGACAATGAACAACCTGATCCATAGCAATTATTAATGCGTTAGTCGCTACGCCAGTTCTGCCCTGACGTAGCTTTTTATTACCTTTTACCTATGTGTTAACTAAAAGGTCGTTCCCCAACTTAGCACCAACTTCACATCATCGTCGCCGGCTTCTTCCTCGGCTTTGGACACGGAAAAGGTGAAATCACCTTTACTCAGATCAACTTGCAAGTGGCCGTAATCGCTCTCATTGCCGGCATCAAAATCATAATAGCCATACAACAGACCTAATGAAAAATCGTTGGCAAGTTCCCAGCCGTAAGACACGTTGTAGTACATATCGCCAGTGTCAAATAACATCCCATCATCCACCTGGCTATTGACTGTATAGGCCAGTCCAAAACCAAAGCCTGCGTAGCTACCGTTAAAATATACTTCACCAAAATCTGAATCAGCATAATCATCGTCAAAGTAGGCATAGTAAATATAGCCAACATCGTAACCGAAATCGCCTGCTTCACCGCTGTAGCCAGCGTAAAAGTCGGTCTCGGTCGCGCCGCCCATGCCCCAATCAATGGTGCCCACCCAAGTACCAGCATAAAAGCCGCTAGTGCTGGCAAAATCAAGGCCGCCAGAAACGGATGGTCCATCGTTACTTTGTGTCACACCGCGCCAGATGTAGTTACTGGTGACACCAAAATTACCTTCAATCTCTGCCAGTACCGGCTGACTGTTTGCCAGCACCATCGATGCGCCCATTAGCAATGCAGTCTTCTTAACCAATTTCATGTGTGTTCTCCTTGGATTTAAAAATACTAAAATCTTATTTTTGTAAATTGCTCTGTCGCTTATGATTATGGAGACCAACAACGCAAAACTAATGCCGCATACTTAAATCACTTTCACCCACCCGAAACCAGCTAATAAACATCTGTTTTTAAAGAACTTTACCAAGAAGCAGCACACTTTAACGCGAGTGAAATCACATTAACAAATGAGCGTGCCTGCACAGCTTTTATGCATACTCACCAAATTGGGGCATTATCAATGCTTTTTTCATGCAAGGGTTTTCGCTACACTTCGCACACTTATTAGTGTGTCTTTTTCGCTATATTACGCCGACCTGTCACTATCAAGGGTACCTACGTGAAAACATTTACTATTGCTCCTTCAATCTTGTCTGCCGATTTTGCCCGTCTGGGTGAAGACGTTGAAAAAGTGCTGGCGGCTGGTGCCGACATCATTCACTTCGATGTGATGGACAACCATTATGTGCCCAACTTAACCTTTGGTTCGATGATTTGTAAGGCACTAAGGGATTATGGCATCACTGCCCCCATCGATGTGCACTTGATGGTCAGACCGGTCAATGATCTCATTGAACAGTTTGCTGACGCAGGAGCAACTTATATTAGTTTTCATCCAGAAGCGTCGGACCACGTTGATCGTTCATTGCAACTGATAAAAGATAAAGGTTGTAAGCCAGGATTGGTGTTCAACCCCGCGACACCTTTGCACTATCTCGACCACGTAATGGACAAACTGCACCATGTTCTGTTGATGTCGGTTAACCCTGGATTCGGTGGCCAGTCGTTTATCCCTTCCACGTTAGATAAATTACGTTTGGTCAAACAACGAATTGCCGAAAGTGGCTACGATATCCGAATTGAGATTGACGGGGGCGTAAAAGTCGATAATATTCGCGCCATTGCCGAAGCAGGTGCGGATATGTTTGTAGCAGGTTCTGCCATTTTTAATCAGCCTGACTACAAAAAAGTAATCGATCAGATGCGCGCCGAACTCGCTGCAATTCAAGCATGCTAAACCAACAACATTAACCGAATAGAATTTCAGGTAATAAACATGACTCAGAAACCAATTGTATTAAGCGGCTGCCAGCCTTCTGGCCAACTTACCATCGGCAATTATATGGGTGCGCTTAAGCAATGGGTTTCCATGCAGGAAGATCACGACTGTTTGTACATGTTGGTGGATTTGCACGCGATCACCGTTCGACAGGAACCGGAAGCGCTGAATACGGCATGTTTAGATGGTCTGGCTTTGTATCTTGCATGTGGCATCGACCCTCAAAAAAGTACTTTGTTCGTGCAGTCACACGTGCCTGAACATGCGCAGTTAGCCTGGGTACTTAATTGCTATACCCAAATGGGTGAGCTAAACCGCATGACTCAGTTTAAAGATAAGTCTGCGCGGAACGTCAACAATATAAATGTTGGCTTGTACAGCTACCCCGTGCTGCAAGCTGCAGATATCTTATTGTATCAAGCGAATCAGGTGCCCGTGGGCGAAGATCAAAAGCAGCACCTCGAACTAACGCGTGATATTGCTACCCGCATGAACAATTTATACGGTGAGATTTTCACCCTACCGGAGCCTTTCATTCCAGAGTTTGGTGCCCGCGTCATGAGTTTGCAGGAGCCGGACAAAAAGATGTCCAAGTCTGACACCAACCCAAATAATTTCGTGGGTTTACTTGAAGATCCCAAGAAACTGACCAAGAAAATCAAACGTGCTGTCACCGACTCTGATGAACAGGCGCGCATATATTTTGATGTAAAAGAGAAGCCGGGCGTATCGAATCTGCTATCTCTATTATCGTGCGCAACAGGCCAGCCAATTGCTGATTTAGTGCCTCAGTATGAAGACAAAATGTATGGTCACCTTAAAGGTGATGTAGCCGAAGCAGTGGTTAATCTATTAACTCCAATCCAGCAGCGTTATCAGGAAATCCGTCACGATCGCAGTTATCTTGATGAAGTCATGAAAAAAGGTGCTGAAAAAGCTCGCGCTCGCGCAGCAGAAACCTTAGCCAATACGTATAAAGCGCTGGGTTTCATCGCCACGCCGCGCTAATTTAAGGTGCCAGGAACACAATCGTGCTGTTATTGATTGACAATTTTGATTCGTTTACACATAACCTGGCACGTTACTTTTGTGAACTTGATATCGCCGTTAAAGTTGTTCGCAATAACGAGCTCAGCATAGCGGAAATTGACGCACTTGCCCCAAGCCACTTAGTCATCTCTCCTGGCCCCTGCACACCCAACGAGGCAGGAGTTAGTCTGGCGGCAATCGAACACTTTGCCGGACGTCTTCCCATTCTTGGTGTGTGTTTAGGTCATCAGGCTATTGGCCAGGTGTTTGGTGCCAGGGTGGTACGCGCACGACAAATATTACATGGAAAAGTCTCGGCGATTTACCATCAGCAAAAAGGGATTATGGCCAACCTTCCCTCTCCATTTAATGCTACCCGATATCACTCTCTGGTGTTACACCCTGATTCTATGCCTGCCACCTTACGTGTAGATGCCTGGAGTGAAAATGACGATGGTGTGCATGAAATTATGGCTTTAGCCCATACTTCGCTACCCATTTGGGGGGTGCAGTTTCATCCGGAATCGTTACTAACGGAACATGGACACTCGCTGCTAAAGAATTTTTTAAATTTAGCACGCTAGCGCGATTGGCTTTATCCCAGTTAAATCTGTTTAATGAGCTAAACTGTATCAAAATGGGCTAACAGACTGATACACAAATGGTTATGGTAGAAAGGACCGCAATGCATAGTGATTTTGACAAAAAGTCAGTCATTCAAAATATATTATCGCACGCGGGCGTCACTGATCGTTTTGACAACTTGCTTATTTCTCTTTCCCGCGCACAAAGTCTTGCGGGTAAAGTCAAACCCGGAGCCATAAGTTACGAAGAGTCAGAACAAGCAGAAGCGCGACGACAACTTCTGTCCATCGAAAGGATCGCGATAAAAAACCAAACCTTGCAAGAACTCACTGATGCCTCCTTCAAAGATGCGGTGTCACATGATTTTCATCGATTGCTTTTTTCGGCGATCAGAAAGAAGTCCACTAATTTACAAAAAATGTGTAGTCAGTATCTTGGGTTTTCCACCGACGTTAAATACCTTCTTGAAACCATCAACCTCCAAACAACCACCCTGGCAAACGTAGAGCAGCATATTGATGCGCATAGCTGGCTTGGGTATGAAATTATGAAAACGGTAAACTTAGCTGAGTACAGAAGACGGGATGCCAAAGGTAACAGCATTCAGGTTGAGTCCTTGCGCACAGCGATAAGTTATTTGGGGTTAGAAAACCTGAAACAAATTATTCCCTACATGATTTTCAAGCGATCGCTGCCTCAGACTACCGATCCATTTCCAGAAATTAAAGATCATCTGTTCGCCTTCGGCAGTTCAACCGCCGTGTGCGCGTCACTTATCGCGCCTCTTAAGGAGCTCAATGGTGACACTGCCTATTTGTTGGGTGCATTCCACGTGATGGGTCGATGCCTGCTTATCAAGCTTTACTTCCGACTTTTTGAATTGACTCGGGCTACCCTGATGGAAAAGATGAAGAAAGCACGCCGTACCGATGTCTGTAATGTGCTGGTCACTCTATCACCTTCGGCGAACTACCTGATTGCTTTGCAACAAGAGTTTGGCGATACATTGGCCGCTGACCTGCTTTCCCATATCACGCCACGGAAATTAGGCTTAAGTTCTACTATGCGTTCAATTGTGAACGAATCACCCACCCCAATGGCCAGAGTATTAGACTGGGCCAGAGAGTACGCCAAAGTAAGAATGTTGCTTCAGAACCGTTGTGTGGAAAGAAAAATGGTTAAAATCCACTTACTCAATCGTGGCTTTCCAGCAGAGGCGATTGATATTCTTAATCATACCGCCGTTTCTGCACCACCATTTAATCGTCCTCCCAATTTTAATTAATCTTTTTTATGGATAATCATTCAGCGACGTAAAAAGCATAATATTCGCTGCCGAGTTGCTACCCTCTCATCCCAAAAAGACGCTATTCTCAGCTCCGCTCCTTTGCATATCGCACTGACCAACAAAGCGAATTTGTTGAAATTTTTACCACTTTCAAACGGATATTCTCTGTACACCATTTCTTCGCCGACATCAGGTAGATAGTTATGCAGATATTCTGCAAATTATGCCAAACCCCTTGAATATAAAGGGCTTAGACAGCTTTCAGAGGGAGACTTTTCGTACAGTTAATGGCATACTGCTCGCCTAATTTGAACAACTTCGCATTCTTTCTTGCAGCAAAATCGAGTGAGAATGCCAGACTCAGAGGTAAATTAAATGAACGTAACTCGCGCAACTTTTGACGAGGTCATGGTACCTAACTATAACCCCGCTAGCATGGTACCAGTTCGTGGCGAAGGATCACGTGTATGGGATCAGGACGGTGCTGAGTACGTCGACTTTGCCGGTGGTATAGCCGTTAACGTGCTGGGTCACTGCCACCCTGAGCTTGTAAAAGCGTTAGAAGAACAAGGTCGCAAGCTTTGGCACCTGAGCAACGTATTCACTAATGAGCCTGCTATGCGGTTAGCAAAAAAATTGACTGATGCCACTTTTGCCGACCGTGTTTATTTTGCTAACTCTGGTGCAGAGTCTAACGAAGCCGCATTAAAATTAGCGCGTCGTTATGCACTGGATAAGTTCGGCGAAAGCAAAAATCAAATTATCGCGTTTAATAAAGGGTTCCACGGACGTACTTTCTTTACCGTCACCGTCGGCGGTCAGGCGGCCTACTCTGATGGATTCGGCCCTAAACCTGGTGCGATTGACCATTGTGACTACAATGATTTAGCCGCGTTTGAAGCACTGATTTCTGATAATACATGCGCCGTAATGATGGAGCCGCTGCAGGGAGAAGGGGGTATCATTTCTCCGGATCCAGACTTCGTAAAAGGCGTTCGCAAATTATGCGATAAGCACAATGCGCTGCTGATTTTTGATGAAGTGCAATCGGGTGTCGGTCGCACCGGTCATTTGTACGCCTATATGGGCCTGGGTGTGACCCCGGATATTTTAACGACGGCGAAGGCACTTGGTGGAGGATTCCCGATTGGTGCTATGCTGACGACAGCTGAAATTGCAGCGTCGCTTAAGCCAGGCACTCACGGCAGTACCTACGGTGGTAATCCGCTGGCCTGTGCTGTAGCAGAACGCGTATTGGATATCATTAATGATGAGTCGGTACTCAAAGGTGTGCTCGCCAAGGAAGAACTGTTCCGTTCTTTGCTTAATGATATCAACAAGAAGTATCCTTTCTTCGAAGAAGTACGTGGCAAAGGCTTGTTACTGGGCTGCGCACTGACTGAAAAATTCCATGGTAAAGCACGTGATTTTTTAAACGCGGCAACAGACGAAAAACTTATGTGTCTGGTTGCAGGTGCTAATGTCGTCCGTTTTGCGCCATCACTGGTTATTAGTGAAGAAGATATCAGGGAAGGTATGGCACGCTTTGAACGCGCTGTAGCTACTGTTGTTAATGCTGAATAATGCAGCTTGAAGTCGAGTAAGCGAACATGAAGATAATTCGCCCAATCACCGCAGCTGATTATGATGCGTTACACGCGATTGCTGAAGAATCCGGTATCGGCTTTACGTCGTTACCGGTTAATCAGGAATTGCTGGAAAACAAAATAACACGCGCTGAAGAGGCATTTGCTTCAACCCCTACGGCTCCAGGCGGGGAATCCTATTTGTTCGTCATGGAGGATACCTCCACTGGCGAGGTTGTAGGAACATCTGGCATTGAGTCGGCAGTAGGGTTGGACGATGCGTTTTACCATTACCATTTGGGTAAAGTGGTTCACTCATCACGCGCGCTCAATATACACAATACGGTAGATATGCTGACATTGTGTAATGACTACACAGGTGTCACTGAGATTTGTACGCTGTTCTTGCGTGAACAAGCTCGCGGCGGCATCAGTGGTCGTTTTTTATCCAAAATGCGTTTTCTGTTTATGATGGAGCATCGTGAACGTTTTGCTGAAACCGTTATAGCTGAAATGCGTGGGGTGTGTGACGAAGACGGCAATTCTCCGTTCTGGAATTGGCTGGAAGATCACTTCTTTTCAATGGACTTCCCCACCGCTGATTATTTGTCCGGAATAGGCAATAAAGAATTTATCGCGGAACTGATGCCAAAGCACCCTGTTTACGTAAGCTTATTAAGTGAAGATGCGCAGGCGGTTATCGGCAAAGTGCATGAAAAAACCCGTCCGGCATTACGCATGCTTGAAGAAGAGGGCTTTTGTTGTCGCGGATACGTAGACATCTTTGATGCCGGGCCTACCGTTGAAGCTAATTTAAGTTACATACGTACTGCCTTAGCGAGCCGTAAAATGCCAGTGGTCATTGATGATCAAACCGCTGCACAAGGCAAGACACATTATATGATTAATACATCGGTGCAGAATTTTCGTGCTGTCGCAACGGAGATGGCTGTGAGCGAAGAGCAACAGGTGGTTGCTGTGTCACGTCAAACAGCCGCACTGCTAAAAATCTCGGAAGGGGACGCGATACGTTTCGCCCCGGTTCATTTCAGAGACTAAATACAGGAATTTACATGCAAACAACACACTATATAAATGGTGAGTGGTTAGCTGGCGAAGGCCACGATATTAAATCCATTGACCCGGCTAAAAATGAAGTAATTTGGGAAGGCAAGTCTGCCACTATCGACCAGGTGAACGCCGCCATCAGTGCTGCACGTAATGCAGCGGTTGCCTGGGCAATGAAATCACCTGAAGAACGGCTGGATGTGATCAAGCGATTTGGAAACTTGTTAGAACAAAACAAGCCTCATCTAACGAAAGTGATTGCGAAAGAAACCGGTAAACCAGAATGGGAAACCGCGACTGAAGTGGGCGCTATGATGGGCAAAATCGGCATTTCTGAGCGCGCATACAACGAACGTACAGGCACGGTGGAAAATCCAATGCCCGTCGGTCAGGCTTTTATTCGTCATAAACCACATGGTGTAGTAGCCGTATTCGGTCCTTATAACTTCCCTGGTCACCTGCCAAATGGCCATATTGTTCCGGCATTGCTTGCAGGGAATACCATTGTATTCAAACCGTCTGATCTGACCCCGTTAGTGGCTCAGGAAACCGTAAAACTATGGGATGAAGCAGGCTTACCCGCAGGGGTTTTAAACCTGGTGCAAGGTGAAGTGGAAACAGGCAAGGCACTAGCCAGCCATGATGGTTTAGATGGCCTGTTTTTCACAGGTAGCTCACGTACTGGTAAGTTGTTGCATGAGCAATTTGCGGGTCATCCTGGCAAAATACTGGCATTGGAAATGGGGGGGAACAACCCACTGATTGTCAAAGATGTCGCTAATACTGATGCTGCGGTACACGATATTGTACAATCAGCTTTCGTGACTTCGGGTCAACGTTGTACCTGCGCACGCAAACTATTTGTGCCTGCCGGTGAGCAAGGCGACGCGCTGTTATCACGCTTAATAGAGGTGACCAACAATATCAAGGTGGGTGACTATGACGCCCAGGAACAGCCCTTTATGGGAGCTATGATTTCTGCCAACGCCGCCAGCATGATGGTAAGCGCGCAACAAGAACTCGAAGGACTGGGCGGCAAGGTGTTGGTTCGCATGGAGCAACAAGACACCGCAAAAGGGTTTGTTACTCCCGGCATAATTGATGTAACAAATATGCTCGATAAAATGCCTGATGAAGAACACTTTGGCCCGTTACTAAAAGTCATTCGTTACACTGATTTTGATGCCGCAATTGCTGAAGCGAATAATACACGTTTCGGATTATCAGCAGGGTTTATCGGTGATAGCGAAGAAGATTACCGTTATTTCTTCGCCCGCATCCGTGCTGGTATTGTTAACTGGAACCGTCCTATCACTGGCGCAAGCAGTGCCGCCCCATTTGGTGGCATTGGTGAAAGTGGAAACCACCGTGCCAGTGCTTACTATGCCGCTGACTATTGTGCTTACCCTGTGGCGTCAGTCGAATTAGATAAAGTGACGCTTCCAGGCCAGTTAAGCCCCGGCCTTTCACTCTAACGCATTAGCAGGATTTGACATTAATGCATACCGATATTAATACATTGTTTGACAACATGTGGCAGGATTACATTGCCATTACACCTTCAGCAAACAAAGTGCATGCGCTGCTTGAAGATGAAGAAGGTAGCAGTGAGATCGTGAACGACCATGTTGCTTTTCGCACTTTTAATTTAGACAAAACATCGTTAGACAAATTGGCAGCCCATTTTCTGGCGCTGGGTTATGAAGAAAAAGGCGCTTATAATTTTGAAGCCAAGAAATTGGACGCCCGCCACTTTGAACACCCGGATACCACCCAACCAAAGGTTTTTATTAGTGAATTGCGTGTTCAGGAGTTAACAGAACAGTCGCAAGCGATTATTAACAAACTGGTTGCGCAAATGGATGCACAAGCAGTGAAGAATGAAAACTTTCTGTATTCTGGTCGGCACTGGGAATTAACCCAAGAAGAATACGAAGTGCTGCGTGAAGAGTCAGAGTACGCCAGCTGGTTAGCAGCATGGGGTTTTCGAGCCAACCACTTCACCGTGAGTGTTAACCACTTACAGCATATTGATACATTGGCAGAGGTAAACTCGCTACTGAAAAGTGCAGGGTTCCCCCTCAACACGGTAGGTGGCGAGATCAAGGGCGGTGAAGACGTCTTCCTTGCTCAGTCATCTATCATGGCGGATCGCCAGGTGGTCAAATTTGGTAGTGTTGAAAAAGAAATTCCAAGTTGCTTTTACGAATTTGCGCAACGCTACAAAATGCCTGACGGCGAGTTGTACCATGGGTTCGTAGCCGAGTCGGCGGACAAGATTTTCGAAAGTACTAATACCAAATAATTTAAAAGGCTCCTGTAAAGGAGCCTTTTTTTTGGAGCAAATATGAAAACGTATCATGGGGGTTGTCATTGTAAGCAGGTTCAGTTTTCTGTAACCTGTGAAGAACAGGTCGATGTAGAGGCATGCAATTGTTCTATATGCCACAAAACCGGCTTTTTGCATCTCATTGTACCCACCACCCAATTCACTCTGCACACGGACTGGACAAAGTTACACTGCTATACGTTCAATACCCATGTGGCCAAACACTATTTTTGCGCAAACTGCGGCGTAAAATCGTTTTATATCCCCCGCTCAAATCCCAACGGCATAAGTGTAAACGCCCGTTGCTTAGACGGCGACCTTCCCGACTTCATTATGGCTGATTTCAATGGCCAAGAGTGGGAAAAACACGCACATAAATTGGCGCATAAAGCGTAACGAGTCGATTAAAAGATGCATGTACCCGCAAAAGAAAGCATGAGTAAAGTGCAGGCTATCCATCAATTTATTCACGAGAACGGCTTTGCACTACTGGTATCTCCCTGTCTCAATGCGACCCACCTACCGCTCTACCTCAACCCGGAAGAGGGTAAGTCAGGCACACTTTACGGACATATCGCTAAAGCAAACTCGCACAGCAACTTTACTGATGAGGAACAGGTGTTGGCGGTATTTACTGGTCCGCATAGTTATATTTCACCGACCTGGTATTCCACTCCTGTGGCGGTTCCAACTTGGAACTATACGGCGGTGCACTGTCAGGGTGTTATTGAAAAACTAGATGAAACAGCTACATTAACCCAGGTCAGACAGCTAATCGCGCAGTATGAGCCTGACTTGCTTGAGGATCACCAGCGTTTGCCAATAGCCTATCAGAAACGATTGCTAACGGGGATAATCGGCTTCAAGATTCGCATTACGCATATTGATGCGAGGGAAAAGCTGGGGCAACATAAAAATAGCCAGGATCAGTCTGGTGTAGTTGAGGGTCTGCAACGAAGTAAACATGCAAACGCGGCTGCGCTGAAAAACTACATGTACAGGCGCAATATCGGTACAGGAGAGGCAGAATGAAAACCATTGGCTTACTGGGCGGCATGAGCTGGGAAAGTACCGCAAGTTATTACCGCCGGATTAATTCTTTGATTAAGCGCCAGTTAGGCGGTTTGCACTCTGCCCAAATTGCCATGGTCAGTGTGGATTTTGCATCAATTGAGGCGTGTCAAAAGCGAGGGGAGTGGGACAAAGCGGGCCTGCTACTGGCCAACGCCGCGCAACAAGTTCAGGCCGCCGGAGCGGACTTTTTACTGCTTTGCACCAACACCATGCACATCGTTACCCCTGCGATTGAAGCTGCCATTTCTATTCCTTTATTGCATATTGCCGATGCCACAGGCGCAACACTTAAAGCGCAGGGAATCAAGCACGTAGGTTTACTGGGAACACAGTTCACCATGCAGCGACCGTTCTATAAACAGCGCCTAATGGACAAGTTTGGCTTGAATGTGTTAACGCCGGTTTGTGATGATCAAATGATAATTGATAGCGTGATCTTCGATGAACTGTGTCAGGGAAAGCTGGAAAATACATCTCAACAGGAATACATCCGCATAATTGAGCAGCTTTATAAAGAAGGCGCCCAAGGGGTCATTTTAGGTTGTACCGAAATTGGCCTGTTAATCAGTCAAAAGGACACCCGGGTGCCACTTTTCGATACTACCCAAATTCATGCTGAATACGCGGTAAAGGAAGCATTAAGAGCGGACTAAATCGTCACGCATTAGATCGTGTCACTGTTTTTTGAACGCCCCATTGCGCAACAGTATTTTTTGTTCTAAACCTTAACCATGCTAAAAATAACTCAGCGAAACAGGTAGATGAAACTCATTGCTTTTGCCGCAACCTTATGTGCTTTTTCCGCGATCGCCAGTAATGAACACACCGACCACACGCCCAAACTATCCAAGTTAGGCGAAGGGAAAGTAACCGAATACGTGGGCCGCAACATTCATCACCATGTTCGAGTGGGTGACCTGAAGAGCCAGGTCGCCCTGTTCGAAGAAACCTTACCGCCTAAATCGTTAGGTGCCCCACCCCACCGTCATGAAAATGAAGATGAAATATTCATTGTGCTGAAAGGCAAAGTCCACTTTCTGAATATTGACCAAGAAATAACGGCGGACGCAGGCACCATTGCCTCACTTCCCAGAGGCTACATGCATGGCTTTTGGAACCCCTACGACGAACCGGTGCACTTGCTGGTCATTGTAGCCCCTGGGCATTTTGATATGTTTTTCGAAGCCGTTGAAGCGGCGATCAAAAAAGCTCCCAACGCCACGCCAGAGCAAATTGGTGAGATTATTGGGCAGGAAGCAATTAAGATGAATGTGCACGTCGATATGAGCATGCTGCCTGACTCGGGAAGGCAGTTATTAGCGCCACCTAAAGAATAAACTTAGGGCCTGTTGTCTGCTCTCTGAATATTAATACAGTTAAGAGGTTACTCAAGACTGAATTTAATGATTAATAAATCAATATTCGCATCTGAGTCATTAACCAGGCCGTGCTCGCCGTAAGGCGGATTTTTTATCATGTCTCCTTTTTTAATTTTTACGGCCTGATTATTAATAAGCATTGTTCCTGTCCCCTCAAGAACAATATACATCTCTTCATCATTGCCATGTTTGTGGTAGCCAACCGCAGAATTAGGCGGAATAACCTGTCTGTCAATAAAATCACAGTTACTTAAAAAATCTGACCTGTTCCATATTTCATATAATTCAACAGCGCCCTGCCCATTGTGTGCAGCATGTTGAACTTTCATTTTTGTTTCATAATAATTTCGGATCATCCACGCATATCCTGCTCATCAGTAGTGGGAATGAAGACCACAATAACACGTCTGCCGTTTTACAGACTGCCCACACAAGGCGCTAACGACAACTAGCCAATATTTTCGATTAGTACACGACGCTATGCAAGCCACTAAACCCCAGTTGATGAGAGCAAGGGGCTTGCTGACTCAAGTAAAGTCACTAAACATGGCACGGGATTGTGCGGCTATACCGGTGCGGCATTTACAATAAGCACCGAAATAAACACGGCGCTGACACCTTAGCTCCTCAAAAGGCGAACACCCACGAAGTTGCATACGCGATGCATACCCATAAATCCTTATCCTCGGGTAAATTCAGTCCGAAGCTACCTGCGCCGTTAGTACCTGCTTTCTGCCCTTTCGCGTGACCGCCCGGTGCGGTCACGATTTAAGCTAACTGTAAATAGTCTAATGGTCGTAGCTAGTGACTCGGTGCATTTGCCAGCCCGATTCAGTTTTTTTCCAAACAGTGGTAAAGCCAAAGGTGCCACAATCATTTTTGCCATTCTCCACATGACAGAAGGTGTGCTCTCCCAGTTGGATAGCGCCAAAGTTTTTGACTGGATAAACCTGATGGCTATCCTCATCAAGCGTGCGAACTAACCCTAATTTCCTTGCGCAATTTGTTCTGGTTGCCTGCATGGTTTCTTCATAGCCCTTTAACCCCGTCTTATCATGGTAAAACTCTAAATCGGGACTGAACATTTGTCCCATGACGTTGAGATCACATGTATTGAAAGCATTAAAAAATCGGGTGTCCGCTTCAAGTATCTCGCTTTCCAAACTATCTTGTGCGGCAGAGGCTTGTTGCATCATACCTAGCAGAAACATACCGGCAAGGGTGACGTATTTTTTATTCTGTTTTGTCATGGCTTAAATAATCCAATTTCGTAATTAGTAGTTCATTTGGTGAATAGTTAGCTAAAACTACGAACAAAAATCGCAGCTTGCAGAAGAACAGCAATCGTTGTTCCAATTTTACGACTGGGTAAATCGTGATGAAATCGTTATGGTTTCGTGATAAATACGCGAAATTTATGCGCCACACTGACCTGAGTTAAGACCTAAAAGCAACTCAGGGAGTTATTATGAAATTTCAATTATCTTTGATGCTAGCCAGCTTAGTCGCTGCCACTGGCAGCACGAATCTGTCAGCAGCCGAAATCGAAGTGCATATTCAAAATCTGACCGGTGGCATTTACTTCACTCCGCTGCTGGTTACTGCCCACTCTGCTGATGCGGCCTTATTTGCTTTAGGCGAATCCGCATCACCTGAACTTCAGGCAATGGCAGAGGGTGGGGATATCGCACCTTTAATGACGGTCGCTGACAGTATTGGAGCTGACTCGGTGGCCAACCCAGCCGAAGGTTTATTAGGGCCTACTGCGACCACTATGGCAATGATGAGCACCGCCGAGGGAAACACACAATTGACCGTAGTGG
The DNA here is from genome assembly GCA_964601635.1 of uncultured Alteromonas sp. Classification (GTDB taxonomy): domain Bacteria; phylum Pseudomonadota; class Gammaproteobacteria; order Enterobacterales; family Alteromonadaceae; genus Alteromonas. The sequence continues at coordinate 20,811 of CAZROH010000020.1, read as the reverse complement.
CTATGCTATTACCAACCAACGATGCGTTCATCGGCTTGAACAGTTACACCATCCCAGCAGAAGCTGGTGAATATACGGTGCATGTAAATGCGTACGATGCCGGCACTGAAGCCAATGACGAAATCCGCGGCAGTGGTGTACCTGGTGAGCCAGGCATGCCCGTCCCTCCCCCTCTTGAAGAACTCGTGGGCACGGGCGGTAGTGGGGTTACTGCCACCATCAGCAACGCTACAGTGCATATCCATCCGGGTAACTTAGGAGACAACGAGCCAGCAGGTGGAGTCAGTGATGTGAGTAATACAACGCAACGTTGGCTGAATCCGGTCGCCAAAATCACTATCGTTGTCAGTGAATAAGGAGGCCTTATGAATCTTTCAAAACGAACCGCCTCTTTGCTACTCGCAGCAGCGCTTGGCATGACTGCTTGCGGGCATGATGATGACGATGATGAGGTTGTCGTGCCCGATCCTGATCCGGAACCTGTCACCACGACCTATCAAGTCACCATCACCAATGGTACGGCGGCGCAACCATTATCGCCGGTAGCAGTGATGTTAACCGATGATAGTCGCTTCTGGAGCGTGGGCGAAGCGGCAAGCGATGCCTTGGCCTTGCTTGCTGAAGCGGGTGATAACAGTGCTATTATTGAAACCGATAATGTACTGGGCGCTGAATCTGGCACTGCTCCACTCGCTCCGGGGGAAACTGAAACACTGACTGTGTCTGTTGATGATGAGCCGGCAGTGTGGCTTACGGTAGCCACCATGCTGGTAAACACCAATGATGGCTTTACTGGTATCACAGGTTATGCGCTGGAGGATCTCGAAGTCGACCAAACCGTTTCATTTTGGGTCAATGTGTATGATGCGGGTACGGAAACCAACTCTGAAGCAGCAGGCACCATTCCTGGTCCAGCGGATGGAGGAGAGGGAGCTAGCGAGGGCCGCGAAGAAACTGACCGGGTTTCTTTACATGCTGGCACGGTAACCATGGATGATGGACTGGAAACCTCTGTATTGACGCAGGAACACCGTTTCGACAACCCTTCATTTACTATTTCTGTTACACGCGTGGAATAATTTCTTAAGACCTCCGGTCTGCTTAATAAATGGGCAGGCTGGAGCGAACAGGTGATTTTACTGATACAAAATAATTCCACATTTCGACGGCAAATTTGTCAAAGCCTTAAAGAAATCGAGCTTTGCGTGAAACAAACCGACAGTTTTGACGATGCAAAAAGTTGGCTTGAAACCAATCAATTTTCATTGATCATGCTGGATATAGTGGTCTCGTCAAAAAGTGGATTTGATTTATGCAGAGAAATCTTAAACCAGCCCACGCCCCCTCCTCTCATTTTTATCAGTACCAGTCATTCTCCTGCCGATCGGGTGTTAGGATTAGAATTAGGTGCGGAGGATTTTATTTCCTACCCATGCCATGCGCGAGAGCTACAAGCCAGGGTCCGGGTGCAACTGAAACATCAGCAAAGCAATTACCAACCTACTGCTGTCACGCCCCCTCACCTGATTCAACGGGGTACATTAGTTATCGATTCTCATCAACACTCAGTAACGCTCAATGGAATGGACATCGAACTTACGTACACAGAGTTTAATTTACTTTCTTATCTGGCAAGTCATCCCAATCAGGTATTTAACCGGACTCAGTTATTAGATTCTGTTTGGGGCTATCAGCATAACGGTTATGAGCATACGGTAAACTCTCATGTTAATCGCTTGCGTGCTAAATTGCATCACGCGGCGCCGTTGAGTGACTTTATTCGAACGATTTGGGGCGTTGGTTATCAGTTTCGTTATCAATCGGGGCGTAGCGACGCGGTCTCGTCAGGACTGGCGCTTGTTTCGGCCAACTAACGTTTTTGATGTTTTTGGATAAACAAATCATACGGCATGGGTTTCTCGAAATAAAACCCTTGTACCTGACTGACGTTCGCCTCTTTTAAAAGCGGCAAATATTCAGCATGTTCGACGCCCTCTGCGACCACATCGATTTGCAGTGAATGTAACATCGCGACGATACCTTGAAACAAGGACAGCGCCTTACTATCGATATGAATGTCTGTGATTAAACTTCTATCCAGCTTAACCACTTCGAAAGTAAAACTACGCAAATAACTTAATGATGAAAAGCCTGATCCAAAATCATCTAATGCCAATCTGAATCCAGCTTCCCTTAAGGCACTCAATGAACGCAGCGCACTTTTGTGGTCACGAATAAAAATCGATTCGGTTAATTCCAGCTCAATGCAACTCGTTGGAACATCGCTATCTGCACAGATTTTTTGGGCTTGCTGTACAAAATTTTTATCCAACACCTGATTTGCACTGACATTGACAGAAAGAGGTAACATCATGCCTTGTGTTTCCATCATGGAGATATAATCACAGGCGGCGTCAAGTGCAAGCAAGCCGATGTCTTTATCTAACTGATGTGTTTCCGCCAATGGAATAAATACCCCTGGCGTAATTGTTCCTAAGATGGAGGAGCGCCAACGACAAAGCAGCTCACCACCTCTTAAGATACCATCGACACTGTATTTACCCTGTATATAGAAATCCAGGCCGCCGTGATTGATGGAGCGCCTCAGGTCAGCCAACATACTGACACGTTCTTTCATACTCTCCAGCAACCCTTGCTGGTAGATATGTACTTTCCCTTTACCTGTGGTCTTCGCCTGATACATAGCGGCATCGGCATTTTGCAAAACACTGTCTACTGAATCGCCATCAGTAGGGAATTCCGCCAAACCGATACTTGCCGACAGGTTCAGTTCCGCATTGCTTGTTTTTATCTTTTCAGCTTCGATATCCTGGATCAGGTTCTCACCTAATTTGCGAACCTTTTCCAAGGTCGATCGTGTTATCACAACCACAAACTCATCGCCCCCCCAACGGGTAGTAATACAGTCGTGACTAAACCTCGAGTGCAGTATCTTCGCCACACGTTGCAGACACTCGTCCCCTTGTTCATGGCCAGCGGCGTCATTTATTTGTTTGAAGCCATCAAGATCGATGAACATCATTACAAATTTCCTGTCTTTCTTTGCCAATACTTGTAACGCGTCGCGCAGACCATTTCTGTTTTTCAGACCCGTTAAATCATCGTGCAACGCCATTTTTCGCAAACGAGCTTCATTTTGTTTACGTTCACTGACATCGCGCATGGTCGCAATAAGGTAAGTGGAAGCCTGATAATTGGTTTCAAATAAAGCGATTGAGATGTCCACCGGCACTAATCGGCCGCTATAGGTATGTAACGTACTTTCAAACCTTATCTGACGGCGGTTTGATAGGAGTCCGAGCTCTTTTTTAGCTTCAGGTAACAATTTATGCAACGGCTCGCCGAGACATTTCTTTTTATTAGACAACCGCATCAGACGAATAAATGCAGTATTACACTCATTTATAATAAGATTGGAAGACAATACCAGCATGGGTTCACGGGAGCTGGAAAACGCTGATGCCATTAAATGAAAGGACTGTTCGGCTTTACGTTCCTGCGTGATGTCTCGCGTTGTTCCTACAATATGCAGTGCGGTGCCTTGTTCGTCCCGTTGCAGTACGCGACCACGTAGTCTGATCCATTGGTATTTACCTTCGCGCTTGAAGCGAAAGGCCACTTCGATTCGGTCACTACCACTCAGCGATGCAAGCGTCCAATGAAACTCCAGGTTACTTAAGTCATCCTTGTGCACGAAGCGCAATAAACTTAACGCACTGCCTTTCCACTGTACCTCTTGCCCTTCCTCTAAGCCAAAGCTTCGTAACTCAAACGCATCACTTTTGGCATGCCATTCCCAAAAGGACTCTTGTGACGCCCATAGCGCCAACTCCAGCTTTTTTTGTAATTCTTTGGACGTTTGTAACGCGTTGAATAACTCGAGACTTTTATCTGTAAGCAGGGTTTCAGCTTCTCCCCTTGCTCGCCTTTCACGGGTGATCCTTTTTTCAAGCCTGGCTATTTGCGTTGATAGATCGGGGCGATCAGACACTAAGCCTCCAGCGTAATATTGAACTGGTAGGTATGTGGCTCGTCCAACTTGATCATTTCACGGTGAATTTTATTACCAAAATGATCAGCAGCGGCATCCATTAAGCCTTCAGCAAGAGAATAAAGTTCGCGAGTCGAATGATATTTGAGCGCCATGGTATTCTCAGTCGTTGCAAGTACGGTAAAATTAGGAAGATCAGCATCCGGGTACAATTTTCGCACTTGCACATGAATATCATCATCAAGACATTGTAATAAGTCGAGAATATTTTTCCGTCCTGCCAACACCTGGCCATGCGCTTTGGCTAATTTATCAAAAAGATAGTAACCAAAGTCATATAGTAATTTTTCGGCTGACGTGCCAGTTTTTTCCACCAGCACCCCGACAATTTTTTGCATCTCAGAAAATGGATAATAACCAACCGATGTAAATGCGCCTTCATTCTCAAGGTTGGCTTCTTCGAGCACATCATCGGCAAAATCTGGTGATACCTTTTCTTCAAGCATATCGATCAGGGAAGTAAAAACGATCCCCAGCATAGCATCCCCTTATGTGTGCTAACGGTTTAAATGTGGCTATCCTCTAGAAGGTTAGCCTATTCTGAATCACTTGGTGGTGTCGAATCGATACTTTCCTCTTCTGCCAGCATGGCAGTTTCGACTCTCTTTTCTATTTCAATGTCATCCACACGTTGTAAGCCTCTGGGCAATTTATTGCCCCGACGACCTCGTTCTCCCTGATAATGCTCCAGATCTGCAGCGGTTAAGGTCATATTGCGTTTGCCTGCAACAATTTTCACGTTAGCCCCCTGCGGTACAACCGCGGCGACTTTAACGTACTCCTCTCTGGCTTGCGCTTTAGCTCCCGGTATATTTAGCAGTTTATTTCCTTTACCCTTACCCAGGCTGGGTAGATCGCGTAACGGGAAAAGCAACATGCGGCCTTCATTTGAAATCGTCAGACACCAGTCTGTCGCCGGATCGGAGACCGGTTGTGGAGGCATCACTTTAGCGGCGGTGGGCAAGCTCAAATAAGCTTTGCCGGCTTTATTTTTGCTGAGCATATCGCGGAATGTTCCGACAAACCCGTAGCCCGCATCCGAGGCAATTAAATAGCGCTGCTCATCTTTACCCATCAGCACATGGGAAAATTGTTCACCGCCGACAATATTAAAGCGCCCGGTCAGTGGTTCACCCTGGCTACGCGCAGAGGGCAGACTATGTGCGTCGCAGGAAAACGCCCGGCCTGAAGTATCTAAAAAGACTGCTGGCTGATTACTTCTTCCTGTAGCACTGGCAAGGTAAGCATCACCGGCTTTGTAGTTTAAGGCCGAGGCATCAACATCATGCCCTTTGGCGCAGCGCGCCCAACCTTTTTCCGATAATACTACCGTAACGGCTTCTGAAGGAATGAGCTCCTTTTCTGACAGTGCTTTGGCCTCTACCCGCTCAACAATAGGTGAGCGGCGGTCGTCGCCATATTTTTCTGCATCAGCCAAAATTTCTTTTTTAATTAACGTTTTTAAGCGGCGATCCGAGCCGAGCAGGGTCTCAAGCTGTTTGCGTTCTTCTTCAAGTTCATCTTGTTCGCCACGAATTTTCATCTCTTCCAATTTGGCTAAGTGGCGTAACTTCAACTCCAGAATGGCTTCAGCCTGACGATCAGATAGGGAAAAGCGGCGCATTAGCTCCGCTTTAGGCTCTTCATGATGACGAATGATGTCGATCACTTCATCTATATTCAAAAAGGCAATCATCAAACCTTCAAGAATATGCAGTCGAGCCAGCACTTTATCTAAACGATACTGTAAACGTCGGGTTACCGTATCGCGACGAAACGTTAACCACTCAGTTAAGATTGTGCGCAGGTCTTTTACCTGGGGCCGGCCATCAAGGCCAATCATATTCAGGTTGACGCGATAGCTTTTTTCAAGATCCGTGGTGGCAAACAGATGCTGCATTAATTGCTCAGTGTCCACGCGATTGGAGCGTGGAGTTATCACTAAGCGAGTGGGGTTTTCATGATCTGATTCATCCCGCAAGTCACTAACCATGGGTAATTTTTTGGCTTGCATCTGTGCAGCGATTTGTTCAAGAATCTTTGCGCCGGAAACCTGATGCGGCAGCGCGGTGATAACAATATCACCGCTTTCGGTCTGAAATACGGCGCGCATTTTAATTGAGCCTCGGCCCGTTTCGTAAAGCTTGGCGATATCCGCTCTTGGCGTGATGATTTCAGCTTCCGTGGGGTAGTCCGGTGCTTGCACATGGTCAATCAATTCATGCAATTCAGCCTTGTTATTATCGAGCAGCAAGGCACACGCGTTCGCAACTTCACGTACGTTATGAGGAGGGATATCGGTTGCCATTCCCACCGCGATCCCCGTTACTCCATTTAATAAGATATGCGGTAACCGCGACGGCAAGACTTTTGGTTCGTTCAATGTACCATCGAAGTTTGGCATCCAATCGACGGTGCCTTGCCCCAACTCGCTAAGCAACACCTCACTAAAACGAGAAAGACGAGCTTCGGTATAACGCATGGCAGCAAAGGATTTGGGATCATCGGGTGCACCCCAGTTACCTTGTCCGTCAATCAATGGATAGCGATATGAAAAAGGTTGCGCCATCAACACCATGGCTTCATAACAGGCCGAATCCCCATGAGGATGAAACTTACCCAGCACGTCCCCTACGGTACGAGCGGATTTCTTGTATTTGGCAGATGCGCTCAACCCAAGATCAGACATAGCGTAGATGATGCGGCGCTGTACTGGCTTTAAGCCATCCCCGATGTTGGGCAACGCACGATCCATGATCACGTACATGGAATAATTCAAGTAAGCATCTTCGGTAAAACGTTTGAGCGGAAGCTGCTCGACTCCGTCCCGGTTTACAATAATTTCGTCATTCATGGTGTTATTATTTTAATGGACTACCTTACACATCGATGCAGCCATTGTGAGTCAAACTCATCTGTAACGCAATATTGGCCATAGCTTGTATTAACAATATTCACCTGAACTTTTGTCAAATGGCGATCACAGTGGTTTAATAGAGGACAAACGCAACCCCCAGAAGCCGATTAAAACAATAACAATGTCCTGTCTCAAAATGGTAAAGCATATAGTAGTGATATTGGCCTTGTTTTGGTCACTGGCCGCGCATTCGCAATCTACTATCCAGTTATTTGACGCCACTTCCCAAACCAACCTGGCCAATAACTTTGCGTTCTACTTTGAAGGCAGTGAAGAGCTCACCATCAGCGAAGCGCTTGACCGACGCCAGAGCTTTCAATGGCACACGGAAAGAAACCCTAATTTTGGCTTTCACACTAAAGGGCTATGGTTGGTAAGCCGGTTTTCCAATGTAAGCAACGATACCCGTTGGGTATTTTCAGTCAATTTCAGTCAGTTAGACAAAGTGGATTTTTACCTGGTCGTAAACGGTGAAGTTGTACAGCAAAGCTTTCAAGGTAAATTACAACCATCACAGCGGTTTCGTGTACCGACTCTTCGTACCTCGCTACCTGATGCAACACCAACAGAGTTATTCATTCGGGTGGAAAGTCGCTCCTCCAGCCTGATTGTTCCATTGGTCGTCACCCCTGAGCCCATCCATAGCTTTAATATGCAGGTAGATAGCATATTGTGGGGGCTGTTCTACGGCGGGCTGGTGATACTGGCCATCTACAACCTGGTATTATATTTTGGTGTCCGTGAGCCGGCCCTGCTCGCTTATGTAGGTTATATCAGTGCGGTTTTATTGTGGCAATTTGTCTGGGGCGGTCATATTCAGCTTATTGCCAAGGACGGGTTACCACCCTGGGTGGTTTCACACACCGAATTAATCTTCATTATTATCGGTGTGAGTTCAGGCCTATTCGCCCTGTTTTTTCTGGAAACCAAAAAAAATGCTCGTACTGCCCACCCAGCGGTGCTGACACTGATCATTGCCCAATGTGCACTGGGCGTTATCTGCATTACCGGCTGGCTACCGCATGTGTGGAAAAATAATATGGTATATGGCGTAGGTATCGTGGCCATTCTCAGCTACGTTTACGCTGGCTTTGAAGCATTCATGAACCAGTTCAAACCTGCCCGATATTTTATTTTTGCCTGGGGCATGCTGGCATTAGGCGCCATTATTGGCATGTTAAGCTTAGTGGGCGCCTTGCCGTCGAATACCTTTACCACGTACTGTTTCCAGGTGGGTGTGTTCCTGGAAGCAGGGCTGTTTTCGATTGCATTAATGGAAAAAAGTCGCAGTCAGTTAGAGTCTGAGGTCGAACAAGCAACCAATGACTTACGCAACAATATGGAATTAATTGAAGAGCAAAACGCACGTTTGGACATTGCCAGAAAAGATGCGATAAAAGCCAGTAACGTAAAGTCGCAGTTTTTAGCGAACATGAGCCATGAAATCCGCACCCCACTTAATGCTATTTTGGGCTTTAGTCGCGAACTTCAGCATTCTTCACTTCCTAATGATCAACAAGAGCAAGCCCGGATTATCAGTACGGCCGCAGATAACTTACTGACGATTGTCAATGACGTACTGGATTTTTCTAAGATTGAAGCCGGTAAGTTAACTATTAACAATCAGCCTTTTTCGCCAAATCAACTGCTCGAAGAAATGGTGAACCTGATGGCTAAGTCTGCTCACGCAAAACGCATCGAGTTTGTGTTTCAGGTTGCCCCATTACCTGAAAAGCTCATCGGGGACATGTTTCGCATCAAGCAAGTACTGAATAACCTGTTAAGTAATGCGCTTAAATTTACCAACAGAGGCACAATCACTTTGTCGGCTAGAGGCCGCTCCCTGCCTCACGGTATCCATGAGGTAGAGATAAACGTGGAAGATACCGGCATTGGTATCAGCAGACAGGATAAGAAAAAACTGTTTACGGCATTTTCACAAGTTGATGATGCGTTAAATCGCAATTATCAGGGTACAGGTCTTGGCCTGGTGATCTGTAGAGAGCTGGTTCGCTTAATGCGTGGAACCTTGCATTTAAAAAGTACCCCAGGTCAAGGCAGTAAGTTTACCGTCACGCTAAGGATGAATCAGTTAAGTCAGAAGTTTTCACTGACCCATTCTTCAGAATGGACCGGAAAGCATATTGTTTTAATTGATCCGGTTCCTGAGACCCGACAAGCCAGCGCTTCCATTTTACGTTATCTAGGCGCACACGTTACTTCTGTTGAGTCAGTGGCGTTTTTAAAACGCCTCCCCGCCACCAATCCGGACTATTTATTTGCCGTTGTGCCGGTTAGCAAGTCGAGTAAACGTGACAGTTACCTTAGTGAAATTATCCAGTTCTCTGCACAAAAACGCATTCTCTGGTATTCAGGCCCTGAGCCATTTAACCAATACCCTAGTTTAACGCAGCATTTCCATACCCAAATCCGAATGCCGTTAACCATCACAAAACTGGAAAGTTTGCTTTATCAAAAAGCCGATGCCATGCGCAACCCAATGCACAGTAAGCTCAATAACTTACCAAGCGTGCGTATTTTGGCGGTTGACGATATGGACATGAACCTAAAGCTATTACATACCTGGCTAAATAATTCGCCGGTGGAGTTAATTACGACAATGAGTGGACCGGATGCAGTCAACCGTTGTCAGACGCAGGAGTTCGATTTAATCCTGATGGATGTCCAGATGCCTGGCATGGATGGGTTACAAGCCACTCAACTGATCCGCAAATCAGCATTAAATTTGGGTACGCCGATTGTTGCAGTTACCGCCCATGCCTTTAAAGAAGAACAGGAGCGACTATTGGCCTCGGGTATGGATGATTACCTGCCTAAGCCAATCGAAGTCACCAACTTACTCGACCTTATCCATCGTTGGTGTCGTAATGTTGAACCACACTCGCCCACACTCCCTACTATTGATTGGTCTCTGGCACTTAAACGTTCTAATCACAACCCGGCTGTGTCGGTAGAGTTATTGGATGATTTCATCAAAATGTTACCTGAGTCTAACCATATCATCAAAGATGCGTGGAAAAACAAAGATTTCAAAGACTTAAATACCGAAATCCACCGTTTACATGGCGCATGCTGTTATACAGGGGTACCCAAATTACAGGAGTTAACTAAACAAGTAGAAAGTGCCCTGAAGTTAAAGCAAAAAGAGGTAGTGGAAGAACTCTTACCGGACTTTTTAGAAGAAGTCTGCCGGGTAAAAGAAGAGGGAGCCGAGCTTCTTGAAAAACTAAAGAGAGATGACTTTGCCTACTGAAACGAGGTACGGGATTGCTGACATTGCTTCAATAAGTGCGCAAATTCTGTGGCAGAACGATCCAGATCAGAAGTAGAAATATACACATCAAAACCCAGCCTTTCGCGCAATTGTGACATACGATTCGCCAGCATCGCCTTGACACCGGTGAGTTGTTCACCGTTCTGAAGTGTGACAGGTTTATCATCAAACATGTCATTGCCATAACACATTCCGGTCTGACAGTTATCTTCATCTTGCTGCAACAATAACGGACGCTGTTCCATCAGTATGTGTGTGGCCAGACGCGGAGAAATACCACGTAAAAAGGGGGAATAATCCTTAAGTTTAAACCCCACCGCCTCCAGTTCCTGATGTTCAATGCCACGCCGAATCCGTGGACAGTCGACCCGTTGCACATTGTCCCAACTGAGTTGCCAGTTTCCCAGACGGTGGAAGTAACGCACTTCTTGTGGCGTTATCGCCATGCTGAACTCAGGTTCACGCAATTTGAACCAGCCAATAAGGAGGGTAACGATAGCGGCACTGGTAAGAAAAACCCCCGCCAGGAAAAGGGCTTGCGGCATAAAAGCAAGCCAAAGGCCAGCTAGCAACAGCCCCACAATCCCTAGCAGAACAGTAACCAAGCCATTTCGTTTTGAATTGGCTTTGATATTGATCACAACCTGTTCATTTGAAGACATAAAAATACACCACCATCATGATGATAGCCCAGATGACATAGAGTCTGATGCGCTGGCAGACCTTACAGTCAGTTTGCCACCAGCGGGATGGATCCGGTTTCACACTATTCTCTGCGATAAGTAATACTAACCCGCAATGATGCAGATTAGTATCTTGTTTTATGATGTGAATGATCGCCTAAGAATGTGCAGGTTGCAAAGATTTCTGCGAATGGCGATTAATGACCCCCAATACCGTGGGTGTAAATACCAGCGAAAGGATCACTGAGAAGCCTACCCCTCCAGCCAGTACAACCGCCAGGGGCGGCCAGAATGTCCCATTACTAAACAGTAGTAGCGGGATCAGCCCCCCCACCGTCGTAAAAGTCGTAGACAAAATGTGGCGGCTACATCCCATGGTTTCTTTCACTATCGCGCGGGTTTCCCCAGCTCGTGCTTTTTCATTGCCGTTAATCGCAGCTATCACCACGATGGAGCCGTTAATCGCTACACCAATTAATCCGGCGCTTCCCAGTAACGGATTAAAACCAAGCGGCAATCCTGATAACCACAAGCTCAACATACCCAGACCAACCGATAGTATTGCGACTACACCGATTAACGCCGCCTTACGCAAGCTGTTGAAGCTTAGAATAAGCGTCGTTAACATCAAAACTAATAATACGGGTGCATAGGTAGCCAGTTGGCCCATGGCCTGCTGTTGTTCGTCGGCGTCACCGGCCATTTTAATTCGATATCCGGGTGGCAGTGTTATCTGTTCATCTATAATTGCTTTTAACTGATTACTGACATCCACTGCTGGTACATCGGGCAACAAGAAAGCTTGAAGTTTATTGATCCGCTCTCCCTGTTTTCTGGTTATTCCGGTAAGTGAAGGCGTTAAACTTACTTCACTCAATGAGGCAAGTGTTAACCACTTCGCTGCATCATGTGTCCCAGCCAAAGGCAACGCCATTACCTGGCTAATTGAGCTGACTTCAGCCGCCGCGACTTTGACTCTGACCGGCACCTCTTCGGTTCCTTCAAGCACACTACCGCCGGTGATACCATTTAGCTGGTGCTGCAGCTGCGAAGCCATATCGCCCAACCCCAAGCCGGCACTGGATGTCACCGACGCTGTTGTTTGCAAAGTAAGCTCAGGCTCGCCGTATCCGATGGTTGCAATGGACTGGGTGATCCCCTCTACGCCACTCATTAACCGTCTTATTTCTTTGCCAATCGCATCGAGTTTAGCTATATCCGGCCCGATTATGTCGACTTCTATCGGTGCCGCAATCGGGGGGCCCTGACCGAAAGCCCTGACCACAATTTGTAAATCGGTAAACTGCTCTGCAAGCGTATGCTGTAATTCACCAATCAGCTGACTTGCTTGTTCAGCTGACGCCGTAGTTATTACCGCATTGGCAAAATAAGGGGTATTATCCCGGGTCATTACCTGATTGTAATACACCGATGGTGCGGAGCCGCCTACCAGCCAACTCACCTTCTCGATTTCTGGTTGTAGCCTTAGCATGTCATCAACCGCGAGAGTGCGCTCTGCGGTGTGTTGTATTGATGCGCCTTCTGCGGTCCACAGGTAAATTTCAAATTGATTACGATCTGCACTGGGGAAAAACACATTATCCAGTTGAGAGGTAAGCGCAAAGCCGCTGATACAAAAAGCGACGATGACACTTATCACCGGCACCGGACGCTTTATCCAACTGCCCAGATAACGATTGAATGTATCAGACATGGTGCGGGTTTCCAGACCGGTCGACCACCAATGGTGGTCATTTGCATGCCGGGGTAAATACTTAGCCGCAAGTGCCGCGATTAGCGTGAGTGAAATAAACAGTGAGCCTATTAACGCCATGACCACACTAATTGCGATGGAGCTAATGAAATCGCCAATATTGCCGCTAAGCAAAAATATTGGCATAAATCCCAGAATGGTGGTGAGTGTAGAGGCCAGCAGCGGAGTAAATAAATGCCTGACACTTTTAACCATCGCCTCCAATCTGGTTAACGATTGATTGCGTAAATTTATCCGAATTTCATCGGTGATCACAATGGCATTGTCGATTAATAAGCCGATGGCGATGATCATGCCAAAAATAGACATTTGATGGATTTGAACATTGAACAAACTAAGTGAAAATAGCGTAAATGCTGCCGTAAGGGGTAATGCGAGACTGACAATCCATGCGGCCCGATACCCCATGAAAAGGAAAATCACCAGCACCACCACAATACAGCCAAGCAGCAAATTTCCTGATAGCTCAATCAGACGCGCCGATGTGTACTGATTTTGTTCAAACACTACCGATGCCGATACACTACCGTTAAATTCACGATTGAACGCATCGACCTCTTTTAGTGCTTGTTGTGTCCAGACTCCAGATCGCAAGGTGGTTTGCATACGTGCGGCAACAAATACCGCCTGCTCTCCGTCGATCAAGGCAATATCTTTAACCGGTTCTTTGACTCCTCGCCTGACCTGCGCGATATCACCCACGCGTAAATAGCGGCCATCCTGATTCTGTAATACCACATCTTTGACAACATCCACATTCGAGAGTGGCTGTGCCACTTTAAGGCGATAGTTGTGTTGTTCCGTTTGTACAACGCCAGCGGGTAATTTGGGGTCGGCTAGTTGGATTTTGTGGCTGAGCTGGGCAAGTGTCAGTCCAGTAGGCGCCAGTTTGACCGGGTCAACTTCGACTACAATTTCTTCTTCTACGGCGCCATACACACGCACAATTTCGGTTCCGTTGACATTACGTAACCGGTCCGTCAATTCATCGGCCATTCGCCCAACCATGGCTAACGACATCGTATTGTGCTCAGGCTTGATTGCCAAAAGAAGCGTGAACGCGGTGGCGCCTCGCTTCTCATCAAAAATAGGCTTTCCGGCACCTTGTGGAAACGTAGCCGAAGCAGCGCCAAGCTTGTCACGTATTTCACTAAAAATCTGCTCGTTATTGGTGCTGTTGACCCAATCCTGTAACTCTAGTCTGATGATGGAAATCCCTGCCCGCGAGGTAGACTCAATTTCTTTAATCTCATAAATCTCGCGTAACTGATCTTCTAACACATCGGTGACTAACGCTTCTACCTGCTCTGCGGAGGCGCCCGGATAGGGTGTAATCACCAGTGTATTGCGGGTGTCAATCCGTGGATCTTCAAGTCGCGGTAAGTTGGTTAGTGCCGATAAACCTGCCACCAGCAAAATAATGAGACTTAACACCAACAGATGGGGGCGGCGGAAAAACAAGCTGTACCATGGCATGGGATCCGATTTCACAAGCTTGCTCCTGAACTTGCGTTATTAACTAACGTGACCCGTACCAACTGCCCAGGCACTAATCGCTGTCCTCCGCTAAGTACATATTTATCGCCGCTTGCGATCGCTCCCCGCACAAAAGCCTGCGTATTGGTGGCATAAACAATTTCAACCAAGCGGCTCTGCAACTTCGTATCATCACTGTCATCAGCGGACACCACTAACAATGACCATAGCCCCCGCACTCCCTGACTCAGTGAACTTAATGGAACCCACGCACCCGACTCTTCAACCTGCGTGTTTAAAGAAACGGATACCATGTCCCCCATGAGTAAAAATGACGATGCATCAGGCAAGGCCACCAAAATATCTACGGTGCGGGTCTGTCGATTTCGGGTTGGCTGGATACTCAGTACTGCGCCATTGACTTGTTCCTCACCTACGTTAACCGCAAGTTTCTGGCCGATAACCAGCGTCGAAGCCAGTGCCTGCGGCATGGCTAACCGCGCTTGTAAATTATAAGTCGCGCCTAATGTGAGTATTGGAGACGCAGGCGGTACTACCGTCCCTTCATCAACCAATCTGGCTCCCACCATGCCATCAAAAGGTGCAAGTAGGCTGGATTTATTTATTTCCACCTTCAATGAGGAAAGCGCCGCTTGCGTTTCTGTCACTTGAGCCGATGCCACCGCAAAGCGTGCGCGCGCTTCGTCCACTTGTTGTTGCGAGGAGCCTCCCTTGGCAAGCACCGACTCCAGGCGCGTTAATGTGGCGCGAGCCAGTTGCACATCTGCCTGAGCACGCTGGAGACCGGCTTCAAGTTCGGTGCGACGACTTTGTAAGCTTGATGTATCAAGGGTCGCCAACACCTGACCTTGTTTTACCCTATCACCTTCCTCAACCTGAATTGTGGCCAGTCGACCTGACTGCTCAAAACCAAGGTGAGAGGTGCTTGCTGATTCAACCAGCCCAAATATTTTATGCTCTCGCTGATACGAGGTCTGCATCTCGATTGAAGCAACATTCGCTAGCGCTCGCTCACCTTGCCCTGGGTGCTTATCTGCTCGACTTGCTCCTGCTGAAAATAGCAGCGTGATTAAAATAGCAGTGCTAAGTGCGATAGTTAGCCATAATTGCAGCTTGCCGGTGTTTGAAGAAGAACTGGCAGCGTTTGGGTGTTGCGACATAACGGTTCCCTGACCATGCTCAGACTTGAAATAGAGCGTATTTACTAATGAATGTATAATGCTATACTACAAATACTAGACCGTCTAGTTTGATAATTAAATTTTGAGGATTTCTCTTGGTTAAATCTGTTGCAAAAAATGTCGGCCGCCCCAAAAGCGAGGAAAAACGCCAGCAAATTCTGGATGCGGCGGTGGATTTATTTTTAAACCAGGGGGTGACCTCAACATCAATGGATGCAATAGCCAAAACCTCAGGGGTGTCAAAGCAAACCGTCTATTCCCATTTTGCCAGTAAAGATGACTTATATACTGCCGCTATTGAATCGAAATGCCGTGAATACTGGCTCGACCCTGATGACTTAAATTGTTGTACCGGCGAAGACGACGCGTTAAAACAGACCCTGGAATTGATAGGTGTACAATTGCTCAAGTTACTAAGCGATCCCCAAGTCATTGCGATGTATCGTATTGTTATTAGCGAAGCGAAAAATGCACCTGAGGTTGCCGAACTGTTTTACCAGGCCGGTCCGAAAAAGAGTATTGAAGATATAAGTTTATTGTTTGCTCATCAAAGTAAGCAATCACTTAGCCCTGAGGTTGCGACAACGTTAGCTATACAATTTTTAAATCTACTGAAAGGGGATTTTCATATACGCAGTTTATTTGGCCTGGAGACGTCGCTCAGCGATCCGCTCATTAAACAAAAAGTCAGCGGTGCGGTCGACAGCATCTTGTTATTATACAAAGCCGCAGTGCAGGCCAATACACTACAATAAAAGTGAGCCCTTTTAACGCTTCATTTCAAGCGCGCTTTGGCTTTTTTGGCCGCCTCGGCCGAATCTTTTGCAATTTGTTTTTGATCATCGAACACCTGATGATTCGCCAGTTCACAGAACAATTTGGGCATGTCTTTCAGTGGTAATACATACGCAGGATGATCTCTTAGCAGCGCATTTAACGGCATGTATGGCTCATACGCGTCGTCTGGCGATTGAGCCACTGTAATGCCACCGTGGAACGTGGTCTCTTTTAGTCCTTCTACCCCGTCGTCCAGCTTCCCTGTCAACAACACCGAAATCGCGCGCTCCTGATATTCCCTTGCCCCTGATTTAAATAAATAGTCAATAGAGGGTCGCCACATTTCGTCGTCGGGCTCGGAGGAATGAATAATTTGGTTATCTTCGATGCCTATGTGCAGCCCATCAGTCGGTAGATAAATTCTACCAGCCTTAATGATTTCACCCGCTTCAGGAATGCTTACAGGCAGCGTTGACTTTGCTTTTAAAATATCCAGAAGTAAGTTTTTTGATTTGGGGCTTTCTCGTTTTCTATGCAATAACAAAAATATTGGTGATGGGAAATCAGCGGGTAACTCACTTACCAGTGAAGATAAGGCTTTAACACCACCCGCCGATGCGCCGATAAAAAAAACCGGCTTGATGTCTGGAGATCGAAGGCTATGCCTTTTCATCAGTTAGCTCCAAATATTTCTGGATCATTTTGCACAGGTTTTTCATTTCAATGGGTTTGGGTAAATAATTATCCATGCCAATTTCATGGCAACGTTGGATGATGTCATTGTGAACGTGGGCAGAAACGGCGATAACCCTGGTACTTTCAACATTACTTGCACCGCTACACTGTTTGAAGCGCTCAAAAAACTCAAATCCGTCCATGCCATCCATTTGTAAATCCAGAAAGATAATGGCGTAATAATTAGACTCTACTTTATTTAATGCATCCGCTGCATCGTGGGCTACATCGTAGCGAATACCGATTGAGTCCAGATACGAACTTAGAATATAGATATTAGAATCATTGTCCTCTACGATCAGAACCTTTTCGTCGCCGGCGTAGTGAAAAGAGGGACGTGAATCTGAATTTTTGTTGATCGCGCGACCATTTTCGCTAGGAATATCGAGAGGTAGTGAAACGGTAAAGGTGGTTCCTTTTCCTTCTTCACTTTTAACATTAACTGAACCGGACATCAGGTCGACCAATTCTTTTACAATTGAAAGTCCCAGCCCGGAGCCACCAAACCGGCGTGAAATTGAAGAGTCTGCCTGAGTAAACTTTTCGAAAACGCGCGATATATTGTCTTTCGACATTCCAATACCAGTATCTGCTATTTCTAACACTAAATTAAAGTGCTCATGCTTCCATTTACCCGACACTTTTATTTCAACCTTGCCTTTATCGGTAAACTTAATCGCATTAGATAACAGATTCGATACAATTTGCTGGATACGTAGCGGGTCGCCTAAAAATTCCTCAGGCACCTGCTTTTCAAATGACGCAGAAACCTCAATGTTTTTCTTCTCAATTTCCACCGTGTATACATCAATAAGATCGTCGATAAGGTTACGTAAATGGAAATTGGTAAACTCAAGGGACAACTGCCCGGCTTCCAGCTTGGCGAAATCTAATAAATCGTTGAGCAAATTTTTAAGGTTATTGGTTGCACTGGAAAGTATTTCAAGTAATCGTTGTCGTTTTGCTTTGTCATCTACTTGCAGACTGAACACTTCATTTACCCCGACTATCGCATTCAGCGGGGTGCGAATTTCATGACTTACATTCGCCAAAAATTCACTTTTGGCCATACTCGCTTGTTGTGCTAACTCTCTGCTTTGAAGTGCATCCTGACGCTGTTTGACGAGTTCAGAGTTGTCAACAAAGCTTAAGATAGCGCCATCCATAGCCTGCTCGGTCTTTTTGTATCCTGTCACATGCAGCCAGAAGTAGTCGTCTCCGCACTGTAGTTGAACTTTTTCCACCTCTTCGGAGCCTTCAACTGTACTCACTAATTGTTGAAGATCTGAAGATGGAAAAAGTGATCTGAATCTTTCTTTAAAATTCGACAAGTTATCGTATAAGGAGAAGAACTCTCGTGCCGCTGTATTGGCCCGAAGCGCTTTCAAATCACGGTCTACATACACTAATGGGAAGGCCAATGAATTTTTAATATTACTCAACTGAGTTGAAACATGCTCTAATTCGTTGGTTTTTTCATTCAATTCATCATTCATCGTTACCAACTCTTCGTTGGTAGATTGAAGCTCTTCATTTGTCGTTTCCAGCTCTTCGTTGGAAGACTGAAGCTCTTCGTTAGAAGATTGCAACTCCTCATTCATTGACTGCAATTCTTCATTCGATGTTTCCAACTCTTCGATAACCGTTTGGATATGCTCGCGAGCCATCGCCAGCTCATCTTCAAGCTCTTTTATCTTAAGGTCTTTGCTATCGTAAAGTTGAATTTCTGTGTCGCTGACAACGTCGTTTTCGCGATCGAAGCATACTAACAAAAATCGTTCGCTATTTTCGTCAACCTGAACCGGATAGACTTTCATTTGTACACGATAATGTGCACCATCAATCGTTAACTTTCTTAACTGACCACTCGCAACTGCTTTAGTACGCAGCGCCTTAAAGACCAGCGGTCTGACTTCGTGCTTGAAGGTTTCAATAACGATTTCACAAAGGTTAAGGGATGGCTTCCCTTTACTTAGCTTTAAGTAATGGTTGCTGTTGCCGTAGATATGCTCTACGTCCAAATTATCATTAATTAAAATACTCGCTTCACTGAATTGTTCCAGCAGTGTTTCAGGTAATTGTGGTGTCTTATCAAATTCACGCGAGCTTCGACTAACGTGTTGCTCGATAACTGAGGACTTTCCGCTCAGGAAAAAACGCTGTGGATTGTACGAACTGACACTGCGCTTTTGGAAAATTCTTGCCTGGGCTTTTACGGCACGAAAAATATCAGTAACCTGAGCAGTACTTTCCGATTTACCTAAAAACAAATAGCCCTTATTGCGCAATGAATAATGGAAAATACGGTAGACCTTTTTTTGTAATTCCTGCTCAAAATAAATTAAAAGGTTTCTACAGGTAACTAAATCCACACGCATAAAGGGTGGATCATCGATGATGTTATGGCCGGAAAATAAGATCAGTCGTTTAAGCTCGTTAATAACTTCATACTGCTTACCACTCTTTACAAAATATTTTTCCCGGTATTTGGCCGGCACATCCGCCATAGATGCTTCGTTATACACGCCGCGGCGCGCCACCACTAATGCATTGGTATCCACATCGGTAGCAAAAATTTGATGATCCGTTTCTTCAAGCTTTTCCAGGCCACCCAGCATCTCAACTAACATAATCGCCAAGCTATAAGCTTCTTCACCCGTTGCACAACCGACCACCCAAATTCTGATCGGTTCGTTGTTCGTTTTTTCCTTGCCAATATTGGCTAAGATATCTTCTAATTGCTTAAACGTTGCCGGGTCACGGAAAAAGTTGGTCACCGAAATAAGGATATCTTTGTAGAGCAATTGAACTTCGTCTTTAGACTCTTTTAATAAACTTACATACTCATCAAAATTGGAGATACCCACTGCCAGCATTCTGCGTTCTATTCGTCGCTGCAGCGTTGCTTTTTTGTACTGTTTAAATGAAACACCGCATTGCTTGCGTACAATTTTCACGAGTTCAGAAAAGGTATCTTTGGTTTCCTCAGCCTCAATTTTTAAACGAAGCGCCTTAGGCAGTTGTGAACTTAATTGGGCTAAGTGACTCCCGATTTCTGACGCCGACAATAAGAAATCAACGCAGTCTGTGTCTTCTGCAGCCTTCGGCATGCCATCGTATGTTGCACTTTCGGGCGTTTGCGCATAAGTACAACCACCGGATGCTTTGATTGTTTTAATTCCGTGCGCGCCATCACTGCCAGTGCCTGAAAGTACTACACCTACCGCATGATCCCGTTTCATTTCTGCTAATGAAACAAATAAATTATTTACTGAAGGTTTCGGCTTGGATGGATCATCGATTGCTTTTAAATAAATTTTGTTGGCGTCTACATAGACGTCTTTTTGAGGCGGCGTGATATAAACCACATTAGGTTTGGCTTCAACACCAGAAACAATGGTTTCGACGTTCAACGCGGTACATCTTTGGATCAATTCGGTGAGCTTGCTGTCATGCGAAGGGGAGAGATGTTGGGCGACGATGTAAATCATGTTCGCGTTTTCTGGCAAGCTTTCGCACAAGTCCTGAAGGGCTTCAAGCCCACCCGCAGAAGCGCCAATGCCTACCCAATAATAGTTTCCATCATTCCCATCTGTACTCATACAAACATCTCTAGATTTATCGTGATAACGTCGCAGGCAAAAAATAGTAATTGTTAACCAAGATAATTACTAGAGACAAACCGAAATTGTTCACCTTAAGCGTCATCGGATGCACTCAATTGCCTAAATTTGCAACAAAACAATGAAACACTGATGCAAAAAGCATACTAATTCAGCAATAATCTATTGGCTAACGTCACCACTAAAACTCTACACTTCTGCGCGAGTTTGCTACACTAAGCGCGATTTTTATGACTAACGTTTTTGAGAGTAATTCA
>CAZROH010000019.1:0-50220 GCA_964601635.1 uncultured Alteromonas sp. | reverse complement strand
AAACTCATTTTTCTGACCTGCCCATTAATGAAAAAGTGGTCGCAGCGCTTGCTGCCGCCAACTTTACTCATTGTACGCCAATTCAGGCCCTTGCCCTGCCTCCATTATTGGATAGGCTGGACATTGCAGGTCAGGCACAAACCGGCACCGGCAAAACCATCGCATTTTTAGTTGCTACTTTCCACTATTTGCTGGAAAGTTCGCAGCGAAATGAAACGGCCAACTGGCCCGCCAATGCGCCTCGAGCTATTATTATGGCACCAACTCGAGAACTTGCCGTTCAAATTTACAATGACGCCAAACTTCTCAGTGAGCACACAGGCTTGTCGCTTGGATTAATTTATGGGGGCGAAGGTTACCAAAGTCAACGGGAAGTTTTAGAAGAAGGTGTGGATATTATTATCGGCACCACCGGACGCATTCTGGATTACAATAAGCAAGGCGTATTCACCCTTAAACATATCCAGGTGGCGGTGTTAGATGAAGCCGATAGAATGTTTGATTTAGGCTTCATTAAGGATATTCGTTATTTATTCCGACGTATGCCTCCTGCCTCCGAGCGCTTAAGCATGCTGTTTTCTGCCACCCTGTCTTATCGGGTTCAGGAGTTAGCCTACGAGCACATGAATAATCCAACCCATGTACAGATTGCGCCAGAGCAAAGAACGGCCAGCCGTGTACAGGAAGAATTATTCTATCCGTCTGACGAAGATAAAATGTTGCTCTTGCTAACCCTGCTAGAAGAAGAATGGCCTGAAAAAGCCATTGTGTTCGCGAACACCAAGCATGCATGTGAAAAAGTGAATGACTGGCTGGAAGCAGATGGGCATCGAGTCGGCTTGTTAAGTGGAGATGTTCCACAGAAAAAGCGCCTGGGCATTCTGGAGGACTTTACCAATGACCGGCTGGATATTCTGGTAGCTACCGATGTGGCCGCACGCGGATTACACATCGACAAAGTATCCCACGTGTTTAACTTTGACCTTCCTGACGATGCAGAAGACTATGTACATCGTATTGGCCGCACAGGCCGTGCAGGAAAAAGCGGTCACGCCATTAGTTTTGCGTGTGAAAAATACGCGCTTAATCTACCGGCAATCGAAGCATACATTCACCATCCGATACCTGTAACTGACTATGACAGCTCGGCATTATTAGATGATGTAAAGCCACCACGTCCTAAGCACAGGAAGCGCAATAGCAACCGCAACTCCTCGCGCCGGGGCCGACCCAACAAGAAGCCATCTAATAGACCTTCATAATCTATGCATGCAGAAATTTTTCAGGACGCAATTGTCAATGGTGAGTATTACGCCGCCATTGACTTAGGTTCAAACAGCTTTCACATGGTGGTGGTGCATGTTGTTAATGGTAGCGTGCAAATAGTAGGCAAGATAAAGCAAAAAGTACGACTCGCTGCTGGTCTTGACGATGAATTGGCGCTTAGCGCAGAAAGCATGGAGCGAGGGTGGAAATGCCTTGAATCGTTTGCAGAACGCTTACAGGATATTCCTCCTTCAAACGTCAAAGCGGTAGCGACCGCCACTTTACGCCTTGCTACGAACGCCCATGAATTCATTCAACGCGCGGAGGCCATCCTGGGCCTTCGGTTAGATGTGATCAGCGGAGAAGAAGAAGCGCGACAAATTTATCTAGGCGTCGCTTATACCTCCGCTAATCAAGGGAATAGCCTGGTAGTGGATATCGGTGGTGCAAGCACAGAAATCATCTTAGGTAATGATTTACAACCCATTCATTGCACAAGCCTGGACATGGGGTGTGTAACGTTTATGGAACGCTACTTCCCCCAAGGGAAGATTACGTCCGAGGCATTTACAAGCGCACAACGGGCAGCGAACGCACTATTAGATCAGTGGGTTGACAGCTTTCTGTGTTTCGATTGGCATAACTGTTTAGGTGCATCCGGAACTCCACAGGCGATCGTGGAGATCCTGGTCAAGCAAGGGATAAGTGACGCCATCAGACTGGACTATCTTTATAACCTTCGTCAACAATGCATTGATTGTGCTTCAGTTAAGTCGCTTGATATCGAAGGGCTTGAGGAAAGCCGCAAGGCTATTTTTCCCAGTGGGTTAGCCATACTCATCACACTGTTTGAACGGTTACATATTGACACTATGAATATTGCCGGTGGGGCCCTTCGTGAAGGCTTGATATATGGCATGCTGGATAATTTGCAGGAAAATGACCGTCGCCAACAGACGCTTAATCAGGTAGTCCTGCGTTATCATATCGACAAACATCATGCCGAACTCGTGAAAACCCTGGCGCTGAAATTATGTCATCAGCTATGTGCGCAACAAAACATCTGTCACATTGATACCGAAGCAGTTTTAGGTGCAGCAGCCACTTTGCATGAAACGGGTTTGCATATCGAATATAAAAAGCACCATCACCATGGTGCGTATATACTAAATCACATTGAGCTGCCGGGATACACTCGACTACAGCGCGCCGCAATAAGAGACTTAGTATCAGCTCATCGTATGGCTGTCGAATCAGATATATTTGATGGCTATCATGCTGAAATTAAACCCATGCTGGTAGGCATGTTACGTGTACTGAGGATCGCAGTGGTATTGTGCCTGCGCCGACAGAACAAACACATCCCCAATGTAGAACTGGTCATTAACCAAGATGACTGGAGCCTCTGCTTCCCCAAAGAATGGCTTAATCACCACCCTTTGATAAAAGCTGAACTGGCTAATGAATGTTGGCTCCAACACAAAGCGGGCTGGAAGTTAAACTGTATTTAACTTTTAATTCCCGCTTTGTTGCTTGATTAACTTTGCCACCTGTGGCGCAAAGTAAGTCAAAATGCCATCTGCGCCGGCGCGTTTAAAGGCCAGCAAAGATTCAAGCATTACTGCATCTTTATCTAACCATCCCTGCTGAAACGCCGCCATATGCATGGCATACTCCCCACTGACCTGGTAAGCAAACGTAGGGAAGCGGAATTCATCCTTACAGCGCCTGACGATATCCAGATAAGGCATGCCAGGCTTAACCATCACCATATCGGCACCTTCCTCAATGTCCAGTTTTATCTCTTGCATGGCTTCATCTGAATTCGCCGGGTTCATCTGATAAGATTTTTTATTACCACCTTTGATGTTCGCAGCTGATCCTACCGCATCGCGAAACGGTCCGTAATAACTGGAAGCATATTTGGCCGAATACGCCATAATACAGGTATTGATGAAGTTTTCCGCATCCAACGCGCGACGAATGGCGCCGATACGACCGTCCATCATATCTGAGGGCGCAACAATATCGGCACCCGCTTTGGCGTGCGAGAGCGCTTGCTTTACCAGCACCTCAACCGTTTCATCGTTTAACACATAACCGGAGTCATCGATGAGCCCATCCTGTCCATGGGAGGTGAAGGGATCCAATGCGACATCGGATATCACTACCATGTCAGGTAACGCAGTCTTAACCGCACGAATAGCTTGTTGCGCCAGGCCTTGCTCATTAAAGGCTTCACCGGCGCACAGCGACTTTTTGTCTGCCGGTGTAACCGGAAATATTGCGAGCGCTCTGATACCCAGGCTAAACCACTCATTAGCATCTTTGATTAATTCATCTATTGAAAGTCGCTCTACGCCAGGCATAGATGGAACTGACTGTCGTTGTGTGTCGCCCGGTAACACAAAAACCGGATAGATTAAGTCATTCACGTTCAATTGATGTTCTGTAACTAACGAACGCAGCGACTCATTAAAGCGGAGTCGGCGCATTCGACGAAGAAGTACACTTTTACTACTCATTTTCGTTTCCTGATAAGCCCATTAATTTCACGTTATTTCTACCACTTTGTTTAGCCGCATACAGCAGACGGTCTGCTTGTTTTAATAATTGGAGTTCCTGTTCTTCACCAGCAATAACCGCAGAAGCGACACCGGCACTCAACGACATTTTAATCGTCAGATTGTCGATTACCACCGCTGTACTTTCGACTTTCTGGCGCATTGATTCCGCAACCTGTGCCGCACCTTCCAAGCCCGTGTTAGGCAGAATTACCGCAAACTCCTCTCCCCCGTAACGACATACATCATCTGAAGGTCGACGTAATGTTCCCTTTAGTACATTGGCAACATGACGGATACAGGCATCACCTGCTGCGTGCCCATATTCATCGTTGATTTTCTTGAAGTAATCAATATCCGCCATGATGATACTTAAGGGTGTTTGCTCACGACGACTGCGACGCCCTTCGGCAAGTAAGCGTTTGTCGAAATGGCGACGGTTTTTTATATTGGTAAGCGAATCAATGGTATTGAGTTTTTCCAGTTCCTGATTGGCTTCAGAAAGCTCCCTTAAGGCGACTTCCAATTCTAATGTGCGCTCCTGAACTTTATATTCCAGTTCGTTTTGATACTGCTCCTGCACCGCCAACAGCTGCTCCTTGGCGTTCAGCGCAGACTTTTCCTGGGTTATTGCGGTTTCCTGTGCATCCAGCATTTCTTTACGATTTTCGTTATAGGATATCGCAAGTGCCAAGGCCAACAGCAGTGTCTCCACCGCCGCCCCAAGCATCAGTAAATAATTGGATTGCAGATTTAGCGAAATCAGTTGCAGGTTATCGAGGCTGGCTAATAACCCACTTAACAGCAGAATAGACCAGGCAAACGCGTAATACCTGGCGATAACCACACCTTTTATGGCTAGCCAAATACCAATTGAAAAGGTGATCATCACCACGATGCTGAGCAAAACAAAAAAGACTTTTATCAGATAGGAATAGGGTAAGAGTAAACTGATAAAAATATTTAACAGAAAGACCCAGCCAAAGCCTTTTAAAATCAGGGCAAGCCGAGGGCTAAAATGCTTAACATTTAAAAACCAACTGGAAAAGATAACAGCGCACATGATGGTGGCGTTGGCAAAAACGCTCACTGCTCGTTCTTGAAACCACACCCAGTTAGGCCACAGATGCGCATAGGCTAAACCGTGAACCGTAATTAACGTCAACATTAAAGAAAATACGTAGCCGGAATAACTCAAAAATGTTTTGTTATGCGTGGTGAAAAAGAAGAATAGATTGCTGATCCCCATCGCCGCGAGAAAACCGAAAAATACCCCCATTAGCAAATTGTGCTTGGCAGTATATTCGATAAATTCGGTTTTCTTCCACAGCCTTA
Organism: uncultured Alteromonas sp.; assembly: GCA_964601635.1. GTDB lineage: Bacteria > Pseudomonadota > Gammaproteobacteria > Enterobacterales > Alteromonadaceae > Alteromonas. The sequence continues at coordinate 45,055 of CAZROH010000019.1, read as the reverse complement.
ACGGCAGCCTGATGGTGCCTGAGGATTTTACTTTCACCAAAACAGTAAGCTTGCCTTCATGATCAGGAACCGGGAACAGTAACGACTCGTGCAAAATAGCCCGTTTCTCAAAAGCAAATGAATCCCCTGCTTCAAACTGAGACAACGGTTTGTTTAACCTTTCGGTGTAAAAGGTGACCTCGACATCATCAAGTAAAGGGTATTTGACTTCCAGCAGCCTTCGCACATGCCCTTGAGACGGTTCAACATTAAATCGGAACCATACAGGAACGCTTTTCATACCTAAATTGACTGGATTAGAAACGGGTTGCCAATTGCTGTCTGGCATTACCAGGGGGGACTCAGCCTGCGTGTAACTAAACTGCAAATTCTCGATACGCTGCTCTTGTGTCTCAACCGAAGCAAACCGAAAGGCGATGATCATCAACAGCGCCACCAGGATGCTCGTTACTCCCAGTAGCCACCAATCATATTTACGTACCGCCAACACTGCTTGCTGCATTTCTCTATTGAGTTAGTCCGAATAAATCGCAAGCATTAGCATAACTTGTCTGACACAGGGTTTCACTTGGAATATGAGTTACTTCGCTAAGTTTTTCGCCGACAAAGGGTAAAAACGCAGGCTCATTATTTCGCGCGCGGGGACGTTTGTTTTTGGGGAATAAGTAAGGTGCATCTGTTTCCAGCAGTAATTTATCCATGGGTAACGATTTTACTGCTTCCACCAAATCTTGATTGCGCTTATCGTCACACAGCCACCCTGTTATACCGATATACATTCCCATCGACAGATATGCTTCCAGCTGCGGCAGGGTTCCTGTAAAACAATGCGCAACTCCACCTGCGAGGTGAGGCAGATAGTGCGAGAGTATCTTAACCTGTTCTTCGAATGCATCCCGTTCATGCAGATAAACAGGCTTATTCACTTCTGCAGCAATTTGCAGCTGCTTTTCGAACACGCGGCGCTGCACATCTTGAGGAGAGAAGTTTCGATTAAAATCCAGCCCACATTCCCCTATAGCCACTGCTTGTGGATGCTGCAACAACGCCGCAAGCATCGAAAAGTCTTGTGAGACTGCCAGTTTGGCGTTGTGCGGATGAATGCCCACGGTAAAAACCAGGTTTTCTGGATAGGAGTGGGCTAACTCTGAAGCCGCCAACCACTCATTAGGTTGCGTAGTGATAATACACATTTTCGAGACCCCGGCCGCTATCGCTTTTTCGATTACGGCGGGCGGATCGAATCGCTTATCCAGCAGGTTTACCCCAGCATCAAACCAGCGCATATTATTTGGTTCTTTTAACCCTAATCCGTTTATTCTGCTCAGGCTTCGAAAGGTAAAAAGCCCCCATCATTCCTCGCTCTATTGTTACTTCGTCACCGACTCTTAACACGTAGCGCCCGGAGTCTTTTTGCCGCCAAATCGCGCCATCAGAAAGTGTAATAATCAACTCGCCGCGCGGTGCTTCGTCAATGGCAGTCACGGTGGAAGTTATTTCACTGATTTCTTCCCGTGCGTGTTTATTTTCGAGACCAAATGACGTAGCAGTGGCATTTGACTGTGCGGCATCCAAGGGCTGACGGGGAGCCGGGCGTGGGGCCTCAACGTCAACCTTGCCACGGCTATCAAGGACGTGATCCCGTCCCGAGTACTGTTTCACACCTTTTGCCACGTTATCAAAGCATACTAAACGCTGCAGACTGTCATTCACATTGCTGCATTTAGTTAATGCCTGCTCGATTGACTCAGCCTGAATCCCCGTTGATGAGAAGACAGCGACAGCACTTACTAACGAAAGATATTTCATACTCTTTCCTTTTTTATTATTCACGAATTCAAATCAGAAGAATGTTCATTTCGTTGTGCGTAAAAACCACCAATTAACACGCCCACTTCAAATAGCAACCACATGGGTAAGGCTAACAGCGTCTGCGAAATCACATCGGGAGGGGTGAGTAGCATTCCGACAACGAATGCCCCGACTATGACATAAGGTCGTTTTGCCCGTAAACTTTTTGCATCCGTTGCGCCAGTCCAACACAACAAAATAATGGCGATAGGAATTTCAAAAGAAATACCAAAGGCAAAAAACAGTTTAAGTACAAAGTCCAGGTAGCTGTTGATATCTGTGCTCACAGTGACTCCTTGAGGTGCCACACTGGTGAAAAACGCAAACGCTAGTGGAAAAACGACAAAATAAGCGAACGCCATACCTGCATAGAAAAGCATCGTACTGGAAAACAACAGCGGTGCCACCAGTCGTTTTTCATTTTTATACAAGCCCGGCGCGACGAACGCCCAGACCTGGTATAGCACATAAGGTATGGCAATAAAGAAAGACAACACAAGGGTCAGTTTAAACGGGGCAAAAAACGGTGATGCAACATCTGTTGCGATCATAGATGAGTTATCAGGCAATACATCAAGTAAGGGACGTGCAAGCACCTGATACAAGTCCTGAGCGAAGTACGCTAAGCATAGAAATACGACTAAAACACTTAGCAAAGCTTTTAGAATACGACTTCTTAGCTCAATAAGGTGGGACAACAAACTGTTTTCGTCAGTCATTAGTTCTTTTTGTATGGTTCATTTACCGAGCTGGCGGCCTGCTTCAACTCTTCGACACTTTTTTTCAATTCAGGAGACACATTTTCCAGCCCCTCCTGCTCCGCTTTTTTGAGGTTTTCGTGAAGTTCGTGAATCCGCAATTGATGTTCAACCTCATGCTTGAATCCCGTGGCCATATTACGAACTTTACGGGCTGTAGAAATCGTCGAGCGTAGAGCGCCCGGAAGCCGTTCCGGCCCCAGTACTAACAGCGCAAGTACAGCAATTGTAAGTAGCTCCCAAAAACCAATATCAAACATTATTGCTTTTCTTTTGAATCCTGCTTAGCTGAACTAGGGTTTGCTGTTTTTTGCTGCTCAACTTTTTTTGACTCATCTGCTTCAAAATCAGCATCATTGTCGTCATTGACCGCCTTTTTAAAGCCTTTAAGCGCTCCACCGAGATCACTACCGATATTTTTCAGGCGTTTGGTCCCGAATAATAAAATTACAATGACTAAGACTATCAGCAATTGCCAAATACTGATCCCCATAACTATTCTCCTTTACATCTGATGCTACAGTATGCCACTGCTGGAGGTCGCTTTCATTATCTTTATAAGCTTTGTGTAAAAAACTCATTTGACCTCTCGCCTTAAAGGAAGCATGCTACAGTAGTACATGGAACAGTTGTAATGTAAAAGCGATGTCTTGCCTGATTTTATTATTTTGTTCTTCGCTGGTAGTTGAAGAGACAGTTGTTAACACGGTGCCCACTTACAATGAGGCTGAGGCTGATTATAATATCAGTGAAATTTCACGCCCCCGTCCCGACAATTCATTACAGGATAATGATTCTTCCTGGTTTGATGATTGGCAACAAAGCTTTACTGAATCCATGGATTATACTGCGCGTCAGCTAGACAGCTTTTTTGCTGTAGAAGGTAGTGATGCATACAAGAACGCACGTGCAGAAGGCCGGGTCAGACTGGGATGGGAACCACGTACACGGGATATGTCGGAACTCGACCTTAAATTTCGTATACGCGTTCGATTACCCGCATTAGAAGATCGCGTCGACTTGTTACTGAGTGACGATGATGATTATGATGACGAAGATACAATTAATGCAATCCGCGACCCTGGCTTGCCTCGCAAAGAAAATACTACCATCGCATTACGCTTCAGAAAAAATGAAGACTCCCCCGTATCCCATCGGATTGGGACAGGCAGACGAGGCCAGATTTACGTTAAATCCGGTTATCGTGACACCTACTCTTTCAACGAAAACTGGTCGATGCTTTACGATGCCGAAGCCTATTATTACACCCGGGACGAATTTGGCGCAGAGCTAGGGGCTTCATTTCAGCACGTAAATGAAACCGATCATGTTTTCCGGTTTAACAATCGTTACTATTATCGCGACATTACTGAAGATTGGATGTGGCGGCACGATTTACAGTTTCTGCAACCGCTCACCAATGATTCGGCTGTTATTTACAACCTGTTTACGGAAGGGTTTACCAAGCCCGTTAACAGATTGGATCAATATTATATCAGTGCGCGCTATCGCACTAACCCCCATCGTAAGTGGTTATTTTACGAGGTTGAGCCCTTTGTGCTCTGGTTAAGAGAGGAAGACTTTGAGCCCTCTTACGGGCTCGCTTTACGCGTTGAGGTTTATTATGGAAAAGACCATTTATAATGCAGCTTAAGGTCGTAACGCTCGCTCCCCTCGGCCTAATCCACATACACCCGTGCGAGAAGATTCAATAATTTCCGCAGCCTGGCTCATTGTAAGTGCAAAAGCGTCTAATTTGTCGGTCGTCCCTGTAATCTCTATCGTATAGTTATTAGCATTCACATCCACTATTTGAGCTCTGAAAATATCCGTATTCCGCTTTACTTCTGCACGGATCGCCTCTGTCCGTGTAGCCACTTTAATCAGCATCAGTTCGCGTTCTATATGCGCGCCTTCAGTTAAATCGACTACTTTGAGCACATCAATTAACTTATTTACCTGCTTAGTTATCTGCTCAATCACCTTATCATCACCGTGGGTAATAATGGTGAGTCTGGACAGGCTTGAATCGTTAGTAGGTGCGACACATAAGGAATCAACATTATAGCCTCGCTGAGAAAACACCCCTACAATACGAGATAAAGCGCCTGGAGCATTTTCCATTAATACTGAAATAATTCTTTTCATCAGGTACGCTCCATTTTACTTAGTCGCATATCGTCCATTGCCCCAGACTTGATTTGCATCGGATAAACATGTTCGTTCTGGTCCACTCTGACATCGACAAACACCAAGCGATCTTTGAGCTTAAAACATCGCTCCATGGCATCTTCCAGCTCATCCGGGTGATCCACCTTAATTCCTACATGACCATAAGCCTCTGCCAGCTTTACGAAATCAGGCATCGACTCCATGTAAGAATGAGAATGACGCCCCTTATAGATCATGTCCTGCCATTGTCTTACCATGCCTAACGCCCGGTTGTTTAAAGAAATGATCTTGATCGGCAAATTGTATTGCAAACAGGTAGACAGCTCCTGAATATTCATTTGAATACTACCATCTCCGGTGATCACAACGGACGTTGCATCCGGATGTGCGACCTGCACCCCCATGGCAGCGGGTAAACCGAACCCCATGGTGCCGAGCCCTCCAGAATTGATCCATTGTCTTGGTCGCGCAAACTTATAATAAAGGGCAGCGAACATCTGATGTTGACCCACGTCAGAACTGACGAATGCATCCCCTTGAGTATGTCGATAAACGCTTTCTACCACCTGCTGGGGTTTGATCTGATCACCACCTATTTGGTAACGCAAACACTGACGCTCACGCCACTGATGAATTTGCTGCCACCAGTCAGCCAATTTGGCTTTTTGATTTTCTAACGAGGCAGCATCAAACGCTGCCAGTAACTGTTCGACAACCTTATCGACGCTACCTACGACAGGAATATGAGCATTCACCGTTTTGGAAATTGACGCGGGATCAATATCAACATGGATGATAGTGGCATGCGGGCAAAATTTGGCGACATTATTAGTCACCCTGTCATCAAAGCGCGCCCCTAACGCCAGTATGCAGTCTGCATTATGCATGGCTTTATTCGCCTCCAACGTACCATGCATGCCCAACATACCCAGGCTCTGTGAATGCTGCCCAGGAAACGCGCCTAGCCCCATTAAAGTGCACGTGACCGGAGCATTGAGCTTTTCTGCTAGCTTAATAACATTTTCTGCTGCATTGGCAGCAATCGCACCGCCACCCACATAGAGAACGGGTCGATTAGCCCCCTGAAGCACACTGACCGCCTTATTAATCTGTTTTTTATGACCCCGCAAAGTGGGATTATAAGAGCGCAGTGAAATAGATTGTGGATAATTATAAGGATGCTCTTCCTGGATATTAACTAAGTCCTTGGGTAAATCCACCACAACCGGGCCCGGTCTGCCTGTATTGGCAATGTAGTAAGCTTTTGCTATCGCTTCAGGAATATCAACTGTGCGTTTAACCAAAAAACTGTGTTTAACAATAGGGCGTGAGCAGCCGACCATATCGGTTTCTTGAAAAGCATCTTCGCCGATATGCATCGAGGGGACCTGACCTGATAGCACTACCATAGGAATGGAGTCCATATAGGCTGTTGCAATGCCGGTGATGGTATTAGTCGCCCCCGGACCAGACGTCACCAGTACGGTACCGGTTTTACCGGTAGCTCTTGCATACCCGTCAGCCATATGGGCGGCAGCTTGTTCATGGCGAACCAATATGTGCTTGACCGCATCCTGAGCAAACAGAGCATCATAAATGTCAAGAACAGCGCCCCCCGGATAACCAAAAACGTGGCTGACACCAGCATCTTTCAATGCTTCTACCACCATGGCCGCACCTGACATTTTTTTCACAATACCCCTCCCGTCTCGTCTACAAATGCATCATTTTTCGACTATAACGAAGGTAGTAGGAAGGTTAAACAACAAAATTCAATAAAGTGAGATATATATCCCAATATAAGTATATATTAGGATAAACATCACAATTAGGGTGCCGTATACCACTCAAATTAGTGAATTTAACACGTTATTTACATTTATTAGTGCAGACGGCTTATATCCTTATTTACGCGGTATCCATGCCCATACCATTTGACAAATAACCGGCTCGTTACCCGCGGCATCCGTCACTTTGACATCAACCACTACCTCGCCTTTATCTTCCAACTGCATCATATCCAGCTGTTCTTTGCTAAGGGTCGCCACCGCTTGCATATCGCCTGTCGCTCGTTTTACGTATTTGAGCTCCATGGATTTAATCAGCGGTAACTTGTCGCCAGGTAAATTTACGCCAACAATAAAGCCGGTCGCTGATTCAGCCAATAGCGCCATCCCGGCTGCGTGCACGCTTCCAATGTGGTTCTGCACACGTTTAAAGTTTCGTTGACGAAAGGTAACGGAAGAAAGGTCGGTTTGCAGTATTTCTAATTTTGTCGTGCCTGTCAGCTTCACCTTATAGCGGAACATCCAGGTTAATAATCTGCGGCTAAGCCACTCTGGTTTTTTATTCGCCCACGTCGCAAAATTTCGTAATGGATTGGTTTTTGACATTGTTTACCCCATCTGGTTTGACCAGTCAGAGTAAATGCATACACACTATTTTACAAGCGAGCTGACGAATTTACGCTGTGATTCGATTTTTATAGTTTACTTGATTAAATTTAAGTTATAGGGGTAAACAATATCCACTAATTTCGCTTTAACCTGCTTAGCCAGCCCATGATATTGATAACCTTCGCCAATATGTTGAGTAGAAAGGGATTGCTTAATTGCACGCGTTTGGTGGGTGTCCACTTGCTGGTTATCTAACTGGCAAAAATCAAACAGTAACGCTGCCTGTTTCTTATAGTCACTTACAAGCAACTCATACGGTTGAATATATATCGCGTTTCCGTAACGTTGCTTCAGCTGTGTGACGAGTTGGTAATAGTGGCGATAATATCTCGCTGTAAGTACCACGTCATGACTGTAAGCCATGGAGTGCATATGCGGCCTTACAAGTCTCGTATAGTTGTTGACGCAGGTATCGACAGGTTCCCGCACCAGGCAGATAATCTTAGCATTCGGCAGCGCACGCCGAATCAAACTGATGTAAAAAAAGTTGAATGGATGTGCGTCTATAAAATGTGTGGATTGATCATTTCGCCAGCCTTGCGTAAGGGCAAGGTATCTCTCCCCCAACTGCTCATGGTCGATTGACTCGGCTTTTATTAAAGAAGGCAGATCGATCGATTTTTCAGTGTGGATCCCCGTCAACTCTCCCACGGCCTGGGCAAACGAATTAACACAATATGCGGGCGACACCTGAGAGTGGCTTTGAAGCGTTTCAGCGACGATGTCAATTCCCGAGTTGGGCATTCCAACAATAAATACTGGCTGTACTTCTTGTCTGGTTGCATGCGACGCAGTTGCTTCCGCTCTGGTTTCCAGCAACCAGTCAAATACAGCCGCAGTTTGCGCTTCTATCTTCTGTGAATGTTTGTAAAAACATTCTTTTGCAGTACGTAGTTTATTTGCCGCACGCTCATATTCACCTTCCTTTTCCAAATATCTGGTTAAAGCATAGGTTAAGTACAGCTTCGCCTCTGGGTTATCAAATGTTTGTTCATCAGCCAATAACGATAGTAAACGCTGCTTCTCACTTTTACCTTCAGCGTCCTGCCCGATCTGTGCCAGCGCGAAATGAGAAAGATAATGATCGTCTTTAAGGTTTATCGCAGTTAACAGCTTTTCTGCCGCCAACTTTTCTTCGCCTAATTTCAGACACATCAGTCCTGCCAGATAATATCCTTCAGCATCGTCAGGATACTTGCTATTCACCTGTTCAAAAATACGTAAGGCATTTGACCATAGACGCACGTTTTGGAAACTCTTGCCAACTTCTACCAGAAGCTTATAACTTTCGATAGCCTCAACTTCAATACGTGGGCTCAGTGTTTTGAGTAGGAAGTGATTAAATGAAGCGCCCCCGGCAATTATGAGATATGCCAGACACGTTGGCGAAAAGTGCTTCTCTAAAGATTGTTGAAGTAACTTGATGGCTTGACGGTACTGGCCAAGGTTAATGTACGTACGCCCCAGCAAATATAAAAAGTCGGCATCCTCGCCAAATTTTTCCTGATAAAGTGAGCATACTCGCTGGGCATTAATAACATCCCCAGCATCACATGCTACCTGGGCTTTAGAGAGTAATTGACTGCGGGTTTCCATGTTCAAAATACAACTTCGGCTAAATTATTATCTTGAAAAAGCTTTCTCGAAGAAAAGCTAGCCGTATTACTCCGGTTGAAGACTTCTGCGAGAGTATAAAGGAATACTGCTAATTGATGGAACTGGATTAAATGAGGTCGTATCAGATCCAATAACTTCTTCATTTTCTCAAGCATACAGAAGCGATAAGTAAAAACCGACAGTCTTGTCTTGCCACGGTACCGAACAGTTGGCATAGCTGTCACGTCCCGCAGAAGTTCACAATAACTTGAGTTAAAGGCGGCGTACTTGATAAACGTTCGATAAAACGTGGGGGGGCTGGAAAGAGGAGCGTAACAGTTCGGTTTGCGCTCACGCGCCTTTGGGGTATTTGCGCTTAAACAAGGAGAAAATGAAGATTTAAAAATTGGAGCGGGAAACGAGACTCGAACTCGCGACCCCAACCTTGGCAAGGTTGTGCTCTACCAACTGAGCTATTCCCGCGTACTATGTTGCGTTAACGTTCACTCGTAGTTTACATCCCGTACAACCAGCCAAACTTGGCAATCACTGTCGTGACGAGGCATGTACTCTACCAACTGAGCTATTCCCGCAAAAATAAGACCTCTTCAAACATCGCTTTGCTTGAAGAGGTGCGCATTTTACAAAAATTTTAGGGTAACGCAATACCTAAACGCATTTTTTTTGAATTAGAAAGGAATTTAAATACTAAATACATGTTCCCGATAGTATTTAAGCTCTTCGATTGATTCGCGAATATCATCCAGCGCCAAATGTACGCCTTTTTTGGTAAAGCCATTTAGTACATCGGGCTTCCAACGTTTCGCCAACTCTTTGATAGTAGACACATCAATACTACGATAATGAAAATACTCTTCCAGTTCAGGCATGTACTTAACCATGAACCGACGATCCTGGCCAATAGTATTGCCACACAGGGGGGAAACCCCCTTATCTACATATTCAGCTAAAAACTTTATGGTTGCATCCGATGCTTGCTGCTCTGAATAAGCACTTTCGCGACAACGCTTAGTTAAACCGCTTTCGCCATGAACTCGTGTACACCATTCATCCATGCTATTTAAAATTTCATCGCTCTGATGGACTGCGATTACGGGCCCTTCAGCTATTACATTGAGCTGTGCATCCGTCACAATGGTGGCGATTTCGAGCACTTTACAGGTTTCCGGGTCAAGCCCCGTCATTTCCATATCGATCCAAACCAGGTTTTTACTGTCTTTACTCATATTGTCCTCTACGCATTGGCGTGGCAAGCACGCCCAACAAACGGTATGATTGGCAAAGTATACGCTAAATTATCAGGATATCGTGGCTAAAAAACCAAAACTTACCCATCGGCAAAAAAGGCAGGTCGCTGCTAATCGCAGTAAACGGCTAAATGCTGCGCCCTCTCAAGAAACCATCAATACTGCTGATTTGATACCCGGCAGAGTCGTGGGTCGCTTTGGCAAACACGCGGATGTGGAAATCGCTGACAAAGAAAATCATCGTATCTATCGCTGCCATATACGGCGCACGATAGATTCGGTAGTCTGTGGTGATGATGTATTAATGAGTAAAGATGATAACTCAAATGCAAGTTTACAAGGCGTGATTGAAATTGTGAAAGATCGCCGCAGTATGCTTAGTCGTCCCGACTATTACGATGGTATTAAGCCTGTCGCGGCCAATATTGACCAGATTATTATTGTTAGCGCAGTGCTTCCCGCGGTGTCCCTGAATATAATAGACCGTTACCTGGTAGCATGTGAAAACATTCAGATTCATCCATTAATCGCGATGAATAAAGTCGAATTACTCAGTGATGAAGAAAGTAACCAACTCAAAGCAGACTTAGAAATTTATGAACAGCTGGGTTATTCCATTCTATATACCAGTTGTAAAACCCAAAAAGGTCTGGACGAACTCAATGCCTGTTTAAAAGAAAAAACCAATATTTTTGTTGGTCAGTCGGGTGTGGGCAAGTCGAGCCTTATCAACCAACTGCTGCCCAACGCCGATGAACTGGTGGGAGAAATATCAGAAACGTCTGGATTGGGTCAGCATACCACCACGACCGCAAAATTACTTCACTTACCCTGTGGTGGCGATCTGATTGACTCACCCGGCGTTCGCGAGTTTGGTTTGTGGCATCTGACGCAAGAAGAAGTCACCTGGGGCTTCATCGAGTTTCGACAATATCTAGGCGGCTGCAAGTTTCGTGACTGTAAGCATCTGAACGATCCAGGCTGTATGATTCGAGAGGCCGTGGAAGAGGGCAAAATCAGTCAGGTAAGGTTTGAAAGCTACCATAAAATCCTTGCTACCATGGAAGAACAACGCCCGAATTATATTTCCTCTAATTAGAAACGTTGGGTAACCTAAAAATACAAAAAATTACGTAAAGATAGGTTACAATCGCGCCCGAACGTTAAATACCATGATTTAAACCGGAGAATACTTGTGTTGGATTGGTTAAAAGTAAACCTTCAGTATCTATTGCCAAAACATTTGCTTTCTAGGCTGGTGGGAAAGCTGGCAAGTGCAGAAGCTGGCGGATTAACCACAGGATTGATAAAACTTTTCATTAAACAATATAAGGTCAACATGGACGAGGCCCTGCACCCTGATCCAGCTCACTATAAAACCTTCAATGAATTCTTCACACGTCCTTTGCGTGATGATGCAAGACCAGTAGACCCTGGCGAAAATGTTATTATCCATGCAGTGGATGGCGCAGTCAGTCAGTTTGGTGATATTCACCAGGACAGTGTGTTTCAAGCCAAGGGACACGAATACAGCCTTACCACGTTATTAGGTGGGAAGCCTGACTTAGCGAGACCGTTCCAAAACGGTAAATTTGCAACTGTGTATTTAGCCCCCAGAGATTATCACCGTATCCACATGCCAGTGGACGGTACTCTGACGGATATGGTGTACGTTCCCGGCGAGCTGTTCTCAGTAAATCCGCTTACTGCGGCAAACATTCCTGGTTTATTTGCCCGTAACGAGCGGGTTGTTGCTTATTTTGATACGCCGTTAGGTAAAATGGCTATGGTACTGGTAGGTGCCACCATTGTTGCCAGTATCGAAACCGTGTGGGCTGGGACAGTCACACCACCAGCTGGAAAAAATGTGCAGCACTGGAAATATGAAACGGACATCGAATCCAGCATCCACCTTAAAAAAGGCGACGAAATGGGTCGATTCAAACTGGGCTCAACCATCGTTGTGTGTTTTGAACCCGACAAGATTGACTTCACTGATTTAGCTCCACTGCAGGTTACCCGTTTAGGGCAACCAATGGCGACAGCCACAGGGTCCAGCAACGATTAAATGAACCCTGTAAAAAGAAGCCTGATCACGCTTCATTTCACTGTCGTCCTGCTGGGCGGGACGGCATTGTTTTCACATCTCATTCCGTTAAGTGCCACTGATATTACCATTGGCCGCTCTGTATTTGCCTGCCTGGCACTAATTAGTTACTTATTGTGGACCGGGGAATCACTCAAACTGGATAAACGAAACGACTATTTCCTCGCCTTCGGATTAGGAGTTCTGATGGCGTTACATTGGGTGAGCTATTTTGCCGCGATGCAATATGCCAGTGTTTCCGTGGGTTTAATTGCATTGTTCACTTTCCCTGTCATTACCGTTTTTATGGAGCCTTTTTTCGAGGCAGCAAAGTTAAAATGGCAGGATGTGGTAAGCGCTCTGGTGGTTTTACTAGGCATTTACCTGTTAGTTCCTACCCCCGACCTGAATAATAATATCACCTTGGGAGTGGCAATTGGGGTTGGCTCTGCCATACTTTATTCATTAAGAAATCTGCTTCACCGGCAGTACTTTTCTCATTATGGCGGCGCAAAAGCGATGGCGTGGCAAATTTTAGTCATCTGTATTGTCCTTATTCCAGTTGGTAGTAGTGAGCTAACTGAGATATCCCTTTCTACCGGGGTGCTTCTAATCACTCTGGGGACAATTTTCACGGCTTTACCTCACGCGCTAATAGCCACGTGTTTAATTTATCTTCGAGCCAAAACTTTTTCTTTAGTTGCCTGTATGCAGCCCCTCTATGGCGTGATTTTAGCAGTAGTCTTACTTAACGAAACTCCTGATTTAAAAACACTTATCGGCGGACTGTTAATTATTTCAGCCTCAATTTACGAGACCGTTAATACAGGGCGCTCTCACCAACAGGAGGTGGGTTAATGCTTATTCTTGGTCATCGGGGTGCCAGCAAGGCTGCACCAGAGAATACAATGAGTGCATTTGATTTAGCCATACATCAAGGGGCCGATGGGGTTGAATTTGACACCATCGAAGTCGATAACCAAGTGATCGTCTTTCATGATCGCTGGCTGGAAAGAACCACCGACGGAGAAGGACTGGTTGCCGATAAGTCCATCGAATATCTGCGCTCACTCGATGCGGGTAATGGTGAAACCATCCCCTTTATGCATGAAGTACTTCAGTCACTGCCACATGATTGCATCTGCAATGTGGAAATCAAACATATATTAAATATTGATCGCTGGTTAACCCATTTTGATACCGCAATATCTCAAAGCGGATTTCCTTTACACAACGTCATTGTGTCCTCTTTTAATCACCACTGGTTAAAAGAGTTAAGTCAAAAAAGGCCTGAAATAAAACTTGGCATTTTAACTTCTGCAGTAATGGAAAACTGTCATTTGTTAGTGGATGCAATTAAGGCCTATTCCTTTCATGTGGATTTGGAAGTTGTCAGTAAAGACTATATTGAAGAGCTCAAGACTTTGAATGCGAAAGTAATGGTTTTTACCGTCGACAAGGTCGAAGACATGCGCATGTTAAGTGGTTGGGGGGTAGATGGGATCTTTACAAACTTACCTGACAAAGCGCGCTCAGCGTTAGGAAAATGTGAAATGTACCATTTTGCTAATGCGCGATAAGGATATAAAGGTGACCGAACTGGGTACGTTAGTAGGGCTACTATTCAGGTGCGGGAGCCAGCTGTCCAGCAACATATTGCGCGTTAGTTTTACGATTTTGCTGGCACAGGCGTAAATTGCTGATATGCGCCAGAGCGATTAAAAGTGCGCCAAACGCAATAGTGAATGGTTCGAAGCTTTCACCAAACATGTTTTTATGCCAATAAATCCCAGCACCGGTAAACAACAAAACAATCGGATAAAAGTGTCCGTGTTGACGCAACGCCCCATTCAGCAGGGCAAGCGCTCCTACCAGAATCGACACAGATAAGATGGTACGTTCAAACCATGTTTGCGCAAAAAAACTTGAAGCGACCAATGGCAGTAATGGCACCAGGATGGGCAAAGAAAGGCAATGCACAGCACATAAACCAGACACCCACATGCCTAATTTATCTAACTTAACCTGTGCTCCCGATGTCGTTTTCATTAACGCGTTGCCTGTCTCACTCATTAAACGTTAACGTTATAATATAACATTTCAGCGGTAATTCAAATTTGTGTTTTATTAAATTTGAGTAACCCCTGCGACGAGCAAAGTCACTGTGGCGCAGCAGAAGGACTGGTCAGGGAAGGCTTTACAGCCATTAAACGAGTTGAAGGCATGAAATATTGGCGGGCAGACACTAGTTTAACATTGTACTGCTCAAGCAGAGGCAGGGATTGCAACAAAAAACGAACCGTTTGTGGATGTGGATGCGCAATGCCAATCGCAAACCCCCTGCGCTTGGCCAGCTTAACCAGACGTTCAAAAGCGCGCTGCATAGATTCCTGGGTCTGGGTGTGATCGATAAATACATTTCTGGAGGCCACGGGCAGCCCAACCCGCAAGGCAACTTGTTCGGCCACGCTGTCTGCTGTGGTGCGACTGTCGACAAAAAACAGGTTGCGAGCTTTGATTTCCTGCATCAAGGCAAGCATAGGAGCCACTTCTTTAGTTAATCGACTGCCCATGTGATTATTCACACCCACTGCGAACGGTACACTATCTATTGCGCTGGCAAATGTTTCACTGATTGCACTGGGGAACATCCCTACCTGCAATGCTTGTGGCCCCAACCTTCTACCGCTCATTGCTTCCATGGGAAGGTGCAGCATGATATCTCGCCCCTGTGCATGAGCAGCATAAGCCATATCTTTTGAATGCGGAGTCGCAGGTAAAATCGAAAACGTCACCTCGGTGGGTAAAGCCAGGGCAGCTTTATCGGTATGTCGATAGCCAATATCATCCATAATCAGCATCACCTGAGGCGTTGCGTTAACCATTTGGCTGAACCAGGCTAGCGTAAACAACATCAAATATAAGATCTTGTTAGGCAGTAACATTTGATGCCTGACAGAACATAATCGGTTAAAAACTGGGCGCACAGGAATTCGTTTTAATTATCATGGTGTTTGGTTATTATGCCTAAAGCATACCAGTGCGACTTAGCAAATCAACTGCTTTTCGATACGAGGAAGTGCAACCGAAAGTGAATACTTGCTAACTTCACATTGCACTTTTTCCTCTTTTATGTATAGGTTGGAAAGAGTTGCTACAGCAAGTCATTTCATGTTGAAGACAATCAGGATATCACGAAATGCATTCACTCGACCGCATCAGTCAAAATATTAGCGCTGCCGTTGAGCGGTTTAAAAATTGTCCCACACCACCGCACCAGACGTTACTCGAACACAATAGCCGACTCTCTGAATTAACGGGTATGCAAGTTTTTCTCAAGCATGAGCAAATGCAGCATACAGGTTCGTTTAAATACCGCGGAGCGCTTAATTGTATGCTTTCGTTGACGCAACAGGAGCGTGACGCGGGCGTAATAACAGCCAGCTCGGGTAATCACGGTATGGCATGCGCAATGGCGGCCAAGGCTGCATCAGTGCCGCTTACTGTGTTTGTGCCACACAGTGCTTCTGAACTGAAACTCAATAAAATTCGTCGCCTGGGTGCCGTTGTGAAAGTGGTCGATGGTGATTGCTTAGTGGCGGAAACTCAGGCACGAGAAGAGGCTTCACAACAGCAAAAAATCTACATTTCACCGTATAACAACCATGCGGTTATGGCAGGTCAGGGGACTATCGGCGCTGAACTTGTACACCAGCACAGTAAACTGGATGCGGTGTTTATCGCGGTAGGCGGCGGTGGGTTAATTGGCGGCATCGGGGCATATCTTAAAACGATTCAACCTCATACACGAATTATAGGATGCTGGCCTAAAAACTCCCCGGCTATGGCAAATTGCCTGGATGCAGGGAAAGTCATACATGTTGATGAATCCCCCACCCTGTCTGATGGTACGGCAGGTAATGTAGAAGAAGGCGCCATCACTTTTGATGTCTGTGAGCAGGTTATTGATGACAAGGTACTGGTGACTGAAGCCGCTATTAAAGAGCAAATGGTCAACCTGATGAAGTATGAGCAACTGATTATTGAGGGCGCAGCCGCCGTAGCAATAGCCGGAGCAATTAGCTACGCCCATCATTTCGAAGGTAAGAATGTAGCGATTGTACTGTGTGGCAGAAACGTATCCTATGACACCTTTATGTCACTTCATACTTAAGCATACCTTTGGATACCAAACCGCTACTTGCGCACCTGGCGAAAATTCACTTTTGATTTACCAACACGCTGCGGGAGTTTTATTAGTAGACTGATCGAGTTTAAGAACCGTACAGCCTGTATCATTCACTTGCTTACCTTTCGCTGTAGCAACGACAGTAAATGTGGTTGCTCCTGCATTCTCAACGGTGAACGTATAAAAATCTGATGCCGGTCCCCCCAGTTGAGCCGTTGTCGCATAACTGTTATTTTCCAACCGAAATGACTCCTGCTGAAGTTTCATTTGCATAAGGGTGGTTTGGGCGTCATTTCGGCGGGATTCGGTGATGCGATCCATATAGCTGGGTACTGCAATCGCGCCGATGATACCAATAATAACCAATGCAATCATCAGTTCTACTAGGCTCCAGCCCGCCTGCTGGTATGGTTTGTTTATCTGCTTCATACGTGATCATCACTTCTAATACGTTGGTTTAGTCAAATTTCACTTAGTATATTAAAAAGAGTTTATTATTTGACGAACTCTCTTTTGCTGAGTGAAGGATAGTGCAAATTAAACGAACAATGGGTTTCGTGTTTCATCCGAAGGTATAGCAACAATGTGGAAGAATCAATCAGGCTTATCATTATTAGAGTTGATGATAACAATCGCCATCATAGGCATTGTTATTACTATAGGTGCGCCTTCGATCATTGATGCTCAGCGAAACAGAGTATTATCCGGCGCGATCGAAAACAGCTATTTCGCCCTTCAGCAAGCGCGCAGCCATGCAGTTCGTCAAGGGCAAGATATCATTGTGGATTTCTCTGCAACAACACAGTGGTGCATTGGAACAACAGATCAGGCAGATTGTGATTGCGCAACGGCAAATAGCTGCACCGTAGAGGGCGTTGAACAAGTATTAAACAACCAGGATTTTCCTAAAATCGACATGCAGAATGTAAATTTCGGCGCCGATGACCAAGCGACCTTTGACGGTACCCGCGGTTTGTCAATTGGTAGCGCTGGTGATCTCGAACTCACTGATGGCACAAGAACGGTGCGGTTGAATCTCAATAACGTCGGTAGAGTAAGTATCTGTGTCGTGACGGGGAATTTAGGGAGTTACCAGCCATGCAACGTTTAAGCAAACAAGTGGGTATCTCCTTGGTGGAGATCCTTATCGGCATGGCCATCGGTATTGCAGCACTGACAGCTGTCGCTTCCGTATTGGGCTATGGCATTGGCGTTAATGCAAATTTACTTTCCAGTTCCCGGGTTAATGAAGAATCATCTAATATTTTATCCTTAATCCAGCGCGACATTCGCAGAGCGGGTTATTCAGGAGATACGTTAGCGATGCTCGAAGATCCTGAGGCCAATCCGTCTCCGTTTGCCGATACGATTGTGTTAAGCGCGTATCCGGATGAGACGGCAAACAGCTGCATATTATTTAGTTATGACGCCAATAATAATGGCACAATCGAAACAGGCATTAACGGCGAAAGTTTTGGATACCGTTTAAAAGACAATGTCGCAGAAATACGTCAAGGCGATCTAACCTGCATCGATGAGGGGTGGCTAGCACTTTCAGATGAAGATGTCGTATTGATCAACGGACTGACATTCACCCTATCGCAAACCTTCGAAGGCGGCGTACCTACCACTGCAATCACAATCAACCTTCTGGCCGAACTCGCTTCTGATAGCGATGTTTCCCGTCAGTTCACAACTGAAGTGTTAGTGAGAAATTATGATGGCTAATTGTCTGACCTCTCCTGGTAAGCAAAAGGGTGCAATGATGCTAACTGCCGTAGTTCTGCTACTGGTGTTAGTTACACTTGTCACCTTGTATACGGGGAAGATAAAGTCGTTCGAGCACAAAATTCTACTCAACGCGCAAAACCATCAGTTGGCATTTAGTGCCGCTGAAGCCGGAATATCCCATGCCATCAGCCAGCTAACTGAAGATTACATGTGGGATGGCACAACAATTAATCAGGTACTGCCTGATCAGGGTTCCTTTTCTGTAACCGGTGTGCGTCAGTCCATTGAGCGGGCTTCGACGACGTTACGTTTAATCACCCTGACCTCAGCAGGCACCTCTCCTGACGGGACGACAACAAGCACTCATACCCAGCAGGTTATCCAGTACTCTATTCTGGCTAACCCACCTGATGTGCCCCTCATCGTGGCGGGCGGATTAAATGTCAGCGGCAACTTCGAAGTTGCTGCCAACCCGAACGGCGGCGGCAACGGTGTGCCCTTATCCATCTGGACTGATGAGGATGTTGATTTAACCAATGGTAGCGGAACCACCTGCGGTTTACAGGAATTCAGCGATGGTCGGTGTAGCAGCTCTCCTTACTCAGAAAAAGGCTTTCAGGACCTGGATATATTAGATAATGACCCTAGTTTTCCGGACGATATGATGGAGTACATGTTCAACATTCCGGAGAGTGAGTGGCCTAAATTAAGGGACGATGCTGATGTACGTTTAACTAGCTGCAGCAGCTTAGGTCCTTCTTCCGTCGGGATGATATGGGTGGATGGTAACTGCTCATTAAACTCAAACGTGATTGTAGGCAGCGTAGCAGAGCCGGTGATATTGATTGTAACCGATGGCAACTTAACCATGAATGGTGGTTCTCAGGTTAACGGCATGCTGTTTTCATTTCGTAAACCTTCAACAACGGCCGATTTTGAGATGAATATGATCGGGGGAGCCCGGGTTAACGGCATTGTCGCTTCAAACCATCCTGTTGGTCAGTCTAACGGTACCTACAACTCCGTTTTTGATGCCGATGTATTAAAGGGTTTAGAACAAAACGATGCGTTTTTGCGTGTGGCTATAGTGCCGGGGAGCTGGCGTGACTTTTAGAGGTATAAGTATGAGAGGATTTACGCTAATCGAAGTCCTTATAGCATCACTGATTATTATGCTCGGTGTCACTGGATTTGTCACTTTACAGTCCGAGTTTATGCGAAGTGACGCCAAACTTAATTTAAGGCAAGTAGCGCTTCAACTCGCGCAAGAAAAGATGGATGACCTCCGGCAATTTGATGTTTTAGAAGTAGCCACGGGTGAATCGGCTTATAATGATATAGACACCAATCTCGGCGGTTCCCTTGGAGCCGGTGACGTCGTCGTCAGTATCAAAACGGATAACAACCGAAGCTACACTTTTACCCGTAGCTGGCAAGTCACTGATCAATATTATGTAGATACCGATGCCGACGGCGAACCTGACACTTGGCTAGATGAAGGCAGTGCCGGCATTCCCGTTCCCGCGCCTACGGTTTCCAGCAAGAAACAAGTCACCGTATCAATAAACTGGGTTGATCACGAGGGCCAGGATAAAAGCCTCAGTATTGAAGGAAATATTGCACCAGTTCCTATTTCACGTAGCTTCCAGGCTAATAATGAATCTGATAACGCCAAAGCCCAACCCAAAGTCGCCTACACACCTGGTCAGGCGCCTGATGTTATTTCTTATGAACTGGGTAATGGGGAAAGTATTGAAACCAGTAAACCGGTGCCTGATATTGACAATCAGGGCGAGAATAACGTGGTTCAATTTGAGACAATTCGTTATATCGATCTTCCGGACCAGACCGACAAATTGGAACAGGAAGACTTTTTGACAGTAAACTGCTCATGTAAACTCGCCGGCACCGGTAGTGGCAAAACCCCCAGTATGACCACGTTCAATGGTAGTGAACTGGTTGTAAAAGCCGGTGAAGAAATCACCAAAACCGTAGGGGTTGTGGCTAATAATCAACAACCGGGCATGTGCAATGCGTGTTGTAATGATCATCACGATACCAGTTCGATGATAAGTAATGAGCAATATTTTCGCGCTGAGTCAGGTGCACCGCATAGTCATTATAAACGTCAGTCTGATGGAAGTTTTGTCAAAGCAAACTATACCGGAGATGAATATGATGAAGTATGCCGGTTTAAACGCGTCGATGGTTTTTTCCAAATCTATCCGGACTGGGAGCTACTCGACATCATACAGTTTAGCGACCAATATTTGTTAAACAGTGACAAACTCACCACTTACACGAATTATACTGAGTCTGCGCTTGTGGCAGAAATACAGGGCCTGACAAAACCCACTAAACCTGCAGACCGTTCCTTAACTGTCAGGCCTGGCGGTTATCAGTTGATTTCGCGGGGGATTTACTTAGATCGCATGACCAGTAGCCATAAGGCTGCGCTAAGTCAAATGATTGATGAAGGTAAAACAGATTGGAAAGCGTATGCGCCATTTTATGATGTTAACCTCACCCTTTTGGCTAACTGGAACTCAGCCCAGACCAGCATTGCAACAATTACCAACGAAGCCATCAAAACCATTTTAGATCCGGTTAATGACTTCTACGGCACCTATAGTCGTGGTCGAATTGAAGCGCTGACGGATGGCACCGCAACCATGATCACGAAGGCAATGGGACATAACGCCGGGATCACCGGCACTTCTCCGGTGTCACCTTATGAGGTGCTGGCAGCGAAGCAAGATAATTCATTGAATGTAACCGTAATCAGTAAGTCATCTGCTGAAAAATTCTTCGCTTTAATAGGTAATATCAATTGTCTTATCACGATGAACGGGGTCACGGAAGCCTGTGAAACTAACAATGATAAAAAATCCAGTTATGTGGATTTATCTGGGGTGTCGATTACCAACAGCCCGTCACAATTTAACTGCCCAATCACCATTCCGAAAGGTAAGTCTACGCCGTTCTTCAGCTGTCAAAATGTCTCTGAGAGCTGGAAAGGCGACATTATCTTTGCGTTTAGTAAAGATAACTATGATGTCACACTTAAAATACAAAAGCCGGATGGTACTATCGTAGAAAGCAATAAGATTTCACTTTCAGGTGGATTAACAGCGACATCGACCCAAGAATATAGCCTTATCATTGAGATAACTCCCAAAGTTACGATGGTTTTTCAATAACGAACGCGCTGAACCAACCACTTCATTAAACCTCAGGTTATCGGACATCCAGTTTCACTGTGAGTTCGATAACCTGACTTTACCAAGGCATTCGCTTAGGTTAACTGAACTCTCACCTTTACCAATATCAGTATTACGCCACTTCACGCGACAGAGTATTCAGCCTCTATTGTGACGAGTGACTAGCCTCTGTACGAACAAAAAATGTCAGCGCAGTCATACGCACCAAATTACCGATGAACTGAGTAAAATGAATTGAAGAAGAGAGAAAAGTAAAAAGGGAAAGGGATAAGTGAAAAGGGACTAATTATATATCCAGCCAGCTAGAGGGATTTAGGGCCTTTCCTTTATGTCTGATTTCAAAATAAAGATTGGGATAGCTTTGCCCGCCACTCTGACCAACCAACGCGATTGACTCGCCTTGCCTGACTTCATCACCCGCTTGCTTTAATAGCGCCTGATTGTGTCCGTAAACGCTCATGTAACCGTCACCATGATCAACAATGGTCACCAGACCAAATCCGCGCAGCCAATCCGCATAGAGCACTCGCCCTTGAGAAACGGCTTTGACAGAACTTCCTTCAGACCCCTCAATAACGATCCCTTTCCAACGTACCTGTCCCTGGCGGCGTTGTCCGAATAACCTGCGCACCTTCCCAGAGGCGGGCTTAAGCAATTTTCCCTTTAGCTTAGCTAAACCATCAAGGCTGACTTCCTGACGTTCAGCGGCGCGTCTGTTGGCTTCTTCAATTGCCTGCATTAACGCTTTTTCACTAGCCTGGAGTGATGCAACTTGAGCTTCATCACTGGCAATACGGTTATTTAGTTTTGCCAGAGTTTGTTTACGATCAGATTGCCGGGCCAGAAGTTCAGCCTGTTGTGATTCTTGTTGAGTTAACAGCGCAGCCAGTTGCTGCTCTTTTTGCTCTAATTGCGCATTCACCGCTTTCAAAGATTCTACATTACTGCGAAATTTGGCAATTTCTTGCTGACGCGCTTTGTTAACGTATTGATAGTAAGTCAGTATGCGTTCGAACTTACTGGCTTCTTCCTGGTAAAAAAACAGCTTGGCATAGTCGTAATTGCCGGACATGAAAGCACTTTTCAACTGGCTGGCCAGCGCGGATTGCTGCTGGATGATAGCTTGAGTCAGTTGTTGTTGCTGTTGTTGCAAGTCAGCCTGTTCTTGCTGATTTGACGCCAGTGTAGTCTTAGTCGTTTGTAATTGCGCAGCTGCACGCCCAATCTCTTCTTCAGATCGCTGTAATGCTTCCTGCAACTCGTCAGCTGAAGTCTGGTTTTCAGCTAGCCGTTGTTGACGCTCTTTTAGTTGAGCTTGTAACTCGGCTAATTGCTCTTGCTGGGAGTCCTGAGCTGTGGCAGAAAGGGGGTACGCCATTGCACTTACACTTACCAACATGGCAGCGAGTACTTTCTTTCCCATTATAGTGTTACATTTTGACGGCATTACATCGACTAACCCAGAAAAACCGCCTGCCATTTCAACAGGTTTTAACGGGATGAACAAGTGTGTAGCGTTTAATTAGCCGCACGATCTGGTTTCTGCGCCGATTTTCTATATACTTTGCACTCATTTTTATGGGTAGAAGTACGAAGGTTTCAAAATGGAACAGCTAATAGAATTTGCGGGTAATCACTTTTTGCTAAGTGGGATCTGGCTTGCGTTGGTCGCCATGCTGGTTTACAGCTTTATCAGCGGATGGACCTCTAAAGTTAAAGAAGTGAATACGCATGAAATGACCCAACTAATCAATAAAGAAGATGCGATTGTACTGGACACACGACAGGCAAAAGACTTTAAAGCAGGCCGTATAATCAATGCCCATCAGATTAAACCCGAAGAAATTCGCGAGAAAAATTTCAGTAAGCTTGAAAAATTTAAAGACACGCCCATTATTGTTGTGTGTGCAATGGGTAACAGCGCCCGAGGGGTAGCCTCATCAATGACACAAAATGGCTTCAATAAAGTCTTTGTATTAAAAGGTGGTATGAATGCGTGGCAAAGCGCAGGTCTACCCATCAGCAGGTAAGAGGCGTTTATGGCCAATATTGAAATTTATACCAAGGGCTATTGCCCTTTTTGCCATCGCGCCAAGGCCTTGTTTGAAGAAAAAGGCGTGACATTCAAAGAGTACGCTATTGATGTACAACCTGAATTACGAGAAGAGATGATCTCGCGCGCTAATGGCGGTTGGACAGTACCTCAAATTTTTATTAACGAGCAGCATATTGGCGGGTGTGACGATTTAGTTGCTCTTAATATGCAGAATGAACTGGATGCCTTGTTGACTGAGTAAATCATCTAGACAGGCAACGACAACAAATATAGGAAGTAACATGGCTGAAGAAAATCAAACAGCTGGTGCAGGCGAAAATCAGGCACCAAATGCACAATTTCATATTCAACGAATCTATGTCAAAGACATCTCGTTTGAATCTCCAAATGCAGTGGCAATGTTCAATAAAGAATGGAAGCCCGAAGTCAAACTGGATATCGATACCAAAACTGACAAAGTGAATGACACTTTATTTGAGGTGGTTTTGTCAGTAACAGTAACCGCGACCATCGGCGAAGAAACTGCATTTTTGTGCGAAGTTCAACAGGCAGGTCTGTTTACTATTATTGATATGCCAGACCAAAATAAAGCACATACCTTAGGTTCATTCTGTCCTAACGTATTGTTCCCTTATGCACGTGAAGCGATTTCAAATCTGGTTAACCGGGGTACCTTTCCTCCACTGAACCTGGCGCCTGTTAATTTTGATGCGATCTTCGCTGCTTATATGCAAAAGCGTGCTCAACAAGCGCAAGGCGAAGAGTCGGCACAAAAGCTGGACGCTTAAGATTGCATGAATAGCGAATCGGTAACTGTACTAGGGGCGGGGTCGTACGGCACCGCCCTTGCCTTTTGTTTAGCTCGCAATTCGACCTCTACCGTACTTTGGGGTAGGGATGCAGAGCATATGGCTGAACTGGCTGTCACCCGTGAAAACAGGCGTTATTTACCTGGTTTTCGACTCCCGGATACATTGCAAATCGAAGCAAATCTGGAAGCGGCGGTTAAACAAAGTAAATTTGTTTTAGTTGTAGTACCTAGTCATGCATTTAGTGGCATGTTGAACGCAATAGAACCGATGCTACAACCAGAACAATGCGTGATCTGGGCGACTAAGGGTCTGGAGCCAGGCACGGGCAGACTCTTACGCGAAGTGGCACTGGAAATTTTAGGCGAACAATATCCGCTGGCAGTACTTTCCGGACCAACCTTTGCCAAAGAAATGGCTGCCGGAATGCCAACTGCCATCTCACTTTCATCGACTGATGAGGATTTAGTCGATACGTTTGCAGCTAAACTGCACTGTGCCAAGTCATTCAGGGTGTACAAAAATCCTGACTTTATTGGTGTGCAGTTAGGTGGTGCAGTCAAGAATGTGATTGCGATTGGCGCAGGTTTAGCTGACGGCCTCGGCTTTGGTGCCAACGCACGTACCGCTCTCATTACCCGAGGCTTAGCCGAGTTATGTCGATTAGGCACAAAAGTAGGCGCTCGTCCCGAGACCTTTATGGGAATGGCTGGTTTGGGCGATTTAGTTTTAACCTGCACCGATAACCAGTCTCGAAACAGACGTTTTGGCCTGGCACTAGGCCAAGGCAAGACCGTGGACGAAGCAAGGCAAGAGATTGGGCAAGTCGTAGAGGGTTACAGAAATACCGAAGAGGTGCGTATTCTAGCCAAGCGATTTGGCGTGGAAATGCCAATATGTGAACAGATTTACGCTGTACTTTATGAAAACAAGCCACCCCGGGAAGCTGCATTTGCACTTTTAGGCAGAGAGCTGAAACAAGAATAATTAGCAGCAAAATAACCATATTTTGTTATTCAAAGCAGGTCAGTCCGTATGTTCCATATCGCCTTACACGAACCTAAAATGCCTCAGAATACCGGCAATATTATTCGGTTGGTGAGTAACAACGGTTGTCATCTGCACTTGATTGAGCCGTTAGGGTTTGAGCTGGATGAAAAAAAGCTCAGGCGCGCCTCCCTGGATTACCGTGATATGGCCAATGTCACGGTTCACCAAAGCTATGAAGCGTTTTTGCAAGAATTTGCCCGCCATCGCATTTTCGCTTTAACTACAAAGGGCAGTCGCAGCTATACCTTGCCCGATTATCGGCCTGGCGATGTGTTATTGTTTGGTTCAGAAACAGCGGGTTTGCCCGATCACATACTTAACAGCTTAAGCAATGACTATCGAATCAGGGTGCCTATGCAACCCGATGCCAGAAGTCTTAATCTATCCAACACCGTTGCCATCGTAAGCTATGAAGCATGGCGACAGCAGGGCTTTACTGGCGGCCAGTAGCCTTACTTTGGCATCTGGGTTAATACCAGATAAAGGCTACCAGAAGCGAGCAATAAGCCAAGTAACGTCATTAGTCCATCCTTGGTGCTTAAGCCAATTCCCATAAACCCTACTGCCAGTGCAGGAACGGCTGCTGCGAAAGGTACCAGCTCCAAAGGGATCATCAGTAACGCAGTGAGTCCACAAAGCAAGGCGAGCAAGCGCTTAACGAACGTCTGGATAAAAAACTCCAGTCTTGGCTTAAAAAGCCGATCGATTCTTTTAGTATAAGGTTTAACCTTCTCAACCCCGGATTTGAGTGTCTCACGTTCAAACTCGACTTTACTTAATTGAGATGGCAGCCATGGATGGGTTTTACCAAAAACTAACTGGATCGTGATCAGAAAAATGGTAATGCCACAGACGGAGGGAACACCTGGGATGGCACCGGTGGGCAAAATTACTATAATCGAAGGCGCGAGCAGTAAGGGGCCGTATCCCCTGTTTTCAAGGGCTTCAACCATGTCATGTACCGATGCTTTTTCTCCCGATGAGTTTTTGACCAGCTCATCCATTGCCTGAGTCAAATTAACACTTGCCGCCATTCTTACCTCCAGCTTTAGCCTGCCATGTTGGTTTCTGTAGGCTCCCGCTTATTCAACAGCATCCTGCGTATTATGCGATTGCCGGCGAGCTTAACGTCGAAAGCGTCTTCGCTATCGGCTAACTCTGCTGACACATAGCACGATGCGTTGTTCGCTTTAACTTCAAAACCATAGATTTCGCTAAGCGGTGTTACACCTTCAGTTGCAATACACATACGCTTGCACCCCACCCCGCTTTCCATAAGCTTTCTCACTCTCTTTTACAACAACCATGCAAACCATCCTGGTCATGTAGGAATCCTTCAATAGTCGACTGAGTATAGTGCAGGATCTATGCCTTACCAGTTTTCTACTTAAAATCAGTGAGTCAGCCGTTGAAAGTAGTATGCATGCCGGAAATTTTGGTTACTGCTCAAAAAAAAAGAAATGCGGTTTTAGCTGTGTAAAAAAGACATTATTTGTTGCAAAACAGGAACACGATACTGGTCTGATTCGGCAAATAATTCATGGTACGCTTCATCGACTTTTCGTATATCCGCACACTTAAACTGTTCTGCTACCGCTAATTGGCGGCGATTATCAATGATCCTGTCTCCACTTGCACTGAATAGCAATATAGGCACTTCTACTTCGCTGGCCCTCTGCTCAATGGTATCCATTGCTTCAATTGCTGCGCGCAGCCAGTGGGTGGTAACGCCACCTAATTGAATATCACGAATATCATCATAGAGTTCCCGGAAAAGTCGGTAGCGAGCTTCGCTGTGGGTCAGTGTATTGATCGCATAGGGGTAAGCAAGATAAGGGGTTTGACCAAAAAAATATCCGCTTTCGCGCTTACGTAGTTTTTGAAACTTAAAACTTATATAAATAAGAGATTTAGCTAACCAATTGGGTAATGCCGGTCGTACTCCAAACATCGGTGAACAAAGTACCGCTGATGCGAATCGTTCTGGTGATTTCATCAGCGCGAGCGTAGCGATTGCGCCCCCCATGGAATGGCAGAGTAAATGTAGCGGTGCAGAAGTCTTCTTTGCCACAATGGCATCGCAAAAAAACAACAAATCATCAACATAGTCTTCAAAATCGCTTACATAACCATGCTGGGGATCCGATGTCATTCGTTCCGACAACCCCTGTCCGCGATGATCAAGAATATAAACTGCAAAGCCATTATTGAAAAAGTCGAACATCAACTCTTTATATTTCAGCAAGGACTCGATTCGGCCTGAACTGATCACTACGTGAGTATGCGCATCCTTCGGCTGACACCACGCATAGTGCACCTTTATATCGTGCTTGCCAACAAACTCGCCTGTACTAACATCACTTTTCCAAAACGGGTTAATCCAGTTTGCATAGGTTTCAGCCAGATGATTCTCTGATGTCAGCTTCCAGGTCATTTTATTTCCTTGCCAGAAACGTTGATCGTAATTACCGCTCTCTTTGGCAAAACGAGGTATGTTTTCTTAGCATGATGCAACGCTAAAACTGCTTTTGCAATGACGCTAATTGCCCCTCGGTTTCTTTTTAATGTATGAACGGAACTAGTTTAGTGCAGGTGCTTTGAACACTGCCTTCGACGAAAAGCATCCGGCGGTTACAAAGAACGCTCATAGTCAGGTTTAGCAGGTTGGTAGTCAGCGGACAGAAATAATGGTGACGTGACCATCAGGTCTGCACTGGCAGCATTGCATGCCACTGGCACATTCCACACGGAACATAAGCGAAGCAATGCCTTGACGTCTGGATCGTGAGGTGCAGGATTAAGCGGATCCCAAAAGAAAAAAAGTGCCGTCAGCCCGCCTTCAGCAATGAGTGCTCCAATTTGCTGATCGCCACCTAATGGGCCACTTTGATATCGTTTTACCTGTAAACCGGTTTTATCTGAAATCAGTTTTCCGGTTGTACCCGTCGCCACAATTTTGCACTTTTTCATCACTTCAATATGCGTGTTGATCCATTGAATCAATTCTGCCTTTTTATGATCATGAGCAACTAACGCAACGGTATGATCCTGCATTTATCTTCCTCGAAATAGGGTTTATTTATTTAATACAGTAAATTAAATTACTCATCAACCAAATAACGCTTTCTTTGCCTAAATATGCGATTTTAAAATCAAGTAACCACTAAAAATAATTCCCGTAGTTTCTCTATATAACCAACACACCGACAAAATATTTATACATTTTTATTGCATAATAATTCATTTGCGATATTATCCAGCGTAGTTACTTGTTATTACCCGACCATCAGGAGATCCACGTTTTGAACAACAATACTGCTCGCCACGGTGGCGCAGCATCAATGTACTTTCGATTCTCTCCCAAGACTAGCTGCTTGCGACGTACAGCACGACGATAATTGTCAATACGCTGTGACTGCAAAAATGTAGCGCACTTTTTACCTTTGCTGGCGTACTCGGGGCCCGGCGCAACAATATCTCGAAAGCAAAGGTAAAGAGTGAATTTTTTATTCTATTATTTTAGTTAGATATCCATGTTAAATGTTTCCATTATTGGTGCGAGCGGTTATGCAGGTGCGCAATTAACGGCATTAGTGCAGCAACATCCTCAGATGAAATTGCAAGGACTCTATGTTTCAGCGCAAAGCACTGATGCACATAAACTTTTTACCGAGGTAGCTGGGCACTATTCTCATTTGCCCGCTATGCCTCTGATCCCGCTCAACCAATCTGAATGTGCGGTCATCGCGGACAGTTCGGACGCCGTGTTTTTGTGCACGCCGCACCAGTTCAGCCACGATGCGATGCCTGCATTAATCGGCAAACGCGCAAAGATATTTGATTTATCCGGCGCATTCCGTCTTCCTGAACCTGACATTTTTGCCCGGTTTTATGGCTTTGAACATATGCACCGGTCACTTCAATCACAAGCTGTATACGGATTAGCCGAATGGTTTGGTGATGACATTGCTAACGCAACACTGATTGCTGTACCCGGATGCTACCCCACGGCGTCGCTGACAGGCTTACTGCCCTTGCAACGCGCAGGACTATTAAACGCATCAGTTCGACCGGTAATAAATGCGGTTTCCGGCGTCACCGGCGCGGGACGAAAAGCCTCGTTGACTACCAGTTTTTGTGAAGTCAGCTTGCAGGCCTATGGCGTGCTTTCCCACCGTCACACCCCTGAAATTGAAACCTATCTTGACCAGCAAGTGATATTTACCCCGCATCTGGGCAATTTTAAACGAGGTATCCTTGCCACAATTACCGTTAAACTAGCTGAGCGTGCGACAGCAGATACGGTCAAACAGGCCTTCTGGGATAGCTATAGCAATCAACCGTTAGTTCGTTTGCGCAATGCTTTTCCGAAAGTGGATGAGGTGGTAAACACGCCGTTTGCCGATGTGCATTGGCAGGTGGATAGAGACAGTGGTTATGCAGTGATCGGCTGCGCCATTGATAATCTGTTAAAAGGAGCAGCATCCCAGGCTATCCAGTGTGCAAACCTGACGTTTGGTTTGCCTACCACTCTTGGGTTGACTGGAGGACCACTATGAAGGCTGTGGTAATTAAAGTAGGTGGCGCGTTACTGGACGCGCCCACCAAAATAAGCGCGCTCTTTCAGCAAATTAAGCAACTGCAGTGTCATACACAAATCGTGCTTGTGCATGGCGGGGGCACATTAACCGAAAAGCTGCTCACACAACTTGGCTTTGTCAGTGAGAAGATTAATGGGCTGCGCGTCACCCCTGCCACGCACATCCCTATCGTAGCGGGAACTCTGGCCGGCACAGCCAATAAGTTACTTTGCGCCAAAGCCCTTGCCGAGGGACTGGATGCCATCGGCCTTTCACTAATGGATGGCAACATGATCACGTGCAAAACATTAGGTAACGAATATGGTTCGGTTGGCAGCCCGTTCCCCCAATGCCGCAAGCTTGTCGATGCCTTACTGAGCGAACATTATTTACCAGTCGTCAGCTCCATTGGCTGTGATAACAAGGGCAATCTCCTTAACGTTAACGCCGACCATGCGGCCACCGCGCTCGCCGAATTAATTGGTGCCCAACTGATAATGTTGTCCGATGTATCTGGCGTCCTGGGAGACCAAGGCAACCCTCTCCCTTCGCTGGATAAATCACAAATTGACCAATTGAAGCAATTAGAGGTGATTTATGGGGGAATGAGCGTAAAGGTTGATGCTGCTTATCAAGCCGCTGTTGCACTGGCTCAACCGGTAGTTATTGGAAGTTGGAACGATTCACTGGTTGCGCTGCTGAACGCTGAATGCGGTACACAAATTTTTCCCGATAAACATTTGGAATTCGTATGAAAAAGGACCTGTTAACCTTTAGCCAGTGGACACCACAACAAATGCAGGATCTGCTGGCACTGGCGCTATACATCAAAGCGCACCCTGCTGAATACACCAATGCACTAGCGGGTCGCTCTATTGTCGCCCTGTTTGAAAAGCCTTCTTTACGAACCCGCGTAAGTTTTGACGTAGGTATCAATAAATTAGGGGGACACCTTATTTATTTAGATGCACAAGCCAATAATTTAGCTGGCCGTGAAGATGTTCGTGATACCGCAGCCAATCTGGCATGCTGGGCCGATGCTATTGTTGCCCGCGTGTTTTCACATAACACTCTAGAAACCATGGCAAATGCATCGAAAGTGCCGGTGATTAACGCCTTGTGTGATCTGTATCACCCCTGTCAGGCTCTCGCCGATTACGTGACGCTTTATGAACAGTTTGGGGAAGTGCAAGGACGTACCCTGGCTTATGTCGGCGATGGCAATAATGTCACTCATTCACTAATGATTGTGGGGGCGTTACTTGGCGCAAACGTTGTAAGTGTGACCCCGGCCGGCCACGAAGCCAGTGCCGAGGTCGTCCGGTTGGCGCAAGCTATTGCCCACCAAACCGGGGCTCGTGTTGAGGAGTCTCATTCACTAGAAGCGTTAGAGGGGGCAGATGTGCTCTATACTGATACCTGGCTATCAATGGGCGATAGCACGCCCCTGGAAGACATAAAAGGTCGTTTCATGCCCTACCAGATCAACGAAACGCTGGTAGCTAAAAGCGGCGCACGTTTCATTATGCACTGCCAACCTGCCCACCGCGACCTTGAAATTACCGGCAATTTAATTGACAGTGATATTTCGTTATTAATGCAACAGGCAGAAAACCGCATGCACGGACAAAATGCCATTTTGACTCACTTATTAGCAAGGTAAAGAAACCGGTTATGAAAAATGTAAATAAAGTGGTGCTGGCCTATTCAGGAGGCCTGGATACCTCTGCCATTATCCCATGGCTGAAAGAAAATTATGATTGTGAAGTGATCGCCTTTGCCGCCGATGTTGGTCAAGGCGACGAAGAGTTAGAAGGTCTGCACGAAAAAGCGATTGCATCGGGTGCCAGCGACTGCTTCATTGTTGACTTAAAAGAAACTTTCGTGGCTGATTATATTTACCCCACCATTACCACTGGTGCCGTCTACGAAGGGGAATATCTGCTCGGTACTTCGATGGCTCGCCCGGTGATCGCGAAAGCGCAAGTAGAGATCGCCCGCCAAGTGGGAGCGGATGCGTTGTGTCACGGCTGTACAGGTAAAGGTAATGATCAGGTGCGCTTCGAAAGCGCGTTTGCCGCCCTTGCACCGGATTTGAAGGTTATAGCCCCCTGGCGTGAGTGGGATATGGTATCAAGAGAGGATTTGCTTGATTACCTGGCGACCCGCAATATTCCAACTACCGCCTCTGCCACAAAAATATACAGCCGTGATGCCAATGCCTGGCATATTTCCCATGAAGGCGGGGAACTGGAAGATCCATGGCAGGCCCCTTCTGAACAGGTATGGACCCTCACCCGTTCACCAGAGCAGGCACCAGATTCAGCGCAAACAGTCACGCTGTCGTTCGATGAAGGCAAATTAACCAAGGTGGACGGGCAGATCCTAAGCCCCTATCACGCATTAGTCACTTTGAACCACGTTGCTGCCGCCCATGGAGTAGGAAGAAGCGATATTGTCGAAAATCGTCTGGTGGGTATGAAATCCCGCGGCTGCTATGAAACACCAGGCGGCACTGTGCTGCTGAAAGCCTATAAATCACTGGAAACCATGGTGCTGGACAAGATGTCGTTAAAACACCGGGAACAGTTAGCGCTTGAATTTTCCCACTTAGTTTATGATGGGCGCTGGTTCACTCCGCTTTGTCAGGCAATTTTGGCTGGTGCGTCTGTCTTCGCTCAGCAAATAACGGGCGATGTGGTGGTGAAACTCTATAAAGGTCAGGCAACGGTGATACAACGCCGCTCGCCAAACAGTTTGTACTCGGAAGATTTCGCTACCTTTGGCGCAGATGATGTCTATAACCAAAAGCATGCAGAAGGCTTCATTCGTTTATACAGCCTGCCTTCGCGTATTGCGGCATTACAAAAGCAGGAGAGCTAACCATGGCATTGTGGGGAGGACGGTTCGCCGGCGGCAGCAGTAACATGTTCAAACAGGTCAATGACTCATTACCATTTGATCAAGTTATGGCTGCTCAAGATATTGAAGGCTCCATGGCGTGGACTAAAGCACTGTGCCAAGCCGGCGTATTGACTGAACAAGAACAGCAGCAACTGCTCTCGGCGCTGCAAGACTTGCACGTCAAGGCGCAGGCGGGCGATCTGGCGTTTGGTGCCAGTGACGAAGAAGATATCCACAGTTTTGTGGAGGCAACGTTAATTGCACAATTAGGCGATGTGGCCAGAAAACTGCACACCGGTCGTAGCCGAAACGATCAGGTCGCTACCGATTTTCGCTTATGGGTAAAAGCTCATATTTACTCATTAAAGCAGGATCTGGTGCATCTTAGGCGTACACTGCTAAATACGGCGTCGCGTTACCAACATGCGGTTTTGCCGGGTTACACGCACTTGCAGCGCGCCCAACCCATTGTATTCGGGCATTGGTGTTTGGCCTATGTGGAAATGTTCAAACGGGATGCGAGTAGGCTGGAGGATTTGCTTAAGCGGATGGATCAATGTCCACTGGGCTCCGGCGCGCTGGCCGGTACAACGTACCCGGTTGACCGCGAGGCGCTTGCACAGGAACTGGGCTTCACTGGCCCCACCCTAAATAGCCTGGATGCGGTTTCAGATCGGGATTTCGTGTTAGAACTTTTATTCACTGCCAGTACCAGCATGATGCACTTATCGCGAATGGCTGAAGATCTGATTTTTTATAATTCAGGCGAAGCAGGATTCATTCAACTAGGCGACAGTGTAACGTCGGGCTCATCGTTGATGCCGCAGAAGAAAAACCCTGATGCGCTGGAGTTAATGCGAGGAAAGAGTGGCCGCGTATTCGGTGCGTTACAGGCGTTACTGGTGACCATGAAAGGCTTACCACTGGCCTACAACAAAGATATGCAGGAAGACAAAGAAGGCGCCATTGATACGGTTAATCAGTGGCATAGCTGTCTGTGTATTGCCTCTGAAGTGGTGCAGTCGATAACCTTAAATGAAGCACGCTGTCGCCAGGCTGCTATGAAAGGCTATGCAAACGCCACCGAATTAGCCGATTATCTGGTTAGCAAAGGAATTCCTTTTCGCACAGCTCATGATATTTCCGGTCAAATTGTGGTCGCTGCCATTGCAAAAGATAAACCCATAGAGGCATTGCCGTTATCAGAGCTGCAAAGTATTTGCGCTGATATTGATGAGGATGTTTTCGCGGTGCTAGAGGTGGAGTATGGCATCAATAAGCGGGATAACCTTGGCGGAACGTCATTCAAAACCGTTACTGAAGCGCTTTATCGTGAGATGGAACGCATGGACAGCGAAGAAGGTTAACCAGCATGGTTCTGTCACATCAGGATGGGATTGCACTTTTCAGAAGCTCTGCGCCTTATATCAACGCACACAGAGGAAAAACCTTTGTGTTGATGTTTGGTGGTGAAGCGTTGGAGCACAACAACTTTCCCCACATCATTCATGATATTGCGTTGCTAAACAGCCTTGGGGTGCGTTTAGTTTTAGTACATGGCGCGCGTCCACAAATTGATGAGCGCATAGCGCTTCGCAATATTCAACCGCGCTTTTCTCACGAAAAAAGAATAACCGATAATGCGACTTTGGAATGTGTAAAAGACGCTGCCGGATCAGCCAGGGCACATATTGAAGCCTTACTCACCACCGGCTTGCCCAACTCACCGATGCACGGCGCACAAATTCGTGTATGCTCAGGTAATCTGGTAGTTGCCAAACCCGTAGGTGTGCGCGACGGTGTCGATTTTGATCACACCGGCGAAGTCAGACGCATTGACGTGGATGGTATAAACGATCACCTCAACGATGGCTCGATTGTATTACTCTCTCCGATGGGCTATTCCACCACGGGTGAGGTGTTTAACCTTTCCCATGAAGATGTCGCAACACAGGCAGCCATTGCCCTCAAAGCTGATAAGCTGATTGCGTTTTCACGTCATGATGGCATATTCGATCAAAGTGGCAAATTGCTGCGAACCATTGAGCGCAACCAACTAGAGCAGCTCAATGCAAAAAACGAAATTCACGCCGAACAGACCGTACTTCATGCGCTTGTCAGTAGTGTCGCTGCAGGTATTTCCCGCGCCCACTGCATCAGTTTTGAGCTGGACGGGGCGCTGCTTCAGGAATTGTTTACCCGTGACGGTTGTGGCTCATTAGTACTTGAGCATCATTACGAACAGTTACGTCAGGCGACTATTGATGATGTGGGCGGCATTCTGGCGCTGATCAAGCCCCTGGAAGAAAGTGGCGCCTTGGTCACACGCTCCAGAGAAAGGCTCGAGCAAGAAATCGAGCACTTCTTTGTTATTGTCAGAGACGGTATGATCATCGCCTGCGCTGCCCTGTATTTGTTTCCGGAAGAAAACAGCGGAGAAATCGCCTGTGTCGCCACACATCAAGAGTACCGCGGTAAAAATCGCGGCGAACGTCTGTTGGAAGCAATAAAGCAGGCAGCAGCCAAACAGGCCATAGACAGCTTGTTTGTGTTAACAACACTGACTGCGCAC
Organism: uncultured Alteromonas sp.; assembly: GCA_964601635.1. Taxonomy (GTDB): domain Bacteria; phylum Pseudomonadota; class Gammaproteobacteria; order Enterobacterales; family Alteromonadaceae; genus Alteromonas. The sequence continues at coordinate 9,756 of CAZROH010000019.1, read as the reverse complement.
TGGTTTTTAGAGCAAGGCTTTGTCCAAGCGGATATTGAATCATTGCCGGCCAGCAAAAAAGAACTGTATAACTTTCAGCGTAAGTCAAAAGTGTTCAGGCTTGCTTTGTAAGCATCACAAATAACGGATTACCGGTGAATCAAAATGGCTGCCCATTTAGCAGGAATGGTTACATTCAGCTTCCCCTCTTCATGCTGCACGGTGGCTTGTTCAAGCGCATTGCGCCATTCTTTCCCTTCATCAGCTAAACGTATTTGTTGCGATTGCTGACTATTATTGATCACTACGCGCACCGTCTCCCCATTCAGTGAACGCTCAAACGCATACACTTCTTTTTCGTCATTGGTTAGCAAGGTCTTAAAATCCCCCGTTTGTAGCGCAGGGGAACGCTTACGGATATCAATTAATTTTTGATAGTGTTGTTGTAGTGAACGGTTAACCTCTACTTTATCCGCACTACGCTTGCTACCGTCAGGATTCGTGGTCTCATCGACATACTTTATATCTGACCAAATCATCGGCTTACGATTGTCCGGATCATTGGCACCCCACATGCCGACTTCATCGCCGTAATACACCATAGGAGCTCCCACGTAGGTCATTTGCAAGATAGCAAATAACTTTTGTAAGCGGATCTCGTCTTGTGTTGGCTTGCGTGGGCTATAGTCGGGATTATTGCCCACCTGTGAGCGTTGGAAATACTCGCCCCAGTCACGAAAGTTACCTGTACCCCGGTTAACAATATGCGAACCTAATCGGTTGGAGTCATGACTGCCAAATAGGTTTTGGGTGACGTATGCGACACCCTTTGGATAAAGTTCGCGCATCGCGCGCAATTTTTTATCAAATTCACTCACACTGATGGCAGACGCTGGCGGATTAAAAAAGAACTCGGCTGCAGTGAAGGCAAAGTTATAGTTCATCTCGCCGTCAAACTCATCACCTTGCAAATAAGGCTTCACTTTTTCAGGACTGTCGACAATTTCAGCGGTTAGATATGCCTCCTGATTAATGCGTTTGACGTGTTCCCGCCAGTCTTTCCAAAAGCCATGACCTACACAAAATGCCACGTCCAGCCGCCAACCATCGATACCGAATTCATGCCCCTTATCCATAGGGTTCATCCAGCGTTCGGTAATCGCAAAGATATATTCCTTAGGACCGGGCGCGAGATCGTGTGCACTCTCTTTGAATTCTGGAAGGGACGGGACACCAAACCACCCTTTGTAGTCGAATTCACTGCCAGTATTTTCATCACGCCAGGATGTTACCGTAAACCAATCCCGAAAAGGGGACGCTTGCTGTTGACTAAGCACATCCTGAAAAGCAAAGCTATTGATACCCATGTGGTTAAAGACGCCATCGAAGATGACCCGGATGCCCTTTTTGTGCGCCTTTTCAATTAAGCTTAATGCCAATTTATCTGCTTCTGTCCATACCCACGTTTTGGGATCCCAGGGCTTTTCTTTTGCCATCAGCGCCTTATCCCCTGCCGGATCCGGGCCAAAATGGGGGTCTATATGGTGCAGGCTGGCACTGTCGTACTTATGTAGTGAGGGGGCCTGAAAAACGGGATTCAGGTAGATTGCGTTGAATCCCATTTTGTCAATGTAATCAAGTTTATCTATTATCCCCTGAAGATCGCCACCGTATCGACGACGTAAAAGATGCTTCCACAATTCCTTGTCGCCATTCGCTCGTTCGTACTCTTGTAACTCATACCAATCACTTCCCCACGGATGAACCTGCCAGTGTGCGGCGGGCTCATTAGGATCTGCGCCGGAAATACTGGCATGGGTCGGGTCATTAGTCTTGTCTCCGTTGCGAAAACGCTCAGGAAAAATCTGGTACCAAATCGCCTTCTTCGCCCACTGGGGAACGAATTCACCGGCGGCGTTTAGTTGAATATCTCGAAGCGGTAAGGTGTTTTCACTTTGAGAACACGCAGCAATCGCGTTGTTCATCAATAAAAATACGGTACAGGCAGAAACTAAAACGCTTATTTTTGCTTTCATTGGGGTGCCATCTGCTTATCAAAAAGTTACTGAGCGCTTTATGTTTCATAAAGCCCTGGGAGCTCTCGCCTCGCGATCACAAAGTAAATTACTCAGTCTGGAAACACGTTATTCATCATATTAAATTGATAACATGAATATAACAAAATGCTGCATACGTATTCAGGTTCAGGCATTAACGTCTGAATGAAGCGATTGGATAGATAACAAGGAATACCACTCCTGAAATTAGGTTGGCGAAACTCACAATGGAGCTTAAGAACATAGCCGATACACAGCTTCGCCCCCGCTCACGTTGCCTTGTTTTTGAAATTAAAATTAACACTCCAATGGTTAAATATTCGACTATACTTATATCTTCTTTTTTCAGGGAGATTTAGCATGCCAAAATATGTGATAGAAAGAGAAATAGAGGGTGCTGGCAAGTTAACCGCAGATGACTTAAAAGGTATTTCGCAAAAATCATGTAGTGTGTTATCTGAACTGGGCCCGCAGGTGCAGTGGCAGCACAGTTATGTGACCGATGATAAGGTCTATTGCGTGTACATAGCGCCTGACAAGGAATCAATTCAAAAACATGCCGATATGGGGGGCTTCCCCGCTAACTCAATCGCCGAAGTAAGAACAATCATTGACCCGACGACGTCGGAATAATCTTGCTTGAAGGGTGCTTAGTGAATTTGATGCACATTTTCACCGCGGAGGAAAAGTAATTCGCGGTTCATTGTTGCACATATTGAATCGCTCACTTTTTATTCAAAAGTGTCTATACTTATCACGAGATCCCTGCGTTATATCAGGTGTTGCACCAACGTAAGACAATTTAAGCGGGAGGTTTGTATGATAAGACATTACTACATCAGTGATGACCTTGATGATTTAGAGCGTATAGAAAATGAGTTAGAGCAACAGGGCTTAACTAAAAATCAGATCCACGTGTTAAGTGAAAATGATGCGGAAGTAGAAAAACATCATTTACATGCTATCGCGCCTCTTTTGAAACGAGATGTCGTGCATTCAACATTGTTAGGCGCATTAACCGGATTGGTTATTGCTGCCATGCTGTTATCGGTGGTGTACTTACTTGATTTGCATTTGACCCCGCTTGGCTGGCTCCCATTTATTTTTGCTGCGGTGGTTATTCTAGGCTTTTGTATTTGGGAGGGCGGGTTAATAGGCCTTCAGATCCCGAATTATCAATTTAAGCGCTTTCAAAAACTGCTTGATAAAGGTAACCATGTATTTTTTGTTGATACAAAAGAAGATCAGGAAGCCTTCTTATCACAGGTGATAAAAAAGCACCCCAAATTACGTGATGCGGGGACCAATGCGACGCCTCAACCTTCCTAACTAAAGTGAAAAAGACGCAATGACAACCTGACTGGATGGTCACTATGATGAGTGACGAGTGGCTGTCCATTCCAATTCACAGTCAATCCACCCACTATTTCCGAATATCATTATTCCAAATTACCTCAACGCCAGCACTTAATGTGAGTCCAAAACTGCCATCTAGTTGTATGAAAACTACCGAACCAGCTAACGTTCTTTCAAGCTCAGGAAGGTAAAGGTTTACTATGGATCCCGTTTCGCAAGGTGTGTTAGGTGCCACAGCCGCACTTTTTGTTAGTGACCACAAGAACCTCAAACGTGCTGGATTAACAGGAGCAGCGGCGGGCATGGCCCCGGATCTTGACATCCTGTTGCAATCACCACACGACCCGTTACTTGCGCTGGAATTACATCGTCAATTTACCCATTCGCTTTTATTTATTCCCATTGGTGGGCTAGTCATCGCCTTAGCGTTTTGGTTGCTGTTTTATCGCAAGCATTCGTTCAAACCAATTTATTGGTATGCCACTGCTGGTTACGCCACGCACGGGCTACTTGATGCATGCACATCATACGGAACCCAATTATTGTGGCCTTTTTCCCCCCTGCGAGTGACATGGGATACAATTAGTATTATTGATTTTTTTGTCACCCTTCCTTTACTCATTGGCGTATTACTGACCTGTGTTCAAAAACGCAAAACCTGGATTTACAGCGCAACATCGTTCTTCATAGGATATATGATGTTAGGTGTATTTCAGCATCATCGCGCAGTAAATGAAGTCCGTACCATTGCAGCTCAACACGCCCATCTTGCCAAACGTGTAAGAGCGATGCCGACCATAGCCAACGTGATCGTTTGGCGTACGCTATATGAGGCAAGCGATCACTACTATGTTAATGCAGTCGCGGTTCCAGTATTTGGTCAGGCACGCGTCTATCCCGGTACAGTGATTAAAAAGTTAAACATGCATAATGACTTTCCGGATATTCAACCAGATTCAGTGCACAACCATGATGTTCGCAGGTTTAGATGGTTTACTGAAAACTGGTTAGTCACCGCCCCTGATCGACCTGATGTGATTGCCGATTTACGTTATTCATCAACGGTGGAAGGGGTAACGCCCTTATGGGGAATTAAATTAGACGCAGCAAGGCAAAATGAGCATGTAGAATTCGTTAACAGCTTTTCTCATGCCGACAGGGACATCATTCCCTGGGACAAGCTCTTTGACTAAGCCGTTCATCCGTCAGGCGCCAATTTTGAGGTAAACAGCCAGTGTTGCACCAGCATACCGATTATCATGGCGCCGACGAAAAGCAGAATGTCAGTGTTTAACGTTGCCGCCCCCACAATCGCTGGTCCCGGACACAGTCCGGCAATGCCCCAGCCAACGCCAAACAAGCCAGAACCCACCACCAGCTTGGCATCAATATTATTGCGTTTTGGAATATCAAATGAGTTGCCAAACCACGGCTGTTGGCACCGGTGTTTTACCCAGTAAAAGCCAGGTAGCGCTATCGCTATTGCACCGCCCATTACCATGGCTAAAGTTGGATCCCACTGCTCACTCCAATCCAGAAAGTTCAACACCCTCGCTGGATTACTCATACCGGAAATAATCAAGCCAAGTCCAAATACAAAACCACAAAATAACGCTATGAAAAGTATTTTCAAAATAATAGCCTCTGCGTTTTACCAGTGCCTGAAAAGCCCTACGGTGGCGGCAGCGGTCACGATAAAAATTACAGTTGCCACAATAGAGCGAGAGGACATGCGAGCAATACCTGCCACACCATGTCCAGACGTACACCCACACCCTACTCGGGTACCAAAACCAACTAAAAAGCCAGCGATAATCATCCATGTTGTGCTTTGCTGAATATCCACGGGAAAATCATTAACCAACAGACGATAGGTGATAGAGGCAAGCAATAACCCCAGTAGAAAAGCGAGTCGCCAATGCCGCTCACGCCGCTTTTTTGTTAACGTACCGGCTATAATTCCGGAAATACCCGCTATGCAACCAATGCTAAGCACCATCAGTACAACAGATATACCGATAAGTAATCCACCCGCCAGGCCCATCCAGGGCTCAAAAGGCGTTATTGTCCACATTTACACTCGCTCCTGCTCTTTGCAGATTTGCTTGTAAGCAATTCGTCAGTTAAACCAAAACCTTTTTATATAAATCATTTCGCATGTCTGGCAGTAATAGATCAAATGTGTCTGACAAAGATCGCCTGACGACCATGCTTGTTAAGTGGACATATGATGACTAAAGTAGACAACTACGCAGACCGAATAAACGCTTTCGTAAGACTGCAAGGGTACGTATGACACCTGCAATAAAATTATTAAGCAAGGCCGGCATCTCATTTAAAGTACACCAGTACTCGCATGAACCAGATTGTCACTCTTATGGATTAGAAGCGGCTGAAAAATTGGATGTCTGTGCAGAGCGGGTATTCAAAACACTGGTTGTCACCCTTGATAATGAAGAACTCGCAGTAGGAATTTTGCCTGTTACTGCAACCTTGAGTATGAAATTAATCGCGCAGGCCGCTGGAGCGAAGAAAGCCGCTATGGCAGCTCCTGACCAAGTAAAACGTACTACCGGATATGTCTTAGGTGGTGTAAGTCCCCTTGCACAAAAGAAGCGATTACGCACGTTTATTGATAATTCTGCGCAAAAATACACCACGATTTATGTAAGTGCCGGTCGCAGAGGACTTGAAATAGAATTGCCTCCCAGCGAGTTGGCGGCTCAACTAAATAGCATCATTACAGATATTACTTCTTAAGCGATACCATTATTGTCCAGCTCGCCGGAAAAAGCCGCCTTGCATTGGATTAACTCAAGCTTGCGCGGGAGCAGCGTACTGCGTGAAACGAACCGTTAGGAAAGGATCGTGTGAAACGCCACTTCAAATGTATTTGCGATTCCCTTATAGAATTACTCCATTCTTTGAGGAAGATAGATTCCCTATCCCCCTGATCTGATCAAAGGCGTTATGTTGCAGGCAGTAATACTGTATCAGTCACAAACAGAACTTCAGTAGGAAGACCGTTAGGAGAACCGCCGAGCGGTTCCAAACTGACTGCTAATGCCGCCAGATTGGTGATATCGAATCCGCTCACCCTGGGCAGTCTGAGCTGGCCTTTTTTGGGCAACACCCCTAATGAAACAGGTGCATCCCCCTGCTTGGGCACCATCCACAATTGGTAGTCCTTATCATTGCGTTGTTCAACATTCGCGGTCGCCTTCACTACTATGGCTTGTTGTTCAATTTCGATAATCCACAGAGACTTCGCTTCTTTGTTCTGTACAACCGACACGGTTCTGTCTTCAACCGGTCCAACGGCAGGACGTTGGTATATCAGAAATGCGGTAACCAGCACCGCAATCATGGCAGCGAGACCGGTGTAAACCGAGAACAGCGGTCTACTGCGCTCGGGTCGTTTGCGCGGTAAGGAGATCGGCGCTACGGGCGTCGCGTCAACAGAAGCGTCATTAAATAGTTTCGCTTCAATTTTCTGGTATAACGCGGCCGAAGGCTCCACCGGCAATAGTTTATCATTCATCGTGCTGAGGTAACGCTCCCAATCCCACACAGCCTGGCTCACCTGCGGATATTCCATCATGAGCTTTTTAAAGCGAACGCGCGCCTGCCCGGTAAGGGTTCCTAATACATATTCAGCTGCGAGTAACTTATATAAATTGTCGTTATTTACATAATTCATAGGGACAAACACTGCTTTAAACTTTGCAGCCCTCTTCTGACCCAGCTTTTAATGGTACCTAACGGAGAACGAAAATGCGTAACCGCTTCGCCATGAGATAAGCCGTTAAAATAGACTAGCTGAATAGCTTGCCTTTGCTCATCGCTAAGATGCGCCATACAATGTTCAAGACGTTTCGCTAACCCATCATCGGAAACACGATCATTATCTTTGCGTGCCATTAGATCCTCATCCAACAATGATTGCTCTTTTTGCACTTTTTTACGCCGCAGCATATCCAGTGACCGATATCGTGCGATAGTGGTGATCCAGGTCAGCACACTTCCTCTGCCACTTTGATATTCGCCGGCGTTGTGCCAAACACGAATGAAGGTATCCTGCATGGCCTCTTCTGCTAATTCACGGTGCTGCAACAGTTTGAGGCACACTGCATACACTCTTGGGCTGGCTCGTTCATACAAGCGGGCGAATGACGCACGATCCCCCACGGCGGTATCCTGCAATAAGGCAAGCATCTCAGCTGGTTCCATTAATACACCTGATATCTGTTGATAACACAACAACGCCAAGCAAAAGAATATTATGACTTTTCGATATAGCGCTGATTTTATTGTTAGATTCTCCATCATGACGGCATTTTTCAGAGGTGTACAGTCTTTCGCCATTTTTTCGCTCTTATTTCGCCGTGCTGTTTGTCCGTTAATAAGCTAACGATTTGAGGCTGGTAGTGGATGCAAAATCCTGCCAGTTCGTTATGGCACGGTTGCAAAACCTCGCATTTTACGATTTATTGGTAAGACCAGATGAAGAGGTTGAAAAATGCGCATACAAAAGATTCAGTGCGAAGATAACGCAGTATTAACCGGCGAACTGTTTACTGCAAAACAAGCGCGTGGCGCCGTGCTGGTAGGTGCCGCTACTGGAATAAAGCGCCAGTTTTATCAGCCTTTCGCACAATTTCTGGCAAAAAATGGTTTTACTGTTTTAACGTTTGATTACCGGGGGATAGGTGACTCCCAGTCGTTAGCCCTCAGTGAATGTAAGGCTACACTCGTGACGTGGGGTCGTTATGACTTAACTGCAGCACTTAACCACCTGATATCACTTAGCTCTGGGCGACCCGTTTTTTTACTGGGACACAGCGCAGGTGGACAGCTCGCAGGCTTGATGCAAAATGCGAATGCACTTAGCGCTATCTTCAATGTAGGCAGCTCTTCAGGCAGTTTGCGCAATATGCGCTGGAGTTATCGCCTCAAAGCCCACATTTTTATGAACGTATTTATTCCGCTGTCCAATGCCATGTTTGGACACACAAAATCCCAGTGGCTGGGCATGGGTGAACCCCTTCCTGCCGGAGTCGCTAAGCAATGGCAACATTGGTGTAATGGACAGGGTTACGCCAAAACAAGTTTTGGTCAGGAAGTACAGCAACATTGTTATGACACCCTGACTTTGCCGGTTAAGTGGGTGGTCGCAAAGGATGATGATATTGCCTGTGAAAATAACGTAAGGGAGATGATGGCCGTTTATTCCAGCGCAGCAAACACCATGGAAGTGCTTTACCCATCCCAATGGCGGCTTGACGAAATTGGTCACATGAAGTTTTTCTCCCGCCAATCGGCTGCCTTATGGCAAATGCCGATTGACTACTTTACGCAATATATTTAAGGCTTACTTTTTCTTCATTACCTTATCAATATCCTTACTGCTATGGCGTTCCAGCAGTTGAGGGCCGTCACCCCAAGCTTTATTCACCAGTTTGCCCCTTTTCACGGCTTTTCGCTCACCAATTTGCCTGGCCCACCGCATCAAATGGGTGTATTCGTCTACCTGCAAAAACTCAGCGGCGTCATAAAGTTTGCCTAATACCATTCCACCATACCAGGGCCACACCGCCATATCAGCGATAGAGTAATCATCACCAGCCAGATACTGATTAAAACTCAGATGCTTATCCAGTACATCCAGTTGACGTTTGGCTTCCATCGCAAAACGGTTTATGGGGTATTCCATTTTATAAGGTGCATAATGGTAGAAATGTCCAAAACCACCACCGAGGTAAGGCGCTGAGCCGACCTGCCAGAACAGCCAAGAGCGACACTCGGCCTTCGCCGTCGCACCTGTGGGAATAAATTTTTCAAATTTTTCAGCTAAATATTGCAAGATAGCGCCAGATTCAAACACCCGCACCGGTGGATTTGAACTTCTGTCCATCAATGCTGGAATTTTAGAATTAGGATTTACATTGACAAAGCCTGAGGAAAACTGATCTCCTTCGCTAATGTCTATCGTCCAGGCATCATACTCCGCCTCTTTCACACCCGCCGCCAGTAACTCTTCCAGCATGATGGTGACTTTCTGCCCATTTGGGGTTGCTAAGGAATACAATTGAAAAGGATGATCGCCTACCGGTAGCGCTTGCTGGTGAGTAGGCCCTGAGACAGGACGATTGATGTTGGAAAATTTACTGCCATCCTCTTTTTCCCATTTCCATACTTTAGGAGGCTGATATTCTTTTTTCTTGCTCATGATAACTCCAATTAGGACCTCTAATCACTACGCATATAAGATGAATAAGATTAGCAAGTGAAACAATTGGGAGCGAGAAAAGAAAAAGCGGACATTCCATTGCCCGCAAAGAAGGTTAGTAAGCCCGTTGATTTG
>CAZROH010000018.1:0-50984 GCA_964601635.1 uncultured Alteromonas sp. | reverse complement strand
GTACCGGTCAAACCAGCAGACTTATCTTTAGGCGCAATCACGGCATGTACACCTGCCGCATCGGCAGTACGAAGACATGCACCCAAGTTATGGGGATCGGTAATTCCATCAAGAATTAATAAGAAGGGTTGGGGGTGATGAGCAATAATTTCATCCAGATCTTGCTCCGTCAATTGCCTGGCTGGTTTTGCCCGGGCGATAATGCCCTGGTGCTGCTCGCCGTTAACCTTATCATCCAATACTTTACGATGACAAAACTGAACGCTTATTCCCTGCCGGCGAACTTGATTAACAAGTTGATTTAAGCGTTCATCATCACGGCCTTTCATGACCAGAACCTCTATGAGTCGTTCAGGTTCCTTTGCAATGACTGCGGATAATGCGTGGATGCCATATAACCATTCTTGCTGAGCCATCTATCGTTTTTTTCCTTTAGATTTTGATTGCTTACGTGATGTTCTTTTGCTTTTTGCATTATCTGTTTGGCGTCGGGAAGGCTTTTTCGTTGATTTAACCTGGACCTTGCGCCCTTTAGCTGTCTTCAGAACTTTATCATCGAGCACGAGATCAATTTTACGTTCGTCCAGGTTTACTGAGGCGACTTTAACCATAAGCTCATCACCCAGTCTGAACTGGATATTAGATTGCTCACCCACTAAACATTGTTTTACATCATCATAATGATAGTAATCGTTATTTAACGAAGTAATGTGAACCAACCCGTCAATATGATATTCAGTAAGTCTGACAAACAGACCAAAGTTGGTTACTGAGCTAACAACGCCTTCGAATGTAGCACCAACATGATCCTGCATGAATTCGCATTTCAGCCAATCTGCTACATCCCGCGTGGCATCATCTGCTCTGCGTTCTGTCATGGAGCACTGCTCGCCCAGCTGTTCTATTTCTTCTTCTGTATAGGCTTTGGCTCCCGCCACTTTTTGTTTTTGCTTCGACAAAATACCTTTAATGGCGCGATGAACAACCAGATCAGGATAACGCCTGATAGGAGAGGTAAAATGCGCATACGCATCTAGCGCCAAACCGAAATGACCAATGTTATCACCGTCATACACAGCCTGTTTCATTGACCTTAACAGCATAGTTTGAATCAATTCCTGATCGGGTCGTTGCTGGGTTTTATTAACCACGTCGGTGAAGTCTGCTGGTTTTGCATCTTCTCTGATTTGATGTGGTATACCAATCTCACCAAGGTAAGCGATGAAAGCAGTCAATCTGTCTGCATCGGGTTTATCGTGAACCCGGTACAATGCGGGGGCTTTGTGTTTTTCCAAAAACTTAGCGGCACTCACGTTCGCCATGATCATGCACTCTTCGATAATTTTATGAGCATCATTGCGAGTAAGTGAAACAATATTTTCTATTTTACGCTCGGCATTGAACACAAATTTACTTTCTTGGGTTTCAAACTCTATTGCGCCACGCTGCGCCCGGGCTTTCTTCAAGGCGCGATACAAATCATGCAAATTACGCAGGTGAGGTACATGTTCAGCATAACGCTGATGAAGATCTTTATCGCCTTCGAGGATTTGCCAAACTTTGTTGTAGGTTAGCCTGGCATGGGAATTCATAACGGCTTCGTAAAACTGATAGGACTGTAAGGTACCCTGGCTGCTGATGGTCATTTCACACACCATACAGAGCCGATCAACTTGTGGATTTAATGAACATAATCCATTTGAAAGTACTTCGGGCAGCATAGGAATAACCTGATCGGGGAAGTAAACTGAGTTACCTCTGTTCAGTGCTTCCGTATCCAGGGCTTTACCCTGGCGAACGTAATAACTTACGTCCGCAATGGCTACCCAAAGTTGCCAGCCACCATTATCGAGAGGCTCACAGAAAACCGCATCGTCAAAGTCGCGGGCATCTTCACCATCAATCGTGACTAAGGGTAATTGCCGTAAATCGATACGCCCTTCTTTGGCCTCTTCAGGCACTTGCTCGCCTAAGTTTTCAACCTGCTTTTCCACTGCTTTGGGCCAGACATGCGGAATGTCGAAAGTACGCAACGCCATCTCTATTTCCATTCCTGGAGCCAGATGTTCGCCTAGTACTTCGATAATTTTCCCAACAGGATTGACCCGACGGCGAGGACGTTGGGTGAGCTCTACCACCACAACCTGCCCCATACGTGCACCATTAACATGCTCGGGGGGAATTATAATTTCATGATTAATGCGACTATCGTCCGGGATGACGACGCCAACCCCCTGTTCGGTAAAATAACGACCGACAATGGGTTCCTGACGAGGAGTAATTACCTGGGTGATAAACGCCTCTTTACGGCCCCGGCGATCAGTGCCACTTTGCTTCGCTTCAACTTCATCATCATGCAAAAACAGCTGCATTTGCCCTTTACTGATAAACAGGTCACCTGAATTATCATGAGGGCGTAAAAATGCATAACCATCACGATGGCCGATTATTTTGCCTCGGATAAGCGCAGATTGATCTCCAGGCGCATACTTTTTGTGTTTGGTGAATTCGACCTGTCCTTCTCTTTCCATGGCACGAAGGCGGCGTTGAATGCCTATCCGGCTTTCTTCATCATGCGCGTTAACCATCGAGCATATTTCCAGGAACGATAAGGGACGTTCATGCTCTTTTAGCACACTGAGTAAAAATTCACGGCTGGCGACCGGGTTTTCGTATTTTGCTTGCTCACGTTCAAAATGCGGATCGTCGCTCATGAATATTTGCTTACCTTATGATTCTGCAATGGATGTGATGGACGCATTGGAATGAAATTTAAGTACTAATGATCGCCACGATTGCAAAATGAGTCAAGTGACAATGTAAAGTCACTTGATATAAGAGGAAAATCGAAGTGCTTAACTGTCAAGGGGCCGACGTGCGGCTCGAACGGCTTTGGGATGCATGAGCTTTTCCAGTGCAGCGAGATAACTGGCAATGCGGACATGTACTTTTTTATCGTCAGTAACAGCGTTGTACAACCAGTGGTAAGCGTCTTCGTAGTCATACGGGCTACCATGACCATCTATAAAAAGTTCTGCTAGCTGAATTTGCGCTTTGAGATTGCCTAGTGCAGCCGCTTCACGCAGATAAACAACCGCACGCTCTTTGTCTTCCTGCACCAAGGTGCCTTTAGCATAGTAACGGCCCAGCTGCTCTAAGGCTTCAGGTAATCCTTGCTCGGCGGCAGCCGCCATAAAATCTATGCCACGTTTGGGCTCTGCATCCACACACACCCCCCAAGCGAGCATGTCCCCCCAGAGGTACTGGTAGGCGGGAACTTTCAAAACTTCAGCACGCGCCTCGATGTCTTGAACTAATTGGCATCGATCTTCGACGACACGAGTTAAATGCGAATTTTCGGCGATCATTTTCAGCAATTCGTCCTGCGTATACAGCTGAACTGCTTTGATTTCTTGGGCAACTACTGTACTGGATACTACCAGCACAAGCATGGTGAGAATACTAAAATACAACTTTTTCAATGCCATGCCACTCTCAATACACTATGGTGGGTATGATCGTCTCCCATGGGCGATCAATGAACCCGTTTTATACCTTCAGCTGCGCTAGTTAAATTTCATGGAGAGCGCAGACTGGACTCGTCGTAGCTGCTCTGCAATATCCACGCCTAAATCAGTTAAGTAACCACCGTCTGGTTGCGTAATCACCCCTTTCGCATACAATCTTGCTGCAGCACTTACCATTGACTGGCTGGCATCATGATGAATTTTCAACCCCTGGTGCAAACTATCGTCGGGAAACTTCAATAATAAATTGAGTTCTTCTGTCATATCAGCATCAAATGCACTCATCGCTTCGTTCCTCTTTTACCGGCAACAATTGGGTTACCACAGGCAAAATGCCGCCGCTAAGATTGTTTTATGTAAGTACCTTTAAACAATGTTCGCCAGTTTTTTTCATCGGCTTTTCGCATTTCCCAATGTTGTATCACACTACCATTTTGCTTCGGTGTCCAGCTAATTTTATGCTCAATTATCTGTCCTTCTTTATTCTTTGTTTCTCCAGACAAAAGCATAATGTCACCTTGCAAACCACCCGCCAACTGCAATCGCAGACCGGACTTATCTACCCAGGTTTGATACCACTTCCCCGTGTTCTTATCGTAGATGTTGATACTGGTACCAAACGGCCCATCCGGGGTTTCATAATGCTCCGTGATCACGCAATTATTATATGCTTTTTTAATAGAGTTTTTGCCCGCTTGTTTGCCATCGGCTGCTATGACATCCCACTCCCCCAACCAAAAATCAAAATCCTTATAGGGCGCTTGATCACATTCATTTGCAAAGGCAGTACTGGCAAACAGGCTAACCAGAAAGAGTAGAGGTAGAAATATACGCGGCTTCATGGTTTATGTCTCTGATAAACAGGTTTTTCAATGGTATACTCAGGATAAAGCGTAGTCGCAAGGGTAACAGTGTTCAAATGAAGTACAAAGATCTGCGGGATTTTATTCAACAGCTTGAAAAACAGGGTGAACTTAAACGTATCAGTCAACCAATAGACCCTGATTTAGAGATGACAGAAATTGCCGATCGCACCTTGCGAGCAGGTGGTCCGGCTTTATTATTTGAAAATCCCAAGGGAAGTGACATTCCCGTGCTCGCTAACTTATTTGGTACGCCTGAACGTGTGGCTTTGGGAATGGGACAAACGTCAGTGTCAGCGCTACGCGATGTGGGAGAGTTACTGGCATATTTGAAAGAGCCCGAGCCACCAAAAGGCATGAAAGATTTGTGGGAGAAGCTACCTGTGTTTAAGCAGGTGCTTAATATGCCCGCCAAAGAGTTGAAAAAAGCCCCGTGTCAGGAAGTGATCATCAGTGGTGATGATGTTGACTTGTCAATGCTGCCAGTTCAACGGTGTTGGCCAGGAGACGTTGCTCCGCTTATTACGTGGGGTTTAACCGTGACTAAAGGTCCCAATAAAAAGCGTCAAAACCTGGGCATCTACCGTCAGCAAGTTATTGGTAAAAATAAACTCATCATGCGATGGTTGTCGCACCGAGGTGGGGCTCTGGATTTTCGCGAATGGTGTGAGGCGCATCCTGATACGCCCTACCCTGTCTCTGTTGCCCTAGGCGCCGATCCCGCTACCATTTTAGGCGCTGTCACACCTGTACCGGATACCTTGTCTGAATACGCCTTTGCCGGGTTATTACGCGGCGAAAAAACGGAAGTAGTGAAATCTGTCAGTAACGAATTACAAGTACCGGCCAGTGCAGAAATCGTTCTCGAAGGCTATATCCAGCCAGGCGAGACAGCGCCTGAGGGCCCCTATGGCGATCACACTGGCTATTACAACGAAGTGGATACATTTCCGGTCTTCACTGTGACCCATATCACTCACCGAAAATCGCCAATTTATCATTCAACTTACACCGGCCGCCCGCCCGATGAACCGGCCATTCTAGGAGTGGCACTCAATGAAGTATTTGTACCCATATTACGTAAGCAGTTCCCTGAAATTGTCGATTTTTACTTGCCACCAGAAGGCTGTTCTTACCGGTTAGCGGTGGTAACGATGAAAAAGCAATATCCTGGTCACGCCAAGCGCGTAATGATGGGTGTCTGGTCGTTTTTAAGACAATTTATGTACACTAAATTTGTCATCGTGTGTGATGATGATGTCAATGCCAGAGACTGGAATGATGTGATCTGGGCGATTACCACCCGCATGGATCCGGCTAGAGATACCCTATTAGTAGAAAACACCCCTATCGATTACCTTGACTTTGCATCTCCCGTCTCCGGATTAGGCTCTAAAATGGGGATGGATGCGACGAATAAATTTGAGGGAGAAACGAACCGCGAATGGGGCGTCCCTATCGTGATGGATGATGCGGTTAAAAGCCGGATAGATGACATATGGGATGAACTTGGTATCATGCCAGCGTCAGAGCCCCCCTCTGAATAGCCGGGGTTCTATCGATCGATCCGAGTATAATGAGTAAACGTGATTAAAATTAAGTTGGAATTGAATGTCAGAAATTGAATGCCAGGTCAGCACCATTACACCGCTAACAGATTCGGTTTTTAAAGTAATTTTAAAACCCAAAGCCCACGTTGAATTCAAAGCGGGGCAGTATATTTTGGTGCATATGGGGAAAGATGATAAACGTCCGTTTTCGATAGCGAGTCCAGCTTACGATCATGAAAACATTGAACTGCATATTGGCGCGGATGAGGCCAATACCTATGCATTCGAAGTATTAGCCAAGATGCGCAGAGAAGGCAGCATAAAGATAAGTGGCGGCCACGGTGAAGCGTTTCTAAGAAAAACCGATAAAGCCATCATTCTTATTGCCGGGGGAACCGGCTTTTCATATACCTATTCTATCCTGCAGCAATTTCTGCATGAAGAACACGCCAACCCCATTCATTTATATTGGGGCGGCAAAACCCTGGCCGATTTATATATGTCCGAAAGGATGAAACAGCTTGCGACCTTACACCCTCATTTTAGTTTTGTTCCTGTCATTGAGGATGCAGCTGACACCTGGAAGGGTCATACAGGCTATGTGCATCATGCCGTGATGGAAGACTTTGCTGATATGAGTTGCTGTCAGGTTTACATTGCGGGGCGCTTTGAAATGGCGAAGGCGGCACGGGATGATTTCCAGCACCATAATCTTAACAAACACGACTTATTTGGAGATGCATTTGCATTTATCTAGGCTTACAAAATGAAGATTAAAGCTAAAGTTAATGGCTTAACCAAATTAATCTTTTTCGTCTTTTGCATAGGCGTGGTATTTAATAGTTCGCTGGCCTATGCAGAACTGAAGCTAGCCTCCGCTCCCCTTGCTACTTATGTGGCTGACCGAGATGAACCAGCTCGCATTAACGATATTGTCGCTGAAGCTTTTCGGCGTAGCCAAGTTGAGGTCAATTTATCCGTGCTCAGGCCAGCCTTCCTGGGAAGCGGTTTAAGCAATAAATCGTTAGATGGGGATTTTGCGTTTCTCGACCTCGACCATAAGAAAGAGAACTTCGTTTACTCAAAACCCTACCTTCCCCTGTACCTCATTGCTGCCAGTAAGCGCCCTCATGTAACCGAGGTACATTCCCTGGCGCATTTGCAAGATAACAGGGTGGCAATAGACAATCGGTTTGTGAATACCGATCAAATGCGCTTGGAAAAAGCCATTAAATGGTCTCGAAACCCTAATACTTATGATGCATTCAGACAGTTAGCTGATGGTCGTTCAGCGGCTCTTATCACTACAAGCCTGTTATTAAATGAGTTCAACTTTTTACTAACTGAAAATCAGGAAGCGCCCCTTTTCGTTTCTCCGGTTCCCCTTGTCACGGCGCATTTTATGGTGGCAGTCAGAGCAGATCTGCCCGACATCAACACGGTACTATCTAAATTTGACAGTAATATCGAAAAAATGCAGATGGACGGCACCTATAATCGCTTACTTCAGCTACGGTGGATTCTCAAAGACGTTAACAATGACGGTGAGGCCGAGTTTATCAGTTCAACCGACATGCTTGGCAGCAACACTTTGCAGCCCAATCAACAAGACGCTTATACCCTTGATGGTATTGCTCCTGCAGCGTCACCATCTTATATCATTGATGGCCGCGAATTGAGCTCATGGGATGAGGTTAAAGCGCGACTTCCCGATAGACAGTTACGGCAGCGCAAAAGCTTACTTGATGAAACCATCTACAGTCGGATGATGCGCCAATGGTAACCGTTATTCCCGAAAACCGTTGACCAGCCCTGGCTGAAGCGCACAGTTCAGTTTTGAAACCTTCTACCTGGTAATTCAGTATATAAATTAGCGGGCTTAAAGGAGCAAAACATGTCAGACGTTAGTAATAACACAGAGTTCGAAAATAATATTCCTAAAGAAATTGCTGAACTCAAACAAGCAATTCTTGACCAAGACAGTCAGCGAGTAAAGCTGCTGTTAACCAACCAAACTCTTGATGAGTTACAAAAAAGCTTTTTAATAAACCTGGCGGAAACAAACAGCTCTTCAGCAATCGTAAAGATGCTGGAAGAAACGCCTGCTACACCGTAAGTTCGATAAGCAGCATCATCCGCTCAGGGGACTATTCTCGCCATCTCTCTGATTTATTTAGTCGTCTTTTTGATGGTTATATCATTGGCTAATTAAAATATATAATCGAAACAGCCAGTTAACTTAATGTTCCGTATTTCGCAATTGACATATACTTACCGCAAAACTAAACTTTCAATAATTTCTGAAACTTTTGTAATCTCATGTCTTCAATAATCATGTCTGCGGTAATGCACTTTGGTGAAATGGGCAGCCGTTGGGGCTTTAACCGCACTGTAGGACAAATTCTTGCTTTAATTGTACTAAACGATAAGCCCATTTCTGCTCAGGAAATTGCTGATACGCTGAGTATCTCTCGAGGAAATACCAGTATGGGGCTCAAAGAGCTTCAGTCATGGCAACTCATCAAACTTCACCTTGTGCCTGGCGAACGAAAAGAGTTTTTTGTCGCCGCCGGTGACATTTGGACACTGGCTAATCGCGTACTGGAAGAAAGAAAAAAACGAGAAATTGATCCGACCTTAAGTTTGCTTCGTGATCTGTTACTCGATACACCTTCAAACACAACCGATGCCGAAGCACAAAAAAAACTAAACGACATTCATGATCTGCTCGAATCAGTAACCCGTTGGTCAGAAGAGTTGCAGCGATTGGGACCAGACAAATTAACCACATTAATGAAACTGGGTGCAGGTGTAGGCAGGGTGTTGGAGTTTACGGACAAGCTCAAACCCGTTAAACAGTAAACTAACAGGAGGATAAAGTGGACGCATTGATGTTGTCACGTCTACAATTTGCTTTGAATATGAGCTTTCATATTCTTTTTCCCACCATTACCATCGCCATGGGGTGGTTCCTGTTTTACTTTAAATTCCGCTTTACCCTCACTCACCATCCCGTATGGATGCGACTTTATCGTTTCTGGGTGCGGGTGTTTGCTCTGTCTTTTGCTCTGGGTGTAGTAAGCGGCGTAACCATGTCCTTTCAGTTTGGTACAAACTGGCCTGGCTTCATGGAAAAAGTGGGTAACGTTGCCGGCCCACTACTGGGTTATGAAGTGCTGACCGCATTCTTTTTGGAAGCCACGTTTCTGGGGATCATGCTGTTCGGTATTCGTAAAGTCCCACAGTGGCTTCATACACTTGCAACGTTGCTGGTTGCTTTTGGCACCACCGTCTCCGCATTCTGGATCCTGGCTCTCAATAGCTGGATGCATACGCCTCAGGGGCATGAAATTATAGATGGCGTAGTGTATGCGAAAGATTGGTGGCAGATCATATTCACGCCTTCTTTTCCTTACCGGCTTACCCATATGTTAATTGCCTCAGGCCTTACGGCAAGCTTCCTGATTGCCGGTTTAGCAGCATACCGGCAGCTTAAAGGCGACAACAAACTCGCGCCGAAAATTGCCATAAGAACCGGAATGTACACCGCGGCTATTTTAATTCCGCTGCAAATTTTAGCAGGCGACTTACACGGGTTAAATACCGCCAAGCACCAACCTCAAAAAGTCGCAGCTATGGAAGCCTTATGGGAAACCGAGTCGGGGGCACCTTTAGTCTTATTTGCCTACCCGGACGAAGCGCGTAAAGAAAACCGCTTCTCGATTGAGATTCCCAAATTAGCCAGCCTAATCCTCACCCACGAAGCGGACGGTGAAGTCAAAGGTCTGAATGAGTTTCCTGACGAGCACCCGCCTGTCGCACCTGTTTTTTATAGCTTTAGGATCATGGTGGGTATAGGGCTGTTAATGCTGCTGGTCTCATGGTTAAGCAGCGCGACCTTGTTCAAACATAAAAAATTGCCGACGTGGGGCAATAAAGTGTTAGTGGGGATGACATTTAGTGGCTGGATTGCCACGTTAGCTGGTTGGTATGTCACTGAAGTGGGCCGCCAACCTTATCTGGTCACAAATGTACTTCTCACCGAAGATGCAGTTACCGCCGTACCCGCTTCAAATGTGGGGCTATCGTTTACGCTTTATGCGCTAGTCTACCTGCTGTTACTGGTTTCTTACATCGCCACACTAGGGCTCATGGCAAGACGCGCAGTGGAAATTGAAGAAATCACGTCGGAAGAGCGGGAAATGGCGAAAGCCAGTCGCATGTCACCGGCCAATACCTAGGAGTTAGCATGCCATTTGAAAACTTGTCATTAGAGGTACTGGGCAATATTTATATCGGCGTCTTCGGCCTGGCCGTTTTGCTCTACGCCATTCTCGATGGTTACGATTTAGGTGTCGGCCTGTTAATGCCGCCACGCCATGAAGCATTCCGCGATACCATGATATCTTCTATTGGTCCTTATTGGGATGCTAATGAAACCTGGCTTGTGCTGGCAGTGGGCATATTGTTATTTGCGTTCCCGGAAGCTCACAACCGGTTCCTGCAAACCCTTTATTTACCAGCAACCTTTATGCTAATTGGTTTAATTATGCGCGGGGTCTCGTTTGATTTCAGAGCCAAAGTAGCACAGGTAGAAAAACGTAAATGGGATTTGTCATTTAAGTATGGCTCGCTGGTCGTCACGCTCACCCAGGGCTATATGCTGGGTATTTACGTCACCGGATTGCGGACTGATTTATGGGCACAGGGATTTGCACTGTTATCGGCCATAGGCGTCTCTGCGGCGTATGCATTTATCGGCTCATGCTGGCTGATATTAAAAACGGAAGGTGACTTGCAGGAAAAGGCGTTTCACTGGGCCAGACGTGGACTTTTCGCTCTGGCGATAGGTATCAGTGCGGTGAGCATCGCCAACCTTACCTTGCATGAAGAAGTAAGGAATATGTGGCTATCAGCCCCCTCTGGTTTTTATCTGGCAGCGATCCCGGTTTCGTGTTTTTTATTACTGAGCCTTTGTGCTGTTTCGTTGAAAAAACTGCCTGACTACAAAGGCCGCGCTGACTGGTTACCCTTTGCCATTGCACTGGTGGTATTCGGTTTATGTTTCGCCGCCTTCGCCGTTAGCTATTTCCCCTACGTAGTACCCGGTGAAATGACCATTCAAGATGCCATCAGCGCAGAGAATTCGCTTCGCTTTTTATTGGTGGGTATAGTGATCGTCGTACCATGCATTCTGGCGTATACCGCGCTCGTTTACAAAATCTTTGCCGGGAAAGCCGAAGAGCTTTCATATTACTGAGGGTATAGCTCATGCGAAGTATATTAGTTAAAGCCGGACTTTGTCTGTGCTTCATCTCGTTTGTGGCGGTAAGTAGCGAAGATCGAAACGCTTTTGCGTTAGCATATTTTGAAGCATGGAAGGCTACACAATCACCCGATGCAACCGAATCGGATGTTGATGATTACCTTGCTTTTTTAACTGATGATGTGGGTTATCAGCATTTGCCTTATGTAACCAGCGGACTTCGAACTGCTGGCGGCAAAGCTGAAATGAAAAAAGGAATGATGTATTACTTGGGCTCTACCTCATCCTATGAGGCCCAATTAGAAAACGTGTTAGTGGGTCACAATGTGATCGTCATTCAATACACCACTGTGGCCACCGGAGTACACCCTGACAATCAGCAACCCGTTGCACTTGATTATCGTTCAGTAGATGTACTTGAACTGGTTCAGGGGAAAGTCGCGGTCATCCGGCATTACAGTAAGTAATGAGGGGGCATTGACGCATCGCTTCGGGAGGCGCACTGCTTTCATGTTTTTCATTCCCTCTGTGATTTTCACCTGAATAATCGCGCATATCATGCATAAATGCGGTTGGGCTGCTATAACTAACCATAATAGCCCACGCATCGGGCAAATTCGACGCCATATCACCTCTGTTGCTGTATCATGGTGCACCCTTTGCGTTGCCGGTTACTTTCCGCTGTAAACGAAATACTTTGTAAATTTGAGGGAATACCTATGTCTGGTAAAGACGAGCATGCCCCTGGCAGTTCGTTTCCTCGCGATAAACGATGGTTAATTCATAAAGGTGATGGCCCGGTACTGGCTACCGCAGTTCACGCCGGGCATGAGGTACGTGAGGAACTCAAACCTTTCCTGGCGGCAGACGGAGAAACCCGTCTTCGTGAAGAGGACCCCATTACAGGTTTTTGGGCTACCGCGGGAGACAGTTTTTTTATCTGTTATGCATCCCGGTTTGAAGTCGACCTGAACCGTCCCAGAGACAAGGCCTGTTCGTTTGATCCGAAAGATACCTGGGGGCAGCGAATTTGGCGGGAACGTCCACCAGAAGAATTAATTGAAAAATCGTTAATGCAACATGATCGGTTTTACACAATGATGTCTCAGTGGCTCGAAGAACTGATCGACGTGCACGGCAATGTGCTGGTGCTGGATATCCATAGTTACAACCATCGTCGCCATGGTGCTGACGCCCCCGCTTCACCAGCCAGAGAGAACCCCGAAATCGATTTAGGCTTAACTACTTTGTATCAGGAAAAATTTGGTATGGTCGCCAACGCTTTATCCGACGGGCTCAAAATGACGCCATATCAGGGCAACCAGCTTGATGTGCGTAGTAACGTACGTTATCCAGACGGCGGAAATTTGCCGGAGTGGATATATGCAAACTACAGTCAGAATGTATGCACCATCACATTAGAATACAAGAAATTCTATATGGATGAGTGGACCGCACAAAGTTCACTGCCCATCGTTGAAGATTTGCGTGCTGGGCTTTGCAAAGCGGTGGAAGCGGCCAAAGAAGCGCTTGCAGCATGCCGGAAATAATATTACCGCCTGCAGCCAAGAAAGTCGATTCGGCGCTTGCCAATCTTGATGCCCAACGTAATTTGTTAGCTTACCTTTCACCACTGAATAATGATCGTATCGGCTGCAGTAACGACAGTTTAGCGTAACGCTATTAAACAGATACCAGGCACAAATGGGCGTAGCCTTTTACTCATAAAATTGGGTAACATGGCAGATGCCGTTACATTAATTTTTAAGTCGTATATATGAACCCAACAAAGAATTGGCTTGAGATACTGATCATTCCACTGGTGTTGGCACTGGTGGGTACGATGGGCACCTATTTCATTACCAGGCAACAAGAGTCAAATGCAAATAAGCAAGCCGAATCAGATCGACAAGTAAAAATTCTGGAAATTTTTGCCGAGAAAGTTACCGCAGAAAATCCCAAAGAGCGCGTGTTGGCGATTAATTTATTACGCACGCTGGATCCTGCTCTGGCCAAAAAGTTGGCAGCAGCCGTCATACTGTCTGAAGATGAAGAAAGTGAGGTTAAACACGCTGCACAAAGAGTTGTATCTGATGTCAGCGTCCGCTCGTAATTACGTTTATAGTTGGTCTGATCCCATGAGAGCTAACACATCTAGCGTTGTTTCAATTCATTTCCCGCAGGAAACAGGATGATTGGCATTGTAAGCATTACGATTGAAGATCCCGCGACACCTGACATCGTCAATATGCTGGAAATGCATTTGGCAGACATGCGCGCCACTTCCCCACCTGAATGCGTGCACGCCCTTGATATCAAAGCGTTAAAGGATCCGGGCATAACCTTTTTTTGTGCACGGTGCAATGGTGAATTGCTAGGCGGGGGCGCACTGAAGGAACTTACCCCTAAGCATGCTGAAATAAAATCAATGCGTACTTCCGAGCAAGCCAGGAGGAAAGGGGTGGCATCTGGTTTATTGCAACATTTGCTCAATGAGGGAAAACGGCGAGGATATAACCACATCAGTCTTGAAACCGGTACGCAATCTTTCTTTTTGCCTGCACATCAGCTTTATAAAAAGTTCGGTTTTCAAGAGTGTCCCCCTTTTGCCAAATATTCACTGAATCCTCACAGTGTATTTTTTGAAAAATGGCTGTAACCTAAATTCGCTGCTCGATGAGCACGCACCAACGATAAATTGATGCGTTTTATCATTAACACATCGCTGAAACACCCCCTATACTCAATTCAGATAGATGCTTATACAAAAGGTCAATTATGGACTACATAGATGGATTTGTTGCAGCCGTGCCTACTGAAAAAAAACAGGATTATGTTAAGCATGCAAAGTTAACGGCACAGTGTTTTAAGGATTGTGGCGCTGTCAGGGTGATTGAGTGCTGGGGTGACGATGTACCTGAAGGAAAGACCACGTCATTTATAAAGGCGGTACAATGTCAATCAGACGAAACCGTGGTTTTTTCATGGATCGTCTGGCCGTCCAGAGAAATTCGGAATATCGGCATGAAAAAAGTAATGCACGATCCTCGAATGAAAAGTGAAGAAAATCCCATGCCGTTTGATGGTTCCCGATTAATATACGGTGGTTTCAATGTAATACTAGATATTTGAAGGATCGCATTTTGGCTACGATAGAACTTTATCAAGGTGATATTACGAAACTGAAAGTCGATGCTATTGTTAATGCAGCAAACAATAGCTTATTGGGCGGTGGCGGAGTGGATGGGGCCATCCATCGCGCAGCAGGACCAGAATTACTCGACTTTTGCCGAACATTGAATGGCTGCGAAACCGGCCAGGCCAAAATTACCCCCGCGTTTAACCTGCCCTGCCGCTACGTAATTCATACGGTGGGACCGGTTTGGCATGGCGGAGATGCGGGGGAACCTGAACTGCTCAGATCCTGTTATGTAAAAAGCATGGCGTTAGCCCGTCAACATAAGCTGGAAACCATTGCGTTTCCGGCAATCAGCTGTGGGATTTATAGCTACCCTGCGTTGCAAGCAGCAGAAATATCCATTAAAACAATTCATGATCAATTACGCATTAACGACTCTACTATCAATACGGTTTATCTGGTTAGTTTTGATGACGCGATGCAGCAAATTTTTCATAAAGTGAAGTCTGAATTCACAACTGCATAACAGCATCTTCACGCAGCCGTAATAAAGTGTAAAGTGCACGCTACTTCGGACTGAACTCTCACCTGCCAATTTTATCCTACAGCCACGAATTCGCTGACATTTTCGCTTATAATTCAGCTCCAAATTACCAACCTTAGAGACGTCATCCGAAATGAAACATAGCTTGCTTGAAGACTTTTTTGCGTTACTTTGTGCAGGGCTATTCGTCGCTTTTGGATTAGTCCTTTTTCAAACCCAACAGCTGATGGTTGGTGGTGCGGCCGGGCTCGCATTACTAGGAACGTTTGCGGTTGATCAGGATTTCGGGTTGTTATTTTTTCTAATCAATATTCCGTTTTACTTTTTGTCATGGACAAAAATAAGCAAGCGATTCACCATCAATACATTAATCACCGTTACCACCATCTCTGTGTTAAGTGAGTGGCTTCCTGAATTTGTTAATATTACCCATGTAAATCCGTTATTTGCGGCGATTTTTGGTGGCATCCTGATTGGCGTTGGTATGCTGATTATGTTCAGGCATTCTTCCAGTTTAGGTGGCATCGGTATTTTAGGGTATTACCTTCAACAACGATGGGGATTTAAAGCGGGTGTCTTCCAGCTGGGTGTTGACTCGGTTATTTTGTTTTCTGCATTATTCGTAATTAGCTCACCATTAGTTGCCATCTCCATTCTCGCTGCTTGTTGTCTAAACATGGTTATTTCTCTTAACCATCGGCCTGAGCGCTATCAGTTTGTCAACAATAAGACAGCGCCGGCAGCGTTACCCGCAGCGCATCCTCAAAGCAGCTAATTTGAAAGGTCAGTTATCAGGTCAACAAACAACGATCCTGATAAAAAAGGTAGACTGCGCCCCACTCTGGGCAACGAGCGACGGGTACGATCGCATCTTGTACGTCGGCAGCCAGATAGGGGGTGATTATCTTTGCGACGCCCCCCGATAAGGCCAGTTTACCATTGCCATGAGCCAGTGCTTGTCGGGCAATACCGGAGAGATATTCCGCACCTTCTTTAACTATTTGTATTGCAGCATGTTCATGCTCTTTGGCCAACTGCATCACCAAGGGAGCCAGTTCACCAAAGCGTGACGGTGCTGCGTTATGGAATTCTTCTACGAGTGCCTGAGTTGTATCTAGCTGCAGATACTGACAAATACGTTCAGCCAGCAGGGTTTGCGGGATTATTCCGTCTAAACACTCCAATGAGTGCGAAACTGCTTGTTTTCCAAGCCAGGCACCGCTTCCTTTGTCTCCCAGAGTAAGGCCATGACCACCAAATTGTTTCAGTTTATTGTGATGCCAGGATGCCGCGCAAGAGCCCGTTCCCACGATTAGCAGCGCTCCTTTTTGACCGGCGTGGGCACCAATAATGGCCGTTTGCAGATCAGATGCAAACCGAAAGGAAGCAAATGGCTGCTCCCATGCTTCGAGCCCCTTATGCGCCGAAGCTACATTTGCACCAGCCAGACCTGCCGCCACATGCAATTCATCTGTACGGACACAATGGTTAATATTGGCGTTTTTTATTGCTTTACAGACCACCTCTACTATTGCCTGTTTCGCTTGCACTAATGATGAGGCGATATTCGCCGGCCCTGACTCTGCCACGCCTAAACACTGCCCAGTTTGGTCAAACACTTTCGCCTTGGTGCGTGTTCCGCCGCCATCAATACCGAGGAAATAAGTTTTAGAATGCAGCAATTCTTGTCCTTACTAAGTTATATTTGTAAATCGCTAAATGCACATAAATTAACCTTTATATTTGCAATTAGCAGAATATGCACTTAACTGAATTATAAAGAATTAAAATTATCTCGCCCATGGCATCAACCATATTGTCTGTGGTTATTGTTTTTTCACATATTAATTGTGAATGAAAACGGTACACAATTAACCGTGGCTAGCAGTGATAGTCGATGAGTAAAAAACGAAGTTCTGACGAATTTATCATCTTAGTTTTAAGCGGCGCCATTTCTCTGGGCGTGTTGCCGTTTGTACTCATTCGTTTTTTACAAAATGACTGGGTAATGGTAGCACTAAACGCCTCCGCATTTATTAGCCTAACCGCCATTTTCATGTATGTTTGTTTGACCGGACGAACCACCGTCGCCCGCTGGGTGATGGCATTATCTGCTGTCGTGGTGATGTCCTTCACCGTTTTCCTGAAGGGTTATCAAAATATTTTATGGATTTTTCCTGCTCTGACGACCTTGTTTTTCGTTCTCCCCCCTTATTCCGCACTGATTATAGCAACGGCCTTTTTAGGTGTTATTTTCTTCATCATTTGGCCGGAATTGAACAGCGTACTTGCCATGCAATTTTTTATCGCTACCGGATTTACTATGGTGTTTTGTTTCGCGTTTGCTTACCGCATGCGTAAACATCAGGATGAATTGACCGTTATGGCGACTCAGGATGCACTGACCGGGGTGGGAAACCGCCGAGCGCTGGAAGAAAAGTTGATGGAATTGATAGAATCGATTAAGCGGTACCCAAACCAATCCGCGTCTATCCTTCTTATTGACCTTGATGAATTTAAATCAATTAATGATCGTTTTGGGCATAGTTTTGGTGATCAGGTGCTAACAAAATTCACCCAGACCATTGATGATCGGATCCGTGTGACTGACAAGCTTTATCGTTATGGTGGAGAAGAGTTTGTCATCGTTGCCGACAACACCTCGCAGGATGAGGCCGTTACGCTGGCTGAGTCGCTACGAAAAGCGATAGAGGAAATAAAATTTGAGGGTCGATGCTCACTCACTGCCTCCTTTGGTGTGGCCGAATATGTGGAAAACGAAAATCAGTATCACTGGCTGGAGCGAGCTGATATTGCATTGTATAAAGCAAAAGAATCAGGCCGCAATGTTACTTGTTCTGCTCCTGACCTGCCTTTTTAAACGCAATCATACTATCGCACGTTTCTAGGTACGCGGGTTGATAATCGGGTCATCAGCTCGTATGAAATGGTACCCGCCAACTCAGCCACTTCGCTAATAGACACCTGTTGCCCCCACAGTTCAACGATATCACCTAACTCTACTTCCGGTACGTCGGTAACATCAATTGTAATCATGTCCATAGACACCCGCCCAACCAATGGCGCACGCTGCCCTCGAATCGCAGTAGGTGTGCCATTTGGGCAATGCCGCGGGTAACCATCTGCATAACCTATACTTACCGTGGCGATAACACTTTTTCGCGGCGCGACCCAAGTCTGGCCGTAGCCTACCGACTCGCCTGCGGCAATGGTACGCAGTGACATTACAGAAGCCTGCAGGGTCATTGCTGGCTTCAGTGGCGCTATGGCCGTGTTCTCCGGGAGGGGTCCACCACCAAATAAGCCCATCCCTACACGATTCCACGTACCATGCGCACCCGGCCAGCCGAGAGTGGCGGGCGAATTAGCAATGCTGCACTTAAGTGGATATTGTTGCTGAATCGCAAAGAATTTATCTAACTGCTGTTGCGTCAGGGTATTTGCCAGATCGTCAGCACTCGCCAGGTGGGTGACCAAAACGGTTTCGGATGAAATTAATTCAGCATACGCCGACATCACCTGCCCTAGTTCCGCCACATCGAACCCCAACCGATGCATACCGGTATCAATTTTTAGCCAAACTGGCGGACGTTTCGCTTTTGGGGATAGCATTATCCAATCGAGTTGCTGACGGTTATGGGCAACAAGAATACAATTCAACCTGGCGGCTTCTTCGCATTCTTCTTGTTGATGTGCCCCTTCAAATATCACGATGGGTTCGACAATACCCGCTTCACGCAGTATTAAGGCCTCTTCTGAGATAGCAACCGCGTAACACTGGCAGCGTCCACGCAAAATTTTTGCAACATTGATTGCTCCGTGACCATAAGCGTCGGCTTTAATCACCGCCATGGTTTTGCTTCCGGGTGTTAACGCGGAAATAGCATCAAAATTATGAATTAGGGCGTCGGCGTGTATGATGGCCTGAGTTTGTCTACTCAACGAATTAAGAACTTCTGCAATACGTATTAAGCGAAGTGTAACACGTTATGTAAATAAGGAAATTCAGCATTGAGCGTTATCGATTTATTTTGTCACGTGATATAACCGTTATACACCACGAATTGTAATTGTATATGTTTCACCACTTTACCCTGTTAGATGGCGTTATTCTTATCATGTATCTACTGGTGTTGATAGGTAGTGGATGGTTAATCAACCGACGCCAGGCCTCTGCCGAAAGTTACTTTTTGGGCAACCATACTATGCCGGTATTATTAGTTGCAGTATCGGTTCTGGCAACGTCACAATCAGCGGCAACTTTTTTAGGCGGACCGGATCAGGGCTACCGAAGTGACTTAAGTTATCTCGCAACGACATTTTCCGCATTGATTGCCGCGCTTATCGTAAGCCGTTATTTACTCCCCCGGTTTTATCAACACAAGGTGTTTACAGTATACGAACTACTGGAGAGCCGGTTTGGTTCCAACGCTCGCAGCTATGCAGGCTTGATGTATTTGTTAGGGCGTGTCTTCGCCAGTGGTGCACGGCTATACATTGCAGCAGTGGCCGTATCCATGATCATATTTGGTAATATTGCTGCCACCAGCATTCTTTACGCAATTGGCCTTATTGCAGTATCTGGTCTCCTCTACACCGTCTTTGGAGGGATTCGTTCCGTGATTTTTTCAGATACGCTTCAGGCTGCCGTTTATTCATTTTCAGCTATCGCGGTTATTGTAATCTTATTTGATAAGCTGGCACTGCCGTTAAATGAAATTATCCAGCTGCTGGATAAGCCCCCTTCTGGCGGACATTCAAAACTTGAATTCTTCAACCTGTCTTTATCATTAAGTTCGTCAGAGGTATTTTCACTGCCCAATATTTTACTGGGGATGGTGTTGTTAAATGTTGCCGCATTTGGTCTGGATCAGGATATGACCCAACGCTTACTAACCTGCCGGGATAGCGCATCAAGTCAACGGGCGTTGCTTATATCCGTTTTCATCACCGCCGTAGTTATGTTTTTATTTATCACAATAGGACTACTGCTTTATTTGTATTATCAGCAAGGTACAACGCTTTCGGAAGCCAATTCGCCCCAATATCTAGGGCAAACTGTGACTGTTTTCATGTATTTTGTACTAACCGATTTACCCGCGGGTATTAAAGGAGTGGTGACCATTGGGATCATCGCAGCAGCGTTGTCATCTTTAAACTCAGGACTTAACTCCATGGCCAGCGTCATGGTTCAGGACTTTTACGTACCCTGGAAACTAAATCGTTCAGTAAAAATCTCTTCCCATCACCGGGTCCAGGCCGGACGTGTTGCGATGACATTAGTGGCGTTGGCTTTAAGTGCTATGGCCTATGTATGTTTTTATTGGCAACAATACAGTGACACCCCATTGTTACAATTTGCCTTGGGCGTAATGATATTTTCATATAGCGGCCTGCTTGGCGTTTACATTGTGGGATTATTTTCGGTCCGGGGTAACGAGCGATCGGTTGCTTGCGCCCTCGTAACCGGATTTGTTACCCCACTTTTAATGCAACCTTACGTTGTCGCATACTATCCCGCGGCATGGCAATTTGATTTGGCGTTTACCTGGCAACTTATTATTGGCACAGGTATCGCCACTGTCGTATGCTGGTCAGGTAATTCATCTCAAAATAAGCGTCAATTAAGCGAAAGGAGTCAGCACCTAAACCTATGACTATCAACGCACACAACAGCTTGCTTAATCAGCTTGGTTCGATGACATCAGAACAACGCAATGCAGAAACGCAGGCAATAGATACGTTAGATACACTGGACATCCTGGCGAAGATTAATCACCAGGATGCACTCGTCGCTCCGGCCATTGCTGAGCAGTTACCACATATCGCTGAAGCTGTGGATGCGATTGTTGCTGGTATGCAGCAAGGTGGCAGACTCATTTATATCGGCGCTGGCACCAGTGGTCGCCTGGGTATTCTTGATGCGGCGGAGTGCCGTCCCACCTTTAGCGTCGATGATTCATTAGTAGTGGGCGTAATAGCTGGCGGCAGCGAGGCTATTCAACATGCGGTAGAAGGCGCAGAAGACAATCAAGAGCAAGGTAAAACAGATCTGCAACTATTAAACTTAAACGCCAACGATGTGGTAGTAGGGCTTTCCGCCAGTGGCCGCACCCCCTATGTTATTGGTGCGCTTGATTATGCAAATCATGTCAAAGCGCATTCTGTTTCGGTTAGCTGTAATCCCGGCTCCCCCATGACGAAGGTAGCCAAAACCAGCATTTGCCCTCACGTAGGCCCTGAAGTATTAACCGGTTCAACCCGCATGAAAGCCGGCACGGCACAAAAGCTCATTCTTAACATGCTGTCCACCACCGCAATGATAAAGATGGGAAAAACCTACCAGAATTTAATGGTCGACGTGGTGGCCAGTAACGACAAATTAAAAGCCAGAGCAGTACGCATTGTGATGCAGGCCACTGAATGCAGCCCCGAAGAAGCCAGTGCAGCGCTTGAACAAGCTAATCAACAGGCAAAACAAGCGATCTTAATGCTTCTCATGAATATTGAAGCCACGGATGCTGCTACTTTGCTGGAAAAAAATAACGGTTTTTTACGCAAGGCGCTTAATAATGAAAACTAGCCTTGCCCTACTCTTTTTATTGTTTGTCAGTGGCGTCGTACAGGCTATAACCGTTGCCGCCGATCGTAGCGAACAGTATCTGCCGCTGCTAAAAGATAAACGGGTTGGCGTCGTAGTGAATCATACTTCTTTGGTTGGTGAGCGTCATTTAGTCGATTTTTTATTGGCAAACACCATTACTGTCAGCAAAATTTTTAGTCCAGAACACGGCTTTAAAGGGCTCGCCTCTGCAGGGGAAAAAATTGCTGATGAGTCAGCCCCCTTTAATAACTTGCCGGTACTGTCATTATATGGCGAAACCAAAAAGCCCACCCCATCTATGCTCTCAGAGCTGGATATACTCGTTTTTGACATCCAGGATGTGGGGGCACGCTTTTATACCTATATCAGCACCATGCATTACGTTATGGAGGCTGCTGCCGAACAAGGTATTCCGCTTGTGATACTGGACAGACCTAACCCAAATGGCCAGTTTGTAGATGGCCCAATTCGCGAAATCGAACAACAATCCTTCGTCGGTATGCATCCTGTCCCCGTATTACATGGTATGACCATTGGCGAGTTGGCTCTGATGATCAAAGGTGAACAGTGGATTAATCAGGCAGATAATCTAATTATGCATGTCATTCCGGTGGCGGATTACACCAAATCCATGGCTTACGCGCTACCTGTTCCCCCCAGTCCAAATTTACCAAACGAGACGGCAGTGCAACTCTACCCTTCCCTGTGCTTTTTCGAAGCGACTGCGGTGAGTGTCGGCAGGGGAACGGCTTATCCATTTCAGGTAATTGCACATAATACGGTCAGGCTTGGCAACTTTACTGTCACGCCACGCAGTCAGCCCGCCGCGATCAGCCCTAAACTGGAAGGAGAAACGCTGTTCGCCCGCGATTTAAGACAAAGCCCGGTGCAAGGGTTACAGCTCTCATTTTTAATCGAAACTTATCAGCGCTTTACTGAAGAAGGTCTCACTTTTTTTACCCGCCCAGGCTTTATGGACAAGCTGGCAGGAACGAAAGCGTTGCGCGAAGCGATAGAACAGGGACAGAACGAATTGACCATTCGCGCAAGCTGGCAGCAAGGGCTCAATCAATTTCGCCAACTTCGTGAGCCTTACCTGCTCTATCCCGTGCAATAAGGTAACGCATGAGCAACATAACCGATAAAGGCGAACAGCCTGCATTAATAAGTGCCAAACCGCTGCATGCGCTCTCTTGTGCTCAACAAGCGGCTTTTGGTCAGGCTATCGAAGCGCTGTTGCCTGCTAGTCAAATCATTCGTGATCTTGCACGCCGCCTGGCATTTAGTACAGATGCCAGCTTCTATCAAATGACCCCAAGCCTGATTTTACAGGTTACTCACGCTGAACAAATGCGACAAGTGATGGCGCTGGCACAGCAGTATCACGTTGCAATAACGTTTCGTGCTGCGGGTACCAGCCTATCAGGACAGGCAGTGACGGATTCAGTATTGCTGATGCTAAGCCCGGACTGGCAGCGGGCTGAGGTGCTGGAAAATGGGCGCAAAATAACATTGCAGCCTGGCGTCATCGGCGCACATGCCAATCGTTTACTGGCGCCTTTTGGTCGCAAAATTGGACCAGATCCGGCGTCTATCAATGCGTGCAAAGTGGGCGGTATTGCGGCCAATAATGCTTCGGGTATGTGTTGCGGTATAAAGCATAATAGCTACCACACCCTGGCTGCAATGCATCTTATCTTAGCTGACGGGGGCGAAGTCCGCACCGATGATGATAAAAGTCGTGAACGTTTCAGCGCATCCCATCAAAGCTTACTCCGTGAACTCACCGAGTTAAGTCAGCGTGTCGGTAGCGATCCCAATCTAGTTTCACATATCCGCCATCAGTTCCGTTTAAAAAATACCATGGGCTTTGGTATAAACGCGTTACTGGATTTTGACGATCCTATCGATATGCTTGCACACCTGATGATTGGCTCAGAGGGGACGTTAGGCTTTATTGCCGACATTACCTATCACACCGTTTCATTGCCTCAACACCGGGAGGCCGGTTTGTATCTGTTTTCATCGCTTGAACAGGCGTGTCGCTTTACCGCAGCACTGACATCAAGTGAAGTCAGTGCAGTTGAATTGATGGATAGCCGCGCATTGCGTGCAGTCCAGCATTTGTTAACCCCCTTCACCACCGATGTGGTAGATGCAGGTGAGGTGGCCTTGTTAGTCGAGATTGGGGCTGATAATGAACACAGATTATCGGCTAGCCATACACAGTTACAGGCTTTACTGGAGAGCTTCTCAGGCACAATACCTATTTGCGAACTAACCAGCGATAGCAGCACTATTGAAACATTGTGGGCCATCCGCAAAGGTTTGTTCCCAGCGGTAGGGGCAGTGCGGGAGGCAGGCACCACGGTCATCATAGAGGATATCGCATTGCCGTTGGATCAGCTGGCTGATGGGTTGGGTGAACTAAGCCGGCTATTCGACCTGCACAATTACGCCGAGGCGATCATTTTTGGGCACGCGCTAGATGGAAACATCCATTTTGTATTTACCCAACGTTTTGATAGCCCGCAAGAAAATCAACGCTATCAGGCCATGATGGATGCGGTGGTTGAATTGATTACGCAAAAGTACGACGGCACGTTAAAGGCAGAACATGGTACTGGTCGCAATATGGCACCGTTTCTGTCCAATCAGTGGGGCGAGCAAAGCGTGAAGCTTATGCGCGAAATCAAGCGATTACTTGACCCCGCAGGCATTCTGAATCCAGGCGTTGTGTTAAACGACGATCCACACTGCCATCTTGCGAATTTAAAAACTCTGCCGCCGGTGAATGATAAAGTGGACGCGTGTATCGAGTGTGGCTTCTGTGAACCTAACTGTCCTTCCAAAAATGTTACCTTAACCCCTCGCCAACGGATAGCGTTGAAGCGCCGGGCGACACTCCTGACTGAGTCTGACTTACACCAGGTGGAAACCGCGTTTCAGTATTTAGGGGTGGAATCATGCGCTGCGACCGGGATGTGCGCGAGTGCTTGCCCCGTTGATATCGATACAGGCGACTGGATCCGGGATTTGCGTGGCCAAGCATCTGATAACCATCGGCTTGCCCAGTTTTCAAGCGCACACTGGGCTGGATTATCAAAAGCTACACGGGCGTCGTTAAACTTAGCACACGGACTCAGTAAGATAATCTCACCGGCAGCACTGGAAAAAACCAGTCGCGCGCTTAATAAACTCAGTGGTCACCGAATCCCGGTATGGCTGGACACCACCCCCGCAGCAGCCAGTACCCAA
This sequence comes from uncultured Alteromonas sp., assembly GCA_964601635.1. GTDB lineage: Bacteria > Pseudomonadota > Gammaproteobacteria > Enterobacterales > Alteromonadaceae > Alteromonas. Next base: position 26,212 of record CAZROH010000018.1, on the reverse strand, counting down.
CGATTTCGCTCAACCTCATGCAGGGAAAAGGCGATCTACGTGCCAAGTTGTCCAAACCGCATTTTTGGCGCCAATAATCAACACCCCCCCTTGCAGAAGGTGGTTATTTCATTGCTTAACAAAGCAGATATCGAAGTTATCATTCCCTCCGCCACTGAGTCCCTATGCTGCGGTCAGCCCTGGCTTTCAAAGGGCTATTTGCAGCAGGCGACAGAGATGAATCAAAAGGCAATCCAATCGATTGCCCAATTGAATAATCACGCTGAGCTTCCTGTCGTTATTGATGCCAGTTCATGCGCGCTACAATTTAAGCAAAGTGGCCAGTCATATTGGGAGTTAAGCACATTTTTGCTAACGCACGTGGCTCCCAAGTTGAACATTCAACCGTTACGTGGCTCTGTGTTACTGCACACCACTTGTTCGGCTAAACGAAGTAATGACGCAGAAGCACTGCGAAAACTCACCCGACTTTGCGCTGAAAATGTCATTGAGATGGACGAAATCAGTTGTTGCGGATTCGCCGGGGACAAAGGGTTTTGGCTACCTGAATTAAATGAGTCCGCACTGGAACCGATGAAACGCCCCCATATAAAACAGTGCCAACGCGGGATCAGCAACAACCGAAGCTGTGAAATTGGCCTTAGCCGCTACAGTGGCGTTAGCTTTTCACACATTGCTTATTTGCTGGATGAAGTCAGTTTACCGTGATTGGGTGAGTGTATTTCCACTGTCACAGGGAGGCTACCCTGGGCATGACTTTTCCCAAGTAAGACTTCAGCTATTACGTCAAAAACAGCGCCTGATGCTTGATTACCGTTAACTGCAACGTTATATCCATAACTTGCGAGGGCGGCATCTGCCAGCTCAGCAAAGTCTGACAGAATATAAGGTGCACGCAAGGCAATCATCACCACCGTAGCGCCGCTTTGTTTTGCCTGCCGCATGGCTGACGTAAGCCAGGTATGTTGTGCTGTATTACTGGCTCGATTAAGTAATTGCGCGGGCGCGTCCATTCCCCCCATCTCATAAGTTGCATGTTGTGGGGTAATATCCCCAGCGATCAAAATATCATTTTCATCAAAGGTGATATCGTCAGTGGGGAGCGACGCCAAGCTAATGCATTTAAGAGTGATAGAACGGTTGATTGCAAAGACACTGCGCGCAAATGCATTACACCGGGCGGCATCAGGCATGACAACCTTCCAGTGCTTGTCGACGGGCAAAGGAAGCACCCCTTTATCAAACACGGATGTGATTGCCGTTTTAGCTAACGTTTTCTCCAGCTGCTTGTTTTCAGGAAGGGGCAGGGTTCGTTGTGCCTGCCTGATTCTTACTGCTTTGGGTTTATCAATAAACCGTCCCACCTGAAACTGCTTCTTGAGCCGTTGGATGCGTGTAAGCGAGGCGTTCAGCTCACTTTTATCCAGCCCACCTGATTGTATGGCCTGGGTCATTGTCTTTTGCCATTGCCAGAATCGTTGTATATCGGCCTTGCTGCGTATTGCAAACGGCATCAGGGCAATATCCGCTCCCGCCTTAAACGCATTCACTGTCGCTTCGGCCGGTGTGAAAAACTGTGAAATAGCCTTCATGTCCAGCGCATCGGTGATGATAATACCGTTAAACGCCAAATCTTTACGTAAAACATTGTGCAGGATTTTGCGTGACAGTGTGGCAGGCACGATTGTCTCTTTGCCTGTTTTAGTGATTAACTTAGTAGCATCCAGTTCGGGGTACTGAATATGCGCGCTCATTACCATAGCCGGGGGCGTCTGACTGCCGATGATAGCGCGGAAGGGCATGATATCTTTCGCTTCTATTTCGTTGCGCGAATGTTCAACTCTGGGCAGGCCTGAGTGACTGTCGACGTGGGTGTCACCATGTCCGGGAAAATGCTTAATCGCGCTAATGAGTTTATGTTGCTGAAAAGCGGCCACCGTGGCCAGACCAAGTTCCGCTACCATTGCAGGCGACTCGCCGTAGCTGCGCACATTTATGACAGGGTTATCAGGATTCACATTAACATCGACATTAGGGGCAAAGTTAACATTGATGCCTAATAGATTCATAGATTGTGCAATACCGCTGGCAACCGCTTCGGCATAGGTAACGCCATACTGTTCGAAGGTAGCGCCGATGGCCATGTTACCGACAAAACGGGTGGCCATGTGATCCGGGAAGCGCGCGACCCGTCCTCCCTCCTGATCAATGGCAATCAATAACGGCGGCAGATGATGGTCTCGCATGAGTGCCTGCATATCATAGATAAATGTAATCACCTGCTCGACACTGGCAATGTTTTCGGAAAACAGGATGACGCCGCCAACCTGCCCCTTAACCAATACTTCTGCCAGGTCATCGGTTAACCTGAGCACCGGTTTATTACAGTGCGTATCAGGCGGGTTTTCAGCACAGAAATAGCGAAAATCCAGCATGATTTTCTGGCCAAGAAGGTATTCGTTTGCGTTATGTGTTGCTTTTGCAATCGCGCTTTCAGACAACAGTAACAGTGCCGTCAGAAAGATAAAAATGAACTGTAATGGCTTCATTAACAACTACTTTTTAAGTGAAATTTAATCGCGTGTGGTTTCAAACTTCAGTTCATGACAGTATGATGACTATCTCAGCACTCTGGCCCCTGTTTCACGCTTGTCTGGTCAGAATAACAATTATAATTAGCGCTTGTTAGGAAAATCGTATGCAATGGATGTCCATCATCCCGCCACTTGTTGCCATTATCGTCGTATTCTGGAAAAAAGAAGTGATACTGGCCCTGTTTCTGGCCATCCTCTCTGCAGAAGCTCTGTTGATTTGGCAGTCATCCGATCCTGGCTGGCTGCTCACTCCGATTAATTCATTAGAACGAATTGTAGATGTTGTGGCCTCACCAGGTAATGCCCGCATATTGATGTTCTCGTTATTAGTGGGTGCGCTGTTGGCACTTATCAGAGATTCCGGGGGGATCGCTGCCACAGTTAACTGGCTGGTCAGCCGTGGTGTGGCCAAAAGTAAACGGCAGGTTGGCGGGGTGACCATGGCGACCGGTATTGTGGTATTCATAGAATCTAACTTAAGTGTATTGACTGCCGGTATTTTTGCCCGCGGTCTGTTTGACAAATTCAACATGAGCCGTGCCCGTTTGGCCTATATCATTGATAGTACCTGTGCACCTGTATGTATCCTCATTCTCCTCAACGCATGGGGGGCGTTTATTATTGGGTTGCTGGATAGTTACGACCTGCCACAAACATCTGCGGAAATATTGTGGGGCAGCGTGCCGTTTAATTTCTATGCGCTGATAACCTTGGTGATTGTGGTTTACACTATCGCCAAAGATAAAGTTCACGGACCGATGGCAGAAGAAGAAGCACGCCTGACTGCCGAAGACTCTGTGCTCAACACCACCGAGGCATCCAGAGCACGCTTTATGCTATTGCCTTTACTGACTTTAGTGCTGGGCATGGTAGGCTTCATGTTTTGGACGGGTGACGGTTCACTGGCAAATGGCAGTGGCAGTAAGTCCGGTTTATATGCAACATTATTAGCAACCGCTGTCGCTTACATGTTGCTGGTTTTGCATAAACAAATGAGTCATGTGGAAATTGTAGAAACGTCATTCAAAGGTATGGGGGAATTACTGCCGGTAGTAGTCATTGTGCTATTTTCATTAGCATTAGGAGCAAGTTTAAAACTATTAGGTACCGGTGAATTTGTGGCGCAAATTGTCGGAGAGTTTCTACCGGTTTATTTAATTGTTCCGACCCTCTTTTTAGCCGGTGCCATCATGTCATTTACCACCGGTACTTCCTGGGGTACATTCGCCATTCTGATACCTTTGGGTGTTCCCCTTATACAGGCTTTCGGCTTGCCACCATCGCTTGTGTTGGCAGCGATTTTGGGGGGCGGGATTTTCGGTGATCACTGTTCCCCTATATCCGACACCACCGCCGTGTCTTCCATTGCCGCAGGATGTGACCTGCTAACCCATGTTAAAACACAAATGCCGTACGCTTTGACCGCTGGAGGACTAACTCTGGTGGCTTATTTTGTTACTAGCTTGATCATGATTGGATAATTATATGCGCTTATTTTATATCGTTTTCTGTGCGTTAACACTTACCAGCTGTGCAACCAACCATACCGATACGCTGCTTCATGAGGAGCATGCAGTGGCAATGCCTGATACCTTCAGTGCCGAAGCTGCCATGGACGTATTGTTAGAGGGGGGCAATGCTGTGGATGCTGCCATTACTGCTCAATTCGTGCTGGCGGTAACACTCCCCGAAGCTGGGAATATCGGCGGTGGTGGATTCATGACGCTGGTCATGGACGGCGAACCCGCGTTCCTGGATTACCGGGAAATGGCGCCTGAACAAGCCACTCGCGATATGTACCTGGATGAGAATGGCCAAGTGAAAGCGTATGATTCCTTATATGGCGCACGAGCTGCAGGCGTTCCCGGCACAGTGGCGGGCATGTGGGCGGCTCATCAGAAATACGGTTCGTTATCGTGGCAGCGCTTGCTGCAGCCCGCCATCACACTTGCCGAAGAAGGTTTTAAGGTACCACCACCACTTGCTGACAAAGTGACTCACTACCAACAGCGACTGGCGGATAAAAAGCTTAGCAGTAATTTCGGAGATTACTTTGGCCATATCGAGGCAAACAAAGTATTTAAACAACCTGAGCTTGCCAACACCCTGAAGCGCATTCAACAGGAAGGTCGTGCAGGATTTTATGAAGGTGAAACCGCTCAACTCATCAAATCGTTTATGAAAAAAAATAACGGGTTGATGAACAAAGCCGATCTTAAAAACTATCAGGCAGCCTGGCGTACGCCGATTAAGATTGAATGGAATGATTTTGATGTCATCACATCCCCTGCTCCCAGCTCTGGTGGTGTGGCGGTAGCACAGATTCTTGGTATGTTTGCAGAACGGGTAAATGATTTTGAGCAACTTGATCATAACAGCCCAGAGTACCTGCACTTTATGGCTGAGATCAGTAAACGGGTCTTTGCCGACCGCGCGCAATACATGGGCGATCCAGATTTTATCGAGGTTCCACAGGCGCAATTGATCGATAAAGAGTATATTGAAGCGCGAGCCAAAGATATCAATTTGAGCGCAATTTCGCCTACTGAAGCGATTAGCCCGGGGCTGAAAGAGAGTGAAGACACCACGCATTTTTCAATCGTCGATAAGTGGGGCAATGCCGTGGCGAATACCACGACCATCAATTTAAGCTTTGGCAGTGGTGTTGTTGTCGAAGGGGCAGGATTCTTATTAAACGATGAAATGGACGACTTTAGCGCCAAGCCTGGTGTACCTAACTTCTTTGGTGCCGTAGGAGGAAAAGCCAACGAAATACAGCCCCATAAACGCATGCTATCTTCAATGACACCTACGATTGTGCTTCGCGATGACAAAGTCAAACTGGTTACAGGTTCGCCTGGTGGGACGACTATTATTTCCTCTGTCGCGCAGTCTATTTTGTCCACCCTGTACTTTGATCTGAATGCAGAACAAGCCGCTAACGCGCCCCGTTTTCACCACCAATTACTACCTAAAGATACCATCCGTATTCACGATGGCTTCGCGAGTGAGACCTTAAATGCGTTAGAAAATATGGGCTATGTACTGGATAACCGCCGGTTTGGCGATTTACACCTGATTAAGCGCACCGCCAATGGATTAGATGCCGCATCAGAGAAAAGTGGTCGCGGCCGCAGTTTAGTCATTTCGGTGGATAATGTCGATTAATCACACGGGCCGCATTAATGCCCGTATCAAAGTAGGTTACTCAACTAGGTAGCAAATAACTGGTCAATTGAGGCAAACGCCTTAAATTCCAGGGCATTGCCCGCTGGATCAATAAAAAACATGGTGGCTTGTTCACCCGGCTGATCCTTAAAACGGATATAAGGCTTGATGACAAATTCAAGGTGGGCTGCCTCCAGCCGGGTAGCCAGCTCTCGCCACTGGGCCATCGTCAACACGACACCAAAGTGAGGTACTGGCACCTGATGGTTATCCACCACGTTATAATCAGGTGGTGAGGGCATGTTCTTAACCAAGTGCGTAACCAGTTGGTGACCAAAAAAATCCCAGTCAATCCAATGCGCACTGCTTCTGCCTTTTTCGCAGCCTAACAATTCGCCGTAGAACTCTTCGGCGGCATGTAAATCATCAACGGGGATGGCCAAATGAAACGGTTGAGGCATAACGGCTTCTCTTAGAATTAGGCTAACTTTTTCAACACCGCCAGCTTCCACTTTTTAAACGGAGCATAGCGAACTGGCACGTCAAATTTAAATGACCGCTTCATAATACTCTTAAGATGGCTAAAAGTATCAAAACCCGCTTTGCCATGGTAGCTGCCCATACCACTATTGCCCACTCCACCAAAGGGCAATTCCGGGTTAGTCATAAACATCAGCGTATCATTCACACAGACACTGCCCGCGCTGGTTTGATTCAGTACCTGCTTTTCAAATCGCGCGCGATTGGTAAAGACGTACAGGGCAAGAGGCTTGGGACGTTTATTAATATAGGGTATTGCCTGTTCTATTTTGTCTACGCTGACAATCGGTAAAATGGGACCGAAGATTTCTTCCATCAACAATGGGTGGGTGTCGCTGTCCACTTCAACGAGGGTGGGTGCAAACCTGTTTTTTGCCTCGTTTACCTCTCCACCATGCAAAACCCTGCAGTTTTCGAGGTAATGATTCAGGCGCGCAAAATGTCGGCTGTTAATGATGTTTCCATAATCACCGTTCGCCAAGGGATTATCGCCGTATTGTTTTTTTAGTACGTCGGTTAACGCATTCACTAAAGATGCTTTAAATTCTCGTTCCACTAAAACATAGTCTGGTGCTATACAGGTTTGACCTGCATTCATAAATTTCCCCCAAACAATGCGCTTAGCCGTTGTAAAGAGATCGGTACTACTATCTACGATACACGGACTTTTACCACCTAACTCAAGTGTGATCGGCGTGAGGTATTCGGCTGCCGCACGCATAACGATTTTACCTACCTGTTCCCCGCCGGTATAAAAAATATGATCCCATTGCAGAGTCAATAAATCAGTAGTTTCATCTTTACCCCCTTCCACGACCTGAACGGCGTCGGTATCCATATATTGGGGGATGAGCTTAGTTATAAGGGCTGAGGTTGCTTCAGCCAACTCAGAGGGCTTAAGCACAGCACAGTTTCCTGCTGCTATCGCTGCAATATAAGGGGCCAATAACAACTGTAACGGGTAATTCCATGCACCGATGATCAGCACCACGCCCAGCGGCTCAGCCTGCTGATAGCTTTTACCAGGCTGAGCCACCAGCGGGGTCGACACTTTTCTCGGTGCACACCATTTTTTAAGGTGAGCTAACGTATGCTCAATATCACTTTGTAAAAAGCCAAACTCACCCAGCCAGGATTCAGTTTGGCATTTGCCTAAGTCCGTTGCCAGCGCACCGAATATGGCATTCTCGTTTTCATCCAACAACTTTTTCAGTTGTTCCAGTTGCTGTCTTCGCCAGCTCAGTGCGCGCGTTTTTCCTGTACGAAAATACGTGTTTAGTGATTGATGTACTGTCTGAGCGACGTCGGCTTGCAAAGGTTCGACAGAAGAAACGGTCATGGTGATACCGACTATCGGTTATTGAAATGGTAAAACCAGTATATCAGGGAAAAATTGAAGAAAAAATGAGATTAGAAAATAGCCTCTCCGGACGATACCGAAGAGGCCTGAATACTATGCGTCGTAAGGATGACGCAATACGATCGTTTCGTTACGATCCGGGCCGGTCGAGATAATATCGACTGGAACACCCGTTAGCTTTTCCAGACGAGCAATATAGTTTTTCGCCGCCTCCGGAAGCTTGTCATACTCAGTCACGCCAAATGTATTATCGCTCCAGCCTGGCATCTCTTCGTACACGGGGGTAACTAAATCATAGCCGTCCGCAGCCATTGGCGGAACATCTTTAATGTTACCTTCAGCATCTTTGTAGCCAACGCAAATTTGTAAGGTCTCAAGACCATCAAGTACGTCCAGCTTGGTCAGACAAAAACCGGTAATTGAGTTAATTTGAACCGCACGTTTCATTGCGACCGCATCAAACCAGCCGGTACGACGTTTGCGACCTGTGGTAGCACCAAACTCATGGCCTTTCTCACCCAGATACTGGCCTACATCGCAATTGAGTTCCGTAGGGAACGGACCCGACCCTACACGCGTGGTGTACGCTTTAACGATACCTAGCACATAATCTAACCGCAGTGGGCCAAAACCCGCGCCTGTCGCTACGCCACCCACCGTGGTGTTAGAGGAAGTGACATAAGGATAGGTGCCGTGATCAATATCCAGCAATGTGCCTTGAGCGCCTTCAAACATAATAGGGAGGCCAGCCTGATGGGCTTTATCCAGTTCATCAGTCACGTCCACGACCATAGCTTTTAAGATATCAGCCACAGCCAGTGCGTCTTTCAGCGTGCTGTCGTAATCAACTGCTTCTTCACCGTAGTACTCGGTTAACGTAAAGTTATGGATTGCCAATACTTCTTTAAGCTTAGCTGCGAAGTCTTCGGGATTGAATAAATCGCCTACTCGTAAACCGCGACGGGATACTTTATCTTCATACGCTGGACCGATACCACGGCCGGTCGTGCCGATAGCCTTGCTGCCACGTGCTTTTTCACGCGCCACATCAAGGGCAATGTGATACGGCAAAATCAAAGGGCAGGCTTCACTTATTTTCAAACGTTCGCGTACTGGCACGCCGCGCGCTTCCAGCATGGTCACTTCTTTCATCAAAGCTTCAGGAGAAAGAACTACACCATTACCGATAATACAGGTAACGTTGTCGCGTAAAATGCCGGATGGAATTAAGTGAAGAACGGTTTTTTCACCGTCGATAACCAGTGTATGACCAGCGTTGTGACCGCCCTGATAGCGCACCACATACTTCGCTCGATCGGTGAGTAAGTCTACGACTTTACCTTTACCCTCGTCACCCCATTGGGTACCGAGTACGACTACATTTTTTGCCATGGATCAGAAGTGTAAAAAAATTAGGCGGGGATTCTACCAAAAATGTAGCCATGTGATCACCCCCTTTATGTACAATTTTAATGCAAATTAAAATTGTTTTATAACTAACGGGTTAGATAGAGCAGGCTAACGACGCCAATTACCACTAAGACCCCACCTACCTGACGAAGGTTATTGGTTGGCTGCTGACTGATTTCCAACAAATATAAACGCCAGCGATTAGGCATCAGCAAGGGGCCTAATCCTTCGATAATGCACACAATGGCCAGTGCCGGCCAAATCCAGTCCATCAGCTTCCCTTAAAACCATGCAGACAGCGCAGGTTGATTTCGTCTGCGTTATGATACAAACCGAAGCCAAAACGTAAGCGTTCACCGCGATAATCCGTCAACACACCATGTTCTTTTAAGAAGGAAGCTATCAGCGCGGTGGTCTCATCATCCGGCATGGAAAAAGTCAGAAAGTGTCCACATTGATCAAGGGCGTCCACCAGCAAAGTACGGCGGTTAACTAATGGATGATTTACTTGATCAAGGTGATTAAGAAAGGATTTTTGCAGCTGCTTCACGTGCCCATTAATGTCACTGACGCTTATGTGCTCCTTCTCCAATAATTCAAACACCGCACGCATGCGATACAGGCCGGAAAAGTCCATGGTTGCGCCCGCGAAGCGCATTCCATCGTCGCTGTAAGCAACATGGGTATCCTTGCGTTTTTCCAACGCCCCAAATTCGGCATACCATCCCGTGTACATCGGTCTTAATTTTGAACCTGCAGGCACATGCGCAAAACAGACCCCTTCTCCACTTTGCGCATATTTGTAGCCGCCTGCCAGATAAAATGCACGCCCCTGTATTGCACTAATATTAACGGGCCGGGCCATGAAGGCATGATATCCATCTACCGCGATAATGGTCTCGTCATTGTCTACCGCATGAACAATAGCGTCTACATCGCGGACACAATAGCCCGAATTGAAAAACACTTGGCTAAAGAACACTAAGTCGGGTTGATGCTGTTTAATGGCCGATATAAAGCGCTCGGTGAAAGTCGCAAAAGGCTGGGTAGGCACACGTACCACATTGATATGATCTAATTCATCCAAACGGTTTATTTGCCGATGGAAACTATGAAATTCGCTATCGGTTGTGACAATCGTTTGGCTGGCAGATAAATCCAGACAGGATAAAAGTCGAAACACAAATTCATGGGTGTTGGGGGCAAATACAATCTGTTCAGGTGATTCAGTACCAAGCGTACGAGAAATATACTGCTGAACCGCAGGCACGACATCCGCAAAGAAATGCCCCCATTTATCATCTACCCACTTTGCACTGTCGTCCCAGTAGGCCAGCATGGCGTCACGGGTAACATCTGGCCAGAAATAATGACTGTGACACGAGTAATGCTGCTTGCCCTGATTCGCTTTTAAAAAGCGTTGATAAAACTGCTGGTACATAGGTTACCCAATCGGTGGCTGTATGCGATTAATAAAGCAAACTATACACTTTACGACGATAAGACGACTTTAATGCATCGCCGTCAGCGAGCGCATTGATCATATCCAGCATAATTTTTTTTGCCTCGCCAAAGTTTAAATCTTTCAGCAATACCTGATATAACAACTCCAGTGCTTCATCCGCTTTATGTGCCTGTTGTAACTGCACTGCCAAGTCCACTTTAAGTTGCAGATCCGCTGGGTTCTGCTCAACCGCTTCTTTTAATTTTTGCACTTCCGGACTTTGCGAAGCTTGCTCCGCCAGCTCAATTTTGCTCTTAAGCGCCTGATAACGGTTATCCTGATCCACCAGCTTAATCGTCGCTAGCATCTCTTTAGCCTGATTAATCGATCCCGTTTCGATCATGCAATCAATATAAAGCAGCTTTGCGTCACTATTTTCTTCGTTTAACTCATAAGCGTGTTTGGCCAGCGGAAATGCACTTTGATAGTCACCCTGAGAAATCGCCTGCATTGCATTGGTTAAGTACTCATCTTCAGGCTGTGGGAGGTACTTAGCCAGCATTTCACGGATCTGTGCTTCTGGCTGCGCACCGGCAAAGCCATCAATTGGCTGGCCATCTTTGACCACCATCACGGTAGGCAAGTTGCGAATACCGAACTGGGCGGCGACTTCTTGTTGCTGCTCGCAATCCACTTTCGCCAGGATCAGGCTGTCCTGATATTCACCGGCGATCTTTTCTAAAATTGGCATTAAATCTTTGCAGGGCTCGCACCAGTCGGCCCAGAAGTCCACCAGTACCAGTTTTTCTCGAGAATCCTGCATAATAACTTGCTGAAAGTTCTCTACCGTAATATCAACAATATTGTTTGCGACTAAATTGTCCATTCGTTCTGCCTGTTTCATGCCATGGTGACAGTGTATATGGGGTACACATTCAGAAAAACAACAATGTGACAATTTATTACTTTTTACTTTACCTAAGACCAATGAACTGTTTTATTCGGTCGCTAAATGCTATGGTAGATGAGTCTTTTATTGAGGGTTTTCAGATGAATACAACCGAGAATCGTTTTCGCTCATTTACTGAATTTTATCCCTACTATTTAAGTGAACACGCTCATCCTACATGCCGCATGCTTCACTTTATCGGCTCGACACTTGTTCTGGTCGTCTTATTGATTTCGCTAGTTAACCAACAGTGGGCGCTGCTATGGTTATTGCCGCTGATTGGGTATGGTTTTGCCTGGGTCGGGCATTTCTTCTATGAAAAAAACAAGCCGGCGACCTTCCGCTATCCGCTATACAGTTTAATTGGTGACTGGGTCATGTTTAAAGATATATTAATTGGCCGGGTCACTTTGAAACATAAAAGAAAGGTAAACGAGAAAGACAACGCCTAATCCAAAATGACAGGTAAAGGAGATACAATGCAAATGCGTTATACATGGTATGCTTCAATAATCGCAGCTATTACAATTAGTTGCGGAATCGCGCAAGCGAAAGAAAACATCACAGAGCTTCCTACCACATTACAATACCAAGACACGTTTAACCTGGAATATCCGGGTTCGATATTGTTCACACATGACGGTAAAAGCGTGATTTACGAACGTCGATCCATGGATATTATGGAAGACAAAACACACACGGCACTTTGGCAAGTATCGATTGATGGTAAAAAACATCGCCCCTTGATTTCACAGGACGGCAGTGTCAGCCAGGCCGTGCTTTCGCCAAACGGCAATATGCTGGCTTACGTATCAGGTGGACAAATTTATCTTTATTATTTTGATTCCGCTAAACATGCGAAAATTTCGTCACTGCCTCATTCACCATCTAATCTTACCTGGTCGCACGACAATAATACCCTGGCATTCAGCATGTTTACTGCTGCCAAAGAGGCACCACTATTCACTGACATGCCCGCAAAGCCAGAAGGGGCGAAATGGGCAGATAATGCTAAATTCATAGAACGCACCAGCTATCGCGCCGACGGTGCAGGTTACCTGCCAAGCGGGTTTAATCAACTGTACGTCTTACCCGTAACAGGTGGCACGCCGAGACAGTTGACGACAGGCAACTTCCCCAGCTCAGGAAGACTGGCCTTCGACAAAGACAATAAATCAATTTATTTCTCTGCCAACCGATCTGAAGATTATTCACTTAATCCCCTCACTTCCAATTTATACAAGGTCAATATTGCATCCCGTAACATTGAACAAGTCACCGACATGGAAGGGCCTGAATTTTCACCTCAGCTAAGTCCTGACGGTAACAAATTGGCCTTCATGCAATTAAATGACCGCAAACTGTCCTATCAGACCCCGGATTTAATGATATTGGATTTACGTTCCAATGAAACAAAACGTATTAAAACTTCGCTGGATCGCTCTATTCAGGAGTATTATTGGAAGCCTAATAGCGAAGAAATTGTGTTTTCTTATCTTGACCATGGCGAACACAAGATTGCCACCACCAATTTTGACGGTAAGGTGGAAAAACTCAATGTCACGCTAGGGGGGCAATCAATGGGTCGCCCTTATACATCGGGTGACTTTGCGGTCAATAAACAAGGTGACATTGCTTTCACTAAAGCTAACATGAATAAGCCCGCAGATCTGGCATTAGTCAAGGCTGGTAACAGCAAGCCAATTATGTTGACTGATCTAAATAGCGACGCACTAGGCCACCTTACGCTTGCCGAAGTTAAACCATTAGAAGTGAAATCTTCTGTGGATGAAAGAAAGATTGACGCGTGGGTAGCCTATCCCCCTCACTTCGACAGCAATAAAGATTATCCATTGATTCTTGAAATCCATGGTGGACCGCACGCTGCCTACGGCCCTCACTTTTCCATGGAAATACAGTTAATGGCGGCAAAAGGTTATATGGTGGTGTGGTCAAACCCCCGCGGCAGCAGTTCTTATGGAGAGGATTTTGGTAACCTTATTCACCACAATTACCCTTCTCAGGATTACAACGATCTAATGGATGTGGTTGACGCCACAATCGCTAGAGGAAATGTTGATGAGCAGAATTTATTTATCACCGGTGGTTCCGGCGGTGGTGTGCTGACTGCCTGGTCAATCGGTAAAACGGACCGTTTCAAAGCCGCAGTAGTGGCCAAGCCGGTTATTAACTGGATCAGTTTTGCGCTTACCGCAGATGCCTACCCATTTTTCAGTCAGTACTGGATGCCGGATATGCCCTGGAATATTGCCGATCAATTATGGAAACGCTCTCCCTTATCGTTAGTCGGTAATGTAACTACCCCAACCTTGCTGTTAACAGGCGAATCGGATTACCGCACGCCTATTAGTGAATCTGAACAGTTCTATCAGGCATTACGCTTAAAAGGAGTGGATGCGGCAATGGTGCGAATTCCCGGAGCCCCTCATGGCATAGCTAGCAAACCTTCCAGACTCATCCAAAAAGTAGGTAATATTTTAGCCTGGTTTGAACGCTATCAAGATAAAAACACGAAAGCTACGGAAGCGGTCTCTACGACACACTAAAACGCTGGGTGCCCGTTGAAAGCGGGCATCTTCCTGCGCCAGAAGCCGTTTACTGAAACATAAAGTGCAATGATCAGGCTGTTTTACCTGCTCCCCTATCATTTGTAGTTCCCTGCTCGTTGTGCACGCACGAGTTAGAGCTTAATAGCTGAATCTGTAAGTTTTATCACTCAGCAACCACAACAAGGCTTTTATGAGTAAAGTAGCCCTATTTGTAGATGTTCAAAACGTCTACTACACCACCCGACAAATTTATAAACGGAATTTTGATTACAATAGGTTCTGGCAAACCGCCACTGCAGGCAAAGAAGTTGTCAAAGCGATTGCTTACGCCGTAGACAGAGGTGACAAAAAGCAACAAGAGTTTCAAAACATACTCCGCGCAATCGGCTTTGATGTGAAATTAAAGCCTTTTATCCAGCGCGCTGATGGCAGCGCGAAAGGGGATTGGGATGTGGGGATCACCATCGATGTGTTGGAATATGCCGATAGCGTAGATGAGGTGATCCTGGTGTCAGGCGACGGCGACTTCGCTATATTGGTAGACAAAATCAAGCTTGATAAAGGCAAACGCGTCGACGTATATGGCGTACCTGCGCTGACCGCGACCAGTTTAATCAACGCTGCAACGAATTATATTGCAATCAGCGATAAGCTTTTACTTGGTTAATCTTTCATTACGAAGGAATTGAAACTACAAGGATTTTGCAAAATGAACGCCTGTGCGTTTTCGACTAACGTCGTTTTCCCTGACACAGCATTTAAAATCTCAATCAGCGGTTGTCAGTGGCGCAATTCAAGCATTAATGCGACGCACCAAGGTCTAAGTATCAGGCTGGACGTTGCGGCAATCGCCGCAACGTCTATCTAAGTAAATTAATATCTCGTGTGCAGGTGTCACAGAGTCATCTAATTACTCAGTGGGTGACACCTGAAGTAATTTACCGTTTGCCTCATCGGTCAGCAGATAAATCAATCCATCCGGGCCGACTTCCACATCGCGGATACGTTGATTTCGCTCACCTAAATACTCGTATTGTTCACCAGGCTTATCACCGTCCATTTCTATTCGCCGTAGATGGGTAAATTTAAGTGAACCCACTAACAAATCGCCCTCCCAGTCTTTAAATTTATCACCGTAATAAAAGGTCATGCCGCTCGGAGCGATTGATGGATCCCAATAAACAATGGGTTGCTCCATTCCTTCCTGTTCGGTTTTATCTGAGATAATCTCGCCACTGTAATCAATCCCATAAGTAATTACGGGCCAACCGTAATTATTTCCTTTACCTAATTTATTGACTTCATCACCACCTTTAGGACCATGCTCCATTGCCCACACTTCACCCGTTTGGGGATGCACAGTTAACCCTTGCACATTACGGTGACCATATGTGAAAACCTCTGGTGCCTTTCCGGCTGTAAATGGATTATCTTCTGGGATACTACCGTCGGGTCTGATCCGCACTATGGTCCCTAAATGATTATCGGTATTTTGTGCCTCGTCCATGTATTTGTAACGATCGCCTAATGTTACATACAGGTTGTTCTCAGCATCAAAACCGAGGCGACAACCAAAATGGAAACCATTATCAACCAGAGGTTTGGCAGTGAAGATGTCTTCGCCTTGAATGAGCTTCGTTCCCTCTAGCTTTACTTTTCTTACCGCGGAACTGCTCCCTTTATCTCCAGGTTTGCTGTAACAGAAATACAGTGTTTGGTTTTCGTTGAAGTCTGGATCTGCAATGATATCGAGCACACCGCCTTGATTAGTGGTCGCGGCTTCTGGTACCCCTTCCACGTCTTCAGACAAACCGTTTTTAGCATCGTATATCTTGATTGCTCCACTTCGTTCGGTGATCACCAGTCTGTTGTCTGGCAAAAATGTCATACCCCAAGGATGGTTAAGACCGGTTGCCAACTCTTTAACCTTTACATTTTCTGCGTCGGCAGCCGATAGAGAAAATGACGCTAATATTAAGAAGGCCGCTGATGTGCGGCCAATTAAGGGAATGTGTTTCAATGTATTACCTTTCTATTTTTGTATTAATGCACGAAGCATCCAGGCTGTTTTTTCATGCACACGCATACGATCTGATACCAGTGCAATTGTTGATTCATCATCGGCCTTCTGTGCTACCTTAAGCACGTTACGGCAGGTTTTCACGACTTGCTCATGTCCATGTGTTAACAACCGAACCATTTCAGTTGCTTCTGGTACGCCTTCTACCTCTTCGATGGAACTTAATTCTACAAAGGCCTTATACGTACCCGGCGCAGGCACATCCAGAGTACGAATACGCTCAGCAATATCATCCACTGCTTCTGCAAGTTCGACGTAATGCTCTTCGAACATTAGGTGTAAGTCTCGAAACTGGGGACCAGTAACATTCCAGTGAAAGTTGTGTGTTTGCAGATACAATGTATATGAATCGGCCAGCAAGCGCTTAAGTCCTGCTGCCACATCATTACGATCACCTTCTGAAATACCAATATCAATATTACTCATGCATTACTCCTTGTTAAACAAACATTAAACTTGGGCTGTTACGCCTTGAGTATCATACTTTTAATATTCATTTGATTGTGTTTTGGATTACAAATACCGAGTAACTTACAAAGCTTTAATTTTTAATGATGTGTTTGACTATGATGCCCCGCGTGCGACTCACTTTGATTGTTATTATGGACATCGACGTCGACATTCTTAGTTACCCCGTTATCGAAGTGTAGTTGCAGTTTGATTTTATCACCATCTTTTAACGGTTTCTTTAAACCCAACAGCATTACGTGATGCCCCCCAGGCATGAACTTAACCACTTGATGCGCGAGCAATTTTATTCCTTCTTTCACGTGGCGCATTTTAACCATTTCCCCTACCATCTGTGTAGTGTGTATTTGAGCCTCGTCGGCTAGATCTTTGTTTACCGACACCCCAATTAATGATGTGGGTTCCTCACTGGAATTATTCACGGTGAAGTACACTGCGCCCGTGCTTGCCAGTGCAAAAGTTGCACGGGCATGAGCATCCGATATTTTGATATCATGCGTACCATTGGCCCATGCGCTTGATAGACTCATTAATAGAAAGCAGGCAAAAGCAACTAATCGCATATATGAACTCGCTTTTTTAAGAATAAAAAATCTACGGTAGCAAAGTAATCATGAGATTGGTACAGGGGAATAACGGGGACCTATCCGGGGAAGAGAGAAGAAGCTAAAACGTCATCCGTTAAAAAGTTACAAAGTTACAAAGTTACAAAGTTAAATGGTGCCGACTGCCGGAATCGAACTGGCGACCTACTGATTACAAGTCAGTTGCTCTACCAACTGAGCTAAGTCGGCACATTTAAACACTGCCCGAGGAAATGTTGCCTCTAAGCGGACGCGTATTTTAGCGCCCGCATTGAAGTTGTCAAGCACGTTCCATCGGTAATATTAAGCGAGTGATTTCAGACGATTCGCTTCATCAACCAACTTAGGAAAATACTCAAGCGGTAAATACTCGCTCAGGGCCAATAACTTTTCACCCAGCGCTGTATAGCTGTCTGCCGTCACGTTGATGTGCCCCATCTTGCGCTTTGCACGTACCGTTTTACCATACCAGTATAAATGGCAACCAGGGATACCCAATAAATCGCTTGAAAAGGCACTACAGCCGATAACATTTACCATCGCGCTTATTTTAACGGCATTACTTTGACCCAGTGGCAAACCTGTCACTGCGCGTAAATGGTTATTAAACTGACTCACGTCGCTTCCGCTGAGCGTCCAGTGTCCGGAGTTATGAACGCGAGGCGCGATTTCATTAACCAACAAATTATCGCCACACTGAAATAACTCAACCGCCAGCACACCAACGTAATCCATACCATTGGCAAGGGTGGTAAATATGGCTTCGGCCTGTTGTTGTAATTTGTCAGAGACTTCAGGAGCTGGCGCCACAGAAACATGTAGCTGGCCTTTATGATGCAGATTTTCAGCCAGCGGATAAACGCAAATATTACCGTGTTTGTCTCTTGCTCCAATAATGGAGACTTCCCGATCAAAGTCCAACATTTCCTCAACGACCAAAGGAACAGACTCCAGATCTAATCCCTGCAACGCTGCTGTCAGCTGAGGTAGTTCCTGTCTGGATGCCAGTCGCCACTGCCCATACCCATCATATCCATCGCGACTTGCCTTTATGATCAAACGTTCACCGAGTGTATCGATACACTGCTCTAGTTGATCAATATTGGTAACGATCTGGTGCTTACAGTTAGCGACGTTTAGCGCGTTAAGCAACGATTTTTCCCGCACCCTGTCAGCACCAGCCAAGACGGTGTCAATAGAGGGGAAAAGCTTACCTGAACGGGATGCCTGCTCAAGAAGGTACTCAGGCACATGCTCAAATTCAACCGTCAGTGCATCAGCGGCATCAATAGCCTGGCTAAGTGAGACATCGATTGGCTGCTTGTTGACAGGATGAACCACTTGCTCATTTTTCACATCCACAGCTTGTACCTCAATTCCCATCGGGCAGCCTTCCAGATACATCATCTGTGCCAGTTGTCCGGCACCATAAACCAGTACACGCATCAGTCTAGCTCCAACTGGCTATTTTCCAATACAGTTTGGGTTTGTTGCAGACGGAACTGTTTGATAGCCTCTGCCACCTCAGGTTCTTGCAATGCGACCACTTGCGCAGCCAGCAACCCTGCATTAGCTGCGCCCGCTTCACCGATGGCCAGCGTGCCCACAGCCACACCTTTTGGCATTTGTACAATGGATAACAATGAGTCTAAGCCACTGAGTGCTTTTGATTTAACTGGGCAGCCAAAAACAGGTAAATGAGTGTGGGCAGCAATCATACCTGGCAGGTGCGCTGCACCGCCCGCACCAGCGATAATTACGCTAAAACCATTATCTGCTGCACCTTCTGCAAATTCTACGAGTAAATTGGGGGTGCGGTGGGCTGAGACCACTTTTGCTTCAAACTCTACGCCAAATGACTGCAGCATTTTTGCCGCTTGCTGCATCGTGGGCCAATCTGAAGTAGACCCCATAACAATTGCGACTTTCGCCATCCACTGCTCCTGTTACCTGAAACTTAATCAACGCGATATTGGTTGATAGGAAAAGCGGATAATTTTAACGCAAAACCCGTGTTTTGCCCATAGCCATATCATCACTTTCATTTTATTATCGTAAATATCAACCCGCTTCAAATTTGTCATTTTAAATGCGAGTATAGTTATGTATTCACTCACTTTTCGTCTACTCGAAGTTTTTCAGCAAGTGGTGGACTGTGGCTCCGTGACTGCGGCCTCCTCTGCCATGTCTTTGTCTCAACCTACGATTTCATTACAGCTCAAAAAAATTACCGAAACCATCGGCATGCCTCTACTGGAACAGCACCAGGGAAAATTGCGGATGACAGAAGCGGGTCTTGCTCTGTATCAGTGTGCTCAGGAGATGCAAAGCGCGCAAAAAAAATTGCATAGCCAAATTCAGGCGCTTAAGGGAATGGAAACAGGGGCGCTTAATTTAGCGGTAGTAACCACCGCGAAGTACGTTATTCCCCCTTTGTTAAGTTCATTTTGTAAATCACATCCAAACATTGACGTGCGATTTACCATCGGTAACCGGGCGCAAGTGATTGAGCGTATGCAGAACAATAAAGATGATTTGTATATTTTCAGTCAACCCCCCGAAGATATGGCGATTACTGCTACGCGGTTTCAGGAAAACCAACTCGTTGTGATTGCCCCCCCCGATTATGACGGGCCTGATCACTGTCATTTAAGCGAACTGGTTGATCAAAAATTCCTTGTACGGGAAACAGGCAGTGCGACACGCATCGCCATGGACGATTTTTGCCGATTGCACAATGTAACGCTGAAAAATGTCATGATGATTGAAAGTAACGAGGCCATAAGACTGGCAGTTTCGTCGGGACTGGGGCTGGCGGTTCTTTCCCGCCATACCCTTGCTCAAAACTCGGAGAACCAGGTACGTATTTTAAATGTGGAAGGCTTTCCTATTACGACATTCTGGCAAGTTGTTACATTACAAAATCGGCCGATGAGCCCAGCTGCGCAGGCGTTCCGGGATTCGTTAATGAAGCTGAAGAATGATTAAAAAAATGAACCGTTAATGCAACTGGATAAGCGTTAGCGCTTGGTTCGTGCTAACTTACTTTCTAGTTTTTAAGGTCGTAGCTATTGTATTGAGCAAGTTCTCTCTGGTAAAAGGTTTCGCCAGATGTGCGTCCATCCCCACCGCCAAACACGCTTGCTTGTCTTCTTCAAAGGCATTAGCCGTTAGTGCGACTATCGGCACAGAAGCTTTATAGTCAGAGCGAGCCCTGATGTGGCGAGTGGCCTCTAAACCATCCATCACAGGCATCTGACAGTCCATCAGCACTAAATCAAAATCATGTTTGGCTAAAACATCAAGCGCTTGCTGACCATTTTTCGCCCATAAGAAAAACCACTTCTGGGATTTTAAAATATCAATCACAATTTCTGCATTTATGTCATTGTCTTCCACCAGCAAAACTTTGAGCTTGGGTGGTAACAAAGGGAGTACACTTTTCTCTTTTTTATCAACAGTGTCGGTATACTCGGACAGTGGGATAATTGCCGTGAAGGTCGTGCCTTTGTCCAATTTGCTGGATACATCAAGTACTCCCTGCATTAATGTCACCAGCTTTTTGCAAATTGACAGCCCCAGCCCTGTTCCGCCATAAACCCGTGTGGTGGACGTGTCTGCTTGTTCGAATTGCTCAAATATTCGTTTGAGTTGCTCTTCACTCATCCCAATCCCTGAATCGGCCACGCTGATATGCAAGTTACCACTGACATATGTTGCCGCGCTTATCTTCACTGTGCCCTTTTCAGTAAAT
Organism: uncultured Alteromonas sp.; assembly: GCA_964601635.1. GTDB lineage: Bacteria > Pseudomonadota > Gammaproteobacteria > Enterobacterales > Alteromonadaceae > Alteromonas. Next base: position 5,291 of record CAZROH010000018.1, on the reverse strand, counting down.
TTTATCGCGTTACTCAGCAAATTATTAATAACTTGATTGAGTTTTCCGGCATCGCCAAGAAGGTAAGGCGGAACTGAGTCATCTATATCAGCCGTAAGTTCCACTTCCTTACTTTTTGCTGCGTTCGCATGAAGATAGATACAACTTTCAATTAACTTACGAAGAGAGAAAGGGTGTTCATCCAGTAACATTTTGCCCGCTTCTATTTTAGACCAGTCCAGTATACTGTTTAAGATAGATAGCAGATGGCCAGCAGAATGATGAACCACCTCAATTTTTCTCTTCACGTCATCAGGCAGAGGTGTCTCCATCAGGTTTTCACAGCTACCAATAATTCCGTTCATTGGCGTGCGTATCTCGTGCGACATGTTTGCCAGAAACTGCGTTTTGGCTTCACTGGCAGATTCTGCTTTTTGTAACGCTATTTCCAATGACTCTGTTTTTTCTGTCACTTTCTTTTCTAAAGTGGCGTTCAGTGCGCGTAATTGCGTATTCAGCGTTTCCTGTTCGGAGCGAGACTGGGCAAGATCATTAAATGCATTAACTAAACGTCGCTGTAGTTTAAAAAACGCTTCATTTAACTGGCTTATTTCGCGCACATAGAAACGTTTCTTTTGAGGGAACGCGCGAGTCGTATGCTTTTCTGGTTTAAATGTTTCAAAAAACTGGACCAGCTTATTCATTGGCGAGGTAAAAACAGTGGCTAAAATGTGGCCCACTAAAACGCTTAACAGTGCCAGAAACAGCAATATCCCCAGGGCCATTAACAACCAGGCATTAAAGGTATCAGTGAATCGGGAGATGTCATATAAGAGACTGACGTGCCACCCGGTGTCAGCAACAGCAATGCGCGATCGCAACCAATCATCTTTTTTGAGTCTCACCCCCTTCCTACAGCGAATGTTTAAACATTCTTCATACCCGACAGGTTTTAGGGGAGCTAGAGCCAGGCGTTTGCTCGCATACGCTACATGTTCACCGGAGTCTTCAATAATGACAACAAAACCAGGAATTTTTTGTTTGTCGAAGCGAGCGAACGAAGCCAATGAGAGAGACCCTTCCAGGATCCCTGAAAATTGGTTATTCAGCATAATAGGGGCAGACATTGCGACGATTAATTCGTTACCAAACCCCCACCCCTGAAAGGCATCTGACAGGAAAGGTTGTTGGTTTTCTTTCACTTCAACAAAGTAAGGGCGTTTGGCCACGCTTGAGAGGCCGCTTTTACGCGCATTATTTTCCGCGCTTTTAGGGTGAGCTTGGGTTATGTTACCTTTGTCATCGGTTAGCAATAGTGTAATAAATGCTGACTGATTGCTAGCCAGTGAACTTAAAAACTGCCGTTTTGTTTCTTCTTCTCCTCGGTTCTTCTCTGCCTCGATAGACACCAAATCAGCGGTCAAATTGATTGCATTTTGATTGCTTTTTAAAAACTCTCCAACTTGCTCCGCCAAAACCTCTGAACGCTCTGAAATATATTTATTGATTTGCATAATTTGCTGCTTCTGAAAGATATGCAAATAACCCAAAAAAATAACCAAAATAATGAGAAACAAAAAGCTGGCGAAAAAATAACTTAGCATGGTGCGCGCAGGGATAGGCTTATCTTGTTCTGGAGGGGTCTTCCTATGTGCAAAAAAGTAACCTAAGTGACCCACGATAAGTGCCACCACCCCACTTAGCCAACTGATGATGCTTGATGCCATCATTTCCGACATGGTTTCTAACTGCTCTCCCATGAATGAAACCGCGATAACAGGAAGCGCTAAAATACTCCAGTAAACACCGGCGTATTTGAGAGGTTTTGTTATCCGGTGCGGAAAGCACAATAGACTGATAATTAAAGGTTGACTGATCAATACAGCGACCACAAATACTGGGGCCGTAAAGACTAAAGGGGCGAAAATGAGAATTCCGGCAGGGACGGCAAAGTAACTACGGTATTTTAAAGCAATAAAAATTGCTGCGGCTCCACCATAAGCGAAGACGCCGTCGGAGATAATGGGAGGAGCAAGCGTATTTGCGAACGTACCCACTGCTACTAGCAGCAAACAGATCAGCACATCTTTGATAGACATTAACGCCAGCCCCTTACCTCTACCCTTATTGTGCCATGTAATCCAAGGTCATGTTGGTCAGAAGTTTAACTCCTAACTTCATGCCGCTATCGTCTACAAAAAACTCTGGCGTATGATGGGCTGGAGACTCACTTTCGGGTACCGACTTGGGTTTGCCACCAACCCACAGATATAATCCTGGCACCTGCTCCTGAAAAAATGAGAAGTCTTCAGCGCCGGTTACGGGTTTAGACTGTATCGCATTCTCTTTACCTGCAGTTGCTTCGATTGTAGGTAACATTTGCGCCATTAGATCGGGGTCGTTGTACGTAATTGGATAATTGTAGTCTAACGGTAAGGTTAATTCCGCTTCTGCGCCCATGCTTTCTGCGATCCCTTTCACTTTTCGTGGCATCGCTTCGTACACTAATTCGCGTGCCGCCTTATCGAGTGTCCGAATGGTACCGATTAACTCCACTTCTGAAGGGATGATGTTGGATCGATTACCTCCGTGAATTGAGCCCACTGTCACTACTGCCGCGTTATCAATAACTTTAATTTCGCGGCTTACGATGGTTTGCAGGGACATAACCATCTGTGCGGCGGTGACAATTGGATCTACGCTTTTCCAGGGATAAGCGCCGTGAGCTTGCTTACCCTTTATTACGATTTTAAACGGATCCACCGCAGCCATTGTGCCTCCGGCGTTATAACGAACGGTACCAACATCGGTATTTGCGCTGATATGCAATCCAAAAATCACATCAACGTCTGGATTTTTCAACACATTCTCTGCAACCATGACTTCCGCACCGCCTTTTTCTCCTGGCGGAGCACCTTCTTCAGCTGGCTGGAAGATGAATTTAACTTTACCGCGAAGCTGGTCTTTCATCTCTACTAATACTTTCGCTGCGCCCATTAACATTGCCATGTGTGTGTCATGACCACAGGCATGCATAACCGGAACGGTTTGCCCTTTAAATTCACCGGTTTGTTCTGAGCGGAAGGGTAGATCATTTTGCTCTTTTACCGGAAGACCATCCATGTCAGCCCGAAGCGCCACCACAGGACCTGGTTTACCGCTATCTAAAACCGCAACCACACCGGTTTTCGCGACGCCTGTGGTGACCTCCAAATCTAATGAACGTAAATATTTGGCAATATACTCTGCGGTTTTAAATTCTCGATTGGACAGTTCCGGGAACTCATGGAAGTGATGACGCCATTTAATTACGTCAGGTTCCACTTTATTTGCTAATGACTCTACCTTTTCATCTGCGATAGTGACAGTAGAGAGGACTAAAGCTGAAAGACCTAGCAAGGTGCGCAACATATAGATTACCTGTTTATTCTGAATTTTAAATTTTGAAACTAAACAGTAGCCTAAATGTGGCCTTAAGAAAAGTAGCAGCAAGCGAACGAACTTATTGAAAAAGTCGGTATTGAAAGATATTTGCGCGCCAAACCAAAGTAAGCGCAGGCGACGACCTGCGCTTTACCGCAATTTACCCTTTTTGACGCTTCATTGCGTCAAAAAACTCATCATTGGTTTTGGTCATGGAAAGTTTATTAATCAAGAACTCCATGGCGTCAATTTCTGACATTTCATGGACGATTTTGCGTAAAATCCACATCTTCTGCAGCTCATCTTGATTAGTCAGTAACTCTTCACGACGGGTGCCTGAGCGGTTAAAATCAATAGCAGGGAAAACACGTTTTTCAGCAATTTTGCGATTAAGGTGCAGCTCCATGTTACCTGTCCCTTTAAACTCTTCGTAGATCACTTCATCCATCTTAGAGCCGGTATCAATAAGTGCCGTCGCTATTATTGTTAAGCTACCGCCTTCTTCTACATTCCGGGCAGCACCAAAGAAACGCTTAGGTTTATGCAATGCATTTGCATCCACCCCGCCGGTAAGCACTTTACCTGATGACGGTATGACCGTGTTATAAGCTCGCGCCAGACGGGTAATGGAATCAAGTAAAATCACCACATCTTTTTTGTGTTCGACCAAGCGCTTGGCTTTCTCGATGACCATTTCGGCCACTTGAACATGACGGCTAGCAGGTTCATCAAATGTTGATGCGACTACCTCACCTTGCACCAAACGTTGCATCTCGGTAACTTCTTCAGGGCGTTCGTCAATCAGCAATACCATCAATTCACATTCTGGGTGATTTGCGGCAATCGATTGGGCGATATTCTGCAAAAGCAAGGTTTTACCCGCTTTGGGCGGTGCTACTATTAAACCACGCTGACCTCGTCCAATGGGAGATGCGAGATCTAAAACACGCGCAGTAATATCCTCGGTTGATCCATTCCCACGTTCCATGCGCAAACGTGATTGTGCATGTAAGGGGGTTAAGTTTTCGAAAAGGATTTTAGTACGGGAATTTTCTGGCTTATCAAAGTTGACTTCGCGGATTTTAAGCAGGGCAAAATAACGTTCACTGTCTTTTGGTGGGCGTATTTTGCCGGCAATAGTGTCGCCTGTGCGAAGGTTGAATCGTCGAATCTGGCTGGGTGACACGTAAATGTCATCAGGTCCGGCGAGATAAGAAGAATCGGCAGAACGTAAAAAGCCGAATCCATCTTGTAGTATTTCCAACACGCCATCACCGAAAATATCTTCGCCACTCTTGGCGTGATTTTTCAAAATTGAAAAAATGATATCTTGCTTTCTGGCGCGCGCCATATTTTCCAGGCCCATTTGTTCGGCCAGGGAAACCAATTCACTAATCGGTTTATTCTTCAGTTCAGTTAAATTCATACTGGTGGGTCTTTTGGACTTCGCATACAGGACTAATCGTCACTTGTTTAATTTGAGTAGTTTATTACGCCCGGATATGGGCATGCAGAACGCTGCTCAGGTATGAGCTAATTGAAAGTTAGCACCATATTTTTAGCGCGTCCAGTGTTTTTGCATAAAAAACACAAATTTATCTTCAAAAAATAGAAGAGGTTTGATATGAAGAGAGCCAGCAGGGCTGCTGGCTCAATAAAAACTTACAGATTTTCGTTTAAAAATTCTGTTAATTGCGCCTTTGATAATGCACCGACTTTCGTCGCCGCTACATTGCCGTCCTTAAATAAGAGTAAAGTTGGGATGCCACGAATGCCATACTTTGGTGGTGTTTCATTATTTTCATCGACATTCAGTTTACCAACTGTTAACTTCCCTTCAAAGTCGTTCGCAACTTCTTCTAGAATAGGTGCGATCATTTTACACGGGC
>CAZROH010000017.1:0-52413 GCA_964601635.1 uncultured Alteromonas sp. | reverse complement strand
ATAGCGTATCGAGGGTTCGAATCCCTCTCTCTCCGCCAGATATAAAAAAACCGGCATTAAGCCGGTTTTTTTATATCTGTAAAGTGGAGCGAGAATCCGAATTCAGGATTCAAAAATAGCATCTACATAGCCATAGTGTGCAAATAACAAATTGCTCCAAACAGGCGGCACAGATTGCGCGCAGTGAAATCCTTGCGCTACAGACTGTTATCGTTTTTTTATCTGATGTCAGAAGCGTTCATTAGCTCCTGAAATGCCTCAACAAACACCCCTAAATGATACCCGTCCATTAATGCGTGATGCACATGGACTGAAAGAGGCATGACTTTTTTACCATTAGATTCTGTCACTTTGCCAAAAGATATTTTAGGGCAACTGTCATTAACTGAAAAGTTTCGAGCATGTGAGACAGAAGTAAACTTTATCCAGGGAAGTGCAGAAAAGTGAATGACATTGCCGCTTTCAGACGATGGGATCAATTCAGTGCTATTTCTGACTTGCTCAATCACTTTTTCTGCATGGAATTCAAACGTTTTAAACTCCGGGAAAAATTCAATATTAGAGAAGCCAAAGGTTCCGTCTGGACGGTTGATTGTCGATGCGGCATTAATTTTATCGTGAACGATCACCTTATCGTTCAGAATACGGAACTTAAAAGGTTCTGTCTGATTTGCCGATTGCAGTGCTTTATGCAAATAAAATAGAAAAAATGAAACCCCGCTATTTTTGGCCTTCTGATAAGCCATGGTGCAATCGATATCTACAGTGACACCAAAAAACGGTTCTTCGAATGTTTTAAAAAACTGGAAGTGGGCTTTTCTGCTCCACGCGTTAATATCAATTTCTTTATAGCTCATGTTTTACCTGTGTTGCTCTCGCTAAATTCGCTAACTTCCTGCAAGCCACCGAGCCGTCACTCACACATCGTTAACAATGTGCAAGCAGAGACATTGATTTGCGGTAGCTGTAAGCGCGATAACTTTGTGTAAGTTAGTGCGAAAAAAAGACTCTCTAAGTGATGCACTGTTTTGCAAGCACGCATTGTACGCATCGCGCAATCTCCAGCTAGCCAAAACTTTTGCTTAGAGAGCCGGGAGATCTTTTACCTGCTACCTTTAAACAATTTTTTGATGACCATGGAAGTGTCAGATCCTTTGGCAATGCAGGTAAGGCTGCTTTACACGCGCTTGTTTCGGGTTTTCAACGGATAGCCCCATACGCAATGGTAATTAGGCTCGCACGGTCGGTCAAGCTGGTTCCTGTGCAAATGGAGTCAACTACGATAGCCTCCGTTAATAATCACTTATTAACGGAGGCTATTGAACCAGGCTGTGCATCGATGAAGCCAATAATGCAGGGAGTTTATACTCTCTTCATTGATTTTTAAGCGATAACCGGTTTTTGGGGTGGTTTCAATTTGCCATGCACATTCACCGGGCAATGCATTGAGTTCTCGTCGCAATCTGCAAACAAGATGATTAATCATATCTTCACTCACTACATTGTGATTCCAGATTCGCTTTCGAATTTGCTCTCTGGTAACAACGTTACTCTTTTCTTCCAGCAATAGAGTAAGTAATACCGCACATTGCGGTGAAAGCACTATTTTCTCTCCATAAATATTACTGACTGTGCGGGTTGTATGATCGTATCTTAAAGGAGCAGAGTTAGTTTTCATGAGGGGCCCCACAGGATCTCACATGACATTTTAGTTCAAAATATGACAACAAGATGATGATTTCGTCTCATGAAATGGGGGATTTGCAGTAAAAGTATGAATCCATCTAATATTAATGGTTCAGATACATTTCATTGCTTTGTCAGAGTGAATCATTCCTTTTTTCCTTAGACTTATTGAGTCAGCGTAGTGTTGTGTCAGAGCGTGTCTCTACCTATTAAAAAGAAGGAAGAAATTATGAACTTTAGAAATATTTTACCGCTATGTTTATCAGCTATTTCATTATCAATGGTTAGCAGCATAGCAACCGCAGGAGGTTACCCTCAGTCTATAGAGGAGGATCTCGTTTCCGTTTGTCGGAATTCGGCTGCTAATGACCGCATGGGCTTACATCGTTCCGTCGAAAAATTTACAACCGGAACCCGATATGTTGGTACAGCCTACAAAATGCTGGGAGAAGGGTTAGTCTGCAATGGAATGACATTATCTGCATTCACTGAGTATCATGGTGCCGCCGATACGTTACGCGTGCTCGACCGGTATATAATTCCTACTAGCATTGAAATCAGAGATTTAAATGTCAGTCGTACCGTACCGGAAGATATTTCGGTCGCCTTTGCACCGCCAATGAAGTAAGACTCAAGTAAACCTGACGGAGATAACATGGAACTTTTATCGCCTCTCTGAGAAGCTGAATTACCTGTCAGCTTCTCAGGCTTTGGCTGGTTTGTTTCCTGCTGTCGAGTGAAGTGTACTACGTCACGCTCTTGTTATTTGAAGGCAGCTCTAGTGCCAGCTCACAACTTTTTTGTGCGGAAACTTGCTAGTCTGCACTCGTGCCCGATTCTTCCAATCTGGGCTTGCTTTAAACTGTTCAACGTTTGCAAAAATCTACAGCACTACCTTCACGTCAACTATGATTAACGGATTGGAATAACGTCTTTTTCAAATTTAAACTCTTTGACACCTCTCATATTGACTATCACATCTTCAGAACTTTTCTTCAGATTATACCTACAGGATTAGTCTGCAAAAAAACTGCTTATTTAATGCACTGTTCGAAGCACTATGTGGTGCGGTCATAAAAGTGTCATGTATTTCTTAGAAAATATAACAAGCTATTTGCAAAGAATTGCATGCACGGTTAGCGGCATCTCCATACTAAAGGTTACTCATGCTTTCAGCATTATCAGTTCGAACCAAGCTTCTCATTTTAATTACCATCCCAATTTTTTTGAATGCAGTGTTAGCACTCTACGCCAGTCAACGCCTCGGCGTTGTCAGTGATGCAGTGCAAACCGTTAGCACTGAGCGTTTACAGCCGTTACAGAGCCTCAATAAAATTACGCGCTTGTATAACAATGGCGTGGTTGACCTCGCCCACAAAAGCCGAGCACAAATGCTATTGTGGGTTGAAGCCAGGCAACAGTTAAAAGAAACAAAGTTACTGCTGGAGGCAACCTGGGCTGACTATCGTAATCGTCCGTTATTATCTGAAGAGACCGCACTGCTTAGCGAAAATCAGGTTGCATTTGAATCTGCCGCGCAAGCTATAGTTGAATTGGAAGGTTTCATTGAAGAACAGTCGTCCTACAGTATCGGTGGTTTTGTCGATTTACAGTTGTACCCCAAATTAGAACCAATCCAAAACCTGGTTAAGCAACTTACCGATATTCAAAGTACACAGGCGCAATTATCCGCTGCTGAGGCTGAGAATATTGCCTCAACTACACAATTTACGGTATTTGCAATTTTAATCATCATGACAATCGTGCTTTCGGCGATGGGGTTCTGGCTGTACAAAGGCATTCGTAACCCCCTTACGGTGATGTTGCAAACGGTGACTGAAATTGAGAAATCCAGAAATCTCACTTTGCGAACCAATTTAGACAGTAATGATGAATTTGGTGATATGGGGCGTCGTTTCGATCGTATGATGGAAACCATTGGCGAATTGATTAATCAATTGCAACATGTGGGAAAGCGAGCAGAAACGGTTTCACATAAAATGCTGGATGTGAATAATAAAACCATGCTACGTATCGAACAGCAACATGCTGAAATTACTACCATGGTTAATGCAATTGAGCAGGTCAATCAGTCCGCTTCAATGGTGTTGGAAGATGTGAGAGCGGCGGAACAGGCCACCACTAACGCAGAAGTTGTCTCGAAGGAAGGTGGTGCTTCTGTGCAGGCGACAATTGCCAGTATAGAGAGTTTGTCCGAAGAAGTTTCATTAGCGGTGACGTCAATTCAGACGCTTAAGGCTGATAGCGAACGTATTGGTGGCGTATTAGATGTCATTAAGGGCATTGCTGAGCAAACAAATCTTTTAGCATTAAATGCTGCGATTGAAGCTGCTCGCGCAGGGGAACAAGGCCGGGGATTTGCCGTGGTAGCGGACGAAGTAAGACAACTCGCAAGTCGAACAGCTGATTCAACTCAAGAAATTCAGGAAATTATACAGAAACTTCAGCAAGGAACCTTATCTGCTGCGAACATGATGTCCGAAGGAAAAGACTCTGCCGGAACCAGTGTCGAGACGGCACGTAATGCGGGAGAAGTGCTCAACAAGGTAGAAACGGTTTTTCAGTCTATTCTTAGAAGAAGTCAGGCAATTGCCAGTGCTGCTGAAGAACAAATGCATATTGCAACAGAGGTCAATCAACGGGCTGGAAGAGTGGGTGAGTTGACAAATGAGACCTTAACATTGTCTACTGATGCGGCAGATACAGGTAAACAAGTTGCCGAGATTTCAGAATCGTTACGCTCGTCACTTGGTCAGTTTAAAACCTAGCGATATCAAACGGGAGCCGTTAAGGCATACATCCCTATGGGACCGTAAATGAATCGTTGAGCGATAAAAGTTAAAATTACGTATATGGCTCAATAGCCTATCTTGCCCAGTATAAGGACACACAATGCAGTTGATACGATCCCCTCTTTATTTAGTAACATTACTGCTATGTATCTCGTGCAGTAACCACACCTCTTCTCCTGAACCCAAAAGCAGTGATGCTTCCAATTCATTCAATACACCTATTCAGGTCGAGGTCAGAGAACAAAATGGTCAATACCAACTGTACCGTGGGGGAGAGCCCTTTTTTATCAAAGGCGCGGGCGGCAAAGCTCATCTTGTAGCGCTTGCGGCTGCTGGAGGCAACGCCATTCGCACCTGGTCAACGGAAGATGCCAGACCCTTATTAGACAATGCACACAGAAACGGGCTGGCGGTAATGCTTGGTATAAGCCTGGGCCATGAACGACACGGGTTTGATTATAGCGATAAAAAGGCCGTTGCTGAGCAATTTGAACGCGTGAAAGATGAGGTGCTTACCTATAAAGATCACCCAGCATTACTGGCCTGGGGCATCGGCAACGAAGTGGATTTATTTTATACCAATAAGGATGTGTGGAATGCAGTTCAGGATATTGCTGAATTTATTCAAACTGTCGATACCTACCATCCCGTTACTACCGTAACCGCAGGTATTGATAAAGAAAAGCTTTCACTCATCCAGGAGCGTGTACCTAGTCTGGATTTTCTAAGTATCAATATTTATGGTGGTTTATCATCGTTGCCACAGAGCCTGTTAGAGATGGGGTATTCTGGGCCATTTGTTATCACTGAGTGGGGGCCGACCGGGCACTGGCAAGTTAAAAAGACTAAGTGGGAAGCACCTATTGAGCAAACCAGTACCGAGAAGGCAACCTCTTATAAGAAGCGTTATGAACAAGGTATCCTCAAGGCAAAAGGCAGAGCATTAGGATCTTTCGCGTTCTTGTGGGGACAAAAGCAGGAAACCACTCCAACCTGGTATGGGGTTTTTACAGAATCCGGTCATCCCACAGAAGCCGTAGACACGTTAACCTATAACTGGACTGGAAATTGGCCAAAGCAACGAGCACCTTCTATTGCCCAAATTTCACTAGAACGGCAGTCCCGCTTTGACAATATCGAAGTCAATGCTGAGCAACGATTAGATGCAGAAGTGGTATTTACCTCAAGTCAGGATGATTCACCCGCGATTCAATGGGAAGTGGTGCCGGAAAGTACCGATATCAAGGCTGGTGGCGACCCCGAGTCACGACCACAGGCGGTTCGGGGGTTGGATATTCAAAGTGACGGTATGGGGAAGGTCAGTTTTACCGCTCCGGCGACCCCAGGTGCTTACCGATTGTTTGTGTATATTACCAACGCAAACGGAAAAGCGGCCTATGCCAACATTCCCTTTTGGGTAAACGGACCAGCGCTACGTTAAACCGCATGGAGGCGGGGTGATAATTTCCTGTTTGTCGGTCTTACAAGGTCTAACAGGGCGTCATCTCACCTGATGTATTATAGTGCTCGACAATACACTGGTAGTGGCTGCTTACGCAAATGACTGCACTATTGCCTGACGCAACCAATTGATCGATTCATCCTGTTCGGTATCTTGGTGCCAATATAAATGAGTGGACAGTGCGGGCATGGAAATCGGGAGCGGGTGGGCAATCAATTCCTCATCTAAAAGCTCTTTGGCGAGCAGTGAAGGCAGGGTTAGTAAGTGAGGCGTATTTTTAACAATAGCTTTTGCTGAGTGGTAATTCTGACAGCGTATTTTCACCTGACGATTCATTCCCAATTGCAGTAAGCTGATATCTTCCACCACATGCCCATCACTGCGGTTCGACACAGTGATGTGCTCTGCCGACAAATAGTCGCTCTGCGTAAGTTGATTCGCGAACGGATTCTGCCGTGACATTAGTACCGCAAATTCATCACTGGTTAACGATTGATGTTTGATGGGGGTTTGGATCGCGCGGGCTACGTCTATCATTACATCAACCTGGCGATTAGTAAGTTGTCTTGTCACCAGATCTCGATCCAATTTAACGCTTTTTATACCGGCTAGCGGCGCATGCACATTCAATATTCCGTGAAGCGCAGGCAGCACCAGTGGTTCAAGCGCATCGTGAATTGCCAGCACAAAAGTCTGCCGGGTTTGAGCCAGCTCAAAGTTTCCGCACTGCTGCAATGTCTTGCGCAACTGAATGAGTAAGTCAATCACGGTAGGGGCTATCTGTCTGCAGGCGGCTGTGGGATCCAAATGCTGACCTTTTCGAACAAAAAGCTCATCATCCAGCGCGGTGCGTAAACGTTTTACAGCATGACTTACTGCCGAAGGACTAATAAACAGTATTTTACTTGCAGTGGTCATATTGCGCTCTTGATACAACACCTCAAACACTTTAAGCAAATTGAGGTCGAGTTGCTGTAATTGTTTATCTGCTAACACATTAACCGCCAATGATGAATATTATTCATAGTATACTACCAATAATTTTCACTTCATTCATGAGCTAAGCTGAAATAAGTTTGTAGAGTCTATTTTTCTGGAGCGTACCGTGGATTTCCAACCCAGTGCAAAAAGCCAAGCTTATCTGTCGAAGCTGAAAACGTTCATGCAGGAGCATGTTTATCCTCTTGAGAAAAGCGTGACTGCTGAAAATCACCGTTTAAATTACCATGGGAAATGGCGAAGCTGGAAAGTGCCCTCGCAAATCGAGAAGCTGAAGGCTGATGCCCGTGATGCGGGGTTATGGAATCTTTTTCTACCGGATGATGAATTGGGGCAGGGATTAACGTGCCTTGAGTATGCCCCTTTGGCCGAAGAGATGGGTAAAGTTGCGTTTGCCCCTGAAGTATTTAATTGTAACGCGCCGGATACGGGTAACATGGAGGTGCTTTATCATTTTGGTAGTGAGCAACAAAAAGAAACATGGTTAAAGCCATTGCTATCCGGTGACATTCGTTCGGTATTTGCCATGACCGAGCCTGATGTTGCTTCATCTGACGCTACCAATATGCAAGCGACGATTACTGAGGAAGGCGATCAGCTAATCCTCAATGGTACCAAATGGTGGACAACCGGGTTAGGTCACCCAAAGGCCAAAGTCGCGATCTTTATGGGGTTGTCTAATCCTGAAAATGAAAAGCATGCCCGACATGCCATGGTATTAGTGCCGCTTGAGAGTGAAGGGCTGGAAATCAAACGAATGCTGACTGCCAGTCAGGATTATGATGCGCCCTATGGTCATGGCGAAATGCAGCTTACTAATGTCAGGGTGCCTAAAGCCAATCTCATTATGGGCATGGGCCAAGGCTTTGCCATTGCTCAGGGGCGTTTAGGGCCAGGCCGTATTCATCACTGTATGCGTGCTATTGGAGCGGCTGAGCGTAGTTTGGAATTGATGATTAAGCGAGGATTAAAGCGGGAAGCGTTTGGAAAGCCGATTATTAAATTAGGCGGCAATTTAGAGCGCATTGCCAAAGCGCGAATGGCAATTGATCAAGCACGTCTGTTAACCCTTAATGCCGCCTGGAAGATTGATGCTGTGGGTGTAAAGCACGCCATGACGGAAATTTCTGCAATCAAAGTAGTGGTACCGAATGTGCTGCAGGAAGTGAGTGACATGGCAATTCAAATGCATGGAGGCGCCGGTGTCTCAGGTGACTTTCCGTTGGCTGGTTTTAATGCAATGGCACGAGTACTGCGCCTGGCTGATGGCCCCGATGAAGTACATCTGGGCATGGTTTCGCGTCTTGAACTGGCCAAATATAAAAAGGGCTCCTGATGAAAACAGTTCGATTACTCATTACGGGTGGTGCCACTGGCTTTGGAAAAGCAATGGCACTGTGTTGGGCCAGACATGCAACTGATGCAAACGCCGTTAAAGTATGTATTGCCGATATTCATCAGCAACGGGGAGAGGAGACGGTTGCGGAATTGACGCAACTTGGTGCAGAGGCGTATTACTGCCAGTGTGATATTACCAGTGAGAGTGATATCGACAAAACCCGGTCGGAAATAGTAGAAAAGTGGCAAGGCGTAGATATCGTCATCAACAATGCAGGCGTCGCCACAGGGGGGTCGTTAAAAGGAGAGTCAATTGAACAGTGGCAATGGGTGTTTAATATTAATTTGTTTGGCATGGTAAAAGTCACACAATCTTTTGTGGATGTGTTCAGACAACAAGGGCACGGATACTTTATCAACGTGGCCTCACAAGCCGGTTTGACCCCGATCCCATTAATGGGAAGTTATAATGCAGTAAAAGCGGCGGTAGTGTCGTTTTCTGAAACCATGAAAACCGAACTGGCACCAGAAAATATCGCGGTGAGCGTGGTGTGTCCGAGCTTTTTCAAAACCAACCTCGATGAATCGATGCGCACGACTGAGCAAATTATGCGAGAAAGTATCAAACGTCAGTTCAATAAAGCGGAGATGACTGCGGAGCAAGTGGCCGAGCAGGTTTGGCGACAGGCACAAAAAAGACACTTTCTTATCCTTACCCATAAAAGTGGTAAAGCGGCCTATTACATGAAAAAGTGGTTACCCATGGAGTGGTACCTCAACAAAATTATTAAAGCGACCAAAAAGATGGTGTTAAGAGCAAGGGAAGGGCAAAGCAATCATGGCTGATGTAATCGATAAAGCTGGCGCAGTAAGAAGCGGAGAAGAGCTGGATATTGAGGCAGTTGATCTCTGGTTGAAGCAGCATATTACAGGTCTTGAAGGCACACCTGATATCACTCAATACAGTGGCGGTGCATCCAACTGGACGTATTGTCTGGAGTACGCTAATACCGCACTGATATTACGCCGTGCACCAGCAGGGACCAAGGCGAAAGGTGCTCATAACATGCAGCGCGAATTTGAGCTGCAAAAAGCATTGAAGCCAGTGTATCCCTATGTACCTCAAATGCTCGGGTTTTGTGACGATGACACTGTTATCGGTACGGATTTTTATGTGATGGAAAAATTAGTCGGCATCATTCCACGCAAACATATGCCGAAGGGCCTGCCATTAAGTCCTGAGCGCACCAACCAGTGGTGCAAAAACGTTATCGATTGTCTTAGCCAGTTACATAACGTCGACATTCATCAAGCCGGCCTGGCAAACCTGGCCAAAGGCGAAGGTTATATTGAACGACAGATTTCAGGCTGGAGTCAGCGTTACCAAAATGCCAAAACGTGGAACGTACCTGCAGCTAAATCAGTTATGCGCTGGCTTGAAAACAATCAGCCGGCAAAAGAAAACATTTGCCTTACACATAATGACTTTCGCTTCGATAACCTGGTACTTGACCCCAACGATTACACCCAAGTAACTGGTGTACTCGACTGGGAGCTGGCAACCTTGGGAGATCCCTTAATGGATCTGGGGAATTCATTAGCCTACTGGGTGGAAGAGGATGATGATTTTCTTGCCCAGTCCACACGGCGTCAGCCTACACATCTGCCCGGCATGCTCACGCGTAAAGAGGTGGTAGCGTATTATCTTTCTCAGAATGATATTGAATGCGAAGACTTTACCTTTTACGAAGTTTACGGCCTGTTTCGTTTAGCGGTCATTGTCCAGCAAATTTACTACCGTTATCATCATGGGCAAACCAACAACCCAGCGTTTAAACGTTTTTGGGTCTTCGTTCACTATTTATTATGGCGAAGTAAGAAAGCGATAAAGCGACGAGGCAACTAATGGCAAGCATCTATTTGATCAGGCATGGTCAGGCAAGTTTTCATGCTGAAGATTATGATAAATTATCAGAATTAGGCATCGAGCAAGCCGCGTTTGTTGGCCGGGCAATGGCCTATCAAAAAGTCGTTCCTGATGCCGTATATCGAGGTAGTTTATTGCGCCATCAGGAAACGGCAGAGCATAGTTTGCCTGAATATGGCAAAGGCCTGGAGCTGCATGTTATGCCGGAGTGGAATGAATATGATCATCGTGAAATCCTTGCCCGTTACGATGAGCGGTTAGCCACTCCAGCTTCCTCGAAAGAACTGCTGGGTAGCCATCCTAATCCTATGGAGGCGTTTAAACGCGCGATTGTCAGTGCCATGGACAGATGGATGAGTGGGGAGCACGATCACGACTACACGGAAAGTTGGACTCAGTTTAGTGCGCGGGTATTTGCAGGTTTAGAAGCGGTGCGTCAGGCCGAGCACCAGGCATCGGTCGTCTATACATCTGGTGGGCCCATCAGTTTGATTACCTGCAAATTACTCGGTCTGCCACTCACGGACTTAATGAAGATTAACTGGATGCTGGTTAATGGTGGGATCACCAAACTCATCACCAGAGGCAAAAAGCGGGAGCTGGCACTTTCCAGTCTGAACGAACACAGTGTGTTTGCTAATACTGCCGAAAAACGTTTTATCACTTACACATAAACAGGTTCTCCATGATAAGAAAAAATATATTAATTACCGGTGCCAGCTCTGGTCTGGGCAAAGGAATGGCGATTGAATTCGCGAAGAAAGGCAGAAACCTGGCGCTGTGCGCGCGGCGAATAGAGCGGCTTGAAGAACTCAAAAAAGAGCTGCTTGAAATTAATCCCGATATCACCGTGTTAATTAAACCTCTGGATGTTAACCAACATGATGATGTATTTACTGTCTTTAAAGCCTTTCATGCCGAGTTAGGGCAGTTGGATCGCGTTATCATCAATGCGGGGATGGGCAAGGGCGCTTCAATTGGGACGGGGTACTTTCATGCCAATAAGCAAACGGCAGAAACCAATTTTGTTGCGGCTCTCGCGCAAGCTGAGGCGGCCATGGAGATATTCAGGCAACAAAACGCGGGACATTTAGTAACCATTTCGTCCATTAGTGCGGTGCGCGGGTTCAGACGCGCGATGACAGTCTATGCCGCAACCAAAGCCGGCTTAACATCAATGAGTGAGGGGATCCGCATTGATGTAATGAACACGCCAATTAAAGTCAGCTGCATCCACCCTGGATTTATCCGCAGCGAAATCAATGAAAAAGTTGAGAAAGTCCCTTTCATTGTGGATACCGAAACGGGGTGTAGAGCATTGGTCAAAGCGATAGAAAAAGAAAAAGCCAACAGTTTTGTTCCCACCTGGCCTTGGGCTTGGATGCATTGGGTGTTGAGAATAGTGCCCGCTAAGTCGTTGCGGGGGATGAGCTAAACAGCTTACATTTTTTCAAGGCACGCAAAGCGCTTCTTCAGCTCACTAATAAATTGCACAAGAGGTATTTAAGTTTCTGCAATTTATTAGTGAGCCTTTTATGCCAGATGCAAAAAAGCTCACGGTTGTTCGTCTTATCTGTGGTTATTTTTTCCGCTTTAATTTGACAAGTATTAGATTGAATTTCGATCAGACGTGATCTTACAAGGTCCAGGACACCAGTACTCGATTTTTAGCAAGTAATTTTCCTCGCAACAAGTAACGTGGGTGTCCAATAGTTTCATAGTTTCACGACTTTCCAGTAATGGCTAGTTGCTAGCCTTCCAACTCGTCGGCAAATTCGTCAGCGTATTCACGTACTTTTTCGCTGTTGGCGTTTTCAGATAAATCGAGTAGAAGCGCTGTGTATTTGACATTACCTGAGCTTCCCAGTAACCGGCAGCCCCATGCATAGAAGTCTTGAAAAGGCGCGTAACGAAGACGTGGAAGCTTCGCTTCGTGACGAAGAATGTCGCTGACTTCATCTAATAATCGCTCATTATCAAGGTGCTGACGGTAAATGGATTTAGCTGCATGTGTACGTAAAAACGTATCTCTGCTATTTAACATGTTAATAAGCTGATTGGTTTGCCAGTCTAATTGCGGGTACATTGTGGAAACGTCATGCACAATTTCAGCCTGCCTGGTGCGAACTGTCATTGTCTCCAAATATTGCTCAACATAGTTCTTAAGTTTTTCTGGTGCGTTACTGTCCATGACTTTTTTCAGGGTGGGTCGATAACTATCTAATCCCGAATACGCCAATGCTTTAGCGGCCCAGATAACTTCTTCGGTGGTATCAGAATCGGTATCTTCATGACCGGCTAACACCGTTGAATTAATTGCATCGTACAGCGCCGAACTGTTGTTCCACTCGCCAATTAACTGTTTGTAGAGGTCGATACGTTCTTCTCGGTTTCCTTCAGCTAAGCGAGCCAGGTAACTTTGTACGTGTTGCTCAGGCAAATAGTATTCAGATGAGAGCCCTGGCGGCTGGACTCGATTAAATTCCTGCTTTGGGGTAAAACGCCGCTGCTGGTGTATCTGCTCAGCTGTCATACTGGCAGTCATTGCAGCAAACGCATTGCGATCATACTGATGCACCTTTTTCAAACGCTCCATCAAACTATTCCCTATAGCCAGCGCTGTCTCCGTTTCTAATTGGGGGCTCTCCATTAGAAGACCGTCGAAACCTCGATTTAGCCTTAATCCCCAAGATATATTTTCACGTATGGCTACGTCGCCCAAATAACTCGCCTCATGCAACGCTATTCTTGGAGCAACCATTTTATCCATCGGGAAGGGCGTTTCATCACCCACAAATCGGCGCGAATAATCAACGAAAATAGAGAGGTCGACCACATTGGTGTCACCATCTTCTGCCAATAAATCATTTTCTTTAAGCAAGTTTATGAACCTTGTTTTCGACAAGTTTTCAAGTTCATCGCGACGAAGGTAGTTGCCCTTAAATTTTGCCACTGATTGGGTGATATCTGCCTCAAAATGACGTACAGCATATTTAATTTTGATATCACTGTGAGGATATGTTTTGGTAGGTGTTTGCGCGCATGCACTCAGCAATAATAAGCTGGAACACGCCAGTAGATACGGTTTAATATATTTAAGCATGTAATGTTCACTATTTATCTAGATCTGCGACTAAGTTAATACAGCCCTGCCGTCGTAAATTGTTGGTAAAATTGTTAGACCAGCGGCTTTGCGTCCTGTCCTTTCGGTACAGTTTGCCTTTTAATTGTCTTAGCCTGAGCAACATTGGATTATTCACTACAAGCTTGACGGGCGGACGATATACAAATCATTCCTAAGAAACAAGGTTAGTTAGCCATTTTTAACTGAAATGACGCCTCATCATGGACACCCACCCTCTGACTATTAGTCCGCCCACTTTTTTCGAATTTTGTAAGGTGGATGTCCACATACTCTTTACGTTAACGCTAATTATCACTTAGCGTGTTGTGGTAATAAATAATCTAATAACGGGGTGAATAAGTCCATTTTGACGTAGTCCTGGCTGAAATAAATTGAATTGTTTATTTCTAATAGTTTCCGACTTAGTCCTGTCAGTTCGCTGAATGCCTGCTTATAGGCATCATCATAAAGCTCAATTAGTGCGGGAGGCGGTGAGTTTTCTATTACTTTGTCCTGTTCTTGCTTCAAGCCGATGGTTTCAAACAACTCATTCGCAAGCGGGGCAGGGTGTCCCTTACTTTTAGTCAGGATATTAATACGACGTTGAAGTTCTGTGTCTAACGCAGACAGACCAGCGTTAACTTCTTGGTTTTGAGAAGATTCTGGGTTGTCTAACCCAATATCATTTAACACTTGCGTAACGCAATCTCGACTATATTGGATAAACTTGACATTGATACCGGGAATTGCCAGGAATGGGGCGAACAACTGATTATAATCATAATACGGAATGCGCTTGTTGGTATAGGCGAGATAAGTCCGCCGTTGCCCCCACCTACGCACAAATTCGCGGTAAAAGCTGATTGAATAGTCGAAGCCATTCCTTACCACAAAAGTTACATCGACTCTGTTAATTTGAAATTGTTCGAGCTTGTTCAGCAGAGCAATTAACCGTTTTGTCCCCTTCGGTTTTGACCAGGCTTCGCTGGAAAGTACTAATAAATCCGGCTTGTGTTGATGTATTTCAGCGATGAGCTTATCAACTTCCGCATCCCAGCTGCGCAGGCCAAACTCATAAACAAATCGACTATGGCGGTAGCCTATTACTTCAGCGAGGCTGGAAATACCCGACACGGGAAACAATATCTTCTGTTCCAGTAAGTGACTTCGACATGAATAAAGTGCTTGCTGCACTGCCGTGCTAGCGGTTTTAAAAGTACCTGCGTGAATGTACACATCCATGGTGATGTTCTCATTATTGTCAGCATAAACGATGTATTATCGAGTTTATCTTTCTTAATTAGTCACATTGCCTGCCACGTTATATTGGAAACAAGCTGTTGCTGTTTTAATTGTAATAAACCTCTTCTTTTTTAGCTGTTTTTTTTAGTGAAAGAGTTTACTGAGCTTCAAATGGTCTGCTAGTTGTATACCAGAGATAACCATTTTTAATCTTTACTGACTGTTTAAAGCCGCGTTATAAATAGGGCGCTGGCATTTCTTGCTAACCCACAGAAATGACAATGCGTTGTATAGAGGAGGCCATTATGCTGCAGTTTACCCATACATAAATAATTCCCTGACACTGCTTTAGGTGATTTTGTGTATAACTCGGTTACGTTGACATAAGCAAATGCGAATTGTCGATTGTTTTGTCGCATCGAACGCAAACAGACGGTTTTTTGTTCTATATATATTGCCTTATTGAAAGTCTGAAATAAACTAAATGAAATGTAACGGTTCGACTTATCGGCGCTGATCAGGACATCAATGTTCATGCAGATTATAAAACTGGCTGTGCTCTGGCTGCTGCTAATCTGTTTTAACGCGTTTCCTTCAGCTTATAGTGACACAGCTAATCAACCCCATATTCAAGTTCGCCTGGTCAGCGAATATACCCACCTAACAACTGGGATCAATTGGTTGGGGATATGGCTAAAACCAGATCCTGAATGGCATACTTACTGGCGTAATCCCGGCGATTCAGGCGAGCCCCCTAAAATAGAGTGGCAGTTGCCTCAAGGCGTAGCCGCAGGTGAAATTCAATGGCAGATACCCAGTCGAATTCCGGTCGCGCACTTAGTGAATTATGGATACGATGGCCAGTCTCTTCTGATGGTGCCAATTACTGTAGATGATCAGGCTTTACAGGATTCACCACTTCACATCGCAGCAAAGCTCTCATGGTTAGTGTGCAAAGAAGATTGTATTCCTGGCTGGGCGACACTATCTAAAACATTTCAGTTCTCTGAAGAGGCACCGTTATCTTCTGATGCCGAATTGTTTATTCAAGCTCGCAAAGAGCTACCAAAAACTCAGAGTCTTCCTGCGCAATACGAAATCACCGATAAAAATATCGTCTTACAACTGAATATTCCTTCTGAAAGCAAACACTGGCAGCTCTACCCATTTTCATCGAGCGTGTTAAATCATGCTGCAGAAATACGACAAATTGTGAATGAACAAAAAACAACATTAGTCGGTGAGAAGTCAGATTACTTTATTGATTCACAAGAACAATTACAGTTTCTAATCAGTGATGGTAAGACCGGCTATTACGTCAATGCCACACTCAATGGCGCATTAGTTGATAGCTATGACGTCACCAATGCCACGTCAGACTCTTTGTCATTATCATCAATGTTAATCACGCTGGCAATGGCGTTTGCGGGGGGAGTGATCCTTAACTTAATGCCGTGCGTGTTGCCTGTTTTATCGATTAAAGCGCTGTCGATGCAGCGTGTACAGCCGTCAAAATTGATAAAACTTGCTTATGCTCTGGGCGTAATAACCAGCTTTTGTGTGTTTGCCGCTATCATCATTGCATTTAAATATAGCGGCTCTGCATTGGGATGGGGGTTTCATATGCAGTCACCCACGGTTGTCGCTTTATTAGCCTTTCTTTTTGTGTTTATTGCGGCAGCGCTGTTTGATCTTGCCCCTGCCGGAAGCCGATTAACAGGGGTAGGGCAGCGTTTTATTCAGCAAAATGGGTTTTCCAGTCAATTTGCCACTGGGGTATTGGCCGTTATTGTTGCGTCGCCGTGCACTGCTCCCTTTATGGCGGCTGCTATGGGAGTGGCGCTGGTCAGTTCAGATTTAGTCACGTTGGCCATTTTTTTTAGTCTGGCTATTGGCTTTGCCCTTCCTCTCACCTTGCTTTTCTGGTTGCCAGCGTTAACCAGTAAAACACCAAAGCCTGGCCCCTGGATGAATACGTTCCGCCAGTTTTTAGCGTTCCCTATTTTAGCGACAGTTATTTGGTTAGTGTGGGTATTCGGAAATCAAACTTCAACAACGGCGATGACAGCGCTACTTGGTGGTTTGTTAATGCTGTTTTTTGCTCTGTGGCTTTATCATCGAACAGGGAGTAACTGGTTCCAATTAGGTGCATTAGTCGTTGCCATAGCCGGCTTGCTGTTGCCGTTAACGCTCATCAGCAAACATCTGCCTGAGAATACATCCGTGCGCATAGCCTTTGATAAACAGCACCTGGACGAATTACGCAAGGATAACCAGGTAGTGTTAGTCAATATGACAGCAGACTGGTGTATAACCTGTAAAGTGAATGAACAGGTTGCGTTTACGTCTGAAGCATTTACTCAGGCACTTGCACAGTCACAAGTTCATTATATGGTCGGTGACTGGACCAATAAGAATGACGAAATTTTAGGGTATCTGAGCCAGTATCAACGCTCGGGAGTACCCTTATACGTAGTGTATGCGGGAGAATATGGCAAAGAGGTACTACCGCAAATTTTAACCCCTGAGATAGTAGTTAAGGCAATAACGAAGGCTGTTAATGAGGTGAATGATGAAAATTAAAATGTGGCTGGTGGGCTTTGTACTGGGATGCTCTTCAATAATTACTTACGCTGCTGTTGATATAGACAAACAAGCGCCAGACTTTTCGCTAATGAATATACAAGGCGAACAAGTCAGTTTGAGTGATTTTAAAGGCAAAAAGGTTATTTTGGAGTGGACGAACCACCTTTGCCCCTATGTGCAGAAGCACTACAACAGCGAAAATATGCAGAACTTGCAAAAAACCTACACAGCTGAAGACGTAATATGGTTATCGATTATTTCGTCAGCCCCCGGCAAACAGGGCCATGTCAGTGCTGAAAAAGCAGACCAGTTAACCAAAGATCGTAATGCAAGCCCCACACACGTTCTTTTCGATGAAAATGGTGAAGTCGGCAAAATGTACGCAGCTAAAACCACACCACATATGTATATCGTTGATAACAATGGGATGCTTCGATATGCGGGAGCGATTGATAGCATCAAGTCGGCGGATCCCGCTGATATCGCTAAAGCAGATAATTACGTAAAAATGGGGATGGCTTCCCTGGCTTCAGGGCAAGCGATCCGGTACAAGAAGACAGCACCCTACGGATGTTCTATTAAATACAAGAGCTGAGTGGAATGGTGAATACGTTTATAAAATGCAGATAGCCAGCATTGTTGATGCTGGCTATTCGTAAACTTATTTATTTACCCGCTGGTAGAATATCTTTCTATTATAAATGTAATTCGAGCGAGAGAATTTGCTCCGGTTAGGTAATATGGATCAACCTGTTGACCTATTTGTAATGTGACTAATTCGCGGCAAATTCTTCTAACTCTTTTCCTGACAGTCGATAGCCCAGCCATTCACTTTTTGCCTTGGCACCAAAGGATTCATAAAAGTCGATGGCCGGTTGGTTCCAATCCAATACGCTCCATTCAAAACGCCCGCAATTATTATCGACTGCATGCTTGGCCAGGTACTTTAACAAGGCTTTGCCGGCACCTTTACCACGCGCATCTGGTGTAACATACAGGTCTTCTAAATACACCCCATTCTTACCCTGCCAGGTAGAGTAGTTATAAAAGAAAACGGCAAAGCCAATTGGCGAACCTTGTTCTTCGCATATGACACAATGCGCCGTAGCTTTGTCTGAAAAGAGTGTGCGTTTGATATCCTCAACGGATGCTTCCACTTCGTCTTCTGCTTTTTCAAAAATGGCCAACTCAGTAATGAAGGTTAATATTTGCTGGCTGTCATCTGCAGTGGCTTGCCTGATAGATAGACTCATACAATTATCCTGATAAAAGTTGGGGGCTTATCGCCCCCGTTAAATTATTTTGAATGAACCACGTCCGCTTCGGGGACAGTGGGCTTTTTGCGTACCTTATTGATCACCCATTTTACAGGGAAACTTAAATCGATAAGGATTAAGTATAGGCAAGGTACTAATATCAACGTCACCAAAGTGGCATACAGTACCGAGAAACCCAGCGCGATGGCCATAGGAATTACGAAGGCAGCCTGTAAGCTGGTTTCGAACATGATCGGTAAGACACCTACGAATGTGGTAATTGACGTTAATGTTATTGCTCTGAAGCGAGCGCCGCCCGCTTCGGCCACAGCCTCACGCAGGGAATAGCCTTGCTGACGCCGTTGATTGACGTAGTCCGTCATGACTAACGAATCGTTAATGACGACTCCAGCCGCAGCAATCAAACCAAACGTCGACATCATACTTAGATCCATGCCAAACAGGAAATGTCCCCAGATAGCGCCAGTAAACGCAAAGGGTATTACCGACATGATAATTAATGGTTGGCTGTAGCTTTTTAGTGGAACCGCCAGAAGAATATATACCAGTATCATGGCGGCTACGAAAAACAGGATCTGTTCATTTTGTTGCGCCTGCTGCTCTTCAATATCTCCTCCCAGCTCGGTCATTACCGAAGGGAAGTCTTCTTTAAGTTGTGGCAGTAGCGTTTTATCAATTTGCTCTACCACTTCGTTAGGCTCAACGGCAATTTCGTCAATAGAACCCCACACATATACGCTTCGGTAACCCCCTTCCCGACGGATATAGCTGATGCCTGGCTTTTCTTCCAGCTCGACAACATCACCTAGCATCACTTCTTTGCCAGCTGGTGTAGTGATCACCGTGTATTTAAGGTCGGCAAAGCGAGCGCGGGTCATTTCAGGATAACGCACCATCACCTTGACTTCTTCTCCATCACGAATGACACGCTGCGCTTCACCACCATAAAAGCCGGCACCCACCTGATTTGCAATGGTGGATAAGGTGATGCCCAGGTCATAAGCGACAGGTAAAAGTGTCATCTGCACTTCTTTGCTTTCAGGATCAATGGTCGAACTGACGTCGAATAGCCCTTTTTGCTGTTGCAGCATGTTAATAAATTCTCTACCAGCGGCATTCAGGGTTTGAATATCCGGACCAAACAGCAAGTAGCCAAACTCTCCATCATCACCGCCCCCATTCACATCGTCCTGTACCACAAACGACTTCATGCCCGGTATTTCAGGTATGGCCTCACGCCAGCGACGAGCTAACTCGAACGTGTTGAAAGGGCGTTTATCTTCATGTACCAAAGGCACCACAATTCGGCCTTCGGTTCTTTCCTGATTGAAGGCAAGGATATCTTTGACCATACCCTGACCATATTCTTGCTTAATTTTTTCTTCTTCGTTTAGGATCACGCTTTCAATCGTGCGTAACGCATCAATAACTGCAGTGTCTGATACATTGCTGTTCATCTCAATACGCACGCTGGGGAAGTCATGCGGTACTTTCGGTTGGGGTACAAAGCGAACATAATTTGCCGCCATCAGCCCCAGACTTATAAATAGCAGCGCAACAAATATCATTAGTACTGCCCATCGCCATTCAAGCGCTTTTTCGACTGTTCGACGATAGGGACCGTTAATCATATCGTTAAAACGGGAATTAAATTTGGCTCGCCAGCTGTCCGGTTTTATCGGCTTAAAGTTAATATGAGCAATATGGGCAGGCAGGATAAGTTTTGATTCAATTAAACTAAAGAAAAGACACAAAATTACCACGATGGCGATATTATAGAAAAATGCACCTTCAGGACCACTACTTAGCGTGAATGGGGCAAATACAGCGATAGTCGTCAGTACCCCAAACGTCGCAGGTGTGGCCACCCGCTTGGCTCCCCGAATAACATTATCAACACCGCCGCCTTTGTGTTCTACTTCGGTATATGCACTTTCGCCAATGACAATGGCGTCATCTACAACGATCCCCAATACCATAATAAAAGCGAACAAAGACAGAATATTAATGCTGACACCGAAAAGGGGCATAAGCATTACCGCTCCCAGAAAACAAATCGGTAAACCTATCATCACCCAGAACGCTAAACGAAATCGCAGGAAAAGCGTTAGCATCAGCGCTACTAAGATAGAGCCCTGGAATAAGTTTTTAAGCATCATATCCAGACGGGCATTGAGGTAGTACGTCATATCTACCAATACTTCTATGCTGACGCCCGGTGGGAGTGTTTTATTTTTTTCTTCAATATAGGCTTTAACATTTTCCGCCACAGGGATCATGCTTTGTGACTTGGTTGCTTTAACCGACATGTAAATGGCATTTTTGCCGTTGTACTTAAAGTAACGCTCACCTTCAGTGAAGCCATCATTAATAGTGGCGATATCAGATAACAAAACCCGTGAGCCGTTGGCGCCCACTTTGACCGGAATCGAACCAAATTCTTTGCCCTGATAGTACTGGTTTTCGACCCTGACCGAAATCAACCCAGCTTGAGTTTTAATCTGGCCGGCAGACAGATTGGTCGAATAGGCTCGAATCGCGCGACTAACATCTTCAATGGTTAAATTATAGCGACGCAACATCTCCGGTAGCACTTCTACGGCAATTTCATCGTCCGGGGCGCTCATATCCACTAAGGATACTGTCCCAAGTTGTAATAACTCGTCTTCTACTTCTTTAGCCAGTTGCTTAAGTTCATCAAGAGGAAGATCACCCACCAGCGGCATCTCAATAACATCTTGTTTAAACTCAATTTGTGAAACATTGACAGGCTCCATGCCGGTAGGAAAGGTGGCAATACTGTCGATGCGCAACTTCACCTTGTCCATTACGTCTTTCAGTTCTTCGCCAGTGTCAACCTCAAACACTACGCGCCCGTTGTTTCTAAACGCTCGGGACACCGTTTTTTTGATTTCTGTGACATCTTTAACTGATTCTTCAATCTTTACCAGGATACTTTCTTCAATTTCCTGAGGTGAAGCGCCAGGGTATTGAGCGGAGACTTCAATGTAATTAATTTCAATGTTGGGAAACATCTGGCGTTGGATGGTGCTGTAACCAACAATTCCCATGACCAGTAGAAAAACCATCAATAAATTAGCGGCAACGGAGTTACGCGCAAACCAAGCAATTATGCCTTTATGGGTATCGTAATTTTCGTTCATTAGCCGCTGCCTTAAGGTTGCGCTGCACTAGTCATTGCCACATCACCATTGGTTGAAATGACTTTTACTTCCATACCTTCTTGCGGATATTCCGGGAGCGTTTTTACTACGCGATCCTGATTAAATTCGCCTCGAACCAGGAAAAAACCGCCATCCTCACGAATCACATCTACTTTGTTAGCGATTAATTTGTCTTCGCCGTCTAATGTCCAGAGTTTCTTATTTGTGACTAGTTCTTGTGGAATGCGAAAGACATCATCGACAGTCTTACCTGAGAAGTTAACTTGCACGTAGCTGCCGAATTTAAGGGGACGTTGCTGAGAGCGAATTCCATATGGATCATCAATTCTGGCGACTAAATGCGCCATGCGCGTTGCCTGATCGACGATACCTGTATCCCGGTGTAATGTCGCTGAGCGCTCGGTTTGTTTGCTGCTACCATAATTTACTGTCGCTTTACGCTCAGTAATTTGATCAGGTAAAAAGGCTTGATCAAAGCCAGCAACCGGGAAGGTGACTTCCGCTGTTTCAATGCTGTATAGCGTTGCGGTGATCATTCCTGTGTTGACATAATCACCAACACCTATATCTCGGGATACAACCAGTGCATCGTAAGGTGCTTTGACTTCACAATTTTCTAAATCACGCTGTGCGATTTTTAACTGCGCCTTCGCCGATTTCAAAGCAGCTTGTGCACTTAATAGCTGCGGTTTGCGTAAATACAAATCACTGACCTTATCCTTGGCCAACTTTGTCGCCTCCTCTTTAGCGACTTGCGCTTGGGCTTCTTCCTGAATTAACTGGGCCTGAGCTGAAATCACATTTGCCTCAGCCTGCAGCAACGCCGCTTCATACGTGTCTTTTTCGATGGTAAAAAGGGTTTCTCCGCGTTTAACTAAGCCACCGTTAACAAAATGTTTATTCCAGGATACGACCTCGCCTGCAACCTGAGCGGCTAAATTAGTACTTTCAAGTGGAGTGACTTCTCCGTAGGCGGTAATTTCGACGGTGTAAGAATTGGCATTGAGTTTATCAATGGTAACGGAGGGACGGGTATCGACTTGTTCTTGAGTTTCATCGTCCGAAGCGGTTGCCTTAATTACTTGCATGCCACCAATGCCGACAGCGAGGATTGCAATCGGAAGAATAATTTTAGTCCATTTCATTATTAGCCACTTATTGTTGGTGCATATATTTCACATATTAACGCGAATGATGCTTAATTTGACGGCTTAATTGTAACGAACTGTTAGTGTGCTGTTAATGATTTAATGAGGACGGTTTGGATTTTTTTTCACATCGTGATCTGTGGGAGATAGAAATTAGGGGCAACCGGGTCAGGGTGAATATTATTATTGCAATTTATCAGATGCTTAATGACAGTCTACAGGTGTGAGTTTGTGGATCGCACAGTAATTTGACCATCGCTGTTGTCGAGTTCGGCAAGTGTCGCGCGATGATTAATCTATAGATAATTTAATTGGTAATGTGAAAGTCAAAGAGAAATAGTAAAGAGCAGTATTTTTAAAAAACGCACTCTTGTGTAATTGTGTTTCTCGAGGGTGAGAAAATAAGAATGAGTGTATTAAGGAACCCGGTGAGTTTTTTGGTCGACATTGGATGAATTCAATTTGGCTGGCTGAATTTAATACTCAGGAATAAGGCCAGGGGATGCTGCTCAGTCATTCTCCCAGCCGAAGTATTTCACTTGAATTTATCTCGCCTAGAAACACTTTTAAATAAAGCGTCATACACCCACGTAAAACTGTATCTGAGATTGTCTTAATATTTCATTACATGGTTAAAAACCCATGCAAGCATCAATAGAAAGACCTAATTCCTGGACTACAAATTGGCCCAATGACTCCATACTATCATCATCAATGATGCCAGCCTCGAAAAGTGCTCGGGCCAAATTACGCAATCCCAGCCTGGGGGTGGGTTGCTGACTACTATGTTCTCCCATAACGCCCGTTTGTGCGAAAACTTTGCTTGCCTGTCCCCAGCAAGCCTGCTGCGGATTTTTAGGGGCAGCCGCGACGGTAAGCGGCAATGCCATTAGTACTGTTACTGCAAGGGTGCGAGTTAAATATCTCATTTAATTGCTCCTCATGATGTGGGGGGAATATGGTTGTTATGTCTCGAAAACGCAGGTTTCGATTGAAAAATATAGTTCATCAAATTGATATGTGCATAATCATGGAAGTGTTTAAAAAGCGGATAAGTTTGTCTTGCACGATGCACACAATAAGAAGTAGCAACAGCGCGATATAATCTTATGCTATGCAACGCTAATACCTGGCTGGCAGGGCGGTCTTGCCTTGTGACTCGCTAGCTAAATTACCGTTAGTACCTTGGTGAGAGGGACGTGGTTATTTCGAATTAACGTTATCTGCAATATGAGCGCTTAACTCGTTAACCAGCTTTTGCATTTGCACAACAGCATGGTCAAAACCATCTTCGTCCAATGTACGCTGTAAATTGAAGATATGCATTTTTTTGTTCTGATCCGGATATATCACCCAGTATTTTCCGCGCAAGATTGCTTTACCATCAAAAGTGGGCAGATAATCGTCTACTATTATCGCTACATCTGCATTGGGTAAACCTTGTTTATAATCTGCGAGCCCCGCCGGGACAGAGAGGATTTGATGCTTTTCCCATAATGCATTTTCTAACGCTTTTATCATGCCGCTTTGCACGGGCTCAGCCCAAACATGCTGAGATGAAAAGTGTAGGGTCGTCGCGCTGGTTTGCATGACCAGACTGCGCTGCTTTAGGTATTCCGGTAATACTAGTTTTTGTAACGATAGCTGAAAGCGAGGTTGTTGCTCCGTTTTATTGTCACTGTTGGGAGAATGTAACAGGTAATAATTTAAGTTTATAGATTGCGAAGCGCAGCCAGAAAGTATCAATAAGGCTGTAATTAACCAGTACTTCAGTTTCATTGACTCGCTCCTGACTTTTTAGCTTTAGGTTGTACATCGGCTTCACTGCTATCGGCAAAAATAAGTCCGTTAGGTTTTTGGTTAAGTTGCAGAATTAATGGTTGGATACTACGTAACGTATCTTGCAATGAATCCATGGTTTCCTGAATTTCCGATTTACTTAGCCCACCTTCGGTATAGTTACGCAGCAAGCTTGACATATCCTCCAGCACTTCATTTAAATTACCGTTGAGTTGTTCGGCGTCAATTTCAGCGACCAAAGTATCAAAATTGTCAGAAGTGGTTTTTACAGAAGTAGCGGCTTCGCTTAAATCGTTAATGACAGTGCTGATATCTCCTGCCAGTTGATCTAGTGGAAGCTGATTGATTTTATCTAAAATCGCATCTGCTTTTTGCGTGAGTTGGGTAAACTCATTGGAAACAGTAGGAATTACATCATAGCCGTTAATGGTTTGCAGCGGCTGGGGCGAAAGATCTTTTACGTGTTTCAAGTCAACAAAGAGCCCGCCAGTAAGCACATTGCCCATTCTCAGGCTGGCACGTAAATCCTGTACAATCCATTTTTTCATGGTTTGGCGAACAAAGTTCAGCCCTTTTTCGTTGTCATCTTGACGTACTTTGCCCGGGTAAATTGAGATTAAAACGGGGATCGGAAAGTCTTCCTGTAAGATATTACCTTCGGTGACGTGGCTGGCATTGATACTTCGCACTTCCCCAATTTCAATACCTCGATATTCGACGGGCGCGCCGACCTTAAGACCCCTTACCGTCTCATCAATCAACAATATATATTCTGCCGCGAGTTTAAAGCGGGCGTTAATAGCGGCGGTTTGATCTTCGTAAATAGTAAAGAATGCGTTTTCGGTAACTTGCTTACCCGTGTTAACGCCTTCAGGGATCCCAAATGTAATCCCGTTTGCAAGCAGTGTCTCCAAACTACCTGTTTCGACTTTAACGCCACTGGACTCCAAATTGAGTTTCACCCCGCTGACATTCCAAAAGCGGGTGTTTTCGGTAATCAGCTTATGATAGGGAGCTTCAATAAAAGCCTCGTAATACACCACACGTTCTTCAATATTAAATGAAGAGTCTTCGAATTCACCCACTTTAAAGCCTTTGTAAATTATTGGATCGCCAGCCTTGTAAGCCAGTTCATCGTCACTTTTCAAAGATAGGTGTAATCCAGGCGTACCGGGCGGTGTCGAAGGAGGGCGCTCCTGCGCAACAAAGTGCAGTTGTCTGCCGCCCTCTTCATTAGGACTCATCGCTATATAAGCACCTGAAAGCAAGGTATTCAGCCCGGACACTTCTGAAAAACTGATGCGGGGGGAAACCACCCAAAATTGCGCTTTATCGGTAAGTAAGTGGGCGGCGCTGGCATCAATACGGGCATGCACTAAGACCCCTTCCAAGTCGTGCTTAAGGTCCATTTTTTTAACCTGACCAATTGTTAAATCTCTGACTTTTATCGGCGTTTTATTAACCTCTATGCCTGCAGCAGACTTCATCTCAATCGTGATCATCGGCCCCTGGTTTTGCCATTGATACCAAACAAGCCAACCCCCGATTATCATTACTAAAAGTGGAATTATCCAAATTTTAGAAATCTTCGAGGTTGGCTTAACATGCGCTTGTTCATTCATACAGCAGACTTCCTGTTTTGCCAGATTAATCTTGCATCAAAGGTCATGGCAGCAATCATAGTAATAAAAACGACTGCACAAAACGCTAAGGCAGCCGGGCCAGGATAAATAGAAAGGGTATTTCCCAACTGGATCAATGCGACCAGTATTGCTACTACAAACACATCAATCATTGACCAGCGGCCTATCCATTCAACCAGTCGATAATATTTTATGCGTGTCTGGGGATTACTTAGCATTCCAGATTGCACACCAAAATTCAACCAGGCCAAAATGAGGATTTTTGCGACCGGTACCACCACACTTGCTACCAGGATAACGATAGCAATAGGATATGAGCCCATTTCCCATAGGGCAAAGACACCACCTATGATCGTGTTGGGTTCGGCTATTCCAAACATGTTGGTTGTCATGATCGGTAACATATTGGCAGGAATATACAGTAACGTTGCTGTAAACAGCAGTGCCCATGTTCGCTGAACGCTGTTAATGGCGGTTTCTTGGGTAAGGGGGGGCTCTTCGGGAACTTTGCTTCCGTGCACCCAATACGCAGTTTGTGAGGCATCAAAATAATAGAGCGCAATGGTCATAGTGAGTGTAAAGCCAATATACGTATAAAATGATGGGCCGACTGCTACGTCTGCCAACGAAGTGATTTTTATTAAACTTACTAAGGTTCCGACGAGAAAGATTTCTGCCATACTCCAGGGCAGTGCTAGCATGACCGTATTATATATTCGCCTTAGGTAGGGCGAGTAATGAAGGGTCAGCCTGGCCCACATTAACCAACATATGCCAATAAGAAGTACTGCGGGTAAAATAACCGTTGCCAAACCGGTTATGATAGCCAATGAAAGATAATCATTTTGCACTAATACTGCGAGGGCAGACCACAGGTCGAGCGAATGTTGCTGACCATTGAGCTTAAATGTCAGAAAATCGAATAATAGTGAAAGGACAAGTAATACGGTTGCACTTGAGGCCATTGCCAGCGTGATCTGGGTTTCGTTGTGGCGATATGTCAGCAGAGTATGACCGCATCGGGGGCACACCGCTTTTTGTTTATGCTGTAATGTAGGCAAGCTGCTTACCTTGCCGCAATCTTTGCAGGAAACTCTTAATCCGTGCGGGTTAGCCATTTAATGCCTCGTATACCAACTGCATTGAGCATCTGAAAACCAGAGCGGAAAGCATCAGCATTTATGCAATTAAATAATATTAAGTTACATCATTCATCATGCTATAACGCAATATCATGCATCAATATCAATACAATAGATACTAAAAAGCCAGTTAATCAGATTAACTGGCTTTGCTAAAATATGCTTTTTTATAAGGACTTAGGGCTTAAAAGCTGGCATTACCCGGCGTTCTTGGGAACGGAATGACGTCGCGCACATTTTGCATCCCCGTCACATACGCTACCAACCGCTCAAATCCCAACCCGAACCCTGAGTGGGGGACACTGCCGTAGCGACGCAAGTCACGGTACCAACTGTAATCTTCCTTGTTCAGACCCATCGCTTCCAGACGTTCGTCAAACACATCCAGACGCTCTTCACGTTGTGAGCCACCGATAATTTCACCGATACCTGGCGCCAAAATATCCATTGCCGCTACAGTCTTACCATCATCATTTAAACGCATATAAAACGCTTTAATGTCTTTCGGGTAGTTTTGCATAATAATAGGAGCGCCTACATGCTCCTCTGCTAAATAACGCTCATGTTCCGAGGACAAATCGACTCCCCAGTCAACCGGGAATTCAAACTGCTTACCACTGGCTTTTAATATCTCAATCGCATCCGTATAGTCCATCCGTACAAACTCAGAATTAATGAGTTTTTCTAAACGGTTGATGACGTCTTTATTTATACGCTGGGCAAAAAACGCCATATCATCAGCGCGCTCCTCAAGGACTGCTTTACACACGTACTTAAGCATATCTTCGGCTAACTGAGCTACATCCGAAAGATCTGCAAATGCGACTTCGGGCTCGATCATCCAGAATTCTGCCAAATGACGTGATGTATTACTGTTTTCAGCCCGGAATGTTGGGCCAAAAGTGTACACTTTCGACATCGCATTACAGTAAGTTTCAACGTTTAATTGACCTGAAACCGTCAGGTAGGTTTCTTTGCCGAAAAAGTCTTGACTGTAATCCACGTCCCCTTTGTCAGTGCGGGGAATATTCATCATGTCCAGAGTGGAAACTCGGAACATTTCTCCGGCACCTTCGGTATCGCTGGCGGTTAGGATCGGAGTGCTGATCCAATAATATCCGCGCTCATGGAAAAAGCGATGGATCGCTTGAGAAAGGCAGTTGCGCACTCGGGTGACGGCACCTATCACGTTCGTACGTGGGCGCAGGTGAGCGTATTCACGTAAAAACTCAATTGAATGACGTTTCGCAGCCATTGGGTAAGTGTCAGGATTCTCTACCCAACCAACCACTTCTACCGATTGCGCTTCAATTTCTAACGACTGCCCCTGGCCCATTGATTCTTTAACCAAGCCACTCACAGAAATGGCGCAGCCTGCAGTCAAACGTTGAACCTCTGCATAATTAGATAAAGAATTTAACGCAATAACCTGTACAGGGTCGAAACAGCTGCCATCATGCAGAGCAACGAACGACAGACCCGCTTTGGAATCCCGGCGTGTTCTCACCCAACCTTTTACTGTTACTTGTTCGCCAACCGCGTACTTACCTTTGAGTACGTCGACAACGGGCGCATGCGTCATTATTCCGTCTCCGTTAATTACTTGTTTATTTAAGCAGATATCTTCGCACACTTAGTTAATTTGTGCACTCACTGCTATACTTTTTACTCTTCACTTAACATTGTTTTTAAACCAAACATGAATGAATAACTATTCTGTATTGTTTCGTTAGTGAATTTTTATGCCAAAATGTTTGCGTAAAACTACGAAAGCAGGCAAGGGCAGCTAGTATACTCATCCTTTGTTTGGTTACCAGAGAATAGTGCATCGTATGAGAAGAAAAAACATCGAAGAAGGCAGACCTTTGGAAAGACGCCATAAGCCGAAAACCAAAGATGGATTGTATCGACTTGTTATTGCTATTAACACCCTGGCATGGGCTATTTTAGTGGCTGCGCTTATTACTTTTCATTTTGCACGTCCGGAATTTGTCAGCGGAGTACAGGAATACTGGGGGATAGAGGCGAGCACTGGCTGGTCCCGTGAGCACGTGTCCCGACTGTTCGCCTTATTACAGCTTTGTTTGGGACTGAGTTTAGTTACCATGCTGCTAAGAGCACGCCGCACACGGCGGCGTAATGATTATTACGGTATTAACTTATTTATATTGGTCGGTATATCAGCTATTAGTCTGTTTACCCTATCCATCAATTTTTTATAAGTTTAATCGTCCTGTTATCCGATAAAGGCCGAGTTAATAAGGAAGTAAGTGTAAATACCGTAAGCAAGCAGAAACGCGCCTCCTTCCAATCGGTTGATTCGGCCGGGTCCTTTTATGCCGATGCAGAAAATGAGTAGCGCCACCGAAGCGGCTAGCATGACCACAATATCGCGGTAGAGGAATATCGGCTCTACTCGCATAGGTTGAATTAAACCGGCGATACCAACTACCGCCAGTGTATTGAACATATTCGAACCAATCACATTACCCAGCGCCAAATCATGCTCGCCTTTCTTCACCGCCATTAATGAAGATGCCAGCTCGGGTAGTGAGGTGCCAATAGCAATAATGGTAAGGCCAATAATCGTGTCGCTGACGCCAAAGAAAGTGGCCACTTCAACTGCGCCCCAGACCAATACACGCGATGAGGCTATTAACAGTAACAAACCAGTTATTAACCAAATTAGATTCATCTTAATCGATTTGTCGGCGTGGCTCATTTCCTCACCATACTCTTCGGCTAGTGCATCTTTATCACCTCGCACGCCTTGCCAGATGCTCCAGGAAAATAACAGGATGAAAATGCCAATAAGCATAAATGCATCATCCTTTGAAACTTGAAAATCCAGCAATTGCCAGGCGGCCAGAAACATAATTGCTAACATGATCGGAAGTTCACGGCGGATAATTTCAGAACGTACCGCAATTGGACTGATCAGGGCTGTCAGGCCAAGGATTAGTGCGATGTTTGCGATATTGGAGCCATAAGCATTACCCAACGCAATGCCTGAGTTCCCTTGCATCGCAGCAAATATGGAAACAATGATTTCTGGTGCGGAGGTGCCGAACCCTATAATTAACATACCGATGAGCAGAGGGGACACGCCAAAATGATTGGCAATGCCGGCGGAGCCATTTACAAACTTATCGGCGCTCCATAATAAAACAGGTAAGCCTACCAATATCGCGATAATCGCCAGAGTCATTCTTTCTCCTTTTCTATGTCGTAAACTTTTGTCTTTATTTTTAAAGAGTTAACGAGATTTTATTTGTTGATGGTGACGATAAAAAAATATACACAAATATCACTTTGTAATTTTACGACATTGTATACACTGCCACACCATAAAGTTAATCCTGATTAGGTAATTATCCGATAATCCACCTATTATCAGAGCTCATTATTTTTAACTTATTCATAAGTGGAACGATCAATAACTAATGCATAACACCCTAATTGTAACTGATGACATATCGCTTTTCTCTGATACTGATTTGTCGGTAATGAGCTTTGATGATTACCTGGCTGATTTTCCTAAGTTGAACGAACCTAAAACCCGGGTGATCAATTTATGTGATACCAACAAGTATTTAAGTCAGGGGTATTATTGCTCGTTATTAGCGCAAGCTCGTAATCACCGGGTTTTACCTAGCGTCAATACGATTAATGACCTGCGATTGGATCCCGCTGGCAAAGGTGCAGTGCGTATTTCTTTACCTGAAAGGTTTATATTACCCGAAGGAGTAGACTTGCCTGCCACGTTTTACGTGTTTTTTGGGCGTTCAAACGCTCCCCATTTCAAAGATATTGCAAATAAAGCGTTTAATCACTATCCAAGTCCAATACTACAACTGACCTTGCATCTTGCGCATGAAACCGACTCTGGCACCAAAACGCTTGCCACGCATTCACCTATTGGATTTGTAGAATGTGAGGCAAAAGGTTTAGGCCAGTTGCCCGCCAATCTACAAGGTGAGTGTATTGAGCAGTTGCGAGCTTACACAACCAGACAATGGCAGGATGTGCGTAAAGGTAAACCCATGCGCTGGGACATGGCCATACTGGTCAATCCAAATGAGCCAACGCCCCCCAGCGATGAAAAAGCCTTGAAGCATTTTGTGAAAGCAGCAGAAAAAGTGGGCTTCCAGGCGCAAATCGTAACTCAGTTAACGCCTCAGGACTTGGGGCATTTCGATGCCTTGTTTATCCGTGAGACAACAGCCATCGACCATCATACTTATCGGCTTGCACGCAGTGCCGAGCGAGAAGGGTTGGTGGTTATCGATGATACCGAGTCAATCCTGCGTTGTTGCAACAAAGTGTTTCTGCAAGATGCGTTTACTTATCAGAAGGTACCGGCCCCACGTAGTGAACTTATTTCCGACGTTAACGATGAGATCTGCACCAAACTTATTGAATCATTAGGTATGCCCTTGGTGCTGAAGTTACCGGAAAGTTCGTTCAGCCGGGGAGTTTACAAAGTTGAAAAGCCACAAGAGCTTCATACAAAGCTGAAAGAAATGCTAACCAGCTCAGCACTGGTGCTGGTGCAGGAGTATGTATTTACTGAATTTGACTGGCGAATTGGGGTGTTGGGTGGCAAGCCCATTTATGCCTGCAAATATTTCATGGCGCGCAATCACTGGCAAATTTACCACCATAAAGGAGACTCGGTGAGCTCTGGTGGCTTTACTACTATGCCTACATTCGAAGTGCCAAAACCGGTGCTGCAGGCTGCAATAAAAGCAGCCAAAGTGGTCGGTAATGGCTTATATGGAGTTGATATTAAGCAATCCGGTAATAAGGTCTATGTAATTGAAGTAAATGACAATCCGAGTATTGATGCGGGGGTCGAAGATAACTACCTTGGCAAGGAGTTGTATCAAATAATCATGCAGGAATTTGCTAATCGCTTAGAGCAGCGAGGCCGATGAGTAACACTGAGCAAGTCGAAGTAACACTGCGTCAGGCAACGCTATCAGATTTGAAAGCGTTGGTTGAAATTGAACAGTGCTGTTTTGAAAATGACAGGCTGAGCGAAAGACGTCTTCGCTATTATATTGGAGCCAGCCACGCCAGTTTAGTGGTTGCCGAACTCGGCGATGAGATCCTGGCATATGCGTTATTGCTGCTTCGCCAGGGGACGCAATTAAGTCGGCTTTATTCTATAGCGGTATTACCCAAAGCCAGAGGGAAACGTCTCGCTGAAAAATTAATCAATGAGCTTGAACAGTTTGCATTAAGTCGGGGAAAATACTTTATGCGACTGGAAGTTTCCGAGCATAACGCAGCGGCTATCTCAGTGTACGAGCGGTTAGGCTTTAGCCAGATCGGCATATATGCAGATTATTATGAAGATCACAGTGATGCGGTACGCATGCAAAAGGTGTTGCGATTTACTCACAAAGCCAAAGCGCAGGATGTGTACCCTTGGTTCAGACAAACAACCGAATTCACCTGTGGCCCCGCTGCGCTGATGATGGCGATGAAAAAGCTGACCCCAGAGTTTGAAATGCGACAGCAAACAGAGCTGGATTTATGGCGAAGGGCTACCACAATCTACATGACCTCGGGGCATGGTGGATGCCACCCTATTGGTCTTGCCTTGGCCGCATATGAAAGGGGCTATCAGTCTGAAGTCTGGCTCAATCAGTCGTTACCGTTATTTGTCGAAGGGGTAAGAAATCCGCATAAAAAAGAAATTATCACGCTGGTAGAGACGCAATTTGAACAGCAAGCAGTGGAATCCGGATTGCCGATTAAGCAATTTAACTGGGGTATTGAAGACCTGGAAAGTGTTTTCAGGGCAGGAGGAACGGTGGTATGTTTAATTAGCACCTATCCATTCGCTAAGCTGAAAGCGCCACACTGGGTCGCTGTCACGCATGTGGATGACAAATGTTTCTATTTGCATGACTCTGACCCGAACACCTATGAAAGCCATTTTCTGGAATTTCAGCACATTCCTGTCGCGCGTGAAGATTTCGTCCGCTTTACCTGTTATGGGAAGCGAAAAATCCGCTCAGCCATTGTCTTATATGCGCCTGACATCTAGGGCGCTGTTTCCCTCATTTACGGGTAACAACCGACTCTTGTTAGCCGTTGATCCATCCATTGAGACTAATGGGTTGAGCGTCGCTTAGAAATTTTCACTTCGAAGTTTTTAAATGAATTCACCAGTTGGGCAAGATCCACTGAATTACCATTGAACGTCTCAGGCTTAGTGGTTTGACGCCCTTTAACCGCTTGATTGATGGTGTTTGATGCATCAAAACTTGAGGTTTTTTCTAGCAATCCCATCCATTCGTTTCTGAGAGAGCTTGGAATGCAGTGGCGTTTTGCAAAAAGCTTGTCTCTTATTTGCAACACTTGTCCTATCAACAACATATTTTTGTTAAACATCTTTACTACCTATTTTCCTCGACCTTTTTAAGAAAACCCTTTTAAATCAAGCCTTCTCAATCTGAGTGTAGATCAGTTGGTTTATTTAAAAGGTGCACTGTTCAATAGTTAAGTAGCAATTCTGATACCTGAATAAATTAATTTTGTCATTATTGATAAAAATTAATGTTCCAAGTCTTTATTTTTCTTCGAATTCTAATTAATTGCGCGCGTGGGGATTTTCCTTTTTAGCCTTTGTTAATAAAGATATTGATGAGGATGGTGGCCTGTATTTTTTTCTTGAGATTGTAGAAATTAATGTAGAAGTGAAATAGTGCCACCTGATTACAAATCATTCAGCACAAGTGCACAATTTTTTCGCTTTTATGCATTGTGAGGATGGTATTTACGATTATGACGCCACTTTTTAATTCTGATCGCAGTCCAGTAGGGAGCCCAAAGGAGTGTATTGATGATGATTGCGGTTATCAGACTGAACACGACGGCATCGCCCGATAAGGGAATGGACGGGTGGAAGTTATCCATCACACGTTTTAACGTTGCATTTTGCGCTGGAGCCAACATATACCATGCCTGTTCATAGTAATGGCCACGAGTCAGGATGGTTAGCCCTTCATCGAGCTGCTTAAGCGTTGAGATCGTATTAAGTTTATTTTGCGCATCGTCACGAACAACGGGGTTTGAGTTATTTTTAAGAGCAGCAATCATCGCGTCCACGCTAGCATAACCATGTTTAGTAGAAAGCGTTTCGTACTCGGCTACTTGAGCAGCGGTGGCATCGTAGTAGCCGGTGAGGTACTGACGATAATGATCAGCCAATATTGGTACCTGCATCGCCAATAACAACAGCGTTGCAAAAATGATCTTATCCAATATTCTGACAAATAACGTCATTACTGAGAGTCCACAGGATTAAAGCGATCGGGCATAATTATAAATAGCATCCGTTAGTGTTTTAAGCTCATTTTGCTTAATAATATACGGAGGCATGATGTAAATCAGTTTACCAAAGGGGCGGATCCAAGCGCCGTCCTTGATAAAAGACTGCTGTGCCTTAGCGACATCCACTGGTTGTTTCATTTCCACCACTCCGATGGCCCCTAAAATTCTGACGTCTTCTACGCTTTTAAGTTCAGCACATCGGGAAAGTGATTGTTCCAGCTGACTTTCGATGTGACTGACCTGGGCTTGCCAGTGACCTTCCTGAATGAGGGATAAACTAGCGCCAGCAACTGCACAGGCTAACGGATTTCCCATGTACGTTGGACCGTGCATGAATACGCCAGGCTCACCCTGGCAAATGCCCTGGGCTACATCTTCGGTACAAAGTGTCGCCGCCAGTGTCATGTAGCCACCTGTCAGTGCTTTACCGACACATAAAATATCTGGCGTGATCTCAGCCCATTCACAGGCAAATAATTTTCCTGTTCGGCCAAACCCTGTGGCTATCTCATCACAGATAAGTAAAGCGTCGTACTTATCGCAAAGTTGTCTGGCGCGTTTAAGGTATTCAGGGTGGTAAATACGCATTCCACCGGCTCCCTGCACGACGGGTTCGAGTATGAGTGCGGCAATCTCATGGTGATGACGAGCAAACAACTCCTCGAGCGGTAAAATATCATCCTCACTAAAAGTTTGTCCAAAGCGGGTTTGTGGGGCAGGGGCAAATAATTGTTTGGTCAAAACATTAGAAAATAAACTGTGCATGCCGTTTATGGGATCACATACCGACATAGCTGCAAATGTATCACCATGGTAGCCGTTGCGAGGGCTTACAATACGGTGTTTATCGCTTCTTCCCTGACATGCCCAGTATTGCAATGCCATTTTTATCGCTACTTCGACAGACACGGAGCCTGAATCAGCAAGAAATACCCTCTCCAAGCCTGGCGGGACCATTTCGAGCAACTTTTTACACAGGTTGATTGCAGGCTCGTGAGTTAACCCACCAAACATGACGTGAGAAAATTGGTCAATTTGTGACTTTGCTGCGTGGTTTAAAGTCTCGTTATTATAGCCATGGATAGCTGACCACCAGCTTGCCATGCCATCCACCACCATTTGGCCACCCTCAAGTTCGAGACTAACTCCCCGTGCTGATTTCACTTCATAGCAGGGAAGGGGATGGGTTGCGGATGTGTAGGGGTGCCAAATATGGCGTTTATCAAATTCAATATTGTTCATTTATTGTTCATTGGTAAATGTTATCAATTGGTCAGAGTTGACAAGTCTTCAAGTACGCATAGACTAAGCCAGCATAAATAATTAGTAAAGGATCGCTCATGAGCGCAGCACCAGTGCTTTCATCATCAGACTCTGTTCGTCACAACTGGACGCGTCAGGAAGTTCAACAGCTTTTTTCATTGCCATTCAATGACTTGCTTTTCCACGCGCAGACAGTAC
Organism: uncultured Alteromonas sp.; assembly: GCA_964601635.1. Classification (GTDB taxonomy): domain Bacteria; phylum Pseudomonadota; class Gammaproteobacteria; order Enterobacterales; family Alteromonadaceae; genus Alteromonas. Next base: position 16,233 of record CAZROH010000017.1, on the reverse strand, counting down.
ACCGCCAGCACTTTAACCCGAATGAAGTGCAAGTGAGTACATTGTTATCTATTAAAACCGGTGCGTGCCCTGAAGACTGTAAGTATTGTCCGCAAAGTGCGCGCTATGATACGGGGCTTGAAAAAGAGCGCTTGCTTGAAATTGAAAAAGTGATTGAGCGAGCGAAAGAGGCCAAAGCAGCGGGTTCAACCCGCTTTTGTATGGGCGCAGCCTGGCGAAATCCAAAAGAAAGGGATATGCCTTACGTCACTAATATGGTGGCAGAGGTCAAAAAGTTGGGGCTGGAAACATGTATGACGTTGGGAATGTTGTCTCAGGAGCAGGCCGTGGCATTAAAGCAGGCTGGCCTTGATTATTATAACCATAACCTTGATACGTCACCTGAGTATTATGGCGATATTATTACCACCCGGACTTATGAAGATCGGTTAGATACCCTTAAAAATGTGCGTGATGCAGGAATGAATGTATGTTCAGGAGGGATCGTGGGGATGGGAGAAAGTGCAGAAGACCGTGCCGGATTATTAATGCAACTGGCCAATCTTCCTGAGCACCCCCAGAGTGTGCCAATTAATATGCTGGTGAAAGTTAAAGGTACGCCTCTTGATAAAGTGGATGATCTTGATCCTTTCGAATTTGTCCGCACCATTGCTGTTGCCCGCATCATGATGCCTAAATCTCATGTGCGTCTTTCTGCTGGCCGGGAAAATATGAATGAACAGATGCAGGCCTTATGCTTTATGGCCGGAGCAAATTCTATCTTTTATGGATGTAAGTTACTCACAACCTCAAATCCTGATACGCATGAAGATGTGCAGCTATTTAAAAAGTTAGGTATTAATACTGAGCGCAGTAGAAATTATTCAGATGAAGCGTATGAACAGGCGTTGACTGAACAGATCGCTAGTAATAATGAAGACGGTGAACTCTTCTATGATGCCACCCAAAAATCTCAGGCTGCGCGTACGGAGGGGTAATGAGCCTGGCATTTATGCAGACAGCATTGGCTGATAAAGCGGCCGGAGGGTATTTGCGTACCCGCCAGTGCATTGAATATGAACAAGATGGTGTGATCTGCATTGATGGCAAACATTTTCTGAATTTCTCCAGTAATGACTATCTGGGGATGCGACAGCGACCGGAAGTCTTGCAAGCCTGGGTAGAAGGACTTGCTCAATATGGCGCGGGTTCTGGAGCGTCGCCCTTAGTGACTGGCTACACCCGCGCACATGCCGAACTTGAGGATCATCTCGCCACATCGGTGAACCGCGAGGCGGTTTTGCTGTTTAACTCTGGCTTTGCAGCCAATCAGGCGTTATGTCAGGCATTATTTTCAGAACCGGGTTTGATTTTTGCCGATAAACTGATGCACGCCTCGGCCGTTGACGGGGCTATGCACTCTCAGGCAGACATGAAACGGTTCAAACATAATGACGTTCAACATTTGCACACACTGTTAGACAAGTATCCATCACCTCGAAGTCTGGTGATGTCTGAGGGGGTGTTTAGTATGGATGGTGACGCAGCACCCATCCATGAGCTGGTTCACCTTTGCGAGCAATATCAGGCTACGCTGATGCTTGATGATGCCCATGGCTTTGGCGTACTCGGCAAAAGTGGTGCGGGTACAGTGGAAGCAAATGGCTTATCCCAGCAACAGTTGCCGGTGCTGATGGCAACCTTTGGTAAGGCCATTGGCACTGCGGGGGCGTTTATTGCAGGAAGCCAAACCCTGATTGACTATCTGATCAATTTTGCCCGGCATTACATTTATAGTACATCCATGCCATCAGCGCAGGCTGTGGCTACCTTGCAGTCGTTAAAACTGATAGCGGCCGGGGACGCCAGGCAATCATTGCAAGAAAACATTCTTTTTTTTAAAGAACAGGCAATTAAATCAGGACTAAATATCGGCCAGTCTGACACGGCTATCCAGCCCATTGTTATAGGCAGTCCGCAAAAGGTCCTGGCCATCTCAGAGCGACTTCAAGCCCTGGGTGTTTGGGTTACAGCCATTCGACATCCTACCGTACCTAAACATCAGGATCGTTTGCGGATAACATTATCCGCCAAACACAGTCAGCAAGATATTTGCGCGCTAATAGATGCATTGCAGATCGCGATGGGGGAGCAGGAATGTCAATAATGGTTAAGCCACAACGCATTGACTATGCAGCGCGAAAAGCAAAAATTGCCAGAGGCTTTTCGCTAGCAGCTCAGGATTATGATGATTTTGCCGGGGCTCAGGAACAAATAGCGCACACTGCACTTTCGTTGATTCCGCACGATGAATACACATGTGCATTAGATATAGGATGTGGAACTGGGCGCCATACCTTTGCACTGGTTGATTATTGTAAGCAGGTGACGGGAGTGGATCTGGCACCCGGCATGATTACTCAGGCGCAGCAACAATACCCTGCAATTCGTTTTTTAGAAGGTATGGCAGAACAGTTGCCGATTGAAGAAAACTGCGTGGGGCTCGTATTCTCCTCAATGGCTTTGCAGTGGTGTTTGAGCCCCTTACAGGTAATGAGCGAAATCTTCAGGGTAATGCGCAACAAAGGAACAGCTTCGTTGGCAATCATGGTTGCTGGTTCCTTTGAGGAACTCACCCGCGCCAGGCTGCTAGCGGGACAGCCAAATACTATAAATCCTCTTGCTTCAGCCGATGTGTGGTGGGAAGCGGCCTGTCAGGCGGGGTTTGGGAAGGTGGAAAGTCAGATCAAAAGCTATACCGTGCATTTTTCACATGTGCTTCCTTTATTGAAATCAATCAAACATGTTGGCGCCGGAACCCTGGTTGACGGGGCCGCTAACCAGCAATTTAAATTCAGTCGCCAGCGATTGAACCGTTTGAATCTGGCTTACCAAGGGGAAGCCACAGCCGATGCGCGCTTGCCATTGACTTACCGGGTATGCCATTTAGTGATGGAAAAATAGTTATGCAGCAGTATTTTGTCACCGGTACCGATACTGAAGTCGGGAAAACATTTGTCTGCCAGTATTTACTGAGAGCGGGTAAATGTGCAGGCTTGTCCACTTTAGGTTACAAGCCTGTTTCGGCCGGCTGCGAACGTATCAATGACCAATGGGTGAATGAGGATGCCCAAACCCTTCAGCGCACCGCCAGCATTTCATTACCAATAGAACAAATAAACCCTGTGGCATTTGAACCCCCAATCGCCCCACATATTGCCGCAGAAATCGCTGGCAGCCCAATTGATACGGCGGCTATTGACCAGGGGTTAGATGTATTACGCCAGCATCAGCCAGACTTGTTATTGGTGGAAGGAGCGGGTGGCTGGCGACTGCCAATCGGACAAGGACGCTTTTTGTCTGATGTGGTGAAAGCATGGCAAATGGAGGTCATCATCGTGGTAGGAATGCGTTTAGGGTGTTTGAATCATGCGTTGTTAACCGCTGAGGCGGTCATCGGAGATGGTTTGAAACTCAAAGGGTGGATCGCTAACCAGGTGGTGGCGGATATGCCTTTTTACCAGCAAAACATCCAAACGCTCGAAGCACTGATGCCGGCGCCAAAACTGGCCGAAATTCCCTATGGGCAGCCAGATTCTGACGCCGTAGTGCAACAGTTAGCGCATATATTCAGTTAGTGTCTGTCCGGCGTTAATTGGCTTTTTGTCTTCACCTAAGAAAACAAAACCACCTTTTTCTCCTGTCAGAGTCAGCTCTCCCTGGCTCAGTAAAAGCGCCGTTCCTTCCCGGATGGCGATGACCGGGATGGTTGGGTGCAGACGGGTGAATTCCTGAAGTCGATCATCTCGTGTTTCACCATTATGACCGGGTGGATGAAAGTCAGTGTAATGGGGATTTATCTGACAGGGGATCACGTTCAAAGCATTGAATGAATGCGGCTCAATAATTGGCATATCATTGGTGGTGCGTATAGTCGCACCGCAAATATTGGAACCCGCACTCCAACCGATGTACGGAACTCCTTCTGCAATGACCTGCCGTAAAGGCTCAATCAATCCAAGGTGGTAAAGGGTGGCAAGCAGATGAAACGTATTACCACCCCCTACCGCGATTGCCTGATTGTTGGCTTTTGCTTCTAATACAGCGCGCAAAGGTTCATCAAATGTGTGTAAGCCGATAACCTTGCACTCAGGTAACGCGGCCTGCACTTTTGCGGTGTATTCATCCCAACCAATGGACACGCCTGCGTAGGGGACAAACAGAATCTCGCGCCTTTCGCCTAAATGTGACAGAATAGGGCGTTTAGCGTGTTCAAGGTATTCTTCGTTCCCCGCGCGGGAACTGCTAAGCATTAATACATGTGAAGTCATAACGATTTAATTTGGCCTGCTAAAACATTTTACGATGTAGGGCATTTTAGGCTTCATCGTGTGAAGTTACAAAATTTAAAAATGGAAGGGTCTATGCAGCATAAACCTGCAGTGTTGTTTGTCTGCTTGGGAAATATCTGCCGCTCACCAACAGCAGAAGCGGTATTCAGGCATAAAGTTAAACAATGCGGTCTCAAGGTAGACATTGATTCGGCGGGTACCCACGGCTATCACATTGGTAGTCCGCCGGATAAGCGCTCACAGGCAGTAGCCGAGATGAGAGGGTACAATTTTGCTGGTTTGAAATGTCGTCGGGTAGAACAAGATGACTTTATGCGGTTTGATTATATTCTGGCAATGGACCACAGCAATTTAAGTAACCTCAAAGATATGAGTGATGCCAAATGGCATGACAAAATCAAACTGTTTCTTGATTTTGCGGATGATCCTCACTCAGAAGTTCCTGACCCATATTACGGTGGGAAGCGAGGCTTTGAGTTAGTTTTAGATTTAATTGAGAAAGCTAGTGACGGCTTGATCGCTCACCTGCAGAAATAATGAATCGCCAGAGGGGGTTGCTTTACTCACTTCTTATTGCGCTGATTTTGGTCTCAGGCGTTATTGCGCTGCATGATTGGTATCGCTTTTCTGACCCCGCTTTACACTGGCACATTCTTATTAATTTGCAATTACCGTTAATTGTAAATGCAATTTTGGTGGGAGCGACACTTGCCATTAGCGGCGCAACGCTCCAAGTTGTATTACGGAACCCCTTAGCAGATCCCGGTATAATAGGCATTACCAGTGGTGCCAGCTTATTTGCAGCAGGCTTACTTCTGCTACCTTTCAGCTTGCCTTTACCCATGCATTACCTGTTACCACTTGGGTGTTTTATCGGTGCGTTATTTTCTACCTGGTTTATTTTTAAAATCGCGAAGCGGCTGGATAATGCAACGTCGGCAGTTATTTTAGCCGGAATAGCTATATCGACCTTAGCCGGAGCGATAATCGGTTGGTTGTATTTAATCGCTGATGCTTCTGCAATGAGAAATCTGACGTTTTGGATCATGGGGAGTTTGCATCAGACGGATTGGGTGCTGTTGGCTGTCAGTGGCCCTATAATGTTATTCAGTATCGTAATTCAGCTTTATTATGCTAAGCGCATGAACTTTCTTTACGCGGGTGAACTGGCTACGGCCGCTGCAGGTGTGTGCCCGAGGGCATTAATTAACCGGAGCTTGTTTGTTTCCGCACTGGGGGTTGGGGCTGCGGTTTCTGTTTCCGGCTCCATCGCGTTTATTGGTTTGCTGGTTCCCCATCTGTTGCGTTTTATAGTAGGGCATGACAATCAAAAGTTACTGCCCGCTACAGCACTTTCAGGCGCTTTAATTTTGCTTCTGGTGGTAGCAGTAACTGAGTTATTGGCAGTGATATCGTTACCTGTCTCTATGGTCACTGCTACGATAGGTGGTCCCTTATTGCTACTTGTTCTATATCGGGGCAGGTGGCGCGCATGACGCTTTTATCCATTCGTGAACTTTCGGTTTTTAATCGCTTGAATAACATTACAGCCACGGTCAGCAAAGGCACCGTGGTTCATTTGTTAGGTGAAAACGGGGCTGGAAAGTCAAGTTTGCTACTGGCCATAGCGGGTCTGTTACCCTTGGCGAAAGGCCAAATTATTTATCAAGAGCGCAATTTAACTGACATATCATTAGCCGAGTTGGCGACGTTTCGCTGCGTTCATCTTCAAGGGAGCCAACCTGTATTCGACCTTTCTGTGAGCGAATATTTGCGTTTTTACCAACATCCGGCGAACTCAGTTTTGCTACCTCAGCCTGTAGAACAGGCGCTGGAAATAAACCACCTGATGCAAAAACGCGTGACTACGCTATCGGGTGGTGAACTGCAAAGGGTGGAGTTAGGGCGGTGTTTTTTGCAAGTTTGGTCAGCTATTGAGAACGGGCAAGCCCTGATTGTTCTAGATGAACCTTTGCAAGCATTAGACATCCGGCACCAAATAGCCATTCTGGAGATGCTGAATAGTTTGGCTAAAATTGGCAACAGCGTGTTGTTAAGCTCCCACCATATATCTTTAAGTGCGCGTTATGCTGATAGCATCTGGTGCATTCAGGACGGTAAAGTGATTGGACACGGCCCGGCTGATGAAGTAATTACCCCGCATATTCTTAAGCGAACTTATAAATGCAATTTTGATGTAAAAAGGCACCAAAATAGCTGGCAAATAGAAGTAGTAAAGGGTTCTGATTTTTAATAACTGTGGTAAGCTGAGAAGCTTGTTCAGGTAAGCATCGCCATAAAAATAATTACCCTGCCTAGTAAGAATAACGCGTGTATTAGCCTTTAATCGTGAGCTGAAGGATGCATACCTTCATTTATACCTGTTATTTGCTTAGTACAACAAATTAAGGAGAGAACGTGAGTCAGTGGCGTCCGGATAGCTGGAGAAGTAAGCCTATTCTGCAGCAGCCTGTATACGAAGATCAGCAACAGTTGGCTGAAGTGGAGAGTAAACTGAGTCATTACCCTCCATTGGTATTTGCCGAAGAAACCCGAGAGTTATATCGTCAACTCGGCGAAGTCAGTCAGGGCAAAGGTTTCCTTTTACAAGGGGGCGACTGTGCCGAAACGTTTTCTGAGTTTAATGCGCCTAAAATTCGCGATACCTTCAAAGTCTTATTGCAGATGGCAATTGTACTCACATTCGCGGGTCGTTGCCCGGTAACAAAAGTCACACGGATGGCGGGGCAGTATGCGAAACCCCGTTCTGCCGATTTAGAAACGGTTGATGGTGTGAGCTTGCCAAGTTATCGGGGAGATATCATTAACAGTTTTGAGTTTACCGAAACTGCCCGTCGCCCGGACCCCAACCGTATGGTTGAAGCCTATCATCATAGTGCGGCTACCTTAAACCTGTTAAGGGCGTTTGCTCAGGGCGGACTGGCGGATTTGCACCAGGTCAGTCGCTGGAATATGGCGTTTGTAGAAAATAATCCCCTTAAAGAACGCTATCATGACATGGCCACGCGTATTCAGGATACGCTGGCGTTTATGGACGTCATTGGGATCAACTCCACTACTAGTGCAACCTTACATGAAACATCACTTTTTACCTCTCATGAAGCATTGCTGTTAAATTATGAACAGGCGTTAACCCGCATCGACACCTTAACAGGCAAACCTTATAACTGCTCTGCTCATATGTTGTGGATTGGTGAGCGAACGCGCCAGCTTGATCATGCTCATATTGAGTTTTTCCGAGGTTTGCACAACCCCATTGGCGTTAAAGTGGGGCCTACAATGCAGGAAGACGAGTTGATTAGGTTAATTGATGCACTCAATCCCGAAAACGACCCAGGTAGATTAACTCTGATCACGCGCATGGGGGCGGATACGCTAGCGGATAATTTGCCGCGATTATTGCGCCGGGTAAAAGCCGAAGGAAAGCACGTAGTGTGGAGCTCTGACCCCATGCATGGCAATACGTTTAAAGCCTCAAGTGGGTATAAAACCCGTAATTTTGATGCTATTTTGAGTGAAATTAAACAGTTCTTCGCCGCCCATGACGCCGAAGGTACCCATGCAGGTGGGATCCATCTGGAGATGACAGGGCAGCATGTCACCGAGTGTACCGGCGGAGCTTATCAAATTAGTGATGAAGACTTAAGACAAGCCTATAAAACTCAGTGTGATCCGCGCTTAAACGCCGATCAGGTGCTGGAAATGGCTTTCCTGGTAGCGGACCACTTGCGACAGTCGTAATTGATATCGATTGACAATATTGCAGCTTTCTACCTAATTGTGAGCTGCGCTAATTTAGTTCGCTGGCAATGTATTTTGCCAGCACCTGTTCTCTTTCTTTTTCGGTTAACAAGCCACTGAAAATAGTGCGTCTGCGAAGTTGTGCCATGCGGGGTTCTGCACTTAATACCATTTCCCGAAAAGTAATGGGGTTGGGATAAGCCGCTAGAATGCTTTCCCATAATAATGCGCTGCCATAACTAAGCATGCCCATCTGTCGATAGCGTTTCAAATTGTCCGGCAATACCGAAAACAGGCATGGTTCATTCAATACCTTATCTACCATGGCTTCATGTAGCGCCAATATCTGTCGATCGATAACCACTTGCTTTTGCCGTTTTGATCTCAAAATACTATTCCGGTTACATTGCAAATATAGCTGTATGAGTATACAGTTTTAATGGTTTGAATTCTATTGCGAAAGGAGTGATGCATGAAAAAGATTATGGGCGAATTTGACGTTGAGCTAAAGCCCATCGAGCCGACGTTCATGGCGGACGATGATAATACAGTGAACCGAATGACAATTGATAAATCGTATAGAGGGCAGCTAACAGCCACAGGCAAGGGCGAAATGCTGAGTGTCATCACGGCAGTGGAAGGTTCGGCGGGTTATGTCGCGATGGAAATAGTGAAGGGCTCCCTTGACGGTAAAGAAGGGGCATTTGTCATACAACATAGTGGTATCATGGGGCCGTCCGGTGAGTCACTTAATATTCCCATTATTCCAAACTCAGGTTCAGGAGAATTGAGTGGAATTGTCGGGGCCATGACCATAAAAGTAGAAAACGGTAAACACTTTTATGAACTGGAATATGGCTTGCCAGAATCAAGCTGAATCAATCGTCCCGAATAAGCGGGCTAACTGTCTTTTCAAGCCCGTTTAACTTGATTTCATAGATGAGCGCAAGCTGTTCACCCAGCTTTCCTTCGGGAAAACCCTGCTGATGAAACCAAACAAGGTAAGGCTCTGGCAGGTGGATAAGCTTTCTGCCTGCGTACTTCCCAAATGGCATAATTTGATTAACGGCTTTTTCAACTGGGTTGATGATCAGACTCCTTTCGTTGCGCATTCCACAACGTAGCATAGCGGTCGCCACGTTGAAGTAACTCGTGATGAGTACCTTGTTCTGCAATTTTCCCCTGGTGCAAAACGATAATTTTGTCTGCATCCACAATTGTCGATAGACGGTGAGCAATTATTAGCGTACTCGCACGTTGGGCAACCTGATTGATGGACTCCATCACACGCTTTTCAGAGTGTGTGTCCAACGAAGACGTGGCTTCGTCAAAAAGCAGAAATGGCGGGTTTTTCAAAAGCACCCTGGCAATAGCGATCCGTTGTTTTTCGCCGCCCGACACCTTCAATCCACGTTCACCCACTCGTGTCATTTCTTTTTTTGGTAACGATTCAATAAAATTCATTAATTGTGCTTGTTTTATTGCTTGCCAAATGGCTTCATCGGAAGCGTTGGGGGCTCCGTATTTTACGTTTTCCCATATCGTGTCGTTAAACAGTACCGTGTCTTGAGGAACCACACCGAATGCCTGTCGCAATGAGTGTTGACTGACACAACGAATATCAGTGTCATCTACTAAAATACTTCCTGAGCTGACATCATAAAAGCGGAAAAGTAATTTAACTAAGGTTGATTTTCCGCCACCGCTTTCCCCAACAACGGCGACTTTCTGCCCCGGCTCTATGGTAAAACTGACGTTTTTTATAATAGGCCGTTCATCATCATAGCCAAAACCAACATTTTTAAATTCGAGCTTACTGGTCCTGACTGAAAGTGCTGGAGCATCCGTGGCATCTTCAACCGTTGAACGCTTTTCCAAAATCGAAAACAAATTATCAATATTAGCAATCGCCCCACGTATTTCTCGATACACAAAACCAAGAAAATTCAAAGGTGTGAAAATTTGCATGGTAAAGGCATTGATCAACACAAAGTCCCCGATAGTCATCTTCTGCGCTGTCACGTCAAAGGCAGCCATTGCCAGCATGGTCGTCATGGCAATGGCGATGATCAGCGCTTGGCCACCATTTAAGGCAAACAGAGACAGTCGATTTTTTCGTCTCGCCTTTTCCCAAGTGGCCAGTGAAGTATCATAATGGGTGCTTTCATAGTGCTCATTATTGAAATATTTTACGGTTTCGTAATTTAACAAGCTATCAATTGCTCTGGAATTTGTAGCCGAATCGGCCTGATTCATTTCATTGACAAAGTGCGTGCGCCAGTTAGTTGCAATGACTGAAAAAGCCACATAACAGATTACGGATAAAATGATAACAAGCGCATAATTAGCACCATACTGAGTTAACAATAATCCCGCGACGATAAAAATTTCAATGAAAGTGGGGACGATATTGAACACCAGGAATCGCATGAGAAAACTCACGCCACTGCTACCACGTTCAATATCTCTGGCCAGGCCGCCGGTTTGCCGATTCAGGTGGTATTGTAAATCCAATGAGTGCAGATGATTAAACACCGCCAAACCCAGCCTTCTCATGGCGCGTTCAGTTACCCTGCCAAAAAGGGTATCCCTTACTTCTGAAAGCAATACGTTGAATAAGCGCAGGCAACCGTAAGCGATTACCAGTGCGGTAACCGTAGTAATTGCTATCTCAGCAGGAGCTGTCGCATTCAGTGAGTCGACAGTATATTTGAGCACATAGGGCAACCCAATTGTGGCAATTTTCGCGCCCACCAAGCACAGCAAAGCGACGAGAATACGCCCCTTAAACTCGAGTAGGTAAGGCCATAGCATGGGAAATACTTGCCAGCGAATGGGGGTGTTTGTTGTTGTGGGGAATCGGCTTGAACGCATGAAATCTACTTCAAATGGTCTGGTAATTAACGTTTATATGATCAGAAAGCGTCAACCTTTCTAATTTAGACTCGTGGCTAAAATCGGCATTTTTTCAGTAACGTATTGTATCTTAACACTCTAATCAGAATTAAGTTCATTCCCTAGCAAGTTTGTTTCACGTTTCAGGCGCAAACTGATTCGTCAGGTACAGGACAGACCAATTTGGTAAAGGGGTTCGGCGATGGATTTTGTTATCTAAGTATCTTTCTTGTCAATATATTTACTGCCGGTTGCTATTGCTCTTTAACAGACGTTTAACCTCGCTTTTTTACTTGGAGTAAATTGGGTAACATCAATAGTTATTAACGCACAGCAATATTTGAGGTAAAGTAGGTATTCAGGAAGTCGCAAGGACTTATGCGAGACTCGTCATCTTCAATGGTTTAAGAGATAGGGTAAACTGAACCTATGCTCATTAAGCGAAGCGTACTGAATCACTCGCGGCTATCCATAAAGGGCAGACAGTTGATAGGTATCTCATATTTTTATAAGTATTTGAATTCAATTGCTCTGTTTGTTCAGAAAGTACAACACTGATGCATTTCGACATTTTGCAATGATTGGCGGTTAAAAGGAATAACAACAATGCACATCGAAGACAGTGAACGGCTGACATTTTCATTCGTGACCGAACAGGATGCTGATTTCCTGTGGGAAGTGGATCAGGATGAAGCAGTCATGAAGTACCTTAATGGCGGAAGAGTCACTTCCAGGGAAGAAATTGATGGTGTGTTTATACCGCGACTGCTGGCTTATGCAAACTTTCCGTTAGGGTGGGGGATTTGGCGAGTAACCCTAAAAGAGACTAATCAGGATATTGGCTGGGTATTAGTTCGCCCCATGGGTTTTTTCACTGCTACCGCGGATCCTGAAAACATTGAACTCGGTTGGCGATTTAAGCGTGAATTCTGGGGCAAAGGCTATGCGACTGAAGCAGCGATGGCAGTCAGAGACTCTCTAACCGACTTTGGTATTTCCCAGTTTTCAGCGATTGCTAATCCTAATAATACCGCATCGATAGCGATAATGAAAAAGTTAGGAATGGAATATAGCCATACGTTCCATTATCAGGACGAACTTTTTGATGAAGATGTTGTAGTCTATACCCAGCACTTACCAAGTTTTTCTATTTCAAAAAATTAAACCTTCCTGAACTTGAAACAAAGTTCATACATTGTGCTTGAATTAATGGGCAACTTGAGTTTCCAAAGGCCCTTTTTCATGAAAAATGCATCTTTTAGGACGTTTAGAAAAGATAGCGTGGTATTTGAAATTCCCAGTGGTGTTTGTGATGAAAACAACTTCAACAATTGGATGAGAAGTGTTCAAAATGCCTCTGTAGGTCTCAACAGATGGGTGCTAATGTGCATTCCTGACAGCAGCGTAGTCATCACACCTGAAGCGGCAAATAAATTAGTTTCCAGGCTCGATATGTTAAAAGGTTAAGGGTGTCAGAGGATATGTATACTCATGACGACCACTGCAGCAAAAATTGTTACCCATGCTATCCAGCCAGAGTAGACAGGGGGATTTATCGTTGCTAGCGAATCAATTGAGCCGCTTTGCCAGGAGGCTGAGCGTGCACTTAATAATGGTCAAGTGTTATCAATGTAAATTCGCCAGTATGCTTTTAATGCGTTGGTAACGTTGCTCTTGTTCCTGTGTTAACGTCCCCGTCTCAATCGTTTTCATACAGCGATGGATAATTTTGTCAGCTTTACCGTTTATTATTCGATCTTTGTCGCGTAACTCCATTGCAGTGGCCTGAAGCAAGTTCAAAGCGATGGATGGGTTCTTAGGCATAATAGTGAAAGCCTGACGAAAAGTTTTTAACGCCGTAGCTAAATCCCCGCGCTTATACTTAATTACAGCGAAATTGTTGAGATCTTTGGGGCTGTGTGCAATCTCGGTTTTTTCCACTTTCTCCTGTTGAACATACTGAACGAATAGTTCGCTTTGTTCAGGGTCATTTTGACAGCGTTTTTCAATCACATCCAAAATACTAAGCGCATGTTCCTGTAACCCAACTTCATGAAATGCTTTCGCTTTATCTAATAAAGCTTCGTTGCTCTCACTTTCCCACGATTCGTCATTCAGCTGATCTAAAAGGGCCTTTGCATTATCTTTTTCATCCTTTAAATACATAATTCTGGCATCAATCACTTTGACCTGATCCTCAACATCGACTTTGGGGAAGTTGTTTTTCAGTTGGCGTAATGATTCTGTGGCTTGTTTAATAAGTTGGTTTGTTTGCCTGTCATCTGCAGTCATCGCAAAATCAATACTGGCTCGGGCCACGTTCAAATATATTTCTGGTTTATCGTGGATTGAGTTTTTGGCATATTTTACAATACGTTTAGCCGCTTCTAGCTGGGTTTCGTAATCGTGAGTTATGCGCGATAAGTCTAATGCCCTTTCATGGCGCTTAAGATTACGTGGAGAGATCTCGCTGGCCATAGATACGCTTTCGAGCGCATCGTCAAATTCGTGCAGTTTAATTTGTAATCCAGTAAGTAAATCATATGCCTCAAGCATCGCATCAGGGGCGAATGCCAGTTCCAGAATACGTTTTTCGGCGTCATTATCTTGATCGAGCAGAATATAACTTTTAATGAGGCCTATTTGTGCCCAGGTAAAGTTTTGCACATTAATGATAGCTTGATAAAATTCGCAGGCTTGCTCAGTCAAGCCACCGGCTAGTAACGTTTCACCTTTTAATTTCAGTGCAAGTGGAAAGAATTCTGCGTGTTTTGGTTCGGTTAAAAAGGCTTCTATTTCAGCCAACGCCTGCTCGGGTTGCTCTTCTTCTAACGCTTTGTAAATGGGTTTCAGTGCTTGCTTTCGTTTCAATACCCGATTTAGACGTCTATCTAAATCACCGATAGTAAAAGGCTTTGCGAGAAACTCATCTGGTTGCATTTCGACAATTGAATGTACAATTTCCGCGGAAGTATCCGCACTAATGAACACAAAAGCTGAAGTGGCAGGAAGCTCATTATTTTTTTTCAATTGCTCGTAAAGATAATAGCCTTCCCGTTCTTCCTTTAAGTCATAAGCACAAATAACTAAATCATAGTAGTGACTGCGTATTGCCGTTAATGCCTGTGATGACTTTTCAACATAATCAATACTCTGAAATCCAAGCTGTTCGAGAGAATATTTTAAGTATCCCTTTGCAAGCACTTGATCATCAATGATCAGTACTCGCATCTTTTCAGCCAGTTTATGATTCATGCTGTACCTAAATTATTCCAATTACATTTTTATCGACGGTGAAAAATGTTTTATAAACAATTTTTTATCAAACAGATAGTAATTTAAACCTGAAAAGAGGGGATGTCATCAGAACTGATGCAATTATTAAAAATAAAGCCAGGGATTTAATAAAGAAGTGGTGGACGCTACTGGGCTTGAACCAGTGACCCCCGCCTTGTAAGGGCGGTGCTCTCCCAACTGAGCTAAGCGTCCTCTATAAGAATACTTACACGTTGAATTTATCCACTTATTTAGAATAAGTGGTGGACGCTACTGGGCTTGAACCAGTGACCCCCGCCTTGTAAGGGCGGTGCTCTCCCAACTGAGCTAAGCGTCCTACTTGTGTAATTTACTTGCCGTGCTTGGCAAGTGGAGCGGTATTATAGTGAGGCGATAAAAACTGTCAACCGCTAATTTATAATTAAATGTTTGTTTGCGTGAAAAGTGTTCATTTACGAGTTTATCTGGGGATTTCCGTAAAGAAACTAATCTTGGTGGTTTTTCCAATCCCTTTAGACTGATAAAATGTATGGATATATTTTATTGACGTATTAGAGAAAATTCATGACGGTGGTAACACGATTTGCACCCAGCCCCACGGGCTATCTTCACGTAGGTGGAGCACGTACGGCTTTATATTCCTGGCTTTATGCTAAAAATACCGGCGGTGAATTCGTCCTGCGTATTGAAGACACCGACATTGAACGCTCAACCGAAGAAGCTAAACAGGCTATATTAGATGGAATGCAGTGGCTTGGGTTGACCTGGGATCAGGGGCCTGTCTATCAAACTCAGCGTTTTGACCGCTATAAAGAATTGATTGATAAAATGCTTGCGGATGGGCTGGCCTATAAATGTTTCATGCCGGCAGCTGAGCTGGATGAAATTCGTGAGCAACAAAAATTAAGAGGGGAGAAACCTCGCTATCCTGGTACATGGCGTGACCGTACTGATCATCCTAAGGACCAACCTTTTGTCGTTCGATTTAAAAATCCAATAGAAGGGAAAGTGGTTATCAATGATCATATTCGCGGAAAAATTGAGATTGATAATCGTGAATTGGATGATCTTATTATTCAACGTTCTGACGGAACGCCGACCTATAACTTCTGTGTGGTAGTGGATGATTGGGATATGGGGATCACACATGTCGTTCGTGGTGAGGATCATATCAATAATACACCCCGTCAAATTAATATCCTTAAAGCGTTAGGAGCGCCTGTACCTGAATATGCTCATGTATCCATGATCCTGGGTGACGACGGTAAAAAATTATCCAAACGGCATGGAGCTGTGGGCGTCATGCAATACCGGGATGACGGCTTTTTGCCTCAAGCGCTACTTAATTACTTAGTGAGGTTGGGGTGGTCACATGGCGACCAGGAAATCTTCTCTTTGAATGAGATGATTGAGTACTTCAGCCTGGATGCAATTGGTCAGTCCGCTTCTGCATTTAATACCGAAAAGCTGATTTGGTTGAATCAACACTATATTAAAACATTACCTGCCAGCGAAGTAGCCTCGCATGCGAAATGGCATTTTGAGCAGCTGGGCATTGAGCTTTCTGCTGGCCCTGAGCTTGAAAAGGTAATTGCTGTGCAAGCGGATAGGGTGAAGACCCTGAAAGAATTAGCGCTAATCAGCACCTATTTTTATTCTGATTTTGATGAGTTTGATGCTAACGCTGCTAAGAAGCATTTACGGGTAGTGGCAAGGGAACCATTAGAAGCAGTAAAAGAAAAGCTTATAGCAATTGAAACGTGGGGGCCTGAATCAATTCAGCAAGCCATTCACGCTACTGCAGAAGAATTGGAAGTAGGCATGGGTAAAGTGGGTATGCCACTGCGGGTTGCAGTAACTGGTGGGGGTAACTCTCCCTCCTTAGACGTTACCCTCAACTTGCTTTCAAAAGACAAAGTTGCCGAGAGAATAGACAAAGCGCTTACTTTTATAGCAAACAGGGAAAATT